>CAJUNX010000004.1:0-73065 GCA_910587865.1 uncultured Roseburia sp.
TTACGCTCGTGCTTGTTGACTCGCTTAAACTCGTGCTCGTCGACTCACTAAGGCTTGCGCTCGTGCTTGCCGACTCACTTAAACTCGTGCTTGCCGATTCGCTAAGGCTTGCGCTCGTGCTTGCCGACTCACTTAAACTCGTGCTTGTTGACTCGCTTAAGCTCGTGCTCGTCGACTCACTAAGGCTTGTGCTGGTTGACTCACTTAAACTCGTGCTCGTCGACTCACTAAGGCTTGTGCTCGCCGATTCGCTTACACTTGTGCTCGTTGACTCACTTAAGCTCGTGCTCGCCGACTCGCTTAAACTCGTGCTTGCCGATTCGCTTACGCTCGTGCTTGCTGATTCGCTAAGGCTTGTGCTCGCTGACTCGCTTACGCTTGTGCTCGTCGATTCACTCAAGCTCGTGCTCGTCGATTCGCTTACGCTCGTGCTGGTTGACTCACTCAAACTTGTGCTCGTCGACTCGCTAAGGCTTGTGCTCGTCGATTCGCTTACGCTCGTGCTCGTGCTCGTGCTTGCCGATTCGCTAAGGCTTGTGCTCGCCGATTCGCTTACACTTGTGCTGGTTGACTCACTTAAGCTCGTGCTCGCTGACTCGCTTAAACTCGTGCTTGCCGATTCGCTTACACTTGTGCTCGTTGACTCACTTAAGCTCGTGCTCGTCGACTCACTAAGGCTTGTGCTCGCCGATTCGCTTACACTTGTGCTCGTTGACTCACTTAAACTCGTGCTCGTTGACTCACTTAAACTCGTGCTCGTGCTTGCCGACTCACTTAAGCTCGTGCTCGTTGACTCGCTTAAGCTCGTGCTCGCTGATTCACTCTCTAATTTGCTCGTGCTCGCACTCTCGCTCTCAAGCTTACTCGTGCTCGCCGATTCGCTTTCCAGTTTGCTCGTGCTCGCTGATTCACTCTCTAATTTGCTTGTGCTCGCCGATTCACTTTCCAGTTTACTCGTACTTGCACTCTCGCTCTCAAGCTTGCTTGTGCTCGCTGACTCGCTTAAGCTCGTGCTCGCGCTCTTACTATCACTTAAACTTGTTGATTTGCTTGCTGATGTACTTTCACTAACACTTATACTCTCACTATGGCTCTTTGAAATACTATCAAGTGCAGGATCATCTGTTCCATCAGATCCTGTCACTCGTTTATAATATTCTACAAACGCATCCCATCCCTGTGTAAGTAATATACCATATCCGTAAAGTCGCTGACCAATCGGCACATCCCACCACGACTTCGTCTCAGCATAGGTCGAAATTCCATCTGTCCCCAACGCATTCACTTTAAACGTTACCGACTCTTCCGCTTCATATGTAGCATCCTCATCCAGCGCCTCACTCGCCAGCGAAGAAACCGATTCCTCGGACTCTGATGTCGCTGCGCTTAAGCTCTCGCTCTCGGACGCTGCCGCATCCGCATTCAGATCGCTCTCGGATGCTGCCGCGCTCTCGCTCGCGTCACTTTCCGATGGTGCGACACTTTCACTGTCAGATGCCGTCTCACTCACCGCCGTGCTCTCACTGTCAGATGCTGTCCCGCTGACTGCCGTGCTCTCACTGTCAGAAACGGCCTCGCTGACCGTCTCACTCTCACTGGCTGCGGGCGCTTCTGATACGGATTCCTGATCGGATGTCACGCCTGCGCTCTCGGACGACGCTTCACTCGTGCTCTCACCCACGGTCTCCGATACCTGCTCAAGCTCGATTACAACTTCACCGGCGTTATCCTGTGCGGACTGGTCCAGTTCTTCTGCGTACACCACCTCACCATTCTGGAATACACTTGCACCGCCAAGCGCCGCACCGGCCATGGCAATGCTTTTTGCAATCTTCTTTCTGTTCATACGCTACTCACTCTCCTGCCTTTTCTGAACAATACCTCATTCCATAGTCTCTCGAAAAATACATAAACACTTTTTCTTATTCAGTTATCATTGTATCAGCAGAAGTATCCTGCAAACTGCCTCATTCCGCCTCATTTGTGTTCTTTTTCCCAAAAATGTAAAATTTCGGCGGCTGTAATCGCATTCTGTATCAGAATGATTCCAGGCATATCGAGTAGGAGGCTAACCATTAATTGATTAGCCGGCGGCGTAAGCAGGTACTCGCTCCCATAGCTCCCACCCCATCCCACAAGGAACTGCCATACTGGAACAGCGGAGTGGCCGCGCTGGTAAGCCTCGCGCTCCCCTGGGTATGCACCACCCCGTCATTTACGGTAAGCTGGAAATCCCCGCCCACGATCAGGTCGCCCACCAGCGTAAGGAACAGCTTGCAGGTTCCCGTCTCGCACAGGGGCTTTCCTGATCCTCTATCACCGTATAGGCAGTATCGTCCAGCCTCTCATTCAACCCAATGGAAAAGACCGGTATCCGCAACTTCCGTACTCATGCGGGCTGCTCGTTTCTTTTTCATTTCCATATAAGCCCATAAAACCAGTAATTTATGTAAATCTCATCCCATATGTAATACATACGCTTGCTTTCAGCATACAATAGTGCTATAATAATCATAACCCGAATACGAAAGGAGAGATATCTATGGCACTGGCAACTTTAACCGCAAGGGTAGACGAAAAAGATAAGGCCAGCTTTGACACCTTCTGCTCCAATGTTGGCCTGAATACTTCTACCGCAATCAACCTTTTTGTGAAAGCAGTTTTACGCGAAAACCGTATCCCGTTTGAGATCACCCAGACTACCGACCCTTTTTTCTCCGAGGCGAACATGGCCTATGTGAAGAAATCCGTCCAGGAGCTGAGGGCCGGGAAAGGCACTGCCCATGAACTGATTGAGGTGAATGATGAGTGAAAAAATATGGTCGGACGATGCCTGGGAAGACTACCTCTACTGGCAGACTCAAGATAAAAAACACTAAAGCGGATCAACCAGCTCATCCATGATATCGAGCGGAATGGCTGTATGAAAGGGATCGGAAAGCCCGAACCCCTCTCCGGCGACCTGCAGGGCGAATACAGCCGCCGCATCAACGAAAAAGACCGCCTCGTCTACCATATGGAAAATGGGCGGCTCTACATCGCCCACTGCAGAGGCCACTATGGCGATAAATAACCCACCCCAATCCCCGCCTATATCCTTAACTATAGCCTGATGTGATTTCTGTTCGTCAGACCAGAGATTTGCCCACCTTCCTTCAGATTCCACCTCACGATGGACACCCTTGGTGTTCGGCTGTATCCTTCCCACTACCAGGGAGGATCGGGGGACTTTCACCCGTTAGAAACGTGCGCCGCAAGGCGCACTCAAAAAAGACAGCAGCCGTACGACTACTGTCTTTTCCCTCAGATCCTTCTGCTATTTTAAATTTTATCTTCGCTTTCACTGCAAATCCATCTTCAGCTCCTGCGTCATATCCGCATAATACCAAAGCTCTCCTTTTCCAGATCTTTTTGTATACGCCGTCTCAAGCCGCTGAAAAATCGCACCGCAGTCATCGACATTCGTCTTTACCAGCATCAGGATAAAATGCCGGTTTCCATATCTGGTGTAGGCATCTCCGATCCGAAGCGATTCACCGAGCACCTCCTTTAACAGCTGCATCTGCTTTGGAAGATCGATCTGCTTCTGATTCTGATTCTCTCCCCGCTCACGCTGGCTTAGTGTGAGAAACATCAGTACTGCATTAAACCGGCTGCGCTCCTTTGCCCGCGCGACCATCCGGCAGTAATCCACAAAGCTCGGATAGGTGCAGTAATACGCTCCCTTTACTCCCTCCTCGCCAAAAATTGCGCTTTTGATGTCATTTTTTCTTCCCAGGAAAACCTTATCCATGCTTCTCCAGCTGCTGGCGCCGCCTGCAATTTTTCTGTGATTGTCATCCATCAGCTGGATATTCTCAAAGCATTCCTGCATCTCTGCTGTAGGCGGGCTGCCCATCTCTTTGGCGTAAAGCTCCATGGTATTATTATAAATCTCCAACGCTTCCTCGTAGCGGTATACCTCAAGATTGCACCGGATCAGCTGCACCTGCCAGTTGTCAAACGGGTAAATCGCCGCTGCCCTGGTATACAGCATGATACGGCCTTTGTAGTCATGTCGTTTTATATACTCTGATTCAAGTTCCCGAACCGTCCAGATATACAGCTCTTTATAGTGGTTGCTTTTCTGATAAAACCACATATCTGAGAAGTTTGACGGAAGAAGCTCTCCGCGGTACATCTCATTGGCCGCACTAAGAAGCTGATCCCTTTTTACCCCCCCCAGGCGATTTTGGCGAGTTCTACGGTCTCCTCGAACTTCTGTGTATCCAGCACAAGCGGAATCCTGCTTTTAAAAAAACACATTCCGTCGTTCAGCTCCACATATTCATCATCCGGCAGCCCGCCGGAAACCAGCTGTCCTTTGAGACGGTAAATCAGATTGTTCAGATTTTTATTGCGGTTTGCAACATCACCTTTTTCGTTCCAGCCATACAGATTATCGATCAGTTCATTTTTTGCGATTCCTCCCGGCAGGGACAGCAGCAGCATCTGAAGCAGACGGACGGACTTCGAACTTCCCGCCTTGTTCAGCGTCACCGCCTCGTCGCCATAATACATGGCAAACCCTCCAAACATCTGGACACGCAGTACCTTCTCTGACATATCTGTATATACCCCCTCTGCCCGGCTCCTCTCTGCCCGGCTGTCTGTTCCTGATTCTGCACGGGATGGCAGTCCCTCACCCGCAGACTGCTTCCTGCAGACCATTCAAAAAGATTTCCTAAAGAATAAAATAGCACGGCCTGATCTGGTCGTCAATCATCTTTTAGGGTACTCACGGTTTTTGCAGTCATCCAAATCTCCTCCCATGCATCCGCGGTGAACAGCTTTGCCCGGTAATCGGGCTTTTGGTCTTTGTCCACATAAAGTAACCGCACACGTCGCGGGCCAGATCAGAAACGCATCAGAAACGAGTCAAACGCGGCCTCCTCGTCATACTCCGTGCCGTTTCCGGTTGCGAACATCCCGATATACGCCCCGACGAAACCTCCGGCCGTCTCGGAGCCGAGATGGGAAGCGTCCGCATCCGCCGCGACGGTGTATTCTTTTCCCTCCGCCGTCACGGTAAAGTCATATCGGATCCCTTTTCCGGCCGCACGCAGCAGATAGCTTTGTACACGCGGCACGGTGACGCTGCCGCAGCAGGTCTCCTCGAAGTGCTGGATCTGATCCTCCGAGAGCCGATACTGCACGCGCATGACGCGGAAGGTCACCGTATCCATATCCGCCGCATGACTGCACGCGCCGACTGCCGCCGCTTTCTCTGCGCTCCCGTCTGTCGTGATTTTGTCCGCATGTTCGCCCGATACGCGGCAGTTGTCATAATCGTTTGAGACAAGCTCCAGGCGCAGCTGATTTGCGTTATTCTGTATCACAATGATCCCTGCTGCCTGCCGGTCGTGCACATCCGCCTCCATCACGACCTCCGCGGTATATTCCGGCTCCTGAACCCGGCGGCCCACAAACGGCACATTTTCCCGCGTGTCCGCAGCCGCGGCAAACTGTTTGAAGAAATCGAGTTTTGCGCCCTCATATTCGGACGGAATCATATGCTTCGCCTTCATGCGGATCAAAAGCCTGCTGTCCGCAAGGCGTGCAAATTTCTCATAGGGCGTGCCGAGATAGTTCCAGCAGAAATCCAGCTTCGCCCCGTCGAAATCGTCCCGCTGTACATCGACGGCGGCGCGACAGCCCTCCGACGCTTCCATTTTGCCCTCCGTTTTGCAGGAACGCTCCGTCTCCCCGCCGTTTCCATGTTCCCCGGCAAAGCACGCCGGCGCCAGATAGCTCCACTCCACCTTTCCGGTGCCGGGGCTTACGACCGGCCAGTCATTCTCCCATGTCATCGGCATCAGGAAGGTCTCGCGGCCGAGCGGCTTGTGGTAGCCCTCGACGAGACGGGACGCCAGCGCCACCATATACCAGCTCCCGTCCGGCAGCTCCACGATATCGGCGTGTCCGACATTGCAGATCGGGCAGAGCGCGCCGAGATGGCGGTGCGTTAAGATCGGATTACCGGCATAATTTTCAAACGGCTCGTGCAGGGAACGGCTTCTGCTGATCGTCACCGCATGGTAATGCTCCGTACCGCCCTCGGCAATCATCAGATAATACCAGCCGTTCCGCCGGTACAGATGCGGCGCCTCCGGGGATGCTGCCCCCTTTAGCGCACCGTCGCCGATCGCCCAGCCCTCGCCAGTAAATTCCATTTTTTCCAGATCGACCTCGCGCACCTCGATCACCTGATGATCATACTTCGTATCGCCGAATCCCCCTGCTGTCCCGGTAAAGTAAACCTTTCCGTCCTCGTCGAAAAACAGGGACGGATCAATCCCGTTCGCGCCCTCTAACACATGCGGATCCGACCACGGGCCCGCCGGGTCTCTGGCAGTGCAGATAAAATTCTCACGCGTCGTCATGTTCGTCGTGATCATGTAAAACACACCCTCGTGATAGCGGATCGTCGGTGCAAAAATCCCGGCGCTGATGGCCCCGTATGTCACGTGCAGCTGCTTTGGCCGGTCCAGCACATGGCCGATCTGCTCCCAGTTTACAAGATCTCTGCTGTGGAACACCGGCACGCCCGGAAAATAGCTGAAGCTTGATGTCACAATGTAATAATCATCCCCGGCCCGGCAGATGGACGGGTCCGGATAAAAGCCACGCAAAATGGGATTCTGTATCATTGTCTTTTTTCTCCTCTTTCATTATCACCGGTAGTTCCGTCCAGCTCAAACCGCCCTGACAGGCAGTCTTCGGAGTTTCTTCCGACAAAGACCGTAAACCAGCCTTCCTCCACGATATAGTTCATCTCCCTGTCATAGTAGCCCATATCACGGTACGGGATCACGAATTCGACTTCTTTTGTCTCACCGGCGGCAAGCGCGATCTTTTTAAAATCCTTAAGCTGCTTTACCGGCCGGACGCGCTGTGCGGTCTCGTCGCAGAGGTAGCACTGCACGATCTCCTCGCCGGCCCGGTCCCCGGTATTCTTCACCTTTACCGTGACGCGGACGCCCTCCTCCTGCTCCTCCAGGCGGAACTCCTCGTATTCATAGGAGGTGTAGCTTAAGCCGTAACCGAACGGGTACAGCGGAGTCAGCGGGGTATCGAGATATTTTGAGGTAAACTTGCCCCTGCCGCCCGGCCTCCCGGTGTTGATGTGCGCATAATACATCGGACACTGTCCGGTCGTATACGGGAACGTCGTCGTCAGCTTCCCGGCCGGATTCTCGTCTCCAAACAGCAGATCCAGAATCGCGTTTCCGGCCTCCACGCCCGGATGCCATGCCTCTAAAATCGCATCGGAGAGCTCTGCGGTCTCGGGGATCGCTAACGGCCTGCCGTTAAACAGCACGGTCACAACCTGCTTCCCGGTCTCCTTTACAGCCCGGAGCAGGGCAATCTGTTCCTCGGGAATCATGATTGAGGCACGGCTCGCCGCCTCGCCGCTCATATCCTTCGTCTCGCCGACTGCCGCAATGATCACATCGCACTCCTTTGCCAGCCGCAGGATTGCCGCATGGTCGACCGGATCCGCACACGGTGCCCCGGACTCCTTCCCCGTCCCGACTGCCGACACCGCATTTTCCCCGGCATCTTCCGCCGGATCCGCAGCCGCTCCGCCGATATGATTCACGCCGCACGGTGCCGCATCCTCCAAACCTTTGGACTGTTCTGCGCCGCACGGCGCCGCATCCTCCGCTCCGCCGGCCCGGATTCCGCTCTCATACACGAATGAAATCCCCTGTGCCCTGCACGCATCCACAAGGCTGACACAGTCCTCGTCCTTCCCGTTAACCGCCCAGGCGCCGAGCATCTGGCCGCCCGCATCGGCAAGCGGTCCCACGATCCCGATTTTTCTCTCCCGTGAAAGCGGCAGCAGATTCTCATTTTTCAAAAGCACCATGGATTTTACCGCGGTCTCTCTCGCCAGCGCACGGTATTCCGGCTTTAAAAATGCCTGTTCTTCTCTTTCTACGCTCGTCTGATACGGATGGTCGAACAGCCCAAGCGCAAATTTTACGCGCAGCACATCCGCCACCGCGCGGTCGAGATCGCTTTCTTTTACAACGCCGGTCTTTACCAGTTCCGCAAGATTCTCATAATAAACCTCAGAGGTCATGTCCATGTCCATCCCCGCGGCAAGCGCCTGTCCGGCCGCATCCGCGCGATCCTCCGCGATCCCGTGCACCACGCACTCCGCGATCGCATTCGCGTCGCTGATGGTCATTCCGTCAAATCCCCAGGTATCACGCAGCAGATCGGTCAGAAGCCACCTGCTGACCGAGCATGGCTCCCCGTTGATATCGTTAAACGCCGGCATGACGGCCAGCGCCCCCTCCTTCACGCATGCCTCATACGACGGCAGATATTCCTCATACAGCCGCTGCATTGACAGATCGACACGGTTGTAATCCCTTCCGGCCTCCGCTGCACCATATCCTGCAAAATGTTTTACACATGCAGCCATACTGTCATTTTTCGCCGGATCATCCGTCTGAAAGCCCTTAACCTTCGCTGTGCCGTAGCGCGCGGCGAGCAGCGCATCCTCGCCCGCACCCTCGCTGACCCTGCCCCAGCGGGCGTCTTTTGCGACATCCACCATCGGCGCAAACGTCAGATGCACCCCTGCCGCAGTCGCCTCCTTCGCCGCAACCCTCGCCGTGCGCTCCCAAAGCCCGGGATCCCATGCGCAGCTCTCCGCGAGCGGGATCGGCGTGACGGTCCGGAAACCGTGGATCACGTCGCAGCCGAACAGCACCGGAATCCCAAGCCTCGACTCCTCCACAGCGATTCTCTGCAGGCGGTCCGCCGTTGCCGCATCCGAGATGCCGTTGTAGGAGCCGATCCGCCCCGCGCGCAGATCCTCCTCGCGGTAGTCCTGCTCGGCCGAGCTCATCAGGCGGTCAAACTCCTCCTTGCTGATCTTCCCGTCAAACATCATGTCGAGAAGCTCGGAAAAACTCACCTCAAATGCCCCGACAATCGACGGTCCGCACTGGCGCAGCTGACCGACCTTCTCCTCTAATGTCATCTCTTTTAGTAGCGCGGCGATCCGCGCTTCGTGATCCTGATTCTTCATATGATCCCTGTCTCCTTTTCTGCACTGCTTTTTATCAGATTCCCGATCTGCGGATGCCGTGCCGACGCAGATCGGTCTTCCCGGTTCAGACCTGCCCCGTCACTTCACGAATCAGGCCTGTCCCACCGGGCGCTTTATGAACCCGACCTGTCCTGCCCCGTCACTTCACGAATCAGGCCTGTCCCACCGGGCGCTTCACGAACCAGACCAAAACCGGGCACTTCTTCACCTGCCGGTTACTCCGCCACATCCAGCCCGATTACAAATGCCTCGTCCTTTGTGCACGGTTTCCACTCCGGCAGACCATCCCCGTTCGGATCACCCGTCTTCATAAAATTCGTCCAGTAGTCCATCATCCGGTCGCTTAACGCCGCATCCGCCGGGACAAGCGGCCGCCAGCAGCGCGGATAGGTGCCGAACATGTACCAGAGCTCGGAGGAATGGAAGGCCCCCGCGTCATCGCCCGGCATCTGCCTGGTAAAATAATAGACGTAGGACGGTCTGCCCTGCAGCTCCTCCATCCTGTGGGAAAACGCGATGCAGCCCTCGTAGAGAGACCCCTTTTTCCCTGCCGCAAGCTCCTCCTCCGTCACCATGATATCGTTTTTCGTACTGCCGATCATATAGGGAATGTCCTTGATCTTATTCTGATCGATCGTCTCGTAATAACCCTGTGTGAGCAGATAACCGTCCTGATTCGGGACAAACACCAGCCCTTTCCCCGACGTAAACATCTCGCCCATCATCTTTCCGAGCGGCCCTGCGAGCTCCTCCGGCGTCATCTTGCGCAGCTCGTCTGCATTCTTCGCCCCGGTCAGCTCCACAAATTTTTTCCCGTATTCTTCCGCCTCGGAAAGCGGCATGTCGCGGTGCAGGCCCGTCCCGTAGCTGCCCCCGCTCTGCAAAATCGCCTTTGCGATCCTGTTTTGGGTCAGCTCCGAGGACACCAGCGTCTGCACGCTCATGGCGCCCGCCGACTGCCCGAAGACCGTGATGTTCTCCGGGTCTCCGCCGAAGCTTTCGATATTTTCATATACCCAGTTTAAGGCTGCGATCTGATCGAGCGTGCCGTAATTGCCGGAAATCCCCTGCTCATTTTCCGCGGAAAACCACGGATGCGCAAGGAAACCGTACACGTTCAGCCGGTAATTGATCGTGACTAAGATCACGCCGCGCTTCGCATACGCCTCCCCGTCGAACTCCAGCTCACTGCCGAAGCCTCCCATAAATGCCCCGCCATGGATCCAGAAGGCCACCGGGAGCTTCTTTTCCCTGCAGTCCGCCGGCATCCAGATATTTAAGTACAGGCAGTCCTCGCTGCACGGCACCAGAAACTCCGGATTCTCATAAAATTCCTTCTGATAAAAAGAGCCGTCCTCCTGTCCTCCCTGCTCGGGCTTGCATGAAAACTGATCCGCCGCGTAAGTGCCGTCCCAGGCTTCCGCCTCCTGCGGCGCCTTCCAGCGCAGTTCCCCGATCGGCGGCTTTGCGTACGGAACCCCCTTAAACAGGACATAGCCGTCCATCTCCACACCGCGGATCTTTCCCTTTTTTGTCGTGACTACTGTGTTCATTAAGAATACCTCCATTCTGCACTGCCAATATATACCAGTGTAGCATAATTTTTCTATGCAGTATAGAAATTTTAACCCCCTTTTATGCACTATCATGACATGATGACAGGGTCAAAAGGTCATGTGTTTCTCGCTTGCGTGAAACACATGACTTTGTGACCCGCCAAACATGAGATAGTACATCCAAAAAAACTGACAGCATCTCAACAGAAAGCGCTGGAAGCTGATATTAGTTCTGTTTTAACCTCAATTAACGAATAGTACAACGACCAGGAGGGAGCTGCTCTCTCCTGATATCCTTCGTTACGTAAATAAATCACAATGGCTTCCCGTCAAACTCTCCTTTTTATAAATGCTCCTCACTGATCACGATCGAGGCAAACCCGGGCTTTGCCATATCCTCCATCCCGCGATATCCGGGCCGCATGCAGACCTTCGCGGAAATCCCCGGAATCGGCCCCTCAAACGGGATTCCGTTCTCATAGTCGACATGTGTCGCGCAGTCCAGGAAATCGTCAAGCACGGATTTCTCTGCGATCACCGGATTGTGCGACATCACCAGCCAGTCGAACCCGATTCCCTGCGCCTTTTTTATGGTCTCCGTATAGACGGCGAGATCTAAGGATTCCGGCAGAAACAGCCACAGAAACCCGTTTAACGCGTCCCCGGCATACAGCATCCGCTCCTCCTCATACAAAAGGCCGATGCTCCCTTTCGTGTGTCCCGGAAGCTCCACCACACGCAGCGTGATTCCGCCGAGATCGAATACATGTCCCCCGGTTACCGGCACCAGATTCCCGCAGCCGCCCGCCGCATATGCCTCCTCGTCAAAGCCTTCGGGAAGGATATTGTGCTCTTCCCCCGTCGCATAGTCCGCCGTATGCTTCGCGTGTTCGATACTCCGCAACCGGTTGTCCCTGGCATTCGAACCGCGGCAAAGCTCCATGTCGTCCGGATGGATGTAAATCTCCTCCGTAAACTGGTAATTGCCGCAGGCGTGATCTAAGTGCCCGTGGGAATTTACCACGGTAAGGGGCAGGTCCGTGATCTTCCTCACCGTCTCCTTCAGATTTCCGTACCCGTAGCCCGTGTCAAAGAGCAGCGCCGCCCGCTCCCCCACGAACAGATCCATGTGCACCTGCTCCCCGCTGAACATACGATAGACATGGGGTCTGATTTCTGTTACCTTGTAGTATGCTGACATATGTACCTCCTTCAAATATAGTTTTATAATTTCTGTCTTTTTCACCCTTCCGCCGCAATCAGCACCGTCTTTCCCTCGAAGCAGCGCCTCAAACGAAAGCCTGATCTGACGGCTTCCCTCCCGGATCAGCTTTCCCACCAGGTTGTTGGAACCGGTATTTGCCCGGCAGGTGCCAGACGTTTGCTTATCCGGCCGTTGCAGTCACCACCTCAGGGTTATTCAGATCCCAACCGTTCTGACCACAGGCTTTTCACCCCTTTCACGTCAGACTGGCAGACCGCCTCTGCCAGTCTTCATCTAAGATCAGTCTACCACATGCCTCATGACTTTGTCACTATGTAAGAAACAATCAGAAAAAACCGGACGGACAGACTGCCCCGGACCAGTTCAGATTCCATCGCCGCCAAGACGATCATGCAAAAAAAACTGGAGGTCTGCGCGATCCGCTATATCCGGGACATCGTCGTCCAGGCCCGTGCCGGGACGGTGACGCTGTCCTCCCCCGCGGACACCTTCGGCTGCAATCCGTCCTGCCTGAGTCGTATAATTCAAAACGTAACAGGCCGGACGCTCACCCAGATCCTCACTGCATATAAGATCCAGAAAGCGGCCGGCCTGCTCGTACAGACAAACCTGAATATCGAAGATGTGGCCCGCGCCGCCGGTTATGACAGCGTGGACTATTTTCCCAGGCAGTTTAAAAGGTGCTGCGGCATACCGCCGCGGGAGTACCGCAGACGGCAGCTGCCGGACGGATGATCAGCCCTTGACCGCCCCCATGGTCAGTCCTTTTGCAAAATACTTCTGGAAGAACGGGTAAATAATCAGGATCGGCAGGATTCCGACCACTGCGATCGCCATACGCACCGTCGTCGTCGGCAGATCGGCGAGATTCACACCGGCTGTCGCGTTCGACGCCAGGAAGGCGATATTCGTGTTGATATTGTTCAGAATATTCTGAATCGTGTACAGGTGCTTTCCCTTGTCGTCCAGGTAATACAGGCCGTTCTGCCAGTCGTTCCAGTAGGCAATCCCGGTCATCAGACCGACCGTCGCAAGGATCGGGACGGAGAGCGGGAGCGCGATGTGGAAAAAGTTATAATACTCGCTCGCGCCGTCAATGCGCGCCGCCTCGTAGAGCTCCTCCGGGATACTGTTCTCAAAATAGTTGCGCACCAGCATAATCATAAAGCCGTTGATCAGCATGTTCGGGATAATCAGCCCCCAGATCGTATTTTTCACATGAAAGGTTCCCACATACATGATGTAGGTCGGCACAAGTCCGCCGTTAAACAGCATCGTAAAGACCACATAAAAATTTAAGAGCTTTCTGCCCGGAAGCTTCCTCTGCGCGAGCATGTAGGCAAACAGCGCGGTGATCACAATGCCCGCCGATGTGCCTATAAGCGTAGTGATAATCGTCATCCCGTACGCCCTTCCGATCATCGCGGCCTGGCCGACGATGTAGTCGTATGCCGCGAGCGACCATTTTGCCGGAAAATAGGTATAGCCGTCCGTCATCGCGACCTCCTCGTCGGTGAAGGAAGCGATGATCAGAAGCAGAAACGGCATCAGCGCCAGGAAGGATGAAACGGATAACACGATGTTGGCCACGAGTGACCAGCGTTTCTGACTTTTCGTTTTCATGCGGACACCTCCTAGAATAAAGCGCTGTTTTCATCCAGCTTTGAGACAATCTTATTGGCAGTTACGATAAAAAGAAAACCGACCACGGACTGGATGAAGCTCGCCGCGGAGGACATGCCCACGTCATTTAACTGCAGCAGCGCACGGTACACATAGGTATCGATGGTCTGCGTCACAGAAAACAGTTTCCCCTGATTCATCGGCACCTGATAAAACAGTCCGAAATCCGAGCGGAAGATCTGTCCCAGATTTAAGATAAAGAGCATGATGATCGTCGGTTTTAACAGCGGAATCGTGATCAGCTTATGCTGCTGCCACTTTGATGCCCCGTCCAGCCTTGCCGCCTCATAGTAGGCCGGATCGATCCCTAAGATACTTGAGAGATAAAGGATCATTCCGAACCCGATCCCACGCCACTGATTTATAAATGTAAGTATAAACGGCCACCATTTCGACTCCTGGTAAAATGCCGGCGCCGTGCCCGTGATATTCTCAATGATTTTTGTAAAAAGCCCCGATGTCGGCGAGAGGTACGCGTATGCGAGGTAGGCAATCACCACCATCGACATCAGATACGGAAGCAGGATAATCGTCTGATAAAATTTCTTTGCGGTCTTGCTCAGCACCTCATTGATCAGGATCGCCGCCGTCACGCCGACCACCATGCCGAGCAGGATCCAGACGACGTTATAGCAGAGCGTATTGCGGATCATGATAAGTGCGTCATTTGTCTTAAACAAAAATTTGAAATTTTTAAATCCGGCCCAGGAGCTCTTCCACATGCCTTTTCCGTAATTAAAATTCTTAAAAGCGATCTGAAGCCCCGCAAGCGGCAGATAGTTGTTGATGAATAAATAAATGATTCCCGGCAGTCCCATCAGATAAAACGGGAGCCAGTGGAGGAAGCTGCCGCTTCCCCCCGTTTTCTTTCTTTTTCGCTCCATGTGCTTCTCCTCATTTTACTTTCCCAGATACGCGTCCAGCTGTTCCTGATTTGCCGCGATCACGTCGTTGATCCCGACATCCTCAAGCGCCGCCACCAGCTCGTCGACCGCCGCGTCCACGTCGGCCACCATTCCGGCGTTTAATTCCGGCAGCATCTCCTGCAGCTTCGAGGAAATCGCACCCGCCTCCGCGCTGTAATCCGACGCATCGAAGGAGTAGCCGAAGCATAAGGATCTGTCCGCACTTTCTTCAAACGCTACCAGTTCATCGTAATAATTGTCATCTAACGGGGCTATCACCTTCTGCTTTAACGGATCGCCGTAGTGAACAAATCCCGCATAATAGCTGTTGTGATCCGCATTCGGCGTACCGTCATACGTAATCACATTTTCCGTGCCGTCGACCGCCGCGTAATCGGTTCCCTCCACGCCGTACTGTAAGAGGTTGCAGACCTCCGGATCCTCATAGATCAGGTTGATCAGATCCATCGCCTTGTCCGGCCGCTCGCAGTTCGACGCGATGCCGAGCATAAATTCCCTCGCCGTACCGGTACAGATCAGCCCGTCATCTACCTGGATTATTCCCGTCTCAAAATCCGGACTTAACCACACCGCGATCTGGTTTACCGTATACCCCGTATAAGTGCCGAAAATCTTCTGCTGTGAGAAATATTCCTGCGTCGACACCGTATCCGTCAGCTGATCGGACGGGAGATAACCGGCATCTGCCCACGCCTTTACCGATTTCCAGTAGGTTCGCAGCTCCTCCGAATCATAGACATTCTCAATGACTGTACTGTTCGCCGGATCCAAAAGTCCGCCGTAAATCGCATTGTCCCCAAAGATATCCAGCGTATTTGCAAATTTGTAATTCAGCTGGTAAGAATTTCCGAATGTCGTTAAATAAATTCCATGTTCCTTTAAGGTCTCACCCACTTCCCCGAGCTCTTCCATCGTCATACCGTCATGCAACTCGATCCCGTACTGATCCGCCATGGTCTTATTATAGACAAAGCCGCTGCCCATCGCCGCATACGGATATCCGGATACTGCATAGGTCACTCCGTTGATCTTCTGCGCTTCCGCCACGTCCGCGGTCACCGCGGTCACCGCCGGCCCCCGCTCCGCGAGCAGGTCGTCAAGCTCTAAGAGCAGTCCGTCCGGCACCATCGAATCCATCTTCTGTGTCAGGCCGACCGTCACGATATCGAGCTTCTCGCCCCCGGCTACCGCCATCGAGGTATTCGTCGGCAGATCCCCGATAAAGGTTGGCACGATATCGACGGTGCAGTTGATCTTCTTTAATGTGATCTCGTTGAGCGCGGCTTCCACGTTCGCCACATTGTTGTTCTCCTCGAACAGCCCGACGAACTGGATGCTGACCTCGTACGGCTCCTCGTCAAAATCGATTTCCGCTCCGTTTTCGGCGTTGCCTGCACTGTCTGCCTCCGTGCCAGCACTGCCGTCTGCTGTACTGCTGCCTGCCCCGTCTGCATTTCCCGCCGCGCCTGCACCCGTGCTGCCGTCGTCTCCGCCGCAGCCTGCAAGCATCGTTCCGAGCATTGCCGCTGTGAGTAGTGCGCTCACCAGTTTTTTCTTCATGTTTTCCTCCCTTTCCGCAGTGCGACTATCATTGTCAGTGCACTGTCTCCCTGTTTTTTACACCCGGGGATTTTTCCCCGCTGCATTGACCTGTGATCTCTTTGTTCTGTACCGATCTTAACAGATTCGTTTTTTCAAAAATAGAAGTTTCCTAACCTGATTTATGACTTATTATGACTTTCCTGAAAAATAATATCTGTTTACAAAAAGATTTACCGCGGCGGAATGCCCTGGATGATTACAGACCGGAATCTGCTTCCGGAAGATTATTATGATTCATATATGCAGACTTGTCTGGAACGCGATATTCGTGATCTGATTGCCGTAAGCCTGTACCGCCGCAAGAGTCAGTCAGGAGGTGAACCTGACAGCTATGGCGAAAGATATCGGCATTGGCCGGAAAACGGCAGACGGATGGCTGTCCATTCTGGTTTCCTCTACTTGTATATCTGCCTGCGCTGTATTCAGAAAATACCATCAAACACATTGTAAAACAGCCGAAACTGTATTTCATGGATACCGGACCCGCCTGCCGTCTCACGCTGCGGAATCATTTGGAAACGCCGGCATTGTCTGCTGCGGCCGGCGCAATGTCTGAAGACTATGTGATATCAGAAATTGTAAAAAGTCAGGTAAATCAGGACATGATGTGCGACGCCGTCTCTGCTATTGCAGAGATCTTAATGGAAAGAAAATTAATCTGATGATTTTGCAAAACGGTACTGTATACCCGATCGAAATGACAGCGCCGTCCTTTCAGAATTCTCCCCTCACTGCGTCCCCTGCCCATGCTGCTGCCGGTACACCTTCGGGCTGACCTGCGTACAGCGCTTGAAGATCCGGGTAAAATACGAGTAATTCCCATACCCCACACAGTCCGCCACCCTGTTGATCGCAAAATCCGTCTTCACGAGAAGCTCCTTCGCCAGCTTCATCCGCTCATTTGTGATAAATTCCAGGATCGACATGCCCGTCTCTTTTTTAAACAAACGCATCAGATACTGCGCGTTCAAATGCACCTGCTCCGCGATTTCTTCTACATATATCGTTTCCTGAATGTGCTCCAGAATAAAGCGCTTCGCCTCATGCACGCAGTCGTCCTGCTTCATCTGCGCCTCCTCGGCCACAAGCTTCCCCACAATCTCCTCCGGAATCCGGTCAATGTCGCGCCCCTCCCCAAGTCTCTTTACAAGCTCCGTTAAGATCCCGTCGAGCTCCGTATAATCGATCGGCTTTAAGATATAATCGGCGCTCCCTAACCGCAGCGCCTGCCGGATATACTCGTACTCCGGATGACAGGTGACATAAACGCACTCCGTCTTCGGGTAATACGTCTTCACCCACTCAAACAGCTCAAGCCCGCTGCCCTGCGGCATCTCGATATCGCAGAGCATGAAATCGATCGGCTCCTTCTGAAAAATCTCCTTTGCCTGCTGCATCGAATTCGCCGTAAAGACCTGCTTTACGCCGTACGTTTCCCAGTTCACCCTGCGCTTTAACGCGCCTACCGCCACCACCTCGTCGTCTATCAGCAATGCCTGCATCTTTTTCTCCCTTCTGCTATTCGATTCCCGGCTCACACTTTGGCGCCGCGCAGCACGGCCTCCCCTCCCCGGCTGCGGTTTCGCGATCCGGTCTCCCACTCACACTTTGGCGCCGCGCAGCACGGCCTCCCCTCCCCCGGCTGCGGTTTCGCGATCCGGTCCCCCGGCTCACACTTCCACGCCGCGCAGCACGGCCTCCCCGCCATCTGGTTCGTCTCCCGCGTGAAACAGCGGCAGCACGATCTCGATCCGCGTGCCGTGCGGCTCATCCCGCACAATCTCAAACTGTGTCTTCGCATCGTAGAGCACCTGTAAGCGCTCGACCGCATTCTGTATCCCGACGCCAAGTCCCTCCTGCGGCTCTCCGGTGTCACGGAACCGCCTGATCTTTTCTAACAGCTCCCCGTCGATCCCCTCACCGGTGTCGAGCATGCGGATCCGCACCGCATCCTCCCCGTACTTCTGTCCGATGACAAAAATATCGATGTTATTTCCGATTTTCAACGAATGCTTGATCGCATTTTCCGCAAAATTCTGTATGAGAAGCGGCGGCACCAGACAGTCCGCGATCTCCTCATCGTATTCCACATAGGCAAAAAATGTCTCCGGATAGCGCACCTGCTGAATCTCAAAATAATTGCGGATATGATCCATCTCCTCCGAAAGCAGCACAAATTTTGAATTTGCGTTCACGATATAGCGGAAATATTTTGCCAGGCACAGGATCATCTTCTGAATCAGAGGATACTCCTCCTGCTCATAGCTGTAAAGGATATTGAGCGTATTTAAAATAAAATGCGGCTGGATCTGCTGGCTTAAAAACCGCATCTTAATCTGCTGCTTTTCTAACTGCTGCTCGTATACACTGATTTTTAAATCCGAGACCTCGTCCATCATATGATTAAAATTGTGGTTGATCTGTTCAAACTCACTTCCCGTTTTCTCCTCGCGGATCCGGACCTCCATATTTCCGGCCTCGATCTCCTCCATCGTCTGCGTCAGCCGGGAAAGCGGCGCGATCATCCATTTTTTCATGCCGAGTATAATCACCGGCAGGATAATGAGCGCCGCAAAGGATGCAATCTGCAGAACCCGGATGATCGCGGGCAGCGAGCTGTCAATCTCGCTCTTGGAAAAAATCTGCACCAGCGTAAACGGGACGCCGTCCGCGGATGCCTGCGCCAGCATATAGGACTCACCATCATAATGGAACACCGTCTCATTCAGATCCATACGATCCTTTATCGGCGTCTCCGCCTGTCCGTCATTCCGGTAGCACACACTCCCGTCGTCCCTGACAAACAGCGTCACCAGCTCGCGGCCGGGCTCTGAAAGCCCCAGTTCCTCCGCCAGCAGCTTTACGTCAAACCACGCGCCATACCAGGCATTTTTATACTTTGCGGTAACGATCATCACGGTTCTGCCGTTTAACTCCGTCATCCGCCACGTGTTAAGCCAGTCCGCCTCCTCCATCGAATCCAGGAGATAGTTCTCCAGCGCGTGTTCGTATACCATATAGTTGCTCGCGCATCTCACGACAGTCATATCTTTCTCTGGATACGACACGTAAACTCCCGTAACCCAGCTGTGATCATCGAGAATATCGCCGAATCCGTTATAAAGCTGCACCACCGCATGCATCTGCCGGTAATATTCCTCATCGCCGTCGATCTCTTTTGTGTTGATACGGGAGAAATCCACGTCCTCGCGCGCAACCAGATGCATTTTCCGAACGATACGCTCCATCGCGCCGTCGATCTGATTCATGTAGATTTCCAGCGCGTTTTCTGTCTCCGCGGAAATCTGCCGCAGCACCTCTGTGACTGCCGTATTACTCAGAACAAGCGTCAGAATGTTTAACGGCACCACCACCGATACCACGAGAAGCAGCAGCCGGAAGGTCGACATGGACCATATTTTTCTGATTTTCATACTGCCTCCTGCGTATATCTATAGATTTTCATAAAATAATATGATATGATAAGTATAGCACATAAACACTTCTTTTTAAAAGAAGGAGGTGAACGGTCATGACAGAAAAAGAAATGCTTAAAATATCAGTGGAAGAATTCTCCCGGGTGCAGGACTGGATGCAGCTGGCGGAAAAAGATTCCGAAGTCTACCTGTCCTTAAAAAAACGATATACGGATCTGAAAGTCATTCTCACTGTTTCCGGTATCAATCTCACAGAGATTGACCGGATCAAAGGATAAGTCAGTTCCCGGAACCGGTATCGCCATTATTCTTCCGGTTCCGGGCGTTTTCTTTTTCCAGGGAAGCATTTCCGCCCCTGCTACAGCCGTATCTCCTCCTTAAGCTCTCCCGCTCTGATCCGCACCGTCGCCGGTGCTTTTTTATTCTTCTTTAAGATCAGCTGTGCTCTTCCGTGGAAGGTCTTTGTCTTTGTTCCCTGATAGGAATATGCTGTCTTTGGATCTCCGCTGCCAAATCCGAGCATTACGGCGTCCCCGTCGATCTCCGCCGTGAGTGTGAGCTCCGTGTCGTCCGCGACGATTCCCGCCTCATCCTGACATGCGATCATGACGTAGACCAGCGCACCGTCCTCTGCGCTGCTCTCTTCTGACATTTCCTGCTCTTTTCCCCCCGGCACACTCTGCCGCACAGATCCCGGCAGTTCCGGCATCCCCGACATGACAGCTTCCTGTGATTCTGCACACTGCCGTCCGTCCACGATATCCCCGGTCTTTCCCGCACTGCTGCCCGGCAGTTCCGCTGTCAGTACAAGTTTCCGTCTCTCTCCTGCCGTGGAAAGCTCCATGCTCCCGATTTCCCGCCCGTTTTCATAGGATACGGCGCGCAGAGTTCCAGGCGTGTAGACAGTCTCAAACAGCGTGCGGTATCCCGCCGCGCTCCCGGCCGGCTTCTTTCCCAGAGAAATCCCGTTGCAGAACAGCTCCGTCTCATCGCCCGGCGCATAGAGTTCCACAATCACCGGTTTTCCCTCATATCCCGGATACGTCCAGGAGGACATACTGTCGCTGATCACCCACGGTGTCTTCATCAGCTTCTCCCCGTAATGATGCGGATTCTGCACCGTGATATACGGATCCTTCCGCAGTCCGAACACCACCTCTCTGAAATAGGATGCCGGGCGGCGGAAACCGGTGATGTCGATATCCCCGGAATACGCAAGCTGACACGGAAACTGTGCGCCGAAACCGCCCTCACCGAACCGGTAGGCAGGTACGCCGACGCCGGCTTCCCCGATATAATCCCAGCCCGTCCAGGTAAAATCGCCGATCACATGGGGCAGCCGCTTCACAAGCTCCCAGTTGCGCGCAATCTCCGGCGGATATGTCTCGCTGCCGACAATCACACGGTTCGGATACCTTTCCCCGTCTTTCTCATAGCGCGCCGTCATATAGTTATATCCCGCGATATCCGTCGACGCACAGGCTGCCTCCAGCCGCTCGCTGATCACCCGGTGCACGACGATCCGGTCCATCTGCGTATCCATCATCGTCATAAAGTCATTGACATTTCCCTCCGGCATACCGCCGGGGCCTTCGTCTTCCCCGCCTGCTTTCGCTGAGTCGCCTTCTCTCACCGCCTCGCCAGGGCTGACTGCTGAGTCGCCTTCTCTCACCGGACCATCAGAACCGCCTGACGCATCCGTCACACTGTCATCACACGCCCCGGCCGGCCCCCGCATCAGATCCGCCATGATCTCTCCCATCCGGTCTCCCGCCGCGAATACGCCGTTGATGGCGGCCAGTGTAAACCGTGTGGTATCGAGCGAACGGATCTTTTCGCAGATCTCATGGCAGATCTTTGCCCCGTGATCCGTCCCAATCTCCGGGATCTCGTTTCCGACCGAATATAAGATAACCGACGGATGATTATAATCCTTTCGCACCATGGCCTGTGTGTCGCGCTCCCACCACTCCGAAAAATAAAGGCCGTAATCATAATCCGATTTGCACCTGTTCCACATATCAAAGGTCTCATCCATCACATACATGCCGAGCACATCGCAGGCCAGAAGCAGCGCCGGCGCCGCCGGGTGATGCGACATGCGGACCGCGTTAAAGCCAGCCTCCTTTAAAATGCGCACTCTGCGGTATTCCGCCTCCTCATATGTCGCCGCGCCGAGCAAACCGCTGTCGTGATGAATACAGGCGCCGCGCAGCTTCACGGTCCCGCCGTTTACACGCAGGCCGCGCTTCGCATCCACAGAAATGGTGCGGATGCCGGTGCGGATCACGCTCTCATCGAGCAGCGTGATCGCTGCACTGTCCGCCTTTTGGCAGCACGCCGCATCCGTCCCCGCGGACACGGAAATCCCGGCATCCGTTCCGTCCTCCAGGTACAGCCGGCAGCAGCAGGTATAGAGTGACGGATGCTCCGCAGACCAGAGCGCCGGACGCTCCACCGTCATCCGCTGCGTCACCTTCCTTCCCTCCTGCTCAAACAGAATCAGACTTGTGTTCTCCGACGCCGCCTGTTTCCCGGTCTCGTCATACAGAATGGTATGAAGCTGCAGCTTCATGGGCTGATATCTGCGGTTTTTAATCTCCGCCGTCACACGCACGACCGCGTAATCCCCGTCAGCCGATTCGGTCGTCACCTGCACGCCGTCCGGTTCGATATAGGTCAGATCAGAAACCAGCAGATACACATCACGGTAAATCCCGCCGCCGCTGTACCAGCGGCTGTTTGTCATCGCCCCGTTGCGCACCACGACACGGATCTCATTTTCCCTTCCATAGCGCAGGAAATCATTCAGGGGCACATAAAATCCGGTGTACCCGTACGGGCACTTCGCCGCCAGCTGTTCGTTGACATAGACCATGGCATTCATGTAGACCCCCTCAAACTTCAGCATCACGGTCCGTTCCCGGTACTCTTCATGCGCGGTAAAACGCTTCACATAGTTGTACACCGCCCCGTCCCGGTATCCGGTATTCCCGCCGTTTAAGCTGTCCTCACGCGCCTGCTCCTCCGCCATCGCGTCGTGCGGCAGCGTAACCTCACGCGCCTGCTCCGGCACATTCCACACCAGCGCAAACGCATCCTTATCCGGCCAGTAGTTCCATCCGCTGTTCCATTTCTGATCTCTCATTATTCTTCCTCCGTTTCTGCACGGCTCTTACGCTTATCCGGTCTGCGCTGCCGCGCGGACGCAAACCTGCAGCCTTCAATATTCCAAATCTAACATGTTTTGTACGAAAACACCATGACACCGCCTTGTTTTTTCATGTTATTTCTGGTATCATGGAAAACAACGCGGAAAGGAAACCTGTATAAAATGAAATCTTGCGAAATGAAATCTTGCGAAATGAGATCTTACGAACAGTGCCGCAGAAAAAATCATATTTCTGACACACCGGGCATTGTCTGGCGATTCTTTCACGAAGATCCGGAAAACGGTATCATCGGACTTGGATTTCTCACCTTTCCGGCAGACTCCGACGAAATACAACTGTCGCCGCAGCCGTTTTACCGATGTGCGCTGACGCTTGCCGGATCTCCCGCGCTGACGGATGAGAGCGGAAGCACCCGCATTTTATCACGCGGGAATGTGTTCTGGCTTTTTCCCGGACAGGGCTGCCGGCTTTCCTTTCCCGCCGGATCCGCGGTCCGCTTTTATCAGATCTGCATCGGCGCAGCGACTTACCGTGCGCTTGATTCGATGCGTTTTTTCAACGACACCCCCGTTTTTTCCATCAAGATCCGGTCCTATCTGGAGAGCTGGATGCAGGCACTCGTGACAGAGCTTGAAGCGACACCGGCAAAGCAGCTGCATGAAGTCTGGCTCGGTATCCAGAAATTTTTAATCCAGCTGCACAGCGAAGGAAAAAAAGAACTTACCCGGGACGATACCGCACTGATCGACAGCGCAAAGCAGCTTCTCTTTGATGCCTGTCTCTCGCGCAGCCTTTCCTTCCCTGCCGTGGCGGCCTCGCTGGGGCTCTCCTACGAAACCTTCCGCAAGCTTTTTAAGCAGAAAACCGGCCGGTCCCCGCTCCGTTTTGTGCTCGAAAACCGTTTCCACTACGCCCAGCGGCTCCTGACTGAGGGCAGCTCCGTCCGGGAAACCGCGGCCGCTGTCGGTTATGCAGACCCGTATGTCTTTTCGAAACAGTTTAAAAAATATATCGGACACCCGCCGGCTTATTACAAACCAGACAGACAGTGATCCCGGCGCGGCTCATGCATGCCATATATTGTCCGCCTGTGCTGTTTTGCAGCAGCTCCTTCCATGACAGATGATCCTTTTTCACAAAAATGAATACTATTTCAGCCCGCGCCGCTCTGCCATCGCCACGGTGCGGTCCACATACGCTTCCTTATCCTCCCGCAGTAAAAATCCCTGCGCGATTGTCTCCTGTGCGCTTTGTTCCACGAGTTCACGATAATGCGCCAGTGAGCCGTACATCGCCGTAAGCTGCTCCGCCGAAAACGGGAATACGGTCCCGAACATCGGATCGAAGCTCCCGTCCGACCGGATGCTGTGGCTCTGATACCGACCGACCGGATAGTCCATCGCCGCCATACGGATGCCGCCTGTCGTATTGCCGAAGAGATCCTTGCGGTTCTCATACTTCATTTTCGGCCCCTTATGCATCAGGGCGAGCGCATCAAAATCCTTCTCCCCTGCCATCACCGTATCGATCTTCGGCGCATGAGGCGCGGGCACTCCCTCGCGCACCCAGACATAGAGGTTGCGCAGCGCCGCCTGGAACATATATTCATACGGCGTGTCCAACGGCTCCCCCTCCGCTCCGGAGAATTGAAGTTCACAGCCATATTTCTTCGCATCGTCGTGCAGATGCCCCTCATAATAGGTGATCATATTGTAGTATGAATCATGGCTTGTGCCGGCGATCTGATAGGTGCGGAATTTGTAATCCGGCAGATCCGCATCACCCGCCCAGTTCGCTCCGCGGTTCTCACTCTCCGTGTTGATCGCGATATACGGTTCTTTTGAGAGCAGCACCTCACTGACCGGCACTGCCCCGCCGCCCATCATCCGGCCGTCAGTGGCTTTCGGCTCATAGGCATTGATCGGCGCAAGCGCACAGTCCGCCCCTGCCTCCAGATAGCCATCAAAGAGCGGCCCGTTCTCCATGTTCTTCGGCTGATATGCAAAGGACTGCAGGATCCTTGACATGTAGCTCCCTGACTGTGACCAGCCCAGCAGATAGAGATACGGCTTCCCATATGCGCGGATCGGGTTTAATTCGTCATCCGTGCGCAGAAGCTTTGCAAGCTCCACCTGCATATCCCAGTAGAGGCCGGATTCAAACTGCGGCAGAAACGAAAACAGCCCTCCCACCGGCGCCTTCCGGTCCGGCATCGGGTTGGCCCAGTTAATGGCCTCATAGCGCTCTGGGTCAAACCGCTTTAAGGTGTCCACCACATGCCCCTTGCTGGTCACGCCGATATAGATATCGCCGTTTCTTGTGAGGTACTGCCAGGTATTGACCCACATGCGGTCGATGTCCATCATGGCGGAGGCGTTTAAGATCTCAATCACCACATTTCCGCTGAAGCGCGCAGTGTCCGCCGGACGTCGCACCAGCACGCGGGTCGTGTAGGGCGCATTTTCACAGATCGGCTTCACATGGTGATCCTCGTCCGTCTCCGTGTAGATATTCGCGGTGCCGGACATAAAATATTCGTCCTCAATATATCCGATTTTATCAAATTCACACCGTTTCGCCGCCGCCTGAAACGGATAGGAATCCGCCGTCACGGGAATTTTTTTCATCTCTGTAATCATTGCTTTTCTCTCCTCTCATCTCTTTCTGTAAATCCGAAAATTCTCACCTTGTTCCGCGCGAACGGAACAGAACGTCTGGTTTCCCCCACGATTCAGACGATCTGACTTCTGTTCCGCCTGCACGATTCAGCCGGCCGGATCTCCTGTTTTGTCCGCACAGTTCAGACAGTCTGACTTCCCTCACGGTTCAGCAGATCGAGCACCTGCGCCAGCTCATCCGGCCGCATGGCAGGTTCCCCGAACAGACTGTCCTCCGTCATGCGGTAGGCTGGCATGGCATTAATCAGATCCCCCAGTGTATCGTCCTGGTTGCCGGCAAATGCTTCCTTTGCCCTGTCGGATACGCTGCCGGCGATCTCTCCGATCTCTGAGTGTTTCCGGAACCACTCCGCAGCAAGAAGTCTGTGGTAAGTCTGTGCCCGTTCCCCATCCTTTACGTCAAACGACAGTTTTTCTATGATATCCGTCTCCGCGCTGCCCGTCGCCAGGATCACCTCATAGCGTCCGCTCTCCCGCACGAAACGGCCGCGCACCTCGTCATAAAACCCGAGATCTTCCGGCGACGCGGAAAATGTCATGGTCTGTTCCTCCCCCGGGTCTAAGGTTACTTTGGCAAACGCTTTTAACTCCTTTTCCGAAACAACGTAACCGCTGTCCGGCTTTCTCACATACATCTGGATCACCTGAGATCCCCTGCGGCTCCCGGTATTTTTCACGGAAACCGTCGCCGTGACCGGTTCATCCGCCGCATAAGACGCCTGTCCCATGGCCGCATCGGAGAAGGCAAATGTCGTGTAGGAGAGCCCGCTGCCGAAGGGGAAGAGCACCGGGATCTGCCGCTTCTCGTACCAGCGGTAGCCCACGAAGATATCCTCCCCGTAGTGCACGTCCGGCATCACCGTCGGATAGGTCGGAAAACTCATGTAGGACGGCGTATCGGAAAGCCGCAGCGGGAATGTCTCAGGCAGTCTGCCGCCCGGCTCCGCCACACCGCAGAGCACATCCGCAAGGGCGCCTCCTAACGCTTCGCCCGCGAGGTAGCTGTGCAGAATCGCCGCAGCCCGCTCCTTTGCCAGGGTAAGATCGACCGGAGCGCCGCTTACATTGACGACGATAACCTTCTTCCCAGCGCCGCATGCCACGTCATGTGCCGTGCCGTCCGCCATGTCGTGCGTTGTTCCCTGCGCCGCGCCGCATGCCACGTCATGTGCCATGCCGTCCACAGCTTCGAGTACCGCGCGAAGCGCAGCCTCCATATCCGCGGGCAGAGAAAGTGTCTGCCTGTCATACCCCTCCGACTCATAGCCAATGGGAAGTCCGGTAAAGAACAGTACCACATCCGCTTCCTTTGCCGCGGAAACCGCCTCCGCGATCAGCGTCTCATCCGGCCCCTGCTCTTTATGCACGCGATCCACGATCCGGTAGCCATCCGCGTAGGAAATCTCCGTCTCCTCTCCGAGCAGCGCACAGAGTTCCTCATATGTGCTGTCGATTTTCCAGCCGTTCATGTGACCGCTGCCGCACCCCATATAATTCGGCTCTTTCGCAAGTCTTCCGATCACCGCCACGCGTCCGCCCTTTTTAAGCGGCAGCACGCCGTCATTTTTCAGCAGCACCATGCACTCCGCTGCCAGTTCCCTGGCGCGCGCATGATCCGCCGCCTCACAATCCGTCCGTTTCTCCCCGCGGTTTCCGGTCTTTTCCTGCAGCAAAAGCATCTTTTCGATGCTCTCATCCAGAATCCCCTCATCCAGAATCCCCCGCTCGATGGCATCCTGCAGCTCCCTGGTATGCAGGCCGGCCGCACCGATCTCAAAGTCAAGCCCGAATTTGTGTGACAGTACCTTTTCTGTCTGAATCGCCATCGCATCCGAGATCACCACACCGTCAAATCCGAACTCCTCCCGCAGCAGCTTCATCAACTCTTCGTTCGCAGGCACCCACTGCCCGTTTACTTTATTATAAGAAGTCATCACGGTCCACGGTTTCCCCTCGCGGATCGCGATCTCAAACGGTTTTAAATAAATTTCACGCAGCGCCCGCATGCTGACCACCGCATTTGTCGTCATCCGCTCAAATTCCTGACTGTTAACCGCGAAGTGTTTTAAGTTTGCCGCCGTCCCCTCTGACTGTGTCCCGCGGATAAACGCACCGCCAAGTTTACCGGCCAGCACCGGATCCTCGGAGTAATATTCAAAATTTCTCCCGCACAACGGACTTCTCTTGATATTGACGCCCGGGCGCAGCAGTACATTGATATCGCGTTTCCGGCACTCCCTTCCCATCGCTTTTCCGATCTCGTACGCCACATCCTGTGCAAAGGATGCCGCCTGTGCCGCTGCCTGCGGCCATGCCACCGGATAATAATCTCCCGGCTTTCTGTCCTTTGGATCCTCCACCGCATAATCCTCGTCCCCGCGCGGGTTGTCCTTGATCAGAAATCCCCGGTTATGAAGCCGCTCTGTCACAAAGCAGCGGCCGTTCTTCATCACGGTGGCTTCGGTCTTCTCTCTTCTCGTCATCTGTCGGATGAAGTCTTCCTGTTTCATCTGCATGTTCTCCTCTCTGCCTGCTGTTCCAGGTATTCTGAGTCCCCCGCACCGGTGCGGGCATTCTCACCGTTATTGATTTCATATGCGCCTGTCAGAATCCCGGCCCCTCTGACCGCACCGGTGCGGGCATTCTCACCGTTATTAATTTCATGTCCGTCCGTTAAAATCCCGGCCCCTCTGACCGCACCGGTGCGGGCATTCTCACCGTTATTGATTTCATATGCGCCCGTTAAAATCCCGGCCCCTCTGACCGCACCGGTGCGGGCATTCTCACCGTCATTGATGTTTTACACGCGCATCAGAATCCCAGTCCTTCCAGCCACTCGCATGACAGCCGCATCCAGCCCGCCGTGTGGTCGTCTCTCTCTCCGAACTTTGAGCTCCCGTCCGCAAGCGCAACCCCGTGAATCCCCTCCGGGAACAAATGCAGCTCATAGGGAACCCCCGCTTTCTCCAGCGCCATGGCCGTCTCATAGAACCCTTCCCGCGGGATGATCTGGTCCTGTCCGGTCATCCACATGAAAAAGGGCGGCGTGTCTTTCGTGATATGAAGCTCCGGCGAGAACTTCCGGTTTTCCTCCTCATCCTTCACCCCCGGATTCCCCAGCTGATGTGATACCGCATAGGTGATAGCGCCATAACACTGAATCTCCGCCGCCGGACGGCAGGAGACCTGATCCGCCGCATCCCCCACGATCCGGTTCGCGTGTTCATACTGCACCGCCGCCGTGGAGGACAGGTTGCCGCCCGCCGAAAATCCGCCGATAGCGATATGTTCCGGATCAATGTTCCACTCATCCGCACGATACCGAAGCAACTTCAGCGCGCGCTGTGCGTCATCTAACGCCATCTGCCTGGGGTAGGGCTTGCACCGGTAGTCCAGTACGGCAGCGTTATAGCCATATGCATGGTATTTCTCCGCCACCATCCGCCCTTCAAAAACAGATTTCATACCATATCCGCCCCCCGCGCACACCAGCACACAGCCCCGCTTCTCCTTCTGTGGCGGCAGCAGGCACAGCTTTGGCTCCTCCTGGCCGTACTCCGGCACATACCCCGGCGTCCCATCCGGCCAGAGCGGCACGAATGTAAGCCCCTCTAAGCTCTCCTGCCACTCCCGGTGCTCCATCTGCAACCGCTCCCAGTCCTCCTTCGTGAATCCAAAATATTTATCGTCCATCTCATTCTCCTTTCTGCCATGAATCAGCATTCCTCTTTGGCGGCGCACTCACTGGCGCGGCGTCAGTACAGAGGCTCTCCCCGCGTTTTACCCCTTCACGGCTCCCATCATGATCCCGCTGGCAAAATATTTCTGCAGGAAGGGGTAGATCGCCAGAATCGGCGCCAGGGCCACAAAGGCGATGGCCATACGCACGGATACCGCCGGGATCTGCCCAACAGAGCCTGCCCCCGCACCGGCGCTCGTCTGCAGCGCGCGGATATTTTCAATCATATTGTTCAGCAGTACCTGAATCGTGTACAGCTTTTTATCATTGATATAGTACAGGCCGTTCACCCAGTCATTCCAATATCCCAGTCCCGTAAACATTGCAATCGTCACCATAATCGGCTTGCCTAACGGGATTACAATCTTCCAAAAAATCGTCAGATAGCCCGCCCCGTCGATCTCCGCCGCCTCATACAGCGATTCCGGAATGCTGTTCATATAAAAGGTCCGCATCAGTATGATGTTCATCGCGTTCATCAGAAGCCCCGGCAGCAGATAGGCAAGCAGCGTATTTTTGATGTGAAACGTTGAAGTCCACATGATATAGGACGGCACGATTCCGCCGGAGAACAGCATCGTAAAGAGCACGTAGAAGGAAAAAATACTCCTGCCCGGCAGCTTTCGGATCGACAGCGGGAACGCCATCAGCATCGTCACCAGCACGCTCACCACGGTTCCCACCGCCGTAATCCCGATCGTGTAGCCGTAAGCGGAAAGAATGGTCGCCTTGTTTTTGAGGATATAGGCATATCCCTCAACGCTGAATTTTTTCGGGAAAAAGGAATAGCCCTTCGCGATCAGCGTACTCTCCTCCGTGATGGAAGACATAAACAGGAGCAGTATGGGCAGTACCATAAACAAGGTAAGTATCACTAACAGAATATTGATCAGAATCTGATATTTTTTATTGCTGCTCATTCCTTTCCTCCTTAAAAAATCGCGTTTTCTTTGCTGAATCTGCGTACAATCAGATTCGAAACCATCACCAGCGTAAATCCGACAACCGACTGAAACAGACAGGCTGCCGACGATCTTCCGATCCCGCCTGCCGACATCATCGCGCGGTATACATAGGTATCGATTGTGTTTGTCACGTCAAACAGTGCGCCGGAATTCTGCGGCACCTGGTAAAACAGGCCAAAATCCGAGTAAAAAATCTTTCCCACCTGCAGCAGGATGAGGGTAATCATGGTCGGCACCAGGTTCGGCAGCGTGATAAAGCAGATCTGCTGCCACTTCGACGCCCCGTCTAATTCCGCTGCCTCGTACATGCTCTTGTCGATTCCGGCGATCGCCGCGATATAGAGCAGGCATCCGTATCCTAAGGATTTCCACATCTGCACGATAACAATGATAAACGGCCAGTATTTCGGCTCTGAGTACCAGCCGACCGGCTCCGCACCCATGGGCTTTAGGATACTGTTGTTGATCATTCCGTTTTCCACGCTCAGCAGCGCAAACACGATATAGCTTACGATCACCATGGACACCAGGAACGGAAACAGCACCGCGCTCTGATAAATCTTTCTCGCCCCCTGACGCTTCACATCGCTGATCATGATCGCGACTGCCACGCCCATCACAAGATTTACGATGATAAACGCCACATTATAAAAGAAGGTATTGCGCAGGATAATCCCCGCATCGCTCTTAAACAGATAGGTAAAGTTAGAAAATCCGCACCATGCACTCCCGAAAATCCCGTCGCGCACATTATATTTTTTAAAGGCGATGACACTCCCTGCCATCGGGATATAATTGTTGATAAACAGGTAAATGATCCCCGGCACCATCATCAGATACAGCGGGATACATTTTTTGATCAGAATCTTCTGATTATGCTTTTTTCTCTCCTCCATTCCTCTCTCCTTTCCTCCGCGGCCCGCGGGCGGCATGTACTGCAGACACGTCTTCCAAAGACGTCTCCCGGATCATTCGCAGATACGGCCTGATGGCGATATGTATCAGCCCCCGGATACGGTTTCGGGGCACGGGCGGACAGGCCATCCACCCGTGCCCCGATTCATCTTTCGCCTTTTAGGTGTACCGATCCGTTTCCGTTTCGCCAAATGACCTGCCTGCTTTTCCATCCGCTGTTATCACAGTCATCGATGATCATAACCGTTAATTCTGCGCTGCAGCCCACTCGTCTAACTGGCGCTGCTTCTCGTCCATTACGGTCTGAAGCCCTGCGTCGTAAAGGGCCTGATTCATCTCCGCCACCGCGGTTTCCGGATCCACGGAACCGGTGGTAATCGGCGGCAGGTACTCGTCGAGCACCGCCTTGCAGGCGATCACCTCATCCGTCACCGGAGAGGAATCAAAGCTGAAGCCGTATGCCGCCGACTTTTTCGCACCTGCTCTCCACTCCTGATACTGCTCGTAGAGATCCGGATCATTCCCCTCCCAGAGATGGCCTGCGAACTGGTTCGGAATCGCCCAGCCCCAGTCAAGGTGATAGCCGCAGTTTGCGGTATCCACACCGTCCGGGAAGGAAGCGGTTCCCTCCTCGTTCTCCACCCAGTGCACGCCCTCAACGCCAAAATTCATCAGGTCGTTCACCTCCGGGCTTCCGATGATCCAGTCCAAAAGCTCTACGGCGCGGTCCGGATGCTGCGACACGCCGTTCACACTGTAGCCAAGTCCGCAGACAGATGTCGTATGGCTTAACGGCTGTGTGATCGGGATGATCGAGAGATCCATGCCGGTCTGGGACTTTTTCTCCGCCTCGGTATTGGGCTTGTAATTGTCCGGATAAGCAAACAGGTTGCCCGCCATCATCAGCGTCATCCCGCTGTCCGTGCTGGTCGGCATATCCTTTGAAATATAGCCCGCCTCATACCATTTCCTGGCCGTTCTGACCAGCTCCATCCAGTATTCGGTCTCAAATTCATTGACAACAGTCAGTTCCTCTCCGAAATTGTCCAGCACACCGAGTTCATCGTTTAACGGATCGCAGATATAGGCCATATCGCCCGCGGCACCAAGTCCTTCCGTTGATGCTCCGCCAAGCACCACCATATCCGGATACTTCTCCTTTACCTGCGCGAAGACATCCGTGACATCGTCCAATGTCTTAATATCGTCTGGATTGATCCCCAGCTCATTTAAGATGTCCGTGCGCATCTCGATTCCCTGCGGGTTGCAGCGCTCGCGCATCGTCGTGACACCCCAGATATAGCCGCCGACATTACAGCACTCCACGTCCTCCTTTCCGACCCACTGGAGGGTGTTCGGCATACCGTCCACATAGTCCGCCAGGTCAAGCACATAGCCGCTGTCCACAAAGCTCGCGATATTCATCGCCCAGGCCGGAAAAACATCGATGCTCTCCCCCGCGGCCACCATCAGGGAGGTCTGCTGCATCGCCTCATTAATCGTCATCGGCAGCACGGTGAGGTTCACATTCAGCTGCTCCTTTGCCAGGCGCGCGATCTCCTCGTTTACCATCTCCTGATCCGCCAGGGTACCGGAGACAATATAGACGAAGGTCAGGTCAACTTCCTCCCGGTCCGCGGCTGCCGTTCCCCCGGCTCCGTCCGCTTCCCCGCTGTCCGGGCCGCTTCCCCCGGCCTCTGTCCCGGCTGCGCTGCCGCCTGCCGCGCCGCCGCCTGTGCTCTCTCCTCCGTCTCCGCCGCAACCGGCCAGCAGCCCGCAGGTCAGTGCCAGCGTCATCAAAACTGCAAGTCTCTTTTTCATGCTACTTCTTCCTCCTTTAAATTTGTTTTATGAAAACTACATTCGCAGTTTCATTCAGTCCAATTTTATCCGGATCGCCGGATACTCCGGCATGATCCCCCTTTCATCCGGGGTGACTTCTTCCCTTCCGGCTCAGATACGCGTCAGGTGCAGTAATACCTCCCCCGGGCAGGGCGGTGTAAAATCGATGGCCATCCCACAGGAAAAGGGCCGTCCTTCGATGATCTCATCCGTCTCTATCCGATACCACTCCACCCCGAAGGTCACATCCGCCCCGTAGAGGTTCACCTTAAATTGTCCGGATTCCGGCTGATAGATCAGGTATTCCTTTCCCAGATCCGCCAGACAGTATCCGGTGGACGAGACCCAGCCGGCAGGGGTCATATCCGTAAGGTGGATCCGCTTTGCCCAAAAGGACGCACGCCCAAGGGCCTGGCGCACCGGCTCCTCCCAGTCCTCCGGCAGTCCGTACTGATACCGGCCGAAGAGCATGCTGACCGGGCTGTCCGCCTGAGTGCCCGCTTCCCCGGAGCCCTCCGGCAGCTTCCCGCTGATGTCATCCATAAAAATCGGATTTAATCCCCGCAGGAAGGATTTCCAGACCCATTGGGACGTCCCCCAGATCCCGCCCAAATGGTCGGTATCCGCAAGGATCACTTTGTTTCCGTCCGCAGCCGGCGGGTTGATGCAGTAACTGTCTGCCGTGCTCTCCACCCCCGGGCTCACTGCTTCCGCCCTGCTGATCATAAGGCTCTCGTTCTGCGCCGGAACCAGATGGCTCATCCACACAGGATGACGCTTTTCCATCATTTTTTCCGTCTCATGAATAAAATCAATCATTTCATATTGCCAGTACCGCGACCAGCGCAGCGCCTCGTTGGCAATCTCATACATGACGTTGTCCAGATCATTCAACGTCTCGATCACCTTTTTCACATAGTTCTTCTGCAATGCCGTGATCTTCGGGTCATCTAACGTGTGGACCAGGATCCGCTCCGTCGGCACAAAGGGGTTCTTATCATTCTCCCCGGACAGCGCGCCGCAGGCGATGGGCGCCGGATTTCCGTCAATGCCGTTGATATTGTTTTCCTTATAAAAAGGATGGCTGTCAAAAATGTAACCTGGCCGCGAATCCACGCTCCAGGCCTCAAAGAGCATGATCGAGACATAAATCCCCCGCTCCCCGGCCTGTATCACCCGCTGCCGCAGCCGTGTGAAATATTCCTCGTTAAACTGTGTGAGGTCAAACACCGGATACCCGTTCTCCCGCTCCCCGACCTTCCGATACGGCAGCGGTTCGGTAAAGGATCGCATGTTCCGGCCCGCTCCCATCCCGATGGCGGACTCCCTGCACCAAAGCCGCAGAAAATTCTGCCCGCCTGCCTGCATCCGGTCCAGATAACCCTCGTAGTCAAAGATCACCGACTCCTCCAGGTGATCCGGGACGATGGCATCCTGAAACGCCATCCAGGTATGCGCCCCGGTCAGGTAGATCGCCTCTCCCGAGTCATCCGTAAAATACCTGGGATTTTTCTTACATATTCTTAATGGTCCCGCCAAAAGTATGCCCCTCCTTTTCGTGCTCGAAATATGCCCCTCCCCGGACTGATCACAGGCTGTCTCCCTGACCGCCCTGTCCGTACAGCCCCGCCGCAGATGCCTCAGCATCTGATCTGTACCGTATCGTCCGTCACGACTCCTCCTTCGGGAAATTCAGCTGCAGCTTGCAGAAGAAATCCTCTAAGGTCAGCCGGTCGTTTAACTTATGATATACCCGGATCTTCCGGTTCTCCTGTCCATGGATATATTTCATCGTCTCCGTATCAAACCGGGGGGCAGGTATCATCTCGTAGCCGTCCGTCTTCTCATTCTCCTCCATCAGTACCGCGATGGTCCCCTGATCTCCAAGTCCCCAGATCTCTCCGTGGGGCCAGTTGGGGGAATCTGCAGCATGCACATTAAACTCCGCCATCTGTTCAAACAGATACCGGCCGATCTGTCCGTAGGGCCTCACCTTTAACTGCAGCTCAGCCAGTGATACAGTCATCTGCTTATAGACATTCATCGGCACCTGCCAGAGCGGCATGGCGGATCCGAATACTACATTTGCCGCATGTACATCCTGAATCAGATTAAATTCAAAACCGCCTTCCGGATATACGCCGCCTCCGATCCAGATCGCCGTCATCCGCTCACAGATCCGCGGCTCCATCAGGATCGCGGAGGCGAGATCCGTGATCGCTCCCTGCATCCCGATAAACAGCGGTCTCGGATCGTCCCGCATGGCTTCTTCTATGATAAACCTGGCGCCCTCCGATTCGATGGGCGTCTGCTCATCGGCAAGAGGGGTACCGGCTCCTAAGAACACCGGATATTCCTCCCTGACGTGCATCAGCTCTAATACCTTTATCACTTCGTCATAGCTGGCTTTTGCCGACTCTCCCTTCGGATAACGATTTCTGTTGTCATCAAAATGTCCGGCAATAATTCCCCTGACATCAAACCGCGGTGTCATCAGATGATGCGCAACCGCATACTGGTCATCTGCCTCATTTTTACAATCCGTATGTACAATCATCCTCACCTGCTTCTGCTCTGGTACCCTGAATTCATATTGAAACATCTGATTCCTCCTTACTGAACGTGTTTAGCTCATCTACTGAACTTTCTAAACCCGCATTCCTTTTTTATGTTACACTTAGTTTAGTATCATCTGTTCTTTTTGTCAATCTCCAAATGAATTTTATCTATATTTTCGATGTTCTGCACAATCATTCGGCGAAATACATCGTTTTTACACATTTCTTTTTTATGTTTTGCACATCATCTTCTAAACTTTTTTAATCCGCGCAACCTGTTTCCGTACAGAATTCGTTTGTATCTAAACAAATTTTCCACATTTGTTTAGAAATTATTCGTTTACGCTTGACAAATTGTTACATTCCGCTAAAATAAAGGGTAAATGAAGATTCGATTTGTGAGGGATGAAGAATGAAAGCGGTAGAGATCGCAAAGGCCCTTGGCGTATCAAAGGCCACCGTATCACTGGCTCTGAACGGCAAACCGGGCATCAGTGAGAAGACACGAAACAGAATCCTGGCTTACGCCGCAGAGTTAAGCCGTGGGGCAGAAGAGCGTCCGGCTGCCGGAAAAACGTTTGGAGATACGACTGTCCCCGGTTCGGCGGATGGATCAGGCATGCTTTCCGGAAACGTACTTCGGACGGCGAACACCCTTTCTTACCCGCATGCCTTCCATGGCGCCAGGCCGGTAATCCGGATCATATCGCCAGCCAAAGCAACCCACCTTTTCTCCAACCCCGAGCTGGATCTGCTCCCGGATTTCTTTTCCATATCCGAGCGCACTGCCAGCCGGCTGGGCTATACATTAGAGCTCCAGTGCCCGGATTTTCTGACTGATCCGATCGAGCAGATTGCCGCAGACTGTAATTCTCCCTCTGTCGCAGGCGTTGTGATCTTTGGCTCCGAGCTCACATCAGATGATATATGTCGTTTTCGCGGCATCCAAAAGCCTGTCGTCCTTTACGACAACGAACTGCCGGACCGGTATTCCAGCGTGACGATCGATAACCGCGGCGCCGCGGGCATGGCGGTGGACTATCTGTTCCGCCGCGGGATCCGGGACATCGGATATCTGTGCATGTCCCGACCGATCTATAATTTCGAGGAACGCAGGGCAGGGTTTCTGGAAGCCATGGAGGCCCACAATCTGCCCGTCTCCCCTGAAACCTTTATCACGCTTGGGCAGACCATTGACGAGTGCTATCAGAAGATCAAAACGGACTGGCCGAAATTTCCTGTCCACGAGGCCCTGATCATGGAGAGCTACCATCTGTCCATCGGCATCCTGCACGCCTTCCGCGACCTCGGTGTCAGGATTCCGGAGGACGTCAGCTTAATCGGTGTCGATATGCTGCCCTCCTACCTCATGGGCGACTGCCAGCTGACCATGATAAAAGTGCCGCACGAAAACCGTGCGACACTTGCCATCACCTTACTGGACCATGAAATCCGGGAATCCACAGAATTTTGCTCCCACATCCGCACGGAGTGTAAGCTGATCGAGGGAAACAGCGTCAGTCCGGCGCAGCAGCAGCTTTATTCCGCAGACAGCTGACCAGCATCCATATCGCCGTGAGCAGAGAGATCACCTCCAATATCCGCCACAGCACCGGCACACGATACCAGACACGGATTTTTCCCTGATATCCCGCCGGGATCACCAGACAGATCTGACGATTTTCTCCTGTTGTGACCGCAATCTCCTTCCCCGTTGCAGTATCTTCTGCCGCGTAGTTCGGATAGTGGATGACCGGGATGGTCACGGTTCCCTCCATATCATCATACGGATTCTCACACAGGTAGAACCGTTCCCCGCCTCTCCTCTCCGTCTCGGAAACCTCCGCCACACCGTCCGTCCACAGACGCTCCTCCGCAAGAAGACGGATATCCTCTCCCTCCATCAGATACTCCCCGACCCCGATGCAAAACGTTCCGATTTCATTCGTTCCGTAGCAGTTCAGCTCCGGGGTCTGCACCGTGTATTCCCGGAAAAACAGCGTCGTCGGGAGACAGACTGCCGCGACAATCGCAAGAGAAATTCGTTTCGCACACAGCACGCCTTTTTTCTGCTCTGTCAAAGAGAGAACCGTCAGCAGAAGAAACAGCAGCAGGATTGTTGCAATGGCGAGATACCGCCACGGAAACTGTACCACACAGAGCGCTTTTTCCAACAGACGGCTAATCTTCTGCAGATGATCCCATGGAAAAAAAGTCGTGGTGAGAAACAGCGCCGCAGTCCCTGTCAGAATATAAAACAGCGCCTGTTTCTCCGTCTCTGTGCGGAATTTTCCATAACGCATCCGATACCACACGGTAAAAAACAGCCCGGCGGTCAGCGCTATACCGATCCCCAGCCCCATCTCATTGTACATTCCGCCATCGACATTATAGCCGGTTGCACTGATCCACAGGTCAAAGATCTGTGACAGATACAGTCCCCGGTTCTGAATCTTCTGCGGCCCGTGTCCGTTTAACACAAGATCCTCTCTGAAATAAGACAGAAACGGCACCAAAAACCACAGATTTAACAGCACGGTCCCCACCGCGGCTTTTACAAGCGCGAAAAAACGCTTCTTCTCACACACGCGTTTCACACAGAGCACACAGGACGCCGCGAGAAACAGTCCGGTCATCTCACAGCTGATGATATGCGACTGAATCACACCGGTCAGTCCCAGGATGATCGGAAGGTAATCCCGCAGAACATAGTTTCGCTGTGTCCCCGCAAGAATATTGTAAAATCCCCATACAATCAGCGGGAAACACATCATCGCCGTATATTCCCCGACCGCGGCGCGGACATAGACATCCACCAGGCGGTAGGCAGAAAACGTGTACACAAATGCCCCCGTCAGAGCCAGCCATCTTTTTCCGAACATCCGCTTTACTGCCAGATAGGTCAGCAGACAGGTCGCGCTGTTTACGACCATCACAAACAGCCGGTAAGCCGTCTCAAGCGGCACCATCATACACTGCAGAACAGCCGGAAGGTACAAAAACAGGCTTCCGTACATCACCGGAGACACGTAACCGTAACCGTTTAACATCCCGGTCTCAATGCGCACAGGAAACTGTCCCTTCTGCAGCTCCGCGGCCAGGGAATTGATCCGCGCCAGATGATAGAGCAGATCATGTCCGTCATACAGAAAATCCGTGGCAAGCGGCAGGTTGACGGCAATACAGACTGCAGTCAGAATTCCCGCCGTATACTTTTGTTCCTTCTTCAGACGAAACGGCGCTTCCTCAAACAACAGCAGCCACAACAGATCCGCCATCACAAACAGGATCAGCCATCCGAGCAGCCGCGTGACGCGGTAAATACGTTTTTCCTGCATTGTGACAGATGTCACCTTAAGATCACACCCTTCGCTGACCTCCACCACAAACTCCGCATCGTCCACCTCTGCGCCGGGTGCTACCCAGACATACGCCGACCGCTCGTTTTGTACATCTTCCAGATTGATCCAGCACTCCGTGAGGGATGACGCATGATTCTGCGACTGCAGCCTGCACGATCCCAGAATCTTCGCATAATTGACAGAGAGCGGCCCGCTGCCGGACGCATTACCGTCGCCCGCCCGGTTTTCGTAACGCACGACAACCTCATAGGCCCCGGAGCTTAAAGAAAAAGGCCCGGTTGATGTGATCCCGTCCTCCACTCCGTCAAACGCATATGTATGTGCTCCTCCGAAGCACTTCACACAAAAAAGCAGCAGGACCGCGCACTGCAGCGCGATCACCGCGGCAAATGTTTTTCGTTCACAGATGCTCCTTCGCAGCTTTATGTTCTTTCTCATTTTCGCAGACCGGTCCCTTCTCCAGCTCTCGTTTTTCTGATTTCTTCAAACATCTGATGACACCGGATCCGCTCTATCTCAAACTGCTGCCGGTTCTTCTGTCCCATCGACTGAAGCACCAGCCCTGAAAAAACGGACTGCATCGCTGCGAGCATCACGAATCCGCAGACAAACAGCGTCGGGAAACGCTGCACCAGCCCGGTCTTAATATATTCAATAAAAATCGGGATAAAAAACGCAACCGCAACCGCGGCGAGAAGAAGCCCGAGCACACCGAAAAACGGGAGCGGATGATAAATGCAGAACAGACGTCCCACTGTCCGGAGAACCTTCACCCCATCCGAATACGTGTTGAGCTTCGACTCGCTTCCCGCAGGCCGGTCCCGGTACTCCACGACCACATTCCCGATCTGCATATTTTTTTCGACTGCATGAATGCTCATCTCCGTCTCGATCTCAAACCCCTTCGAGAGCACCGGAAACGTCTTGACAAACTCGTATCCGAACGCCCGGTAACCGGTCATGATATCACAGATATGCTTTCCAAACAAAAAACGGATGCTCTGCCGCACAATCCGGTTCCCGAAGTTGTGAAACGGCCGCTTGTTTTCCGTAAAATACGTCGAAGAAAGCCGGTCTCCCACGACCATGTCCGCATTTTTCTCAAGCACCAGTGAGACCATTTCCGGCGCGCTCTTTGCCGGATACGTGTCGTCACCGTCCACCATAAGGTAGCACTCCGCATCGACCTCCCGAAACATCCTGCGGACGACATTGCCTTTTCCCTGCATGTATTCATGCCGCACGACTGCACCGCAGGACGCGGCGATTGCCGCCGTCTGATCGGTGGAATTGTTGTCGTACACGTAGATCACCGCCTCCGGCAGGCTCTCCCGAAAGGCCGTAACAACATCTTTTATCGTGCGTTCCTCATTATAACAGGGTATCAGTACCGCTATTTTATCCACTGGTTTTTCCTCTTTTCTCTCATAACAGACACCGGTGCGCACCGGCTGTGTCGCCGGTCTCCGCCACACGGACTTCACACCGATGGCTGCACAGACGCATTCGCCTGTTGATCCTCCTCTCGGACTTCACGCCGATGGCTGCACAGACGCATTCGCCTGTTGATCCTCCTCTCGGACTTCACGCCGATGGCTGCACAGACGCATTCGCCTGTTGATCCTCCTCTCGGACTTCACGTCGATGGCTGCACAGACGCATTCACCTGTTGATCCTCCTCTCGGACTTCACGGCAGATACGCAAGACAGGCCGTCTCTTCCCCGCACTGCACCTCATTCCCGTCATGGCACAGTCTTCCTGACGCATACCGCCATAAAAGCAAGCACCGCAAAAACACTTGTCTCCAGCGTCCGGTAGGTAAAATAAGAATGAATCTGGGAGTGGTTCGACAGCACCAGATACCAGATAAACGGATATGCAGCCACAAGCAGCACCGGCAGATATCCGACAATCGTCTTCTTCCCTTCACAGCACCATGGAAAGCCTGTCTCTCTCTGCTTCCCGCCACCCCGCTGTAATCTGTTCCCGTCAGACGTCCGCCTGTCTGTCATCCTGCCCCGGACAAACGACAGGATCAGAATCCCTGCCCAGCAGATCACCAGCGCACCGAGCACCGCAACCGCTCCCTTCGGCAGCATAAACCCCAGATTGACGCGGATCGTGCCGAGCCGGTCCGTCGGATACTCCTCATTACCCGCCGTGCGGAACAGAATCATATCAAGCGCCTCAAGAATCACATTTCTGCGCAGCACAACAGAGGCAATACACCACTTTGCAAGCCAGGTAAACCCGTAACCGCACACCCATGCCACGGAATTGCGGAACAGAAATAAGATACGCTTTCCCGTCCCGTCCTCCGGCGTTTCCTTTACATATATGAAATATGCCGTCACTAACAGCATGCCCAGAGAATTGAGCGGAGATGTCAGAAAATCAAGAAAATTTGTAACCGAACCCACCGTAAGGAAAAAAAGACCGTTATCCGGCCTTCCCCGTTCTGCTGCCAGGCAGTACAGCAAAATCGCTATAACCGTAATATAGTACATGCTCATATACTGAAGACACAGCGGGATCACAATGATATTTCCCATACAAAGCGATACGACAAGCGCCGCGCCGACACTGCGGTTTAACCGTTTTGTCACTTTCTCATACACAAGACACAGGAGCAGAAAGCACAGAATCATACTGATATATTTGATGTGTTTGTATGTCATCAGGCACAAAAGCGGTCGCACCGGTACGAGATACCCGTGCCAGTAACGCGCGTAATCTTTCACATCCAGCATGTAGAAAAAGGGCGGCTGAGACTCGTCCGCCATACAGTTCGAGAGAATCAGCTGATCCGTTCCCCCATCCATCTGCGTCCCGACAAGAGAGTCATCCACACTCCAGTACATCCCTTTGGTAAACTCATTCATGGACTCCTCGTAATTTCCCGACAGCCAGTCATTCGGAATGCAGGATACCGCAGACAGAAGGATCAGATACAAAAGAATCAGCCCCGCAAACATGACCGGGTACCTCTTCCAGCCGGTCAGTAATTTCTTTTTCAATCCCGTTTCTCCTTCCGTCAGCACATTCATTGTTTTATATCCTGATAAACTCCTTTAATCTCTCCGCATCCGTATTTACCACCAGCCGCTCCGGAAAATCCATCTCGGAAAGCAGCGCAATCGCCGCATCATGCCGCCCCACATGCACATCCACATGCGCGTCCGAATCTATGATCACAGACGTCTCATACTTCATACAGGCTTTCAGCATCTCCTGATAGTTCTCCCTGGAATTCTCACGAAAACAGTCCGGCTGCAGGGAAGATCCGTTGACCTCTAACAGCACGCCGTGCTCCTTCGCCGCTTTTGCCAGCGCGTCAAAATCCGCCGGGTATCTGCCGTCATCCGGATGGCCGATGATCTTCACATACGGATTCTTCATCGCATTTAAATATGCTCTCGTGTTTTCTTCCTTCGTCCCGCCCGGATAACAGGGCAGATGCAGGCTCGCGATCGCGTAATCAAGCCTCTTTAACACATACTCCGGCAGATCCACCGTACCGTCGGCATCCATAATATTTAATTCCGCACCGAATAATACCTTCACGCCGTATCTTTCCCGCGGCATCACTTTTAAATTCATAAAATACATCTCCGGGCAGGTTCCCGGCATATTGGGCGCATGCTCCGTAATGCCGAGAATTTCCAACCCCTTTTCCTTCGCAGCGGCAATCATCTCACCGACCGTACTGTACGCGTGTCCGCTGGCGATTGTGTGCGTGTGCAGATCCATGATATCTCTCATCTTTTTCCTCCATACCGGCTTTCTCTGACAGAAAATCACGCCGTTGTCCGCAGATTGCACTGCGTCCTGACAGCCAGATTTCGCCCCTGCCCCTTCCGCAGACCGGTCACAGCGTCTTTTTTACGAGTTTCCCGCGCACGATGACCCCGGCAATCTCATTCTTTTCGTCGAGCAGCACAAGATCCGCGTCTTTGCCGTCCGCGATCGATCCCTTTCGGTCATACACGCCGATCAGACGGGCCGGGTTTTCCGTCATCATCGGAAGCACCTCCTCTAACGGCCGTCCGGTAAACGCCAGCAGGTTTTTGAGCGCGACGTCTGACGTCAGTGTGCTTCCGGCTCTCACATCCGCGGCTGCAAGCCTTGCGTCCCCGTCCTTTACGACAATGTCGTTGACACCGAGCCGGTAATTTCCGTCCGGCAGCCCGGCAGCCATGATGGAGTCCGAGACCGCCACGACACGATCCGTTCCCTTTGTCTTTACATACAGCCGCACCGTTCCCGGATGCAGGTGCCTGCCGTCGCAGATCATCTCACAGTAGATATCGGATTCTAACGCCGCACCCCAGATCGCCGGCTCATGCTGGTGCAAAAGCCGCATGGCGTTTCCGGTGTGCGTCGATGCCGCGGCTCCCTGTACGATGGCCCGCATGGCCGTGTCGTAATCCGCGCCGGAGTGCCCGATCGCCACCGTGATCCCAAGCTCCTTTAAGTCCGGGATCATGTCGATCACACCTTCCACCTCCGGCGAGACGGTCATATAGCGGATGCCGCCCTCCGCGAGCTTCTGATAGTGCGCCGCGAGATCCGCATTGCCCTTCTGCAGCAGCTCCTCCGGCATCGCACCCTTATACGCAGACGAGAGAAACGGCCCTTCCAGGTGAATGCCGAGAAGCTCCGCTCCTTCGCGGCAGCTGTCGCGGCAGGCCAGGTACTGCCGGATACACCACTCTGTCTGCTCCACGGTATCGGTCAGAACGGACGCCAGCCAGGCCGTCGTGCCGTTTTCTGCAAAAAACATTCCGATCTTCTCAAAATCGTCCGCCGTCGCTGCGTTGACGTCGATCCCCACCGCGCCGTGAGTGTGAATATCAAGAAATCCCGGCACGACCTTTAAGCCGCGCGCGTCGATGATTTCCTCACCGCTCTGTCCGGCTTCCTGCGCGGGCTTTGCATCCTCCCCGGCCGCTGCGCTCACACCGTCATCCGGCAGAAGTCGTGTTATCTTCCCCTGTGAAATCTCAAGCGTTCCCCTGACAAACCGGTGATCTGCATAAATGTCCCCGTTGATAATCCGCATAAAATATCCCCCTTTTCTCCTTCTTCGTTCCTTTTATTTTCTGCGTTCTTTTATTTCCATTGCCCCGGAAAATACTGTTTCCGGGGTGCATCAAACTGCTCCGTAAACCGCTCATTTTCCTGTTCTGACAGGTTCTCATAAACCTCTGGCTCATAAAACCTGGCGCCGGGCAGATGAAGACCGCCCTCTGCGAGCTCCAGTCCCATAAACGCGTCAAAATTTTTCCCGTCCGCAGTCGTGATCCCAAACCGGTCGCAGGTCACAAACCCGTGTCTGGGATAATAATCCGGTTCCCCGCAGATGATGATTCCCACATAACCGGCTTTGCGCGAAAGACCGATGGTCTCACGGAGCAGACGCGTCCCCACCCCGCAGCCCTGCCACTCCGGCGCCACGCACAAAGGCCCGAACAGCAGCGCCTTCTTTTCTTCCTGCTCCCTTCGGAGCGTGGCCTGCGCATAAAAGATCGCGCCGACAATCTGATCGCCGTCCACCGCGACCCGCGAGAGTCCCGGCAGATACGCCGCGTCCTCCCGCAGCCTGTGCACCAGAAGATGCTCGTCACAGCCCATGCGGTACTTATTCCAGAATGCCCGCAGCACCATCTGCTCCGTCTGGCGGTACTCGTCCTTTTGCTCCTCCCGGATTACAACTGTCTCCCCCGCCTTCGGCCCTTTTCGACGCAGCAGATACGCCATATCGATGCGTACCTCCTTCCGCTCCGGATCGCGGTTCGAATAGCAGCAGCTGTCAAAACCGGCCAGCTCAAACCCTTCCTTTTGATAAAACGCAATCGCACCGACATTGCAGGACTGCGTCTCCAGAATAACGGCACGCCTGTGCTCTAAGACAGCCTGCTCTTTTGCGACCGCCATCAGCTCGTGCCCGATCCCCTGCCTCCTGAAATCCTCGTGCACCCAGAGCTCCGTGACGATCAGGCGGTTGCTCCATTCCTCCGGACAGGTCTCGATGCAGGCGAAAAGCTCTTTTCCGTTCTCCCCGTCCGCGACAATGCCCCATGCGCACGCCTTCTCCCAGTAAGGCTGATAGAGCTTATCCGGAAAATCATATTCCTCCGGATAGTGGGATACCGGCTCCTTAAATCTGCGTTTTTCCAGCTTCACCCCGTACCCGTCGCCGGTCTCTGACACGGTCACGTCGTAATACTGATCCGTTGTATACCGCATCGGAATTGTCGTTCCCTCCCACTGCTCCTTCGGGAGATGGATGATATCGTGATGATGGTTCATAAATTCTCCATTCCGGAGCGTTTATACGGCGAGGTCCGCCCGGGCCTGTCTGTGACGCTCCGGCACAAACAGCCGTGTGAAACTCATCTGTCGGGCTGATTGTTCACATTACTCCTCCCTGTCAGCCCGCCACGGCGCGCCCGTCCACAAACAGCTGACACCAGAGCTCCGCATTGATGGCCTTCCACACCACCATCGCGTTGTCCCCCTCGGTTAAGCTGCCGTAACATTTCTCAAAATATGCGGTATCGATCATCCCGCGCCGCCGCATTCCCGGCAGGATCTGACCGCCGATATAGTCCCGCATCCGGTCGTTCTGAATATAGGATGACAGCGGCACACGCAGCGCCATCTTCGTCCGGAAGGCAAAATCCTCCCCGAACGTCCGCGCGCTTAAGCGTTTTAACAGATATTTCCCCTCGTAGGACTGTGAAAAATCCATATTTCCGGATCGGATCATCCGGCGGTATGTGTGGCGCATCAGCTCACGCTCCGGGATCTCAAACATGTACCGGACCAGCTCGTTATCCAGAAACGGCACGCGGTTCTCCACGGAATTGGCCATGCAGGTCTTGTTCTGCTTCTCGCAGAGACTGACCAGCTCCCCCTTAAAAAAGAGCTTTCTCGCCCGGTCGAACGCCGTTCCGGTAAACGAGCGCACGAGATCCCGCCGCTCCTCCAGAAACCCTTCATTCGTATATTCCGGAAAAATCCTTCTGCACGCTTCCTCCGGCAGCTGCCCGTCAAAGCTTAGGAGAAAACGGTCGCTGTCCGCCGAGACATCCACCCCGGAAAACTTTCGCCGGAACAAAGGCCCCGACACTTTCCGGATATCCTCGCAGAGCTTAAAGCCCGGAAAATTGTTATATCCGCCGCAGACCTCATCCGCTCCTTCCCCGCTGATGAGAACAGTAACGTCCTTCCTCGCGTTTTTGGAAAATTCAAACACCCCGACCGGACCCGGCTCGTTTAAAAACCGCTCATATGCATAGACGCTTCGCTCTAAATTTGCGATAAAATGCTCCGAATCCATATCGAATTTTTTGATGTCGAGATTCAGGCACGAGGCCGCGTGGTCGATCCATGGCTCCTCGTCGTGCGCCGCGGATCCGCGGTTTGTCAGGGAAAACCCGAGCAGCTTCTCCCCGCGGTCCTGATAAATTTCCTTCACATACTTCGCGAGCAGCGTCGAATCGACGCCCCCCGAAAACTGGACGCCGAGACTGACGTCGCTGATCGTCTGCCGCTTCACGCACTCCCGGATCAGCGCCTCGCACTCCTCCAGAAAATCCCTGCCCGCGGAGCGCTTCTGCCTGTAGTCATTTAAATCAAAATACTGATGCTCCGTGATCCGGCAGTCCTGCTCTGTGTCCGCCTCCAGATAATACCCCGGCTCCACACTCCTCGCGTGCGCATACATCGCATCGTTCGGATTGCAGCATAAAAACAGCTTGGAAAACGTATTCCGGTTCACCCGGCGGTCGAAATCCTTAAGATGCCGAAAGCATTTGATCTCGCTGGCCCAGACCAGACGCTCCCCGTCCGTCTGCACATAGACCGGAATGATCCCGAACCGGTCGCGCGCGATATAGAGCTTTCCCTTTCGCGCATCGTATAAGGCGATCGCAAACATGCCGTTTAACATGCCGATCATCTTCTCAAAACCGTAGAGCAGATACAGATGCAGGATCACCTCCGTGTCGGAATGCCCGCAAAACTCCCGGATCCCGTTCTGCTTTAGCTGCTCCCGCAATTCATTGACATTGTAAATCTCCCCGTTAAAGGTGAGCACGGTTTTCTGATCCGGCGAGAGCATCGGCTGATGGCCCGCCATCGACACATCCTGAATGCTGAGCCGGTCAAAGCCAAAGATGCCCAAAAGAGAATCCGGCAGCTCTGCCGCCCGCTCCGCCGGGATGAGCGCCCGCTCCGGCGAGATGCCGCAGACGCCCGTATCGTCCGGGCCGCGGTGCCGGATCGCGGCAAGCATGTCATCGATCTCCTGCTTTGCCACGGGCGGCAGCTTTTCTTTTCGTTTATTGATAAAACCCGCTATTCCACACATGTCTTGTCACTCCTCTGATGCCGGGACGCTTCCCCGGGACGATTTTTCGGCGCCGGGCGCTGACAGTCACATCTGCCCCTCACTTCGCGCCGTTTTCCGTCTTTAAGGTCAGCCAGCTGCCCCACTCCTCCGCCGTTCCCTCAGGCGTCAGATGCATGAATCCCCCTGTCGGGATAAACGTCATCTCGGAAATATAGATCTTTCCGTCAATATTGTACAGATCGACCCGGACAAACGGGAACTCCCGGCAGAGCAGCGCCGCCGTCTGCTTCATCTTCCCGAAATTCTTCGGCTTTTGTATCGTGCGCCAGTCCGGGCGGTTCTCATGCCCGTGAAGCGAGACGTCCAGGTGATTCCACTCCATATCGAAATAATCGTAATATTTGTCGTATTCGCCGTTCTCTCCGTTTGCGGACATATACATCACCTTCGGCATACCGTTAAAACAGTAAAACTTAAACGTGGAGATATCGTCCCCCAGATACTGCTCCACGATGATCTTCTTGCGGATAAACTTGTACTGAAGCTCGCCGAATTCCTTCCAGTAGTCCTGATGCAGCCAGTGCTCCAGCTTCTTTTTACAGTCTTCGGTATCGAGCGTTTTTTTATCCTTACAGATGATATTAAATCCGCATCCGTGGTTGCATTTGATCACAAACTGATCCGGCAGCTCCTCAAACGGAATCTGATCCGGCGTATTGTACGCGCCGTACAGCTCCGGGAGCAGGTCGGTCATGCCTCTCTCGGTCAGATACCTGCGGATCCTGTATTTGTCGATGCAGTTTGTGACGACCGGGTTATTATAGTAATCATGCAGCTTCAGATACTGGAGTTTTTCATTGATGCTGCCCGGATGCTTTAAATCCAGTTTTTCCCCGAAATTGCCCTTGTAGAGCTCTTTTGTCAGGTGCACCGGCATATAGCTGCTCATGAAATGTCTCTTTTCTCTCGATAACTGCTCTCTAAAATTCATAAACATTCCTTCCTCCCATTGATTCTCCTTATTCTACCGCGCTCACCCCGCTTTGTCCATATGTTCTATCTTAATTTATTCTGAATGTTCATCCGGGCGGACGCAAAGGCTTGACAGCCCGGCCATTATCAGACACAATAAAAGAAAAACAGAAAGAGACAGGATAAAAAATGATATTTGAGGAAAAGAGACAAACCTTAAAAGACGGCCGTATCTGCATCCTCCGGCCGGTTAAAACAGACGACGCAAAAGACATGATCGCATTTCTTCGCACCGTATCGTCGGAGACCCCGTTCCTTCTCAGAAATGAGGATGAAGTCACCTTTACCGTCGAAGCGGAGGAGGCGCTTCTGAACGACCGACGGCAAAGTCCCCGCGAACTCATGCTCGTGGCCGAAGTGGATGGCGTGATTGCGGGTAACTGCGGCATTCTTTCGATCGGTAATCTCCGGCGTGTTTCTCACCGGTGCGGGTTTGCAATCGCACTGAAGAAAACCTTCTGGAATCTCGGCATCGGTTCCGCCATGATGGACTATGCATTCTGTCTGGCCAAAAGCATGAACTACGAACAGATGGAACTCGAGGTGGTTGACGGGAACGACCGCGCAAAGCGTTTATATGAGCGATTCGGCTTCCGGGAAACCGGGAAAAATATCCGTGCTCTGAAATATGACGACGGAAGTTACAGAGATGAGTATAAGATGGTAAAGCTGCTATAAAAACATGAGGAGACAGGGCCGATTTGCCCCGTCTCCCCACAGTCCTGCCGCAGATTCAGCGTTGTTCCTCTCTGATCTGGCTTTTTCATGGCGATGCCGGCCACCACAATCACGGGCATCAGCGCGTACCGCAGACTTTAACATCAGCGGATTCCAGAACTTTTTTCATCTCGGAACACCTCGCTTTCTTTTCTATACAATTTTTTACTTATGAAAGCGCGTTTCCTTTCCGCATCGTCCCCACCGCATTCTCGAGCGGATGGTGGCACACACAGAAATGTCCCGGTGAGAGCTCCCTCGGCTCTGGCGCCGTCTTCCTGCACTCCTCCGTGGCATAGCGGCATCTCGTGTGAAAATGACATCCAGGCGGGGGCGCCGACGGCGAGGGCAGATCTCCCTCTAAGATCACTTTCTCCCTCTTCTCCCGCAGCTCGGGGTCCGGGATCGGCACGGCCGCCATCAGCCCTTCCGTGTACGGGTGACGCGGTCTGGCAAAGATCTCCTCCGTCCTCGCGTACTCCACGATACGTCCCAGATACATGACGGCCACATGCGTGCTCACGTGCTTGATGGAAGGCAGCGCGTGCGAGATAAAGATATAAGTCAGGTCAAATTCCTTCTGCAGCCGTTTTAACAGATTTAAGATCTGCGCCTGAATCGAGACGTCAAGCGCGGAGATCGGCTCGTCACAGATGATCAGCTTCGGGCGCAGGGCGAGCGCTCTGGCGATGCCGATCCGCTGTCTCTGTCCGCCGGAAAACTCATGCGGAAACCTCCCGATGTATTCCGGCGGGAGCCCGACCACCTCCATCAGTCTGCACACGCGTTCCCGAAGCTCTTCCTTCCCCAGATTCTCATTTGCCAGAAACGGTTCCGCAATCAGCTGAAAGACACGCATACGCGGATTTAAAGAGGAATAGGGATCCTGAAAAATCATCTGGATGTCTCTGCGCAGAGGCTTTATCTCACGGCCTGTCATCTTTGAAAGATCCTTCCCCTCGAACAGGATCTCTCCCTCCGTGGGATCCAGCAGACGTATGATGCAGTTCCCGGTCGTTGATTTCCCGCAGCCGCTCTCCCCCACGAGACCGAGCGTCTCCCCCTTCTTCACGGTAAAACTGACGTCGTCCACCGCGCGCAGATACCGCTTTTCTTTTCCGAACGAAAACCCGTGCGTGATATCAAAATATTTTTTCAGATGCTTCACTTCCAGTAAATTCTCTGCCATCGTTCCCCTCGCTTCCACTTACAGCTTTCCCTGTGCCAGAATACAGCGGGACGCATGTCCCTCTCCCACCGGTACAAGCGGCGGGATCGCAGCCTTACATGCCACGGCCGCCTCACCGCAGCGCGGGTGAAAGCGGCAGCCGCAGGGCAGGTTCGCAAGACCCGGCACCGTCCCCGTAATCGGCTCTAATTCCCCCGCCTCGTCCTGCACGCGGATGGTACTGTTTAACAGTCCTTTTGTGTACGGATGATTCGGGTGATGAAACAGGCTGTATACATCCGCAGATTCCACGATCTGTCCGGTGTACATCACCATGACCCGGTCCGCCATCTCCGCAACCACTCCCAGATCATGCGTGATAAACAGGATGGAAGTGTCAAACTCGCGGATCAGCTCTTTCATCAGATGAAGAATCTGCGCCTGGATCGTGACGTCAAGCGCGGTCGTCGGTTCGTCCGCAATCAGAAGCCCGGGGTTGCAGCAAAGCGCGATCGCGATCATGACACGCTGGCGCATCCCTCCCGAAAGCTCGTGGGGATAGCTCTTATAGACCTCCTCCGGGCGCGGAATTCCGGTCTTTTTTATCATCTCTATGCTCTTTTCCTTCGCCTGTGCCCTCGTACAGCCCGGAATATGCGTCAGAAACTGCTCCGAGATCTGATTCCCGATCGTAAAGAGCGGATTTAAACTCGTCAGCGGATCCTGAAAAATCATGGAAAGCTTTGTGCCGCGCAGTTTGCGCTTCTCCTTTGGCGGAAGCTTTAACAGATCCACCCCGTCAAGGAGAATCTCGCCTGCAAACACCTCTCCGGGCCGCTGGATCAGTCCCATAATCGCAAGACTGGTCACGCTCTTCCCGCAGCCGCTCTCCCCGACGAGCGCCAGAAGCTCCCCTTTTTTTACGGTAAAATCAAGATGCTCCACCGCGTTTACATATCCCTGTCTGCCCTTAAACCGGATGCCGAGATCCTTCACCTCAAGCAGTGTCTTCGCATCCTGTGTTTCAATTCCTGTACTCATGTATGATCACCCCTCTAACGAAGTCCCTGATTCTTTGGATCCAGCACGTCTCTCAGCCAGTTTCCGAGCAGCATAATGCCGAGCACGGTCACGGAAATCGCGATTCCCGGAAATGTCGCCATCCACCAGTTGGTCGCCAGATAATTCCTCCCGTCCGAGAGCATGACGCCCCAGGACACCGTCGGCGGCTGTATGCCGAGTCCGAGAAAGCTTAAGGATGCCTCGATCAGAATACTGGTCGCCACGGACAGGGTCGACACAACGATAAATGTAGGCAGGATGTTCGGGAGAATATGCTTTAACATAATCTGAATGCCCGAAGTACCGATCGTGCGGGCCGCCTTCACATACTCCTGTCCTTTCAGCCCCAGCACCTCGCTTCGGATCATTCTCGCGTAAAACGGCCAGGTCGTCACGCCGATGACAAAGACCAGCGTCAGAACGCCCGTGCGCATCACCGCCAGAATCACCATCGCAAACAGGGTCAGCGGAATCGAGTGAAACGCGTCCGTGATACGCATGATGACCGAATCCACCCATCCGCCGAAATAACCGGATAAGAGTCCCATCACCGTGCCGATGATTCCCGCCACGACCACGGAAAAGATTCCGACCAGAAGCGAGACACGCGATCCGATCAGCACCCTTGAAAAGACGTCTCGCCCCAGGATATCCGTGCCTAAAATATGCGCCGTCGAACCTCCCTCTGCCCAGCACGGAGGCTCCGCCATATGAACCAGATCGATCTCTTCCGGCGCGTAGGGCATCAGTGCGCCCGCGCAAAGAGCGATCAGCATCACAATCACTACAATGATAAAACCTGTCATCCCGGACGGGCTTTTTAAAAGCAGCCGGGGGAGGTCAAATAGAATGGAATGTTCTTTTGTATATTTCTTATTGTCCGAGCGTGTCGCTGCATCTGCCTGCATATCTCTCCTGTCCTTTCCACACGAATTGTCTGCCCCGTCGCCGCCGTCAGTAACGGATCCTCGGATCGATCAGACAGTACACGACATCGGCGAGCAGATTCGCCGCCATGGTAATCAGCGTGATAATCACCACGCACGCCTGTACCACACTCATATCGTGAGCGCCGATCGACTGAACCACCAGCTGCCCGAGTCCCGGCCAGGCAAAAACAGTCTCCGTGATCAGGGCTCCTCCGACCAGATTGGGGATCTGAAGCGCCGTGATCGTCACGACCGGCACCAGCGCATTTTTAAAGGCGTGCTTAAACGTGACCTTCTGATTTGTAATCCCCTTGCTTCTCGCCGTGCGGATATAATCCTGCTGCATGATCTCAAGCATATTACTGCGCACCAGAGGCACGATCTGCGTCGCCGTATTGATCGTTAACGTGGCACAGGGCAGCACGACATGCGCCCAGGTGCCGCGCCCGGAGACCGGCAGGATCCTTAACGTCACACCGAAGAGCAGGATCAGCATGATACCGACCCAGAAGCTCGGCATGGACCGCCCGAGAGAGGACAGTCCGCTCACCGCGATATCAAAAACAGAATCCTTTGTGTGCGCGCTTAAGATTCCCAGCGGAATTGCGACAAGAACAGAACAGAGCAGTGAAATTCCGGCCAGCTGAATCGATGCCGGCATCTTCTCCAAGACAACACCCAGTGCGGGAACCCCGTAGCGGAAGCTCCGTCCGAAATCTCCGTGCATCACATTTTTCAGAAAAATCCCGTACTGGATATACAGAGGCTCGTTTAAGCCCAGCGCCTCTCGCATCACCTCGCGGTCCTCCGCCGTTGCCTCCGGCGGAAGCAGCATGGAGGTCGGATCACCGGAAAGATTGACAAATAAAAATGTAATCACCGTGATAATCAGAAGCACCGGTATCATCTGCAGTATTCTCCGAAATAAATATTTCGCCATATCAGTCTCCATTCCTGTCCTGCTTTACCGCCCGGATGCTCTTTTGCACTGTGCCGGATTCCTCCTGGCACGTGCCGGATGCACCCGGGCGAAAACTTACTCTCTACGCTCTGCGGATCGTCAGCAGATTCCACACGTCATCCAGACGCGGAACCATCGTAATGCCTTCCTTCACGCCGTAGCTGTTGTCGATCTGGCAGATGATCGCATACGGAACGTCGTCCGCAATAATCTGCTGCAGCTCCTTAAACTGTGCTTCGCGCTCCTCCAGATTCATATTGGAGTCCGCCTCCTCAAACATCCGGTTGTATTCCTCGTTCGCGTAATTGCTCTCGCCTTCCGTATTCCTTCCGATATATCCGATCATACCGTAGGATGCGTCAAAGAATCCGAGACCGAAGCAGGTCATAAAGCCGTCCTCTGCGCTGTGTGCAGTAAACACATTCGAATACGCACTCGACTCTAAAAGCTGCAGATCCACTTTGATTCCCACCTGGGAGAGCATCGCCGTGATCGCCTGGCAGATCTCCGCATCCATCAGATAACGCCCGGTCGGAGCAATGATCTCCATCTCAAAACCGTCCGGGTATCCGGCGTCCGCCAGAAGCTCCTTCGCCTTCTCCGGATCATAATTACACTTGTCGACAAGATCCGTATTGCAGCCCGGGATTCCTTCCGGAATACGCGTTAACATGGGCCTTCCGGCGCCCTTTAAGATCTGATCCACAATCGCCCGGTCGTCGATCGCGTAATCGATCGCCTGACGGACCCGCAGATCCTGCGTCGGGCCGTTATCCACCTTTAACGCCAGCTGATAGATACGGGTAGACGGTCCGTTTATGATCGTGGTTCCTTCATTATTATTCACGCGATCCCACTCTGCCGGGATCACCATATTGACAATGTCTACATTACCGGCAATCAGCTCGCCCACACGGGTGGAAGACTCCGGAATCACACGGAAGATAACCTCATCCCAGTCCGGATTCTGCTCCCCGTAATAATCGTCGAACGGAACCAGCGTCACATGATCATCCTTGACATATTCCGTCAGCTTATACGGGCCGCTTCCGATCGGATTCGCGACAAATCCGTCCAGTCCGACTTCCTCGATATAATCCTTCGGCAGGATCGACGCACCGCCCTTTGCCAAAAGATTCAGCATGATCGGATACGGCTCCTTGCTGATGATCTGAACCGTATAGTCGTCAATCATCTTCGCTTCCTGCAGCGGGGTAAAGTTCGTGTAATCCGCTCCCGTCTCGTCGTTGATGACGCGGTTGATGGAGTATTCGACATCTGCGGCCGTCACCGGGGTCCCGTCGTGGAACACGGCGTCTTCCCGCAGCTTAAACTCCCAGGTCAGGTTGTCCTCCAGCAGCTCATAGCTGACGGCAAGATCATTCTCCAGTTCACCGGCATCATCCTGCCTGACAAGATTGCTGTATACGTTCTGCAGCACGGCCGTCGTGGAACCCGAATTTAAGATCTGCGGATCCGTCGTGATGATGTCCGCATTGATGGCGATCATAAGCGTCCTGCTCTCCTCACCGCCCGCCGCGCCGGCGTCCTCACCGGCATCGCTGTCCGCAGACTCGTCCGGGGCCGCAGGAGCCTGTGTTCCCGGAGCCGGCGCCGGATCCTGTTTGTCCGGCTCTTTCGTATCGTTCCCGCATCCTGTCAGAACCGATGCCAGCATTACGGCCGATAAGCCGAGCGCCAGATACTTTTTCATAACTTTCATACCTGTTTTCCTCCTTTTTGCTTTGGTGTTCTATCACTCAACGGCGGAACCCGCCGGAAAGCTGCTGCGTGATTCCTATTCCTGTACGGCAAACTCGTGCATCATCGTCGCCGTAATCCGGATCATATCGATAAACGCATCCACCGCCAGGTGCTCATTCGGCGCATGAATATTCGCGCTCTCGCTCGACGCCCCGAACATCGAGGCCGGGATATTCGTCTCCGCACAGAAGGCATACATCGGCGAGGTGCCGCCCGAGGTGCACTGCACGCACGGCTGCTCGTCAAACAGCTTTTCCATAGTCCGGATAACTGCTTTGCAGAACGGGGAATTCAAGTCGCTGCGGAATGCCTTACAGCCCGAATGACACATAATTTCGATATCTCCAAATCCGTGCGCATCCAAATGCGTTCTGAGCAGTTCTAAGATCCGGTCCGGATCCTGCCCCGGTACCAGTCTGAAATCGATCTTGCAGCTCGCGCGTCCCGGCAGCACCGTCTTGCTCCCGTCACCCTGATATCCGGCGGTAATGCCGCAGATATTGCAGGTCGGCTGATAGTAAAGCGCCGTCAGCAGCTCCTCCCCGTGCTTATCGTCGATAAACCGGTCGATTCCGAGGATCTTTTTCACCTCTCCCTCGTTGAAGACATCTGTCTTTAACATCTCCCGTTCCTGCTCTGATACCGGCTTTATGCCGTCGTAGAAGCCGTCGATCAGAATCCTTCCGTCGCGGTCCTTTAATGTATTTAACGCCTGCACAAGCCGCCATGCGGCGCTCGGCTCAATCGCCGCGTACATTGAATGCGCGTCCTTCTCGCTCACTTTTGAAAACAGTTCCACATACAGCAGACCCTTGACCCCCATCGTGATCTCGGCCGGACCGCCCGGCTCGCGGTTCCCGCCCTCCCAGACATATCCGTCGCACGCGATAAGGTCCGGATGCTCCTTCGCAAACCCGGCAAGATGCGGGCTGCCGATCTCCTCCTCGCCCTCAAAGCAGAACTTTACATTGAGCGGCAGCTCTCCGTGCACCTTCTGCCAGGCGTCCACTGCGCACAGCCTCGTCACAAGGCCGTCTTTGTTGTCCGCCACGCCGCGGGCGTAGATCACCCCGTCCCGGATCTCGGCCGCAAACGGATCGGAGAGCCATTCATCGATCGGATCCACCGGCTGTACGTCATAGTGATCATAAAATCCAAACGTGCGGTCCGCTTCTCCTTTGATCTCCCCGTAGACAAACGGGCTGCCTCCCGTCTCAAACATCTGCGGGCCCGCCCCGAGCTTCTTTAACTCCTCCATCACCATATCCGCCATCTCGCGGATTCCCTCGCCTGTATTCGCCAGGCTGGGCTGCTGACAGAATCTGACGAGCAGGCTGATATATTCTTCCCTGTGCGCTTCAATATAATCCAGCACTTTCTGAAGTCTCTCCTCCATAACGTCTCTCCTCCATTCTTATCGTTTCATTTTGGATCATTTTATCACATTTTCTTTCATCTTTCAATCATTTTTTGAGGAAATATAACAAATATATGATGTATATTGAAATGATTTGTTCATATTCTGATCGCAGAAATCCGAAGGACTTTCCTATAAGATAAAAACCGCAGCGGAAGAATATCCGTCCTCTCCGCTGCGGTCACAACCGTTTTCTTTTCCGTTCTCCGTACAGGATCCGGGCCGTCAGCCCATCCGTGCAGGATCCGGGTTCGTCAGCCCACCCCGCTCTTCGTGCGGCATTCGGGCCGTCAGCCCATCCTGCTCTCCGCACGAATCTGATCCGTCACCTTCCGCAGGGCCGCGTCCGGATCCACATAATAATCCGCGCCCCACAGGGCCAGCGAAATCACTCCCTCGTACCGGCCGCCGTTTTCCCGAAACAGGTCTGTCAGGCCGGCTGTCCCGCCGTCCTCTTTGATCCCGTTTCCTTCCGCCCGCAGGTCATCCGGTCCGGACACATGCATATGGCCGATCTGTCCGAAGGTCCGCCGGTAATCCCCGATGCTCTCTCCACGCCGGAGCGCAAGAGAAAGATCAAGTCCGGCCATTACGTTTGCCTCCCCGACCTCCCGGATCAGACGCTTCAGATGCGCCAAATCCCTGGTAAACAGAGTCACCGTCTCCTCCATCTCTTCCACAATCAGCGTTATGCCAAGGCGCGCCGCCTTCTCCGCCAGTATCCGGATCGATTCCGCCGCGCGCTCCCGGTTCTCTTCCCTCTGATCGTCCACGTACTCCCAGCCCGGCGCCAGTATCATCTTATCCGTCCCGAACGCCGCCGTATCCTCCAGATACATCTCCATCACACGCATACTGTTCCTTCTGATATATGCTTCCGGCGACGCGATATTGACGGGATACTGCCGGCACTGCTCCGGATGAAAGACCGCCATCTTAAGTCCCCGTTCCGAGAGAAGACGCCGTATCTCACGGATCCTGGCCGCACGCTCCGACGGCGTGTAGTCATCCGCACAAAAATGCGGTGACGCTCCCCACAGCTCGATGCTGCAAAACCCGTTTGCAGCGATCGCATCCAGCCCGTACTCCAGCGTATGGTGCAGGAAAGGAGCCGTCAGCACACAATAATTTTCCATATCTATCGTTTTCATCCCTTCACTCCGTTTCTCCACGTCAGAGCGGTTTTCTCACACCAGCTCTCCTCCGTCAAAATGCGCCCGCAGCGTCCTGATATTATCCCGGTAATGCGGCTCCGGATCCAGCTGATACGCGCCGTTTGCCATCTCCATGGTGATGAATCCCCGGTAATGATGTCTGCGCATCGCATTCAGATGTTCATCCAGATCCTGAAAGCCGTCTCCCCACTTCATATGTCCATAAGGTTTCCCGTCATTGAGATGAATATGCGCCAGCTTATCTCCGAGCACCTCAAAATACTGTTCCAGCGTCTCTCCGTCGTATGCGACCGGAACCGTGTCCACACAGCATTTCAGATAATCGGAGTCGATATCCTGCACCATCCGGTACTGGTCATGCCGGTTTGTCGCCAGCGCCGATTCACGCTCGTTTAAATTCTCATACATCAGCACGACGCCGCACGTTTCCGCATGGCGCACCAAACGCTCCACCGAATCTCTCGCCCACCGGTATCCTTCCGAGAGCGGACGGTCACGATACGGACGGCCCGGACATAAAAGCATCTGCGGACAGGAAAGCTCCGCCGCCGCCTCGATAAACCGTTTATACTGCTCCACCGTTTTATTGCGGATCCCCTCCTCCGGCGCTGCGATATTCACCGCGTAGGTGTTCTCCTCCGGCATCAGTGAAATCACGCGAAATCCGCGGCTGTTTAACTTCTGTCTCATCGCCGGCACCGGATCTTCTGCGGAATCGTAAAAATGAAAATGCGGGCTGCAGCCGTAAAGCTCCAGCTGATGCACGCCAAGCCGGTCCATGGAATCCAGAAAATAGTCAAATGAAAACCGCATATATACCATATTCGTCGCAGCCAGCTGCGACATTAGTAGTTCTGACATAATTCCCCCTTTTTCCGTACTGCTGTCCGAAACTTCCGCTCACCTTCAGTCCCCGAAATACATCCGCAGATTTCTCATGTTCCTCTGATCATGATAATACGGGTCCGCATAATAGCTGCGGTCCGTCAGCTCCTGGCTGAACAGTCCCTGATACCCGTTATCCAGCATGCACTTCACGTCCTCATACAGGCTGCGTTTCCCGTCGCCCCATACATAATGCCCGTACGGATCGCAGTCCTGGAAATGACTGTGAATGATATTTTCCGCGCCGAACGCATCAAACCAGTCCTGAATCGTCTCCCCTGCCACCGACATCGCGGTCAGGTCGATCATGGCCTTAAAAGCAGGATGATTCACCTCCTCAAACAGATGCCTGATCTGATCCAGCCGGAATCCGATTCTCGTCTCCTCCGGCCGCAGCGATTCGCATGCAATCTGCATCCCGTATTCCGCCGCCACCTCCGCCAGTCTCTGATGCATCTCCACAGCCCGCTTAAAGCCTTCTTCTTCCGGCTCGTTCCAGTATCCCCAGCCGGAATTCGCTTCGAGAATCTTCGCCCCGAGCTCCGCGCCGAAGCGGATCCCGTTCGAGAAAAAGCGGAAGCATCTCTCCTTTAGCTCCGGCTCCTTCACGGCAAACTGATAGCCGTAAGCACAGTTCTCAGGCGTGAAAACAGTGCAGCTTAATCCGCGCTCCTCAAGTTTTCTGCGGATCGGCGCGGCGTCCTGATATCCCCGGTGATCCATCCAGAGCCCCTGATGCGCGCCGAGCAGCTCGACCTGCTTCACCCCGAGCGCCTGCTGGCAGTCCAGGAAATAATCGAGCGTATAATTATTATAGTGAATATTTAAAACGGAAATCCGTTCGATACCGGCCAGTCTCATACGCGCTCCTCCTTCACAAAAAACGGCTCAAAGGCGGCGATATTCCTGCGGTCCGCCTCGCGCGGATCGGCAAAATATCTGCCGTCCGTGATCTCCTGCCCCAGATATCCCTCGTAGTGATATTCATTCATGAGCTGTATGTAATCCGCGAGCGGGTGCAGACCGTCGCCCCACACCAGATGACCGTATGGTCTTCCGTCCGGAAAATGCATATGGCGGATATCGCTGCCGAGTGTCTCAAACCATTCTTTTACGGTCTCTCCGGCAACCCCAACGGCCGTCAGATCAAGCGCCGCCTTCACATTCGGATGATCCACTGCGTCCAGCAGCCGCTTTAGCTGCGGAAGCGTAATGATCATGCGGGACTCCTCCGGACGCACCGTCTCCACCGCAAGCGTCACGCCGTTCTCCTCCGCCACCGGCGCCAGCGCGCGAAGAACCTTCACCGCACGCTCAAACGTCCGCTCCGGATCCTCATTCCAGTCACCGCCGCAGCAGTTCGTCAGCATCACCTTCGCGCCGACCTCACCCGCTGCCTTTATCCCGTTGGTGTAATAGCCCATGGCATGCTTCTGCGCCACCTCATCGTGCGCGCAGATCAGATAATTGTACATCGCGCACTCCGGGGTGAATACCCCGATGCGGAGCCCGTGGCTCTCCACCTTTTTCTTAAGCTCCCCTGTATCCTGATAACCGTAGTCATCCAGAAGAAAATGAGGCACGCCGCACCACATCTCAATTGTCCTAAATCCGAGCTCTTCCTGACATTTCAGGAAATAATCAAAGGAATGGTACATATAATGAATCCCCATTCCGGCCAGCTGCTCTCTTCGCAAACCAGGCATCGCTTTCCCTCCTTTTTTGTTATCCCGGTCCATTTCCCGTAAATCCCCGCCTGAACGCATTCCTTTCTGTATTCTGCACTTTTTTGAAACTTAATGATTTATCTTGCAAAATTATTCTATCACCTGCGTCATTTTCTTTCAAGTATTTTATAAAACATTTCATTATATGACATATTTCCGGATTAATTTTCCTGCACCAAACCGGATTCACTTGCTTTCCGGACGGATTAATGATATATTAATTCTATAACGAATCGCGGATTTCATTACAAAAAGCCATATGAACGCCGCTTTGACACTTTATCATAATAAAATGCAAACTTCCTCTGATTTCTGCTGTTTTCTTTGAAACAATATGATATCTTGCAAAATATCATTTATCGGAGGATTTTATTATGTGGACAGAAGAACTGTTCGGAGTCAGAAAACCAATTATTGCACTGCTTCATCTGCGTGCGCTTCCCGGTGATCCGCACTTTGGCGGCGATATGGACGAAGTGATCTGCCAGGCGAGAAAGGATCTTATCGCGCTGCAGGACGGCGGCGTGGACGGTGTGCTCATCGCCAACGAGTTCAGCCTTCCCTACCAGCAGCAGGCGGAGCCCGTGACAGTCGCGTCCATGGGCTATATCGTCGGACAGTTAAAGGACGATATCCGCGTCCCGTTCGGCGTGAACATCGTGTTAAACGCCCTCGCGACCTTAGAGCTCGCGGCGGCCACCGGCGCCTGCTTTATCCGCAGCGCGTTTACCGGCGCCTACATGGGGGAAAACGGCATCATGAATACCGATGTGGGACGGATTGCACGACGCAGAAAAGCGCTGGGCCTTGATGATCTTAAAATGCTCTACAAGGTAAATCCCGAGTCGGACGCTTACCTGGTGCCGCGTGATATTGCAACCGTCACAAAGTCGATCATTTTTAACTGTCATCCGGACGGCCTTTGTGTCTCCGGCGCAAGCGCCGGATCCGAGACGGATACGGATATCCTGGAGCAGGTAAAGAATGCCGCGGGCAGTGTCCCCGTATTCTGCAACACCGGATTTAATGCCAGAACCGCTGCCGAAAAGCTTCGTTTCTGCGACGCCGCGTGCGTGGGAACCACATTTAAGTATGACGGAAAGTTTGAAAACAATGTGGATCCGGCGCGCGTCGTCGATCTGATGACAATCGTAAAAGATATCAGGGCCGGGCTGTAACCGGTCGGAAACGGAGGAAACTATGGCTGCATACTATATGGGAATCGACGTCGGAACCTTTGAGACCAAGGGAGTCCTTGTCGACGAACAGTTTTCTGTCATCGCAGAGACGAGCGCCAGGCATGGGATGGACAACCCCATGCCCGGTTTCTTTGAGCATGACGCCGAGGCTGTCTGGTGGAAGGATTTCTGTGAGGTGTCAAAGGGGCTGATCGAAAAAGCCGGCATCCGGCCAGAGGAGATCGCCGCCGTCGGCAGCGATGTCTTAGGCTGCGACTGCCTGCCCGTGGACGAACACTGCCGTCCGCTGCGAAAAGCGATCCTCTACGGGATCGATGCGAGAGCCACGCAGGAAATCGCATATTTAAATGAATATTACGGGGAAGAAAAGGTCAGGGAGCTGTTCGGTCATCCGCTCTGTTCCGACGATATCGGCCCGAAGATTCTCTGGATCCGGCGGAACGAACCGGAGATTTATGAGAAGACGTATAAATTTCTCACCGGCTCCTCCTACATCACGGCAAAGCTGACCGGCGAATACGTGATCGACCAGTTTCTGGCCAGATCCTCGTTTTCCCCGATGTATGACGCAGACGGCAGGATCGTTCCGTCCCAATGCGGGCCGTTCTGCCGCCCGGATCAGCTCGCCGAATGTCGTTTTGTACATGACATTGCCGGGTATGTGACGGCCGAAGCGTCCGCCGCGACCGGCCTGTGCGTCGGGACTCCCGTCATCTGCGGCACCGGCGATTCCACCTCGGAGGCCATCAGCGTGGGAATCACGGAGCCCGGAAAACTGATGTTCCAGTTCGGCTCCTCGCTGTTTTTCTACTACTGCTCGGATCATCTGGTCTATGACGACCGGGTATACGGACACAATTTTACCATCCCCGGGACCTTCAGCGTCTCCGGCGGAACCAACACGGCAGGGACGCTGACGCGCTGGATGCGCGACACGCTGTATCCCGAACTTACAAAAGACGGCGACGCCGGCAGCGCCTGGCAGGCCATGGCGGCGCGGGCGGCAGCGATTCCACCCGGCAGCAACGGACTGATCGTCCTTCCCTACTTTGCCGGCGAGCGCTGCCCGATCAATGATGCCGGTGCAAAAGGAATGATCTTCGGCCTGACCTTAGAACACACGAAGGATCATCTGTACCGTGCGGCCTTAGAGGGGATCGCATATGGGATCGCGCAGAACATCCGCATCCTCGAATCGCTCGGACTCCCGGTCGACACCTTAATCGCGGTGGGCGGGGGCACCAGAAATCCGGTGTGGATGCAGATTGTGGCGGATGTCATACAAAAGCCGGTCTCCATCCCCAAAGTGAGCATCGGGGCCAGCTATGGCAGCGCTCTGCTCGCTGCGCTCGGCATCGGCAGCTTAAAAAGCTTCCACGATTTAAGCCTGGTCATCCGGCCGGATCAGACGATTATGCCCGGCGAAGCCGGCGCGGCGGTTTACAGGACATATCAGGACATTTTTGACCGGCTCTATCCTGCGACAAAGGATCTGATGCATCTGCTGTAGCTTTTCTGGCAAATGACGCGGTCCGGACAGCATTTTTTATAACACAGATTACCATAACGGAGGGTACGCGCCATGATACGTGCAGAGCGTTTTCATATGATCACTAACCTGTCGAATGAGGTAGATATTATCACACTCGAGCATCTGGCGGAACGTCTGAATGTCTCGATCGCCACGGTCCGCAGGGACGTGGAAGAGCTCTGCGCGCAGGGCATCGTCGAGAAGACGCGCGGGGGGATTATTTTCTGCAACAAGACAAAAAATACAGAGCCCTCCCTGCAGCTCCGCCAGCTGTTAAACACCGAGGAAAAAAAGCGCATCGCACAGGCAGCCTTCCGCCATATCAGAGAGCATTCGTATTATCTGTTTGATTCGGGTTCCACGATTCACGAGCTGCTAAAGCTGATCCCGACGCAGTTTCCGCTCTCGATCGTAACCTACGACCTGAACTTTCTGCCGGAGTTAAACGCCCTGGAATGCGCCGATGTCCTCATCCTCGGCGGGCAGCTGCGGCGCGGACAGATGGCCTGCCACGGCAGCTATGCGGAAAATTACCTGGATCAGCTAAACGCCCATATCGCGTTTCTCGGCGCGGACGCCGTGGATCTGAACAAAGGGATCATGGGCTTTCATGCCGGCGAAGTCCCCTTAAAACAAAAGATGATCGCCAACGCGGATCAGACGATCCTGTTGTGCGATCACTCAAAATTTTACAATCGTGGTTTCATCAGTATTCACAGCTTAAAAGGAATCGACCGGATCATCACGGATTCCGGTACGGATGCCGGAATCCTGCAGTCACTGCAGGACTCCGGCATCGAGGTGGAGGTTGTCTAATCCACGCAGATCAGTTCATACTCTTTTGTGCCGTATCCGATCTGATCCGCCGCGTCGATCGTGTGCGTCCCGTGTCTGGACTCGACCCTCTTCAGAAAATGGTCGCGCCCGCGGTCCGTCGACTGGCGGATCAGGTCGATGCACGCCTGATCGAGCGCCACCGGATCCGCCGACGAGAGAATCCCGATGTCCTTCATACACGGATCCTCCGCCACGGCGCAGCAGTCGCAGTCCACGGACAGGTTGCACATCATATTGACAAATGCCGTATTTCCCTTGAAATATTCCATCACGCTTCCGGCGGACTCCGCCATCGCCTCGCAGAACGCATCCTGCTCTGCCACATGACTCCAGACAACCGTCTGATCATCCGTCACCCCGCCGGAGTGAATCAGCGATTTTCCCTCACTCGACGCACAGCCGATCGAGAGCTGCTTTAACGCTCCGCCGTATCCGCCCATGGGATGGCCTTTAAAATGCGACAGCACGAGCAGGGAATCATAGTCCGCGAGATGCTTCCCGACCTGATTCTCCTTTAATACCTTCCCGTCCGGTATCGGAAGCACCAGATCCGGCCCTTCCTCGTCGAGCAGATCCACCGCAAAATACTTCGTCCAGCCGTGCTCCGCGAAGAGCTCCTTATGCTTCGCCGCGGTGTTTCTCGCTCCCTCGTATGCGGTATTGCACTCCACAATCGTCCCGTTAACCGCTTCCACCATCGGGCGCAGGAATTCCGGGCGCAGGAAATTCTGATTTCCCCTCTCACCCGAGTGCACCTTCACCGCCACCTTACCCGGCAGCTCCTTCCCCAGCAGACGGTACATCTTCACCACCGCCTCCGGTGTCAGTTCCTTTGTGAAATAAACCTTTGCTTTTTCCATGTCTTTTTTCTCCTCTCTGAAAAACGTTATACGGATCTCTGTACGGCCGGCCGCCGAACAGGCGCAGACTGCCGGCTACGCCATCTCGGCGGACGATTTGATCTTTTTGATCCATTTGCCGCTGCGCAGACGGATCACGCACCAGACCGCTTTTAAAAGCTGATCCACCTTTAAGAAAAAGTAGATCCAGAATGCCGGCAGGTGAAGCACCAGTCCCGCGAGGATTCCCAGCGGAATCGACGCCACCCACAGAAAAATATTGTCCGCGAGCATCAGGACCTTCGTGTCGCCGCCCCCGCGCAGCACTCCCTTTGTCATAATGGAATTCGTCGCCTGGAAAAGCACGATCACGCTGATCGCGAGCATCAGCTCCTTTGCGATTTCCTGTGTCTGCGGCGACAGATTATACGCATGAATCATCGGGCCGGAAATCAGCAGGATAATCGCCGCCGAAACCACGCCGAAGAGAAATCCGATCCCCAGGAATGCGTAGCCCTGATCCTGCGCCTTTTCCTTATTGCCCTCCCCGAGCGTGTAGCCGGTCACGATGGCGCCGGCCTGGGAGAAGCCCTGGATCACCGTGGTGCTTAACTGCTGGGTCACCGCTGTCACCGCGTTTGCGGCGACAAAGCTCTCTCCGAGCCGTCCGATCACCATGGCCACGGAATTATTTCCGATCGCAAGTATGCCGTCCGAGACGAGCACCGGGATGCTGATCCTTATGTATTCCCTCCAGAGGCTGCCGACCTTCATCGTGAGATCCTTTATCCGGAATCCGATGGCTGTATCCTTAAAAAACAGATAACCGCAGATCACCGCAAATTCAAAGATACGGGCGATCAGCGTCCCGATCGCAGCGCCTGCGACCTCCATGCGCGGACAGCCGAATTTACCGAAAATAAACAGGTAGTTCGCGCCTACATTGATAAAAAACGCCGCGATCGAGGTGTAGAGCGGCAGCCGCACCTGGTCGACGCTGCGCAGGACGATCGTACAGGTTAAAGACAGTCCCAGAAGAAAATACGTCACGACCGAATACTCCAGATAGCGGATCCCGTTTGTGATAATCCCCTCCTCCACCGTGTAAATCCGCATGATCCACTCCGGGAAGAAAAGCGTCATCACACAGAACAGCGCGGCAATGCCCACGCACAGCCGGATCATGATCGCAACCGTCTTCTTCAGCGACTCTTTGTCCTTCATGCCATAATAGCGCGCCACGAGCACGGACGCTCCCATTCCGATCCCCATACAGAGGATTTGGTAGATATTGATAAACTGATTCGCGAGCGACACCGCCGAGAGCTGTGTCTCCCCGACCTTGCCGATCATGATCGTATCCATCATGTTAACGCCGGTCGTGATAAATCCCTGCAGCGCGATCGGAATTGCAATTCCTGCCACGCGCCCGTAAAACTGCGTATCTTTTGAGATGATTTTCATTGCTGTATTCCTGCTTTCCATGATATGTTTCTGAAATATGCTCCCGCAAAAGGAGAGTACTATGTGAGAAAGAATCTAAGACGCGGTTTCTGCTCTTATCAGTATAGCACCTGTCACATATTCCGGCAAGCAGTTTTTCGTGTTCTCCGGTTATTCGGACTCTGCCGTCACCTTCCCCACAATCCCGGTCGCAGACAGCGGCCGGTACGGCGACATCCCGCGGATATTTATCCCCTCTCCGTGCAGTTTCCGCTCCAAAAGCGTCGCGGTCTCGATCCGGACCCGGTTCTCCTTCTTCACCAGCGCGCCCGGAATCTCAAATACAAACGGCCGCTGTAAGCGCATGCCGAGGCTCGTTCCGTTGACAAACACCTCCGCGCTCTCGCAGACATCTTCTATTTTAATCCGGCAGTTCGTTCCCTCCTCCATTTCTACATCCGTCTCATATATGTAATATCCCGAAAAATCCGGATATTTTTTCTGCATTCCGTCAAACGGCGCGCACACCGTTTCCGGCTCCGATACCATGACGCCGTTTCCTGCCAGGTAGTCCTTTGAGGCCACCCGATACACCGCAAATTCCGTGATCTCTTTTACCGTGCCCTCATAGCGCACCGGCGGCTCTGCCTGTGCCAGGAGCGTGCCGTCCACATCCAGCGCCAGGATCGCAAGCTCTAACGGCGCGACCGCAAGCTCCACGGACACGCCGCCGTCCGTTTTCTGATACTCCACGGTCTCAAGCCGGTTTTCCCACGGGTAATAGCGCACCGGCGTACCCACGCCGCAAAGCGTCACGCTGCCGCGGTACGTCTCCGCCGCATGTTCGTTGAGCAGCAGATACAGATCCGCACCGTTCTGATAATGATACGTCACCAGTCTCTCCCAGGCCGGATCCGCCTTCACCTGCGGCCGCACGAGAACTGCCGCGCGCACGCCTGCCTCCGCGGAGGGAACCGTCTCAAAGCCCGCTGCAAGCTCCCGGAACTTTCTATTTTCCTCCTCCGCGGCCCCGGAGATACCGGACGGCTTCTGATCCAGAAACAGCACCGGAAATCCCGCCGCAGACGCTTTTGTCAGAAAATCCGCCACACACCGCTCCACAAAGACGCACCCGGAAATCAGAAGCGCCTGATACGACACCCCGTTTACGACAAGCGTCTTTCCGTCAAACTCCGCCGGATACCATGTACCGTCCTCCGTCCCGGCCGCACTCTCTGTACCGACTGCACTTTCTGCCCCGGCCGCGCGCTCCGCTTTAGCCGCACTCTCTGTACCGGCTGCACTTTCTGTACCCGCTGTGCGCTCCACCCCCGCTGCACTCCCTGCGGCCGCGCCCGGTTTCTCCTCCAGACATGCAAACACATCCGACGGGAGCACATGGAAGTCCACCTGCGCCGCCGCGAGCGCCCTGGCCGCGCCGGCATTCGACTGACCGCCCCCGGCCCATCTGCTCTCACCGTTGTAGAGAAGCGCCACATCCGGGCAGGGTTTCCCGCCGTCGATCAGATGACAGACGCGGTTGCTGTAGGCCATCAGCTCCCCGAACGCACGGTAGAGCGGATTCTCCCCGTGCGCGTAAAAATGCGGCGGGCAGTCCGGATCCGGGAACGGCGCCGGCGTAAACGCATGCGGCACAAAACGGTTAATCCCGCGCGCCATAAAGTGATCCGTCATAAACTTCTGCTCTTTCGTGCCGGACTGCCAGCCGTAGGCCCCGAAATTCTCACACAGCGCCCTTCCCTGCTTTTTGGGATTGATCGCCGCGTGGGACGCCCCGAGTTTTCCGATCAGATACTGGTAAAATCCCGCCTCGTCCGGGCAGGCCGGATTCGGATGCCGCCTGACCTTCTGGCCGTTGATCATCACCTGACCGCCGATATTGTCGATCCCCGCCATGTGCTGACCGGACAGCCCGCGGAAAAAATGTCCCATCGAAGGTCCGAGATCTGCATTCATATCACAGTCCTCGAGCATATGGCCGATGTATTCCACACCGTGCGCCTCACACCACGCCCCGTTCTGCGCGGAAAAACACTCCGCGACCAGCTTCGAGACCATCTGCATATACGCCGTGCGCTCCTTCGCCTGCAGTGCGGCATCTTCGGCTTCCGCCCACAGATACGGCAGATAACGCCTCCAGCCCTCCGAGCCGAACTCTTTGGTCAGACGCTCCGCTGCCGCGCGCGACCACGGCAGATTCTGCCCCGGCGTGCCGATCGGTCCGGACGGCATATACCCTTCCGTATTTCCGACCGGAGGCTCATCGCTGAAAAACCCCGCGATCACGGTTCCGAAATAATCCTTATAGTGCGCATAATGCGGCTCATACACGGCATCAATCAGAAGACGGCAGGATGCCTGATCCATAAAATTGATATAATTGTTCCTTCCCTTTGCGTTGCGCGTCAGATAAACCACAAAGATCTGCCAGTATCCGTCCGGAAGCGAAAAGAACAGCCTGCCGTCCTTCCCGATCCGTCCGGTCAGGTCCATCGGCTCGCCGAGCTTTGCACCGTCACGAATCGGACAGGCCAGCACGGCCACCAGCTCGTCGTCGTCAAACTTCCGCTTCGGCTTCGGCGCGGGCGGCATCCAGGGCGGAACAGGCTCCGGCTTCATGTATTCCTTCACATCCAGCTCAAGCTCTGCCGCCGGCCCGTGCATCTCCAGAGAACGGTATACCATATACTGATGCGTCAGTTCTGCGGGGGCATCTTCCACCGCCCCGTTCGCAAAACCGGTCGGAAAGTGGGAATCGTCCAGGATCCACACCTTCATCCCGCTTTTTTCTGCCTCCTCCAGAATCACATCCATGTCCTTCCACCATTTTTCCCCGCAGAAATCCGGGTGCGGCCTGCTCTCCACGCATACGGCGCCGATATTCGCGTCTTTTATCACGCGCATATAGTGACGAAGCGTCTCCTCCTCCTCGCCGTGCTGCCAGAAAAACGGCAGAATATAGTTGTCCTGTTTTCCTTTTAATACCTCGTTTAACCGATTCACGTCTGTGCCCTCCCTGTCCGTTTTTATCGCCAGAACCGGTCGCCTCCCGTGTACCTGATCCTGGTCTTCTGTCAGTGCCGGGTACGGCAATCCTCCCGCGGCATCATCCTGTCTGAACGATAACACAAAGGATGCGCTGCTTCCATGTCACAATCCGCCATGTCACACTGACCGTTTCTGACATGCGAAAGACCGGGCGGATGCTTCTCTGCTCTGTTCCCATGCTCCGAACATGGCGAATCTGGCACTGGCCGACGCCGGCACTCCGCACGCCCGCACTGACATGCGAAAGACCGGGCGGATGCTTCTCTGCTCTGTTCCCACGCTCCGAACATGGCGAATCTGGCACTGGCCGGCGCCGGCACTCCGCACGCCGGCACTGACATGCGAAAGACCGGGCGCGTCCGCCCGGTCTGTATCCGCCACTTTAGTTTTTCATCCCGCTCACACCGCCGGGAACATTCACTCCGACAGAAACGACAGATCTATATTTCCCATGGCACAATCCAGCCGTATCGTTCCGATTGCGCCTTCGTTTGCCTGGTGACGGGAACCGTTGATCATAGGATACACCGTTCCGTTTACTTCCATCTCTCCCATCGAACAGCTAAGCTCATAGTTGTATTCCGACTCTTTCCCACTCAGCATAAGCTCCATATTTCCCATACTGCACTCCGCTTCCAGGTCGCCGTTTACCCGCCCCTTCATAGCAAAGTTGCCCAGCGAACATTCCATCTTTATATTCTGATATTCCCCGCCGCGGATGTCGACATTTCCCGCACCGGCCTCCACGTCAAACGTCCCTCTCACGGTAAAGCCGTCCACTTCGACATTTCCCGCGCCGATATCCATCTCAGCCGTATCACAGTAAAGCGATGTGTGCCCGATCCGGATATTCGCCGCGCCGGCATCCACACTGAGCAGCTCCAGATACATCTCCTTCGGCAGCTTTACCGTGATCTTTTCACGGATGCTCTTACGTGAGGGATTTTTCATATCATATACAAGCTTCAGCTCGCCGCCTGCAATTTTTTCCGTAAAATAGTTCTCTTTGCACCGATAGAGCTCCACCACAATCTGATCCGCCGCAGCGCCCTCCTCGATCACAAGCTCCGTCGTATCGATATCGATCTTAAGCGTACTTACCTGCGCCGCATCATACGTATAGACCTTCGACGAGTCCTCGTCATCGTCCCAGAACCAGTCGTCGTCCCAGAACCAGCCATCGTCCCAGAACCAGCCGTCCTCTCCGTCGCTCACATGCCAGTCTCCCAGTTCCCCGTTCTGCGCCATCCGGCGCACTGCACCGTATCCGCCCCCCATCAGAGCAGAAATCCCGCAGAGCAATATTCCCGTTCCCGCCATAACTGCCACAATCAGCAGTGTTATTCTGGTAAATTTATTCATACAGCAGCACGCTCCTTTCTCCTGTCAAACGGCGCTCTGCACAGCCGCCACAGCCCGCGCAGCGCCCACGGCAGAAACACACCGATGATCCATACCATAACAAGTACAGCCAGAAGACCGATCGCCAGTATGATCAGTCCTGCTCCTGTCAGCCCGATCCCGACTGCCGGATTCCCGCCAAACAGGACTGAGATCCCGGTGCCGCATAATACAAAACCGGTAAATACCAAAGCTGCCACCACTGCGACCACCGCGACCGCGAGTCCGAACAGTGTCGCCACCACCGCGAGCAGGACGCACATCGCTGCCAGAAGAAGCGAAAGCCAGATCGGCGATGTGAGCACCGCAATGATCACCCCTGCCGCCGCTGTGGCGGAGTGATCAGCCCTCCCGGCCCTTCCATATGTTCCGTTGTTTCCGTAAGCGCAGCTGCCGCCAGACGGACCTCCAAAACCATATGAATCGGCTCCTCCATAACCATAGCCGCCGGTTCCGCTTCCCGGACCATACGAATCGGCTCCTTCGGTACCAAACCCGCCGGTTCCGCTCCCAGGACCATACGAATCGGCTCCTCCGGTACCAAACCCGCCGGTTCCGCTCCCAGGATCGTCCTCAAAGTCGTAGTTCCCCGCCGCGTTTTCACTTCCGCCAGACATTTTTTCGAACGGATTGTCAAAACCGGCTTCGCCGTGACTTTTGCCCGCCGGTTTTTCCCCGGCTGCATCCGTGCTGTCTGCGCGCATCACGTCGGTCTCTGGGAGCTCCTCCCTCCTTCCGGTACGCTCCCCGGCATCCGTATGATCCCCGGCATCCTCCGCGCCAAGATTGCTTAAAATCGTATCCGCCACCTTCTGCGGCGACTCGAGTTCCGCAAGGATCGACGCCTCGTTCGCTTCTCCCGCATCCTCAAAATAACTCCGGTAAAATGCAAGTGCATCGGATCTCTCCTCCTCTGAAATCCCGGAGAGAAGCCGTTCCAGTTCCACCAAAAATTCTTCCCTGCTCATCCTCACACTTCCTCCTCTGAAAATAGTTCTGATATTTTCGAAGAATATTCTTCCCACTCTCTGCGGTAATCCGCAAGCTGACCTTCCCCGGTCTCCGTGATCTGATAATACCGCCGGTTCCTCCCGCCGCACTCACGGTCGTAGACGATCAGAAATCCCTCTTTCTGCAGTCTTCGCAGAACCGGATACAGCGTCGATTCCGATACGTCGATCGCCCTTCGCACATCCTGGGTGATCTTGTAGCCATACGTGCCTTCCTCCTCCTTTGAGACGACCGCCAGAACGATCGCGTCCAAAAGAGCGGCGCCTGTGTTAAACACCATATGCTCAGCTCCTTTGCTTTATAATATTGCCTCTTTTATAATACTATATATCATATAGTATTATGCTGTCAATACTATTTATAAAAAAACACCATTATGGTCGCCTTTCATGATTTCAGGCAGGAAGAAAACACCTGCCAGCACACGTTTCCCGACGGAATCATCTCCTGCCTGTTTTGCGATCTTACCGTACGCATCGCCGGCCTGCTGCAGGAATCAGCCAAAAAACGACGGAATCCATGATACAGAATCCTGCTTTGGCAGGATCCGCGGAGCGCAGAATGCTCCTGTACGGCAATCAGAACAAACCACCGGCTTAGCCGGTGGTTTGTTCTGGCCCTATAAGGGCCTGTTACCGGCACTGAAGTCTATATTTAATTGCCATACAAAAAGACGGCCCCTGCACCATGCAGTGACCGTCTCTGTTCTCTTAATGATTGTGTAATTCCCAGTCCCCCCGCCGGATGATCCCGACACCGATCGGGTAAGGGCCGGTGTGCACGCCGATGGTCGCGCCGATCTGACAGATCTCTGGATCCGTGATCCCCAGGCGCTCCTTCACGAGCGCTCTCACCATCTCCCGGAACCGGCAGGCCTCCTCATAATCATAGCCGTAACCGATCGCAAAGCTGTATTCTCCCGGCTGTGCGCTGCGCTCATCCAGATACGCCCGCAGCAGCTCCACCACCTTCTCCATCGACTTCTCCCGGCTTCGCGCAATCCCGGAAGAAAAGATCTCCCCTTCTTTTAAGGTAATCAGAGGTTTTAACTTCAGCACACTGCCGGCGATCCCGGCCACCCTGCCGATCCTTCCGCCATGCCTGAGATAATCGATATTTCCGATCGTAAAAAAGATACGGCCGCTCTCCCGGATTGCGAGACTGCGCTCCACAATCTGATCGTAAGAGCACCCCAGATCGCGCAGCCTGCACACCTCAAGCACATACAGGCCCTGCAGCACCGTATTGACCGTCGCGTCGATCACGGTCAGCCGGACCTTTGGATACTCCTCCAGAATCATATCGCGCGCCGTGTTCGCGGACTGCAGGGAGCCGCTGAACTTGCTGGTGATACAGATACAGATCACCGGAATCCCTTCCTTCGCGTACGGCAGAAACACCTGATAATAATCGTCCACCGACGGCATGGAAGTCTTCGGAAACACATCCGGGTGATCCACCATCTGCTGATAAAATTCCCGGATATCGAGCTCGTCGATCTCCTTCTGATAAGTCTCACTGTCAAATGACACGTAAAACGGAACCACCTTCACCCCGAGCCGGTCCGTCATCTCCCGCGAAAGATCCAGCGAACCGTCGCTGATGATCTGAATCCTTCCCTCTCTGCCTTCTGTTTTGCTGTACTCTCTTCCCATATACCCTTCCGCCTTTTTTATTTCTGATGTCTCCCGGTCTCCGAATCTGATCTCTGACCTCTGACCTCTGACCTCTGACCTCTGACCTCTGACCTCTGACCTCTGACCTCTGA
>CAJUNX010000004.1:73165-149452 GCA_910587865.1 uncultured Roseburia sp.
CCTCTTTCGAAAAGTATAGCACGCCGTTCCGTTTTATTCAATACCGCAGACGCGATAATATGGTTTTAATTACTACATATTGACAAACATACCGTCAGTATGTTATTATGAATACCTGTCAGCAGTATGTAAAAGAGGTGAGGAAATCATGGCAAGGAATAAGCATCCGGAAGAAACCGTACGTCTGATCCTCGATACGGCCATCCCCTTATTTATGAAAAACGGATATGAGCATACTTCCATCCAGGACATTACGGATCACCTGGGCGGACTCAGCAAAGGTGCGATCTATCATCATTTTAAATCAAAAGAAGACCTTCTGGCTGCCGTCACGGACCGGATCACATCCGAATCGAATCAGATGCTCGCCCGTATCCGCGACCGCTCGGATCTTACCGGCATAGAAAAGCTGCAGGCAATGTTCCGGGAATCCGTCTGCCGGCCTGTGCAGAATGACATATTTACGATCGCTCCGGACTTTCATAAGAATCCGCAGCTTCTGTTCAGCCTTCTGCACGATATCACGGAAAACGTCGTGCCGGATTATATTCTGCCGATCATTCAGGAGGGGATCGAAGACGGCACGATTAAAACGGATTATCCGCAGCAGCTGGCGGAACTGATTCTGCTTGCCGCGAATCTGTGGATGAATCCTATGATATTTGAAAGCTCCGTGGAGGAAACCTGCGCTAAGATTATGATATTCCGTCAGATGATGCAGGGCTTCGGTCTCAATATTATCGACGATACGATTATAAAGCGCCTTCAGGAGCTGACGTCCATCTATCAGAAGCACAGATAACCATCTGCCCTTCGCCGGGCAGATTCTTTTTGGCACTTATACATACCGTCGTCCGGTATGTATTTAGCAAATAAAAAAACGGAGGACACTATCATGAAACAGAAACCATTTTCAAGAGACTTTATACTCGTCATCATCGGACAGATCATCTCGCTGTCCGGCAATGCCATCATACGATTTGCACTGCCGCTTTATCTGCTGAATCAGACCGGCTCATCGGCGCTGTACGGAGCGGTAACCGCCTGCGCCTTTCTTCCCGCCATCCTGCTCTCACCGGTCGGAGGCATCGTTGCGGACCGGATCAGCAAAAAAAATATCATGGTTCTTCTGGACTTTTTTACGGCGGCGGTGATCCTGGCATTTTCTCTGCTCATGCAGACAGATCACCTGGTTCTCCTTCTGACCGTGACGCTGATGCTGCTCTACGGCATCTCGGGCGCATACCAGCCGTCCGTGCAGGCGGCCGTCCCCGCACTGGTGCATCCGGATCATTTTATGGCGGCAAACTCCGTGATCAACATGGTAAGCTCTCTTTCCTCGCTCCTGGGCCCTGTGCTCGGAGGCATTTTATACAGTGCATACGGGTTAGAGCCCGTATTGCTGGTCTGCATCATCTGCTTTGTCCTGTCCGCTGTGATGGAGCTTTTTCTTAAAATCCCGTTTCAGAGACAGGCGGCCGGCAGCGGACTCATAAAGACGGCATGCGCTGATTTTTCGAAAAGCATCCGTTTCATCCGAAAAGAAAAGCCCGTCATAGGAAGCGTCCTTCTCATCTCCTGTGCGATCAATCTGTTTTTATCCTCCATGATCCTTGTCGCGCTGCCGTATCTGATCACAGAGGTATTCGACATTGAAGCCGCGCTGGCAAACAGGCTCTATGGCTTTGCACAGGGCGCACTGGCGGCGGGCGGTCTCACCGGCGGCATCTGTGCGGGCGTATTCGCAGACAGGCTGAACATAGAAAAATCAAGAAAACTGATCACCGCAGCCACATTATGCGTATTTCCCACCGGCGCCGCGCTGGCCCTGTTTTCCACCGGAATGATCCCCTACTTTGCGCTCACGGCGTGCTGTTTTTTCATTTTGCTGCTCTCATCCGTTTTCACGGTGCAGATGATGTCTTTTGTTCAGACCGAGACGCCGCAGCATCTGATCGGAAAGGTGATTGCCGTGATTTTCACCTTCTCCATGTGTGCACAGCCGCTTGGCAATGCGCTCTACGGGCTTTTGTTTGAGCTCTGCCGCGGATACGAGTATATGGTTGTTTTCTTCTCGGGCATTATGTCACTTATCATTGCATTAAGCGCCGGAAACGTCTTTCACAAATTCAAAAGTTCTGCTGCCGCCTGACGGCCACAAACGCTGACAACAGCCGGTCAGCCGGCCCCAGACGCTGACGACAGCCGGTCCCAGGCGCTGACGACAGCCGGTCAGCCACCTCTCGCGGCATCCGCCGGATGCCCGTACAGGCACGGCTCCCGGCTCATTGCCTGCACACATAAAAATCCCTCCCGCCGGTCTCCGGCAGGAGGGATTTTTCCGTCATATACGATTATTTATGAAAATAAACCTTTAAAGAAATCTCCGATCGCGGTAAAAAGATCCGAGAAGAAATTCCCGATCGACCAAAGAATCCCGCTGCCGCCTCCGTTTTTGTAGGAATTGTACAGCGAATGCGCATAATCCACCAGCCCGTCTAAATCAATGCCGAGTGATGTCAGCTTTAAGAGAAGATCCACAATCTGCTGCCGCTCGGAATCGGAGAGCACGACGCCGTACTTCTCACACGCCTCGTCGATCACGCGGTTGATGCTCGCCTCGTCTGAGAGATCATTCTCGGCGATCACTGATTTGATGTAGGCGATAAACTCCTCCACCTCCTCGTCGGTCAGACCTTCGATCGACGCCTCGAGCTCTCCCGTGACGACAAGCTCGTGCAGCGCGACATCGATCACCTCGGCGTCGATGACCTGCCCCGTCATCTCCTGATATGCCTTAAACACACCGACAAGCGCCGCTGTCCCAGAGATCCCGGTCGGCCCCGCAACGATGATATCCGCATCCGTGATCCCTGCGGTCACAAGTGCATTTTTGTACATTCCGACCGTACAGTAGGTGATATTGTTCGTCGAAATATTTAATCCGCTGCCCTTTTTCCGCTCGATAATCAGCACCGAAGAAAGTGACCGGCTGCCGATCTGAGACGAGGAAATATAGGAATCCAGGTACTGATGCTCCTCCTGGTTCGTCACATATACCACATCGTAATTCCCCAGCGCCGCCGGATCGATCCCCATGATGCCGAGCACTGTTTTCCTCTGCTCTTCCGTCAGATCCGCGCCGAGTGCGAGATAGGGCTTATCGTTTTTGCCGATCTCCACCTTGTCATTATTCTTATCGATAATGACCTCGCCCTCCACAACCTTTGACGACTGCTGCTGATCCCCGGATCCGCCCGTCGCGCCATTCTCCCCGTCTGCACCGGACTGATTTTTGTCCTGGCCGCCGTTCGTCTGATCCGTGCTCCCGCCCGGCTGACTCCCGTTTCCTCCGGACGCATCCGACGGATTATTGCTCTGGCTCCCGTTCGTCTGATCCGTGCTTCCGCCCGACTGACTCCCGTTTCCTCCGGACGCATCCGACGGACTTTGGCTCTGGCTTCCGTTCGTCTGATCCGTGCTTCCGCCTGACTGGCTCCCGTTTCCTCCGGCCGCATCCGACGGACTTCCATTCGTCTGGTCCGCGCTTCCCCCTGACTGGCTCCCGTTCGTCTCTGTTCCCGGCTGACTCTCGTTTCCTCCGGCCGTATCCGGCGAACTTTGGTCCGCACCGGCGGACCCGTTCTGACCGGTTCCCGCCTGACTTTCATTTGCGCCCGCGGCATCCGCTTTCGGCTGTGAGCCGGCATTTCCCGGCCGGTCCGGCTGCCCCGGCTCAGACTGGTTTCCCGCAGCGTCCGACTGCCCGCCCGCAGCCTGATCCGCCGCCGGCTGCACAACCGCCGGGCCGGCCGCAGAGACAGACAGACCGCCCGGTGATGTGACCGTCACCGCAGCGGCGAGAAAAAGCCCCGCAAGCCTTCTTATCATTTCTGATCCGTGTTTTTTCTTTTTTACATTGTTTTTCATACGATTCCTCCTTCACAGAAATCTCCTCCACAAAACAGGTTTTCATTTTACAACGAATCGCACGGAAAAACAACCCGGCCGCGCACGGTTTCATATTTATTTCATTGTTTCTTAAGAATTAACCCGAAATAACCTTACAGCGCTTTTTATAACATGCAATACCATATCTGTAGACGGTTTTCATCCCGTCATCCAGCAAAGCCTCTTCATATCCTCTGTCCCTGATCTGATCCAGCGCTTTCCTGCAGCTGTCATCAAATGCAGCATGTTCCGCATATTTCAGTTCGATAATGATGCCGGTTTCCTCAGCCTCCACGCTGATATCGCTGTATCCCTCGCCCGACTCTGCATTTGACCTGACTTTCCATCCGGGCATACTTCCAAATAATCCCAGTAAAATGCCATGATAAAAGTTCTCTTTCCTTTCTTTTCTGGCGCCGGTATCACGGATACTTATGGTCTTTCTCAGATAAGCAGAAAACCCTTCTTCAATCGCAGCTGTATCGTTTTCCAAAAATGCCCTGCAGAAGCTCTCTAATCGCAGGCTGTCCTTTTTTGTCTCATCTTTAAACCATTTACGTATCTGCTGAACATAGATCCACTTAATTTCCCTGTTTGGAATGGTAAGCTGTGACTGTCCGCGGTCGTCTTTTCCGGCCTGTGTCAGATACCCTGTTGTAAAAAGCAGGCTCCACAGATTATCCAGATCCGAATCCAGATCTCTGTATGTTAATTCCTGACGGATCTCTTTTCTCACAGTGCCGCCGTTTATCAGCTGTTCGATCTCATCTTTCGCAGCGGCGTCCGCCCTTTCTATAAACCGCCTGACAATGTCATTGCTGCTTGTATTTACCCAGTAGTTTTGCGGCTCTGTCGCATTTTCGTCTGTCAGATCACTGCAGTAATTAATGACATCCCACGGACAGTAAATACTCAGATTTCCAAACCGGTATCCGTCATACCACTCCTTAATGACATCATACCGGCTCATAAATCCATAATACAAAAGCATCTCTCTTACTTCCGCATCCGTAAAGCCAAAATATTCTTTGTAGCGCACCTCTTTTACCGTGTAAACCTTGAAATTATTCAGACCCGTAAAGATGCTTTCCTTCGAGATCCGAAGGCAGCCTGTCAGCACTGCGAAATACAGGCTGCTGTTTGTCTTAAGCGCCTGACCAAACAGAGCCTTCATAAATCTTAACATGGCATCATAATAGCCCGACTGATAAGCCTTATCAAGAGGTACATCGTACTCGTCAATCAGAATGATCACTTTCTGACCGTAATGTTTGTGTAAAAGCCGCGATAATATGAAAAGGCTGTTTTCGAGAAGTTCGTCAGACATCGAAAATTCTCCGCGCTCATTCAGCTCTGTTATTTTTTCATACTGCCTGCGATCGATTTCCGATAATCTGTCACTCTGCGCAAGAAACAGAAAGCCTGACGCCTCATTCCCTATACTGAAGCATATTTTTTTCTTTGCCGCCTCAAACGTATCGCTTTCCACATTTTTCAGACTGACGGAAAGAACCGGAAACTTCCCCATGTACTGATTACAGAACGCTTTATCTTTTGAAATCTTAAGCCCGTCAAAAAGCGTGCTGTCCGTTCCGATTTCAAAGAAACATTTTAACATACTCATATTCAGCGTTTTTCCAAATCGTCTGGGACGCGTAAACAGATTTACATGTGCCGGATATTCCAAAAGGTCTTTCATCAGTCTTGTCTTATCCACATAATAAAATCCGTCTTTTCGAATTGTTTCAAAATCCTCAATGCCCATGGGAAGCTTTAATTTTCCAGTCATGTCGTACCTCTTTCCTGATATTACCGGCAGGCAGGATTGTTTTCAAACTACAGACATATTATACGTACTTTCCCAGCCACTTCCCGATATCCGCATACACCTGCTTTCGGTCCGTCTCATTTAAAATCTCATGGCGGTCGCCCGGATAAAGCCTGCAGGTGACGTCGCGGATCCCGGCCTCACGGAACATCCGGTACACGCGCTTTACGCCCTCTCCCAGATCTCCCACCGGATCCTCTTCGCCGGATACCAGAAGAAGCGGCAGCTCCTTTGGCATCTTTGCGATATGCTCCTTCTGATTGTCATAGAGCACGGCCTCGAGCAGGCCGCGGTAACCGTTTAAGGTAAACACAAACGTACAGCGCGGATCCCCGTAATACGCTTTTAAATTCTCCTCGTTTTTGGAAAGCCAGCTGTTTTTTAAATTTTCCCCGGTTAAATCGAACTTCCGGTACGGTCTGCTGTAGGACATCGACTGTATAAGCTGACTGCGAAACCGCCAGCCGCGAAAGACGGCAAGCAGCCTGCAAAGCACAAGTCCCGCACGCGTCGTCAGATCCGGCACGCTGCCCGTCCCCATAATCACCGCTCCTCTGATGCCGTCCGGATGAATACACAGGTATTTGCGCAGCATATAAGAGCCCATGCTGTGGCCGAGCATAAAATACGGGAGATCCGGATTCTCCTTCTGCACCGTTACGCGAAGCGTATGCATGTCCTCCACCAGCGTATCGCTCGGATCCGGATGCGCAAAATATCCCCAGTCCTTCTCGCTTCGGACTGACGCCCCGTGCCCCAGGTGGTCGTGCCCCACAACCAGAAAGCCCCGGCTGTTCAGATACTCCGCAAACTCCCGGTATCGCCCGATATACTCCACCATACCGTGTGTGATCTGAAGAACGGCGCGGTAAGCGCCGTCATCCGGAATCCATTTTACGGCATGGATTGTCGTTTTCCCGTCTTTTGATAAAAAATCAATCCGCTCTTCCTTACTCATCGTTTCCCCCCTGTCATACCGTTTCCCGGCTCTTTGCCGTCCCCCCACTGTCCGACGCTTTGGCCCGCAGGACGGCCCTTCGCCTCCATATCTCACGCCGGACAGACATTGCAGGCCCCTTCCCTTCGCACCTCACGCCGGACAGCGCTCTCCCCGGCTCCCTGCCGCATGTTCCTACGGATTCACGCGCTCTCCCCGGCTCTCTGCCGCATGTTCCTACGGATTTGCGCACTCCGCCGTTTTCTGAATGTCCTTGCAGACCGTCTCGAGCTCGTCCGTACAGCTCTTATATTCCTCCAGCTCCTTCTGCGCTGCCTCGAGCAGCCGCAGCACGCGCTTCTGGGTGTGCAGGCTCTCCTCCTGAAACTGCCGCAGGGCGTCCGCCCGGCCCGGCAGAGACTGTTCCACCAGCGCGTGCAGATCGGACTGTTCTTCTTCGTAGGACGCCATCGTCTTCTGACAGTCCTTATAAAGCTTTCCCATGGAAATATTATTCTCTTTCAGCAGCTCGTTTAACCGGTGCACCTGCTCCTCAAGCTCCATCACGCGCTTTTTCTCCGCGAACAGCTCATCCAGAAGCCCTGCCGCCTCCTGCTCATACTGCTCGGAAAAGGCGCGCACCTCCTCCGCCGCCGCGACGAAATGTCTGCCGCTCTCCCCCATTCTGCCCGCCTCGATCGCGGTGTTTAACGAGAGCACGCTCATGTTTCTCGACAGCTCCGACATGCGCATCCCGCGCGCATAGATCGCCTGATGATCCTCTCTTAAGGCGGCAGGCAGCTCCGTGATATATTTCATCGGCGTGGTAAAATGCTTGTTTTTCTCGACCACACTCTCGATCTTTCCGTTCTGTCTGCGAATATTCTCCAAAAATGCCGTATGCATGTCCGCAAAACGCTCCGCCTCCCTCGCGATCTCCGACACCGCCCGGCTCACCCCGCCTGCGGCCGGTTCGCTCTCCTGCGTGAGTGCAAACAGCTGATCCATCTGCTCTCCCATACGTCCGAGCTTTCCCGACATCTGCGCGTGGGAAGCCGTCATACGCGCGAACTCCTCCTGTATGTCGTCCCTCTTCCCCGCAATCTCCGTCAAAAGCGACCGCGCATGCGCATTCTCCTCACTGACTTCCGCCAGCTCTTCTTCTAATGCTTTTTCCCGTTTTCCGCCAAACATAGTCCCTCTCATTCTGCCATACAGCCGGTTTGCAGCGCCCGGCGCGTATATCGTCACCGGTAGTTTCGTATGACAAGCTGCACACTCTCCGTCCCCTGATACACATTGATCTGCGGATCATAGATGATCGACATCCGGATCGGATTGTCCCGCCCGCAAACCGCATCCTCAACGGCGCGCTCCCCGTATTTTTCTATATAATATGCCCGCCATGCCTCAATATCCCCGAAATAAACCGCACTGACTGTCTCCCCGCTCTCCGTTCGAAGGGAGAGACGCAGGACATTCTGATTCCTGCCCAAAACAGACGCGCGCAGGATCGTGAGATTGCGGTCTGCAAACTGCGGCCGGACATTTCCTTTTCCGAACGGCGCGAGCAGCTCAAATTCCCGGATCAGCGCGATCGTGGGATAATCCGCCGGCATCGCAATGTCTATCTTTATCTTAGGGATAAAATCATCATCTGTCAATTGACAGTATGTATTTATTTTTTCGCGGAATGTGACGACCATATCTTCCCGCAGCGAAATTCCCGCGGCCATCGGATGTCCGCCAAATTTTGTAAAGCATTCGCTGCATTTGCACAGTTCCTCGTACATGGAATATTCCTCAATCGAACGCCCGGAGCCTTTCACGCCGTCCTCCGCCTTTGTCAGCACAAACACCGGCTTATGGCAGATCTCCCGGATCCGCCCCGCGATGATGCCGGCCAGACTCTCATGTATTTCCGGCAGAAAAATAACGGGGACCTTTTCCCCTGCCGTACCGTCCTTAAGCGCCTGTTTTGCCTTCTCGACGCCCTTCTCCGTCATGTCCCTGCGCCGGATATTTAATTCCACCAGCTCCTCCGCCAGCCGCTGTGCCTCCTGCATATCCTGCTGCAGAAACAGCTGAAGCGCCAGCCTTGCCGTCTGAAGCCTCCCGCTGGCATTGACGCAGGGGCCGAGCACAAACCCGATGTGATACGCCGTAATCTGCCCTGGCTCCAGGCCGTTTTTCGCAATCAGCGCCCGCATCCCCGGATGCTCCGTCCGGTTCAGCCGCTTTAAACCCTCGCGCACCAAAATCCGGTTCTCGTCCGTCAGATCCATCACGTCCCCCACCGTAGCGAACGCCACATGCTCCAGAAACGCAAGTCCTTCTTCTTTCTTTATGCCGCAGCTTTCATACAAAAGCAGGATGATCTTCCACGCGACGGCGGCTCCGCACAGATTTTTGTACGGATACGCGCATTCCTCCTGCTTCGGGTTGACGATGACGTCGGCAGCGCTCCTTCGATACCGCCGCACGCCGTCTTCCTCCGTGTACGGAATCTCATGGTGGTCTGTCACGAGCACCGTCATGCCAAGCTCCTTCGCGTGAGCGATCTCATCGATGGCGGCAATCCCGTTATCGCAGGTTAAGATCGTCTGAACCCCTTCCCGGTACGCCTCGTCGATCAGGTGCTCGTTGATGCCGTAGCCGTCCCTCATCCGGTGCGGGATCCTCACATCCGCCTTTGCGCCGCACCGGAGTAGTCCCTGGCAGAGTATGCACGACGCCATCACCCCGTCGATATCATAATCCCCGATAATGCGGATAAGCGACTGCTCCCTGATTTTTTCCGCAAGGATTTGCACCAGCTGATCCGCGCCGGCGAGCAGACCGGGATCATACAGATCGCGGATGCCGCCGTGCAGATACCTTTCGATCCGTTCATCCCCGATGACCTCCCGGTTCCGGATCAGCCGCGCCGTCGCCGGACTGATGCCAAAACGCTTCGCAATCCCCTGAAAATCCGCTCCTTTTTTAATCTCCAGCCATTTCTCCGTCATATTTGTTTTTCCCCGTCTTCCTCTGCTGTACATATACTACTGTCGTCTTCCTGTGTTTCACATTCCGATCTCTGCACCGTCAGAACAGAAACGTTACCGGACATTCTGGCCCGGATGCGCCGCTCACACAAGCTCCGCCATCCTGGTCACCGCGACATAAATCTCGGAGATCTTATACCAGGTCCGGTAATCGATCACGCCCGTCACCGGCAGCCCGAAGACCTGCTGAAATTTTTCCACCGCCGCACGCGTGGCCGGCCCGAAAATCCCGTCCGCCGACACGGCAGGAATCGCCGGATAGGAGCGCGAGATCCGCGCGAGCTGCTCCTGAATCTGCCGCACCTTATCCCCCGTGGCGCCGATCGTCAGATCCATCCCCGGCCAGGATGCCGGCACGCCCGACACCTCCTGCGCAGTGTTGATAAACATATTATTTCCGTAATAATAGCGCAGAATCTCGATCGCGCTGTAATTCTGATCTCCCAGGTATTTGCTCCCCCACTGACTTAACCAGTTGCTGCACGTCACCCTCTGTCCGTCGCAGTACTGCGTTAAAATCGGCTGTCTTACATTCGGCCGGGAAAGATAATTCTGAAACATCTCATCCACCACGGCGGAAATGCTCGCGAACACATTTCTCCCGTACATAAATTTCTGGTCATACGCGGTGGAGGAGGTAATCGTAAAGGCATATCCCTGATTCCGATACCACTCGGTATAGACGCGGTTTAAGGTGAAGGACATGATGGCCAGCACGTTTGCCCGGATCGTCGCATCCGGCCAGGTCGCATAGATCTCGCTCGACGCGACATTTTTAATATAATCGCGGTAGCGGATATAGTACTCCCGCGCCGTCGGATCGGAGGGCGCGCCGTCATGCACCACCACATACTCCGGGATCACCACACGGCTTAAAACGATCTCCCCGGTCTCCGACACCGGCTTGATCTCCGATTCCGCTATTTTGGGCGGATACTCCGCATACAGCGTATGGGCCGGGATTACGATATTATCCGTCATATTTTCCGAGGCTTCTTCCGGATCCATCCGGACCTCCTGCAGCGAAATCTGACCAGACATGACCTCAATTCCGGAGATATTAACCGGACGGTATCCCTCGGCAGTGACTTCAATCGTGTACTCTGCGTAGGGCTGCATCTCACCTGACTCCATAGAATACTCCAGCGGAGGCGCAGCAAGCGATAACTGTTGTGACATCCCGGAATCATCCGTACTCACCTCCTCAAGAGCTGACTCCGGATCCCCGCTGTACGATATGGTTATTTTTGCATTTCGGATCGGACTGCCGGCATTTTTTGCAATTACCTGTATCTGCAGTTCGCCCTGATCCACCTGGTTTTGTGCAATTTTCAGTTCTGGCATAAAAGTCTCCATTCCGGAGCGTTTATGCGGCGGGGCGGCGCAAATCTCAGATTTGCGTCTGCCGCCCGGGCTTGTTTGTGACGCTCCGGCACAAACAGCCGCATGTGCCTCATAGTGACTCTTCGTACATTCTATGCCGGTTTTTAAAAAATGTTCCAGAACTTTTATCCTCTCAGATACGCAGTCCGGTCTGTTCCGCACTCCACGTTATTCCACAGTCACAACCTTCGCGAGATTCCGCGGCTTATCCACGTCGAATCCCTTATCCGACGACACATAGTAAGCCAGAAGCTGCAGCGCCGCCGACGCCGGCATGACCATAAATTCATCCCGCATATCCGGCAGTGTTATCAGCTCGTACTCCTCCGCCAGATTCCCCGCAATACTCTCCTTGATAAAGATCACCACATCCGCGCCGCGCGAACGGACTTCCCGGATATTCGAGAGCTCCTTTGACATCAGCTTTTCCTGCGTCACGGCCGCCACGACCGGTGTATCCTGCGTGATCAGCGCGATCGGCCCGTGCTTTAATTCCCCGGACGCGTATGCCTCAGAGTGAATATAGGAGACCTCCTTTAACTTCAGCGATCCCTCCAGGAGAATAGAATAATCCAGCCCTCTGCCGACCATGAACAGATCCTTCGCCGCCAGAAGCTTTCCGGCCACCACATGAATGTCCCGTCTTTTGCCGAGCACCTCTTTTATCGTATCCGGCGTGCGCTGCAGTTCACGGATATAACTCTGCGTCTCCTCCGTGGTAAACACACCGCGCAGCAGCGCCATCCGCGCTACGATGAGATAAAAAATGACCAGCTGGGTCGTGTATGCCTTGGTGCTCGCCACCGCGATTTCCGGCCCCGCATTGGTGTAGAGCACATAATCACTCTCGCGCGCGATCGAGGATCCCCGGACATTGATGATGGAGAGACATTTCGCACCGCGCCTTCTCGCATATTTTACCGCCTCCAGGGTATCGATCGTCTCCCCGGACTGTGAGACGGCCAGAACGAGCGTCTTTTCATCGATCACCGGATCCGAATACATGAATTCGGAGGCCATCTCCACCTCGATATGCATGTGGAGGATCGATTTTACCAGCGCCTGCGCGACCAGTCCCGCGTGTCTCGCCGTCCCGCAGGCGATGACACAGATCCGCTCGCAGTCGGTAAACAGCGTATCCGGCACTCCGTCCGCGGAAAAATCCGGCAGACCGCCCCGGACGCGTTCTTCCATCGTATCCGCAATCGCCTGCGGCTGCTCCATGATTTCTTTTTCCATATAAAACGGATAGCCGTTCTTCCCCGCGCTGTTCAACTCCCAGTTCACGGTGAAATATTCCGGCTCCGTCTCGTTTCCGTCAAAATCGGTGAGCCGCACCGCGTCCTCCCTGAGCTCTAAAATATGATATTCCGGCACGACAAAATAGCGACCGGTAAACCGGCAGAGCGCTGTCAGATCCGACGCGAGCATCGCTCCCTGTTCGCAGAGCGTCGCCACCACCGGACTGACATTGCGGGTTGTATAGATGGCGCCACAGTGATCCTCAAACATCACAACCAGCGCAAACGTTCCCCTAAGTCTGGAAACCGTTTTTCTGATCGCCTCCTGCGGATTTCCCTCATAAAAACGGTTTAAGAGCGCTGCCACCACCTCGGTGTCCGTATCCGAGACAAGACTGCCCCCCAGATCGTAGTCCTCAATCAGCTCCCTGTAATTCTCAATGATGCCGTTGTGTACCAGCGTGACCTTTCCGACCTGATGCGGGTGCGCGTTTGCGTCGGAGACGCCGCCGTGCGTGGCCCACCTGGTGTGTCCGATCCCGCACTGCACCCTCCGCTCCGCGGATCCATCGCTCCGCGCCGGTTCCCCCGGCACGGTTTCCGTTCCCGATGTCTCCCGCCGGCAGACGTTCCGCAGATCGCTGACCCGGCCGGCGCATTTAAACATTCTCACCCCCGCACGGTCAGAAAGCGCGATCCCGGCACTGTCGTAGCCCCGGTACTCAAGCAGCTCTAACGCGTCCAGCAGGATCTCTTTTACATCCTCACTGCCTGTATATCCAATAATTCCACACATATAATTTCCTTTCCGTCTGATACGATCATTCTGTTTTGTCATTCCGTTACACCGTATTTGTTTTGCGGTTACCCGCATATTTGCCGGTGTATCACGCACCGGAATGGTGCGGAAGGGCATCCGCCGAATCTTCGATCACCCTTCTCCTCGTCAACCTGCGCTGCGGCAGGTGCTGGCGCTATGAGAGCCGGAAAACCGCTCCCATTTGGTATGAACAGGTGTCCCGCGGGGCATCCTGTCTGTATCTGCACGCTGATGCGTAACACAGCGTATGTATCATCTGACCGTGATTTTATGGAACAGGCAAAGACGGCGCCGCCGCCTTCTGCCGGACTGCGTATCTGAAATGATAGCATTATTTTATTTTCAAAGTGCACGCTAACTATTATACTTTATGTGTGCGTATAGTCAAGTGTGAATTCATCCTGTGAAACGGAGGTATCTTTTATGTCAGACAATGATCTCAATCATAATCTTTCCCGATTTCTTCCCGATCTTGCGGAATTCCGGGAAAAAACAGAAGCCTTTCACAGCGGAGCGCTTTCCGTCCCGCAGTACAAAGCCTTCTCCGGCGGTTTCGGCAGCTACGCGGAGCGCGGCGGAAAGACACATATGCTGCGGCTCCGCCTGCCCGGCGGCCAGGTGACAAAAGAAAAGCTCGCCGTCATCGTATCACTCTGCGACCGCTATCGGATCACGCAGTTAAAGCTCACCACCTGCCAGTCAATCCAGCTGCACCATCTGAACGCAGACGATCTGTGCGGCATGATGGAAACGGCATGGCGCGCCGGCATGATCTCCCGCGGAGGCGGCGGGGATTTTCCGCGCAATATCATGGCAACCCCGCTCTCCGGCGTCTGCCCGGGCGAAGCGTTCGACGTGCTCCCCTACGCAAAGGCGGCCGGGGAATACCTGATGGGCTTCATCAAAGCCGTGACCTTTCCGCGCAAGCTTAAGGTCTGCTTTTCCTCCACACCGGCCAACGAGCCGCATGCGACCTTCCGCGATCTGGGCTTCACCGCAAATGCAGATCACACCTTCGACGTCTGGGCCGCCGGCGGACTTGGAAACAACCCGCGTCTCGGCGTCTGTGTGGCAGAAGGGATCGCTCCGGAACGGATTTTATACTATATCAAAGCCATGGTCTCTACGTTTGTAAAATACGGGAACTATGAAAACCGCGGGCGCGCCAGGACACGTTACCTGCAGGATACGCTGGGAACGGATGGTTTTATCCGCGCCTATCAGGAGATTCTGAAAGAAGTGTCCGGGCAGGAAGCGCTCACCGTCCGCATCCGTCCTGAAACCGTCACAAAAACCGGCGACGGCGGTGTGATCACGGACCGGCGCATCTTCCCGCAGAAGCAGGAGGGACTCTACTCCGTCTTTTATCAGCCGATCGGCGGCATGCTTTCTCCGGAAACATTAAAGGAGCTTTCCTCACTGATGCAGGATATGGAAGATGCACAGCTGCGTCTCACGCCGGAAGAAGGACTCTACGTCATCAACTGCACCTCCCGGGAGGCTGCGCGCGTCCGAAACGCGACGACAGACGGCGCAGATACGCTGTTTGAGACTTCCGTCGCCTGCATCGGCGCCGCCACCTGCCAGGTGGGCATCGGCGATTCCCAGGCGCTTCTTGACAGCTGTGTGAAGGCGGTGCGGAAGGAATCGTTTGCGGACGGCGTTCTTCCGAAGATTCACATCTCGGGCTGCCCGTCCTCCTGCGGTACGCATCAGATCGCAGAGATCGGCTTCCGCGGCGCAGTAAAGCAGACCCCGGACGGCCCGAAGCCCGCTTTTGCGATCTTTACCGGCGGCTGCCCGCTCCAGGGAAAAGAAGTGCTCGCGGATACCGGAAAAGCGATCGCCGCGGATGAGATTCCGCGCTTTCTCGTGGAGCTCGGCCGTATGATCGCAGCGGAGCATGCCACCTACGCTGACTGGATCCGGACAAACCGTGACAGGCTTGACGCGCTGATCGCTTCGTTTACGGCATAACGGCGCGGAAACGGACAGACAGGGGGCTTTCGCCCCCTGTCATTTCTCTTTTCTGTCCCGCAGAATCTTTATGATGCGGTACTCGTAAAACAATGCCACCGCTACCATTAATACCACGACAATCAGACTGTAGCCGGAATTAATCTGCTTTCCCAGCACATCGCAGACACTGGTGAAGCAGAGCCCGCCCACAAAGATCAGCTTACAGACGCGTACCATCCGGATCGTGTATGTCCGGATCTTCCCGCTGCACTGCTCCGGTGAGAGGCCGTTCACGCGCTCCGGATACACCGAAAGCATGGTAAGCCCCGCATACACCAAAAGCAGAACGGCCACGTTCATAAACACTGTAATCAGATTCGCGTGATATGCGATCCCGTAATAAATCTGTAGTCCCACATACACAAGCCCTGCCACGATTCCCACGGCCTCCGCCAGCATGGCCGCCTGCGTCAGTTCATTTTTTTTCACGTAATCCCTCCTGTTTCCGAACGCGACTTTTTTCTACCGGCCTTCTCTTTTGCCGTCGGTTTTCCCGCGCGGCTTATTTCTTCTCTCTTTCGGCCATTTCCTTTGTCCCGGGTTTTCCCGCGCGGCTTATTTCTTCTCTCTTTCGGCCATTTCCTTTGTCCCGGGTTTTCCCGCGCGGATCATTTCTTCTCCCTTTCGGCCGCGATCTGCTCTCCCCATGCCTTTATCAGCCGCTCCAGGCTCCACGCCGCGTTTGCCGGACTTGTGGACGGAAGCTGATACACCGGCGGCTGGCCGTCTTTTTTGCAGTGTTTTAGAAAAAGACGGTACGCCATGCCGCCGTTTGCAAAAATCGCCCGGATCCTCGCCTGTTTTAAAATCACATTCATATCGTTCGCCGTCACATTGCGGATCGAGCTGTCGGAAGAACCCGCGATATCGCAGGAGGCGATCACATCCCACACGGCAAGCCGTCTGCGCAAAAGAAACGCGCGCTTCTCCTCCACCGTCTCTGGCGGCGCTTCGCCGAATATCCCGGCTGTCACCTTCCAGAAACGGTTCTGCGGATGTCCGTAGTAAAAACTGACCTCCCGGGATTTCACCGACGGGAAAGACCCCAGAATCAGGATCTCACACTGCGCGTCGTACACCGGTCCGAACTCATGAACCACATGCGTATATTCCATGACTCTTCTTCCTATCTCCGGTATCTGGCCGGCTGCAGCTCATAACAGCAGTGCACCAAAAGATTCTTTCTGCCGCTGTCGCTTAAGAACTTTTCCTTTACGCGGTCCGCGATCATATCCGCAAGCTTCTGTGATGTGTCAATCGCCAGCACCAGGTACTGGCTGCTGGTGTAGCGCGTGTAGACATCCCCGATGCGCAGCGTCGTGCGGATCGCTTCGCCGAGCAGCTCCATCAGAAAGTCCTTCTCATCCGGCGCCACGCTTCGTCCGTCATCATCGACCACCGTCATCAGAATCACACAGGCTTTCTGCCCGTTGCGGATGATGCCGCGCTCTAAAAAGCGATAGATGCTCTTAAACGTCTCATAATCCCTGCAGTATGCCCCGGGCATACTGATCTCCTCCATCAGATCCTCTCTGATCCTCCCGGCGTCCCTGCGGTAGCTGTCCGCCCCGGCGGCCTCTTCCCATCCGCCGCCTGCCGCACCTCTCCTTTTTTCGAACAGGTCCTTTCTCGCCCGCGCAAACATGGTCTCACACGTATCCTCTTCCCCGCATACGGCGCAGCCCGCAGTGACCGTGAGGGAAATCTCACCGGCCCTGCGCTTCTGATAGGCGGCAAACCGGTCCGTCAGACGTTCGAGCGCCTGTTTTGCCAGCTTCTCCCCCTGACACTCCGGCATATAAATCACAAACTCATCCCCGCCGCTGCGGCCCAGAATATCACGGTCCCCGATCAGACGCCCCAGTGTCTGCGCCGCAAGCTGCAGACATTCATCTCCCGCCCGGTGCCCGAACCGTTCATTGATCCGCTTAAAATGATCGATATCGCAGATGAGCAGCGCTCCGTTCTCACTTAACTGATCCGTGATCCTGGCTCTTGCGGCGTGCCAGTTTAACACTCCCGTTAAGCTGTCGAGTCCCATCTCCCCGATCAGGCTTCTCTCTGTCAGACTGTATTCCATCGCGTTATCCCTTTCCACCTCTTCCGTCATTTGTAATCCTATTTCCTTTCCGCCCGCGTGGCACAGGCATCCACTGTCTTTATTATATCCCTCTCTTCTGACCAGATCAATGATTTCAAATTTATTTTTGAAATTCTGCCGGATTATGTTATAATGTACGCGCAGGCAATGAGCAGTGCCAGAATGCAGAATGGCAGATCGGCTGTTTTCAGACGAATTTGACAGAATGCATTTTGACAGGGCGTATGCCCGCGAATGGGGAAAATTTCAAATTTTCCCCGGGCTGCACTGCGTATCGGACGATGTGACAGAATGCAGAATGGCAGATCGGCTGTCCGCAGGCGCATCAGACCATCGAAAGGAGAGTTTTTACATGGAACACCTGATCATTCCAAACGATTACCAGCCAAAGCTGAATTTACATGATACACAGATCGCGATCAAGATGCTCAAAGACTTTTTTCAGGGAATTCTCGGACTTCGCCTGAATTTGTCCCGCGTCTCCGCGCCGCTGTTTGTCGATCCCTTATCCGGGCTCAACGACAACTTAAACGGAGTCGAGCGCCCGGTCGCCTTTGATATCAGAGAGCAGGACGGACGCGAGGCGGAGGTCGTACAGTCTCTGGCCAAATGGAAACGCTTCGCGCTGAAAAAGTACGGCTTTTCCTGCGGCGAGGGACTCTACACCGATATGAACGCGATCCGCAGGGACGAGATCACCGACAATATCCATTCTGTTTTCGTGGATCAGTGGGACTGGGAAAAAATCATCCGCAGGGAGGACCGCACGCTTGAAACCCTGATGGAGACCGTACGCATCGTCTACAAATGTCTCCGCAAAACCGAGAAATACATGTCGATCCAGTATGATTACATCGAGGAAATTCTGCCGAAGGAGATTTTCTTTCTGACCACGCAGGAGCTTCTCGATCTCTATCCGGACTTAACGCCGCATGAGCGCGAATACCGGATCACAAAGGAAAAGGGCGCGGTCTGCCTGATGCAGATCGGTGACGCCCTCACGGACGGAAAACCGCATGACGGCCGTGCGCCGGACTACGACGACTGGGCCTTAAACGCAGATATCTTAGTCTACTATCCGGTGCTCGATATCGCGCTTGAGCTCTCCTCCATGGGGATCCGGGTCGACCGCGACGCCCTGCTCTCCCAGCTAAAAAAAGCGGGCTGCACCAGCCGCTCCAGTCTTCCGTTCCAAAAGGCGGTCATCGACGGGGAGCTGCCCTATACGATCGGCGGCGGCATCGGTCAGTCGAGAATCTGTATGTTTTATTTGAGGAAAGCGCACATCGGGGAAGTACAGTCCTCCCTGTGGCCGGATCAGACCGCTTCGGAGTGCGAAAAGGCCGGGATTCCGCTGCTTTAATGCGCGGGCCTTCTGTTCTGACAGGAAAAGGCAGGAAAAACATCTCCGTTTTTCCTGCCTTATTTTCTGATTAATCAAGCTTTAGTCCCGAGAGAAGAGAGCCCAGACTCGTTCCAAGCGTCTCGCGGCTGGTGTAGTTCTCCATATCCGCCGCTGTCCCGGTGTCCACCATCTCCTCGTCGAGCGCTTTCATGCTCAGGCTGATCTTGTTGTCATTCGTGTTTAAAATCTTTGCTTTTACCTTCTGCCCTTCTTTTAATACCTCGGAAGGCTTGCCGATCCGCCGGCTGCTGATCTGCGAGACATGCACCAGCCCGCTTAAGCCGTTGCCGAGATTGACAAATGCGCCGTACGGCATGAGAGATTCTACGGTTCCCTCCACCACGGTTCCCGGCACAAGCATGGAAATCCTGTGGTTGCGCTCTAAGATCTCCGCCTCACGCGCAACGGCCTTGCCGGAGAGCACCAGCTTTTTCTTTTCCGGATCTGCCGTGATCACGCGGACGGAAAGCTCTTTTCCGATCCAGGGCTCCGTGTCCTCGACATAGTCGAGCGAGAGCTGTGATGCCGGGATAAATGCGCGGATTCCCTCTAAGTATGCGACCACGCCGCTTTTGACGCTCTCCTTGATGCGCACGGTCACTGTGGTCTTCTCGTCGAGCATTTTCTGAAACTTTTCCCAGGAGAGCATATCATTCGCCTCTTTTCTTGAGAGAAGGATATTGCCCTGACCGTCGTCGGTCTTCACCACCGTCGCCTCAATGACATCGCCCTTATGCACCTGCTCCATCACCGCAAAATCCGGATCGTTGCTTAAATCCGCGGCCTTTATGATGCCCTGCGCATAATATTTCAGATCCAGCGTCACTTCCTCTTCGCTGACATCGATCACGGTTCCAGAAATAATATCCCCTTCGTTAATACGGCGGAAAGAAGCCTCCAGCTCGTTCTTAAAATCGTCCATCGTTTCCATAATGTGTGTTTACCTCCCGTAATTTGATCGTGGAGCAGCTCTCCACCCGCAGTGCCGGCAGCCGTTTTTCCAGTTCCGTTCCGGCTCCAGTTCCGTTCCGGAACTGCTTACGTGCATTATAACACACATTTCCATCTGATGACAACCTTGAATAAATCTCCGTCAACCTCAATGTGGAGCGTACCTCCCTGGGCCTCGGTAAAGCTTTTGGCAATCGCAAGACCGAGTCCGGAGCCTTCCGTATTCCGTGAGGCGTCGCCCCGCACAAAACGCTCCGTGATCTCGTCCGGCCGGAAACTAAGCTCGGCCGCGGACATGTTTTTCAGCGTGATCTCCACGAAATCCGCAGCGATACCCGATATGCCGGCTCCCGTCATGCCTGCCGCATCCATCCTTCCCGGGACCGCTCCGGGCATGCCGCCAGAAAAGCCTGCCGCATCCGGCGCTCCTTTCATCCCTCCCGGCATACCTCCCATGGCGGCTGCAAATCCGGAATCGTTCTGCGCCGCAGCTCCCCCTGCCGGTGTGCCCGGGATTCTTTTCACCTCCACGTAAACCCGGCTGCCGGGCATCGCGTATTTCTGAATGTTGACGAAAAGATTTTCGAAAATACGGTATGTCTTCTGATTATCCAGCATCAGGATCACCTGATCCTCTGGCACATTCCAGCGCAGGTCAAGCGAAGACGCCGTGAATTTGTCCGTGTGCTCCACGCTCACCTGCTTCATCAGCTTCACCACGTCCACCTTCATGAGGTCTAATGTCATGCTGTTGCTGGTCGCCTTGCTCACCTCGAACAGATCCTCGATCAGCACCTTTAAACGCAGGGATTTCCGCTCCAGTGTCTCGATATAAGAACGGCGCTCCTCCTCCGTGATATCCTCTTTTTTCAGCAGTTCGATATAGGTCGTGATTGCTGTCAGCGGCGTCTTTAAATCGTGCGAGACATTTGTAATCAGTTCTGTCTTCATACGCTGACTTTTTACCTCTTCGTCCACCGCCTTTTTAAAACCGAAACGTATCATTGCCAGTTGCTCCTTAAACGGCTCAAACATACCGATATCTCTGTCGATCTCCGCGTCGAGGTTTCCCCGTGCGATCTGTCCCACGCCCGAAAGCAGCGTCTGATAATCGCGGCCTGCCCGGTCGTAATATTTTTTTATCAGATAAAACACAACCACGGAGTAGACTAACAGCACGCCGATCCCGAAAAACCAGAACATGGAGACCACTGCAAGCACGACGTAATTGATCACCACAATCTTTAAGATCATTTTGGTCGATTTTTCACTGAAATCAATGTGCCGCGTCTCATATACAAAGTCTTCCCAGCGCGCCTTTATCCACGGAAAAATCTGATAGATCAGGCTGTACTGGCGGACATATTCCCGGATACCGAGCGTGACAGCCGGACGCAGCGCCCGTATGGATACATACCAGAGCACATAGAGGATACCTGTCTGTGCGCCTGCCGAGATCAGCTGCCAGAGTGTGGTCCACGAATCATTGTAAAAAAGCTGTTCGAACAGCTTCTGATAGCTTTCGAATGATTTATGGCTCCATATCACCTGCAAAAAATAGTTCCCCTGATTTAACACTATAAGAACGCCGAGCAGCGCCGCTTCCATCACATACCGGTTTCCGGGCCGGTTCATCGGAATCTCACAGCGCCAGACCCTGCGGCTGGTCATCGCAAACATCAGCGCCGTGGTTAAAAGCAGCCCGCCCGCAAACAAAAGCATGCCGCCCGCCTGTGAGTATGCGGATACCATCATAAGATAATCCGAACCGTATTCATAGTCTCCGTACTGCCAGATCAGCTGATTTTCCGCGTTCTTCGGTATGCCGTATATCACGGTAAAATCCGACGGTTTCTTCCATTCACAGACCAGTCCGTCCTCCCGCCCGAACAGCGATACATAGCTTTCCGGAAGTCCCTCCCAGAACATATCCGTCCTGTCATTGAGTCCCAGGATCTTAATGATCATGCCGGGATCCACATTCTGACTGTACACCTTCTCCACGGTCAGAATCCCGTTTTCGTCGTACCGCATCACAAAATAATTGTTGTAGTACTCCTGCAGCGATCTGATGACGCTCTGATCCAAAGATGCCTGATACACCGCCTCGAGCGGCTGCCCCGTGTTTTTTTCGTATTTTCCGTCCCCGAGGACGATACAATAGTCAATATCCATGCGGTACTGATCAAATTCGCTGGCCGCCGTCCCCATCCTGCTGTTCATCTCTGCTTTCAGATCGTTGATCAGACCCACGGTATCCATCGCGAGCGTATTCTCATACTGCGCCGCAAAATAAAGATCCGCGGCCGATATCGTGCCTTCGCGCTGCGACAGCTCGTAAAAGAGCACGTAACTGCCCGAAAACAGCTTCTCTAACGTGTCGCTGTTGATCTGCTCCGTTTCCAGCTCCTCTCTCCAGCCGGCAAGCTGTCTGTCCGCCCTGCTGCTGATTCCAGGGAAGGCCAGCACGGTCCCCGCTGAAATCAGGACCAGAGCGAGCACTGTGATTATGATCCTTGTCTTACGGTTGTTTTTCCATTTTATATCCAACACCCCACACCACCTTTAAATATTTTGGATCCTTCGGATTGATTTCGATCTTATCCCTGATATTTCTCACATGTACCATGATGGTATCCGTATTGATCGCTTTCTCGTTCCACACCCGCTCGTAAATCTCCTCCGCGGAATAGACTCTGCCCGGGCTTTTGATCAGAAGCGCCAGAATCTTAAATTCGATCGGCGTCATCTTCACCGGCTTTCCGTCCACAAAGACCTCCACCGTATCCTCGTTTAACTCGAGCCCGCCGATCGTATGCACCCTGTCGTTCGTCTCGGTCTGACCGTTTTTGTTCGTGAATTTTAAATACCGCCGCAGCTGGGAATTCACACGCGCCATCAGCTCCAGCGGCGTAAACGGCTTCGTCACGTAATCATCCGCCCCGATATTTAAGCCGATTACTTTGTCCGTCTCCTCAGATTTTGCCGAGAGCATAATCACCGGAAATTCGTGATTCTGCCGCAGCTTCATCGTCATCGTGATGCCGTCCATCCGCGGCATCATGATATCCACGATCGCCAGGTGGATCGTCTCTCTCCCGATCACCTCCAGGCCCTCGATTCCGTCCGCAGCTTTAAACACATTGTAATTCTGGCTCTTTAAAAAGATTTCGATCCCGTCCCGGATCTCTTTGTCGTCTTCCACGATCAGGATATTATACTTCTGCTGTTCCATGATGCGCTCCTTTGTCTGTTTGATTTTTTCATCATATCACATACCGCCCTGGAATGGAACGCATATCTTCTGCCTGCCCGAGGCGGTTCACACAGACCCTGCGGTAGCACTGCTCCGCAATCCCGGCAACCTCATCCTCAGAGTACCGCTTTGCCGTCTCCGCCGCTGTCCTTCTCATCCGGAAACGGCGCGCATCGTCTTCTGTCAGCCGCACGATACATCCGGCCCACTCTTCTTCGTCCTCACCGGTGAGATAACCGTTCTCCCCGTCCCTGACCACATCCCGCACACCGCTCGCATCCACCGCCACAACCGGATTTCCCACCGCCATCGCCTCGAGCAGGACAATGCCCTGCGTCTCCGATTTTGACGTAAATAAAAACGCGTCTGCGGCAGCCTGGTAATGTCTGATTTCCTGATTATCCACTGTTCCGGCCAGAACCACCTCCTTATCAAGACCGAGCCGCACAATCTGCCCTAGAATCCTCTCGCGGTCCGGACCGTCCCCGATGATCAGATGGCGAAAGCGCTTTCCCCGTTCTGCGAGAAGCGCTTTTAAGCAGGCAAGCCCTCTCAGCTGAAATTCCAGATTTTTTTCTTTCGCCAGCCTTGAAACCGTGCAGAACAGATAATCCGCGTCACCCAGATACTGCCGGCGCAGCGCAGCCGCACGTTCCTGATCCGGACAGAAGCTCTCCGCCGGAATCCCGGTCGGCATGACCTCCACCGGCGTTCCGAAATCCTTCTCATACAGCCAGGACTGCATCCCCGGGGTCGGCGCCACCAAAAGGTCACATCGTTCACAGAACCAGCGCAGATATTTCTCCAGCGCGCCCGTACACCGCTCGATCGTTTCAAGCCCCGCAATATAGTGCAGATACTGCTCGTATCTGGTATGATAGGTAAATACGACCGGTATGCCGAGTCTCTTTTGAATATGAAGCGCGACGTTTCCGACAATCGCCGGATGATGCACGTGGATCACATCAATCTCAAGCATTTTTACCGCGCGCTGCATCATGCCCGTCAGTACATTCGGCACCGGCGCTTTCGCGATCTTCATCGGAAACGACGGATATCGGACAACAAACGGCTCTTCCTCCTGTCCCTCATAGCTCGGTGCAAATACATACACCGTGTGTCCTCTTTTCCGCAATGCCTCTGCGAGATGCTCGATAGAAACGGGAACGCCCCCGATGTACGGTTTATAATTATTGGTAAACATTGCGATTCTCATATCTCTCTCCTTCCCCCCGTGCAAAGACCACCGTTTTGAACTTTTGTGTCAGATATACGCGAGTACCGAATCTCCGAACAGATATCCAGCACCGACAAAAACCAGATTCCAGACGGCAATGCCAAGCGTGGAGCTGACCACATACTTCCGGAAATCCATCCGGATCATCCCCGCCGGAATCGAGATGATCGTCCGCACCATCGGCAGCAGTTTGCTGACAAAGATACCCATGCCGCCCCGTTCCCGCAGATACTGCATCTTTCCCTCGATCATCTCCTTTTGGGAGGGGAACTTCTTATAATATTTCTTCAGAAACATCTCGCCGCCTCCCCTGCCAAGCGCGTAGAGGATGACGCTTCCTGTAAGTCCGGCCGCAACCGTGATGATCATGGTCATAAAAAAGCTAAGTCCTCCGCGCGCCGCCCAGATCCCGGCCAGCGGCATGATCACCCCCGCAGGAAATCCCGGCAGGTTCATATATTCCAGCAGCACGATCACATAGATCGCAATCGGTCCGTAGGTCACAAAATACTGCATGATCGTCTCTAATTCCATCGTTGCCTCCATCCCAGAACATTTTTTTAAAGCCGCATGTCAGAGCTTTGATCCGGCTCCGCGATTTTGTTTTGTGGCTTTGATGTACTGATGCTGTTATCATACCCCGGGAATCCAAAAACCGCCTCCAGAAAAACCCGAAGAATTTCTAAAGAAAGCGTTAGGATCTTATGAAAAAATTTCTTGACAATTCATATTTCGTGTAGTATAGTAAGACAGGTGTTGAGATACACAGTTGCTGCTGTGGCTCAGTCGGTAGAGCGTCGCATTGGTAGTGCGGAGGTCACGGGTCCGATTCCCGTCAGCAGCTTTTTATGATGTGGCTGGAAATCCTGATTTTCGGGGCTTGCAGCTTTTTTTTGCTAACAGAACTGATTACATCTGATTACACTTCTGGGGCAGTGACCTAAAAAAAACAACGAATGAAAAAGTACCCGCGGATCCTTCCTCCGCAGGTACTTTTTCATTCCGTCTTTCTTTATTCTCCATTCTGCCCAAACCAGACATCGAGCACGCCGCGGCTCTTCTCCACGACATACCCGCTGCCTCCCCGTTCTTTCACGTCCTCGACCATCGTCACGATCAGCACCGGCCGGGCCGTATCCCGCTCCGGGGTAAAGACCACAAACCATCCCAGCTCCGTTCCGGTATCGTCATCCTTTGACGCCTTGATCTCCGCCGTTCCGGTCTTGCCCGCGAGTGCCACATCCTCCCGATGCGCGCCGTATCCCGTACCGTTCGGATCATTGACCACAAGCCGCAGTCCCTCGAGCACCACACCTGCCGTGTCCGCGGAAAATGCGCCGGCGATCCAGTATTCCGGCGACGGCTGATCCGCATAGACCAGATATGGCCGGATCATATTTCCCTCGTTGCAGAAGGCGGAATACATACCTGCCATGTGCAGCGGACTGACCAGCATCTGCCCCTGTCCGTATCCGCTGTCCGCCAGACCGATCTCTCCGTCGATGGTCTCTGTATTCGAATACTGCGATGCCGTCATCCGGATTTCAAACGGGATCTCCTCGCCGAAACCGAGCCCGTCCAGCGCCAGGACAAACGCATCCGCGCCGATCCGAAGCGCCGCTTTGGCGAAATAAATATTGTCCGAATAAATCAGTGCATTCTGAAGCACCGCTTTGTCATACGCGTGCAGCGTCGTCACATAATAGGATCCCCAGGATGCATCCTTCTGCCAGCTTAAGCCCTCCATCCCGTAATCCTCATCCGCATTGATCGCGCCGGATTCCAGCCCGATTGCGGCCGTGATGGATTTAAACGTGGAGCCGGGGCAGAAAGACTGCCGGTAACGGTTATACATCGGCTGCCGTTCGTCCTCGTTTAATGCCGTCCACTGCTCCCCCGAAAGCCCCAGGATAAAGTCGTTGTCATCGTAGGAAGGCGTACTGACCAGCGCAAGCACTTCCCCGGTGTATGGATTCATTGCCACGGAACAGCTTTCGTCCGTCTTTGTCTGCTCATACAGCGATTTCTGTAATTCGGAGTCAATGGTCAGCCGCACGTCCTGCCCGTTTTCCACCGGCACCGAGGCGATCTCCCTCTTTTCCTGCCCCGACTCGTCAATGATATAGATCCTGCAGCCGTTCTGCCCTTTTAACTCCGTCTCAAACAGGCTCTCAGCACCGGTCCTGCCGATCACGCTGTTCGCCGTATATCCCTCGCCTTCATGCTCCAAAAGATCCTCCGCGGTGACATTCTGCACATAACCGATCAGATGCGACGCCGCCTCACCGAGCGGATAGGAACGCACTGTGGTGTCCGTGATCATCACACCCGGAATCGCCAGAAGCTGCTGCTGCCGCTCATACTCCGCCAGCACGTCCGGATCCTGATCTGCGGCCTGAAGCGCCAGCTCATCCACCTTCGGAATCGTCCTGACCGGGACAAACGAATCGTCCTTCACCCAGGAGGCGGACAGCTGCTTTTCGATCGTCTCCGGCGTCACGCCGAGAAAATCGGACAGCTGCGCAAACGCGCTCTCCCGGTCTGTGAGCTTTCCCGGGACGATGCCGACGGAGGACGCGGTGCCCGGCCCTGCGAGCATCCTTCCGTTCCGGTCAAGAATCTGCCCGCGCTCCGCCAGCGTCGTGGAAACACGCACCTTATCCGAGCCGTACAGTCCCGGAAAAATCAGATCATCCCGCCAGATCAGCGCAAAGCGCTCCTCCTCTTCCAGAAACTGCGCCTCATTCTCAAAGCTGACCTCCCCCGCTGCAGTCTCATACGTCACCTGATACCGTACCAAAAGCGTCTCCTCATCAAAGGCGAGCACTTCTGTGTCAAGATCGCTCAGTCCGATGCCCTCATAAATCGCTGAATTGCGGTCCGCAAACTCCGCTTCCGTGATACCGCCGGAATGATCCGGTGAGATCAGCGCATACATCTGACTGTATTCCCTCCTTAATATATGATCATAATAGGCCGCCAGCACGTCGTTCGGTTTTGTGCGCTCATCCTTTTTTAACAGACGCGTCACCAAAACCGTGATCCCCGCCGCAAGTGCGACGACAAGCAGAATCAGCGCCGCGATAAGCACCGCACGTTTTCGCTTCGCCCTGCGCCTGCGTCTGTCACTGTAACCGCCTGTCGGATATCCGCTTCGGTACGGTCCACCGGAATATCTGCCGCCAGAATACCCGCTGCTCCCGTAACTGCTTTTATGTCGTCTTCGTCTGCTATTGTTTCCCATCGTAATCCCCATTTCTGCGCTGTTTCCTGCGCGCAGGCGACGCTGCGCCTGCCGCCGTCTTTTCATGATACTCTTCCATTTTAAAGGAAACATGATTACCTGGCAAGCAGAAACCAATCAAACTATATTTATAATCTAATTGACTTTTTTCCCTGCACATGCTATGATACAGTCATGACAGCATACCTGTTCTTATACAGCCTGAGGATCTTCACGAAAGGAGGTTTTCCATGACAGATCAGGAACTTTTACTCGCCATATCCGACCTGATGGACCGCAAACTCTCATCGGCACTGCAGCCCTTAAAGGATGATATTCAGGAGCTCAGACATGATGTTGCGGATCTGAAAACGGACGTCGCAGAATTAAAAGAGGATGTCGCTTTTCTTAAGGAGGATGTCTCTCTTCTCAAGGAGGATGTCTCTCTTCTCAAGGAGGATGTCTCTCTTCTCAAGAAGGATGTCTCTCTTCTCAAGAAGGATGTCTCTCTTCTCAAGGAGGACGTCGCAAATCTCAAAGAAGACGTCGCAAATCTCAAAGAGGCGATACAGCTTCTCGAATCCAGAGTCAGCAGCCTGGAACGCCGTATGACAGCCGTCGAACTACATTTGGAAAACATCACAGACAAAAACATCCAGTATCTGGCCGAAAACTATGTTCCGGCCTCCCGCCGATACATGACGGAATCCGCAAAGATGGAAGCCATGCAGGCGGATATCGACGTCATGAAAGCCGTTCTCCGTGAACACAGCGAAAAATTAAAGCAGATTTCCTGACCGGCAGGATATTTCTGTCTATTTCTGCAAACCTCTCACGTCGAACCCTTCCCTGGCGCCGGCCTGTGTCTGCAAAGACCACTCTGTATTTTCATTTTCCCGTTTCCTTTTCTAAAAGTAAGTCCTGCCTCTGTTTTCATATCGGTATTTCATGACAAATCAGAAAAAACATGGTATACTTTTTAAAAGAATTTATTATAGAAAGGGGACGTGTTATATGTATCTGCACAAGCATCGGATTATGTTCCTGTTTTTTGCCGTGCTGCTCCTGTTTTCAGGCTGCGGCCCGAAAGACGGCACAGATGCGATGCCTTCTTCGGAAGCAGACGCAGCGGCCGTACAATCTTCTTCTGCGCCGCGAGAGGTCTCATCCGCCTTCCGCGGCTTCGGAGCAGATGAGGTTCAGCCAAAAGAAAGCGGCGTAACCTTTACGGACGGCCCGGTCACCTTTGCGGACCCTGTCACCGAGGAGATGCTGCGCGCCATGCTGGGAAAGCCGGAGGGCGACGTGCTGCACAGCGAGCTCGGGCAGATCTACAAAATCTGCTGGGTCGGTGATCAATACTGGTGCAACCTTCAGTTTAAAAACGAGGCCGGCGGCAGCGATACGGTATTTAAAGGCGCGCAGCAGCCGGAGTCTCTTGAGGATTTTGCCCTATGCTACAATCTGCAGGATATGGCTTTTGGCTCCATTGAGCTGCCGTCGCTTGAGCCCCTCGCCTCGCTGACACAGCTGGAGCGGATCTACTTCGGAGGCACTATCGTCACCGCGGACCGGCTCGACGAGCTGGCCCTGCTTCCGGCGCTGACACGCATTGAGATGGCTCCCGCCGACTATATGGACTGGAGCGGGGTCACGGACGGCAGCTTTCTGCTCCCCCTTGCGGACCGGCTCACCTTTCTGGAGGCCAGGGGAAATGTCCACTGGAACCCGGAGGTTCTCTCGCAGATGACCTCCCTTGACAGATTGCTGGTCGAAAACGCGGACAGTCTCTCTTTCCTCGAGGATCTCACACAGTTAGATAAGCTGGTCCTCTATACTTGCACCGCAGCGGACTGGAGCCCGCTCGCGTCACAAAAAGACCTGACCTACCTGGTCATTTCGGGAAACGACCATATGATAATCCAGGTCACGCTGAACGACCTTGTGCCCCTCACCAGCCTGGATTACCTGGCGCTTAGTTTTACAGCGATCAATAAAAAGTGCTCCAGGCAGGAAGTCATCGACGCCCTTCCTTCCCTGACCGGTTATCATACGTTATAGGAGGATCCGCCCATGAAAATACAAAAATATCTGCTTCTTGCAGGAATGATGCTGACCGCAGCCGCGGCCTGCGCCTGCGGCAGTCCTGCTGCAAAAGAGAAAACCCTCACGATCTGCGCGGACGGAAACGGTCTTGGCGAATCGTATTTAGGGCCGATCCTTGCGGAATTTCAAAACCAGAATCCGGACATTACGCTGCAGGTCACCTATCTTCCGCCCATGAATTCCACAGACAAAGCGATGACGGAGGAACGGGTCGCTGCGCTTACACGCACGCGCACCGAACTGATGAGCGGCGAAGGCGCGGATCTCTATCTTTTTTTCAACCGCGCAGTGTCGGCAGAATCCGAAAACTATATGCTCTTCCCGAATCTGGAACGTCAGATTGCGGGCGGCGTTTTTCACGACCTTGATTTTCTGTTCGAACACCCTGATTTTCATGAAGCGGATTATATTGCCGCGATCGATCAGGCGGGCGTATATGAGGACGCAGCTTATGTTCTGCCGTTAAGCTATGACTGTCCCGCCATGATCGCTCTTTCGGATCCGCTTAGGGAGAGCGGGTTTGACGAAGCTGCGGCCACAGCCTGTACAACAGCATATGTGGATGCGCTTCTGGCCCTGCCCGAAGAACAGCGTCCTTATCTGACGGCGACGCTGCCCGCGCTCCTGTTAAACGTACCGTCCGTTCCGCCCGTTCTCGTCTCACAGGCGCAGATTCAGCTGAACACTCCTGTCTGGCAGGATCTTCTGCAGAAAAACAGGCAGGTGACCGAAGCGTACCCGGATACGGAGGATGCCTTCTTTCTGGCAATGGACTTTGATACGTGTATCGCCGACGGCGCGGTATTTCTAGCCGGCGCCTCCGCAGATCCGGCCTACTCCCTTCGTCTTCTTGAGGACAGCGGATCTCCTGCCCGCCTTCTGCCGATCCCGAACGAAAACGGCAGTCTGACCGTGATGCCGTATCTGACCGCCGCCGTTTCCTCGGGCTGTGACGATACCGACACCGCCGCACGCCTTCTGCTCTTTCTGCTCAGCGATACCGTGCAGGGATGTGAAGTGTTAGAATCCGGCGGCAGCAATGCGAGACTGATCTCTTCCGACAACAGCTGGCCGGTGCGGCGCGGATGTGCGGTCCGCATGACGGAACAGATCACAAGACAGCCTGTCACACCGGGCGAAATCAGCGACGCATTAAAAGCCGATCTGCAGCATATGGAAGAACGGGCGGACACCTGTCGTCTCGCCGGCCGGTACGACGCCGGACTTTCTGCCCTGATTGATCCTTATCTGAAAGGCACAAAAGACTGGGAGGAATGCTATGCAGCGATTGAAAAAGAATGGTCTTACCTGGATGAATAGGGGACCGGCATCCCCTCTTCGGCATACACCGCTTTCCCCGCGCAGCCGTCGCCGGCGGCGCACGGGGCTTTTGCTGTCCGCACCGGTTTTTCTCGGCGTTCTGGTGTTTTTTGCCCTGCCTTTCTGCATGGTTGCCGGCTACTCGTTCGGCCTGGGCGGCGGACAGTCGCGTTTTCTGGGCTTTGAACATTACAGAAAGGTTTTCTCCTCACAGACCTTTCTTCTGGCTGCCGGCAATACGCTTAAGTTTCTGGCGCTCGGCGTTCCGCTCCTGATCGTTCTGTCGCTTGGCTTAGCGCTTCTTCTTCATCGCGCCCTGCCCGGGACGACCTTTTGCAGCAGCACCATTCTGCTGCCGCTGGTTCTGCCGATCGCGAGTATCGTGATGCTGACCGAGGGGCTGATTCCTGCGTCCGCGCTCGAGGGGCCGCAGGCTTTTTATGTGCTGCTGGCGCTTTATCTGTGGAAAAACTGCGGCTATCTGACGATCCTGCTTCTGGCCGGTCTCTCACTGATTCCAAAAGAGCTTTACGATGTCGCCGCAATTGAGGGTGCCGGAGGATATGCCCGGCTGCGTTTTATCACCCTGCCGCATCTTGGCCCCTCCCTGACCTTTTCCGTCGTGCTCGCCATCATCAACAGCTTTAAATCCTACCGCGAGGCATTTCTGCTCGGCGGCAGATATCCTCACGAAAGCATTTATCTGATGCAGCATTTTCTGAACAACAATTTCGAGAATCTAAGCTACGCGCGGCTTGCCGTGGCCTCCGTGATGACGGCGCTTCCGATTATTGCGTTTACAGTTGTCATTCTCGTCTGCGGAAGGAGGCACTCATGAAAAAGAAAGTAAAAAAGATTCCCGCCGTCTGTCTGATCTTTCTCGCCGCGGCGATAGCGGTCGGTCCGGCGCTCTATCTGCTGTGGGGCTGTCTGGCCAGGCCGCAGGGTTTTTATCTGACCTTTCTGCGCACGCCTGAATATCTCCTGAAATTCTGGAACAGTCTCGGCGTCTGTCTGATCATTGCGCTCGGCCAGCTGATCGTCAGCTGTATGGGCGGACTCGCGCTCGCGAAATATCCGATCCCGTTTCAGCGCGTCTTCCTCGGCGCCCTGGTGGTCGTGCTGCTGCTGCCACTGCAGGTCACGCTGGTTCCCAATTATCTGATCCTGGATAAACTCGGGCTCCTCGGCACCGCATGGGCGCTGATCCTGCCGGGAATCTTTTCCCCGTTCGGAACGATTGTCATGTGGATGACGTTTCGCGGGGTGCCCGACGAACTGATGGACGCAGCTCAGATGGACGGCGCGGGAACCATGACACAGCTCTGGCGTGTCATGGTTCCCGCCGGACAAAGCGGCGCAGCCAGTGTTCTGCTGCTGACCTTTGTCGACGCCTGGAACATGGTAGAACAGCCGATGGTTCTCCTGAAAGATCCCTCTCAGTATCCGCTGAGTGTGTTTCTCGCCTCGCTGGACCGCGAAAACTTTTCCCTGAGTTTTCACAGCGGCCTGCTCTCCATGCTGCCCGCGGTTCTGCTGCTGCTCTATTTTCATCAGGAGCTCATACAGGGCGGTGAACTGGTTTTGGAAAAATAACCGGCTTAAGACGAATCCGGCGACAATCTATCAGAAATCATGAGGTGAATAATGAACAGTGAAAAACGACTGGCACTCTGGCTTTCCGCAGGACTTGGCATTCTGCTTCTCATCTGTACCGCTGCATCGCAGATCATCTGGCAGCGTCTGCTGCCGCAGGTACGGATCGTGGAAGGCGCCTGGAGCGAAGAGGGCTTTTCCCTCCCCGGAGATGCGCTTTTTGCGTGTCCTCAGGGAGACTGTGTCTATTATATTGAAGAAAAACCGGGGCGCTTTGGCAGCAGATACCTGGTCCGCCAGGCTTTTGTCACGGTCCTTGATCAGGATGCGAACGCAAATACCGTCACGGTCCGCGGCATCTACAATCCCGACTGGGTCTTTGCTGCCGGTGCAGATCTCACGCTCTCCGACGGAATGGAGGTCTTGACGGATCAAAAAGGAGTTTCCCCATGAATCATACGTTTGCCGCATTAAACAGCCATGAACAGCGTTTTAAAGAAATTTTTCTCGCCCACCCCGGCCTTCACCCTGAACTGCCGCGCTCCCTTTCCGAGCTCGATCAGATCTCAAAGGCTCAGCCCGAATACCGGATCCTGCGGGAGGAACGCGGCGGTTTCTTTCCGGACAGCGCTCATTTCAGCGAGCGTATCTTCGCGCAGCACAATGATGTCGCCGTCACGCTGCACGAGCGCTACAGCCCCTGCTTTATCCATTCACACGACTACTTTGAGATCGCCTACGTCCTTACCGGCTCCTGCACGAATCATATTGCCGGGAAATCCGTCACCCAAAAGGCCGGGGATCTCTGCGTGATTTCCCTGTACACGCCGCACGCAGTCAGTGTCTTTTCCGACAATACGATCCTGATGAATCTGCTGATCCGCTCAAGCACGTTTGAGCAGACTTTTTTCGGCTCCCTGACGCAGCGGGATGTGCTCTCTTCCTTTTTTTCGCGCGCACTCTACACGCCGGATAACCGTTCTTATCTTCTTTTTGAAACAGGAAAGGATGATGAGATCCGCAGACTGATGCTGCGGCTTTATGATGAATTTCACGAAAACAGAAAATATGTGGACCGGATGCTGTGCGCCCTTGTCTCGATGCTGTTTACAGAACTGCTGCGCAGTCACGAACACAGCCTGACCGTCCCCAATCCGTCCGGAAACAGCAGTGATTCCAACATCATGTTCATTCTGAATTACATTCTTGCACACTATCAGACACTCTCCCTGAGCAAACTGTCTGCCTTTTTCAATTACAGTGAGCGACAGATGACGCGTATCTTAAAAGATTACACCGGAAAAAGCTTTACTGCCGTGATCCAGGAGATCCGCCTTCAGCGCGCCTGCGAGCTGCTGCGCAACCCGCAGATTCCGGTCGCCGACATCGCTGCTCACGTGGGATATTCTAACGTCAGCTATTTTTATCATATTTTCAAAACGCAAAACGGCATGACGCCGGCTGCTTATCGGGAGCGTTTTCGCTATTGAAAAACGGCTGCCTGTCACGCCGCAATCATAATCAGCGTCCCCGCCACGATTCCGGCCAATCCCGCTGCGGAGCGCTTTGACAGCTTCTCGTGAAACACGATTCTGGAAAAAGCGACGGTCACAAGAATACTGAGCTTATCAATCGGCACGACAATGCTTGCCGGCCCCTCCTGCAGCGCTTTGTAATAACAGATCCATGACGCACCGGTCGCAAGTCCCGACATACAGATAAATCCAAGCTCCTTCCCGCGGACCTTTTTTACCTCCTGCCATTTTCCGGTCGCCGGCACCATCAGCCAGGCCATCACGAGCACGACTCCGGTGCGGATCGCCGTCCCGAGGTTCGACTCAACCCCGGTGATTCCCACCTTCGCCAGAATCGAGGTGAGGCTTGCAAACACCGCTGAGCCCGCCGCGTATAGCAGCCAGCTCTTTTTGGCCGGGTTCACCGGATCGTTCTGCGCTTTCTTTCGCTCAATCATCAGATATGTGCCCGCTGCGATCAGGACCACCCCGATCCCTTTTAACAGGCTGATACCCTCGTGCAGAAATATAAATGCCATCAGGATCGTGAGAACCGTGCTGGATTTATCGATCGGAACCACCTGGTTGATATCTCCGTCCTGCAATGCTTTAAAATAACACAGCCACGAAGCCCCTGTCGCGAGTCCCGACAGAACTAGAAACAGCAGCGTCTTTCCCTCAATCTGCCGGATGCCCGGCCAGGATCCTGCGAGAAACACCATGATCCATGAAAAAACCAGCACGACAACGGTGCGGATCGCCGTCGCTACCGCAGAATCCGTCCTTCGGATCCCGCATTTTGCCAGAATCGATGTCACTCCTGCAAAGACCGCCGATCCCACCGCATAGAAAATCCACATGACCGCCTCACCCCCTGACGTCAATCTTCCTCGTATACCTGCACTGCGGATAATTCCCGCACCCCATAAACTCCCCGAATTTTCCGCTGCGCTTTTTTAATTCGCCCCCGCACCGCGGGCAGACCTCCACTTTCATCCCCTGCTGCAGCTTTCCCAGCTCCTCAAAACACTTCTGATTCATCACACAGTCATTCAGCGCCCGGTGCGCACCCGCTGCGCTGATGTGAAAATGCTCCGCCAGGTCCGTCAGCTTATAGTGTTTTAACTCCGGCAGACAGCTTTTCGCCATCCAGAGCGTGTCAATATAGTCGTTCTCCACACTGCGCCCGAACAGCCGCTGCGCGGCATTGCAGACAAAATTCAGGTCAAATGAACCGATGTTGTGTCCCACCAGCACCGACTTCTCGGCAAAATCGAGAAATGCCCGCAACGCCGCATCGGCCTTCGGCGCATCCGCCACCATCTCGTCCGTAATCCCGTTGACGCGCGTCGCGCCGTATGGAATGCTCCTCCCCGGATTCACCAGCGTGGAAAATTCCTCCACCGCGGTTCCCTTCTCCACGCGGATCGCGGAAATCTCGATAATCTCGTCAAAAACCGGACTCATCCCCGTCGTCTCCAGATCAAACACCACATAGTCCGCGACATATTTTGCCAGGCGCTTTCCCTTCTTCGGAACATCCGCTCCGGCTTTTTCCGTCCCCTGCTGCGTCTCTGTCCTCTGTATCTTCTCCATCTCTTAATGTATCTCCTCTCCCGTCTCTCACGGATCCGACGCTCTTTTCATCGGCTTTCCATGGTCTGTTTTCCCCTGTGCCCCCTGCTCTGACGGCACCCGGCCAAAATCACGCCATTCTCATTCCTTCCGGGATCCATGCTCTGACCGCACCCGGCGCATATCGCGCTCCATTCTCATTCCTTTCGGGGTGCCCCCTGCGCAGCCTTACTCAAACTGCGCCGCATACAGCCGGTAATAAAATCCCCGCTTCTCCATCAGGCTTTCATGATTCCCCTGCTCCACGACATCCCCCTGGTGAATCACCAGAATCTGATCCGCATTCTGGATCGTCGAGAGCCGGTGTGCGATCACAAAGCAGGTTTTCCCTTTCATCAGTTCACGCATCGCCTTCTGGATCCTGCGCTCCGTGCCCGTATCGACATTTGACGTCGCCTCATCCAGAATCAGCATCTTTGCATCATAAAGCATCGCACGCGCAATCGTCAAAAGCTGCTTCTGCCCCTTTGAGATATTACCGCCGTCCTCGCTGATCACCGTCTCGTATCCCTCCGGGAGCTGCATGATAAAGGAATGGATATGCGCCGCTTTCGCCGCGGCCACGACCTCCTCCATCGTTGCCCCTTCTTTTCCGTAAGCAATATTTTCAAAAATCGTCCCTCGGAACACCCATGTCTCCTGCAGCACCATCGCATACGCGCCCCTCACCCCGGCGCGCGTATAATCGCGGATATCCCCGCCCTCGAGCAGGACGCGCCCCTGATCCACATCGTAAAAACGCATCAGCAGATTGATGATCGTCGTCTTCCCGGCCCCGGTCGGACCCACGATCGCGATCAGCTTCCCGGCATCCGCCACGAGGTTTAAATCATGAATAATCGTTTTTTCCCTGTCATATCCGAAAAATACATGTTCAAGCGCAACATTTCCTTTCACCTCATGCGGCGCCTTCGCACCCTCTTTATCTTTTAACTCTTCCTCTTCATCCAGCAGCGCAAACACACGCTCCGATGCTGCCAGTGCGGAGTACAGCTCATTGACGATATTGGCGATCTCGTTGATCGGCCCGGAAAACTTTCGCGAATACAGCACAAATGAGGAAATCTGTCCGAGCGTGATCATCTGCCACATATAAAGCAGCGATCCGAACACCGCGATCAGACCAAGTCCGATGTTGTTGATAAATCCGACTGTCGGCCCCATGGTAAGCCCGTAGTAATCCGCGGCGTAGTAGGCATCCGCAGCCGCCATATTGATCCGGTCAAACCTCTCCGCAACCCGGTTTTCATATGCATAGGCCATAATCGTCTTCTGGCCGCCGAACATCTCCTCCACAAATCCGTTCATGATCCCGTAATTTTTGGAGCGCTTCGCGAACCGCGGCTGTGTGATTTTACGCATTTTCGTCGTGTAGAAAATCGCGGACGGGATCGTGACCAGCGTGACCAGCGCGAGCATCGGCGAAAGCATCAGCATCATCACAAACGATCCGATCACCGTCACCAGACTGGTCAGAATCTGCACGACATCTGTCGCGATGCAGGTACACACCACGTCGATATCATAAGACACGCGGCTGATGATATCCCCCGCCTGATTCTGATCAAAATATCCGACCGGCAGGCGCATCAGTTTTTCAAACACGTCGCCGCGCATCTTTCTGGCCACCCATCTGCTGACCTTCATCATCACAAAATGAATCGCGATCGTGATAACAGAGGAACTCACGTAACACAGCAGCATGCGCTCCGCAAAATAGAGCACCCTGTCAAACCGTACCTTCCCCGGTCCCGCAGCCGCCTCATTGATCGCGGAACCCGCCAGTCCGGGCCCCAGAAGCGCCAGAATATTACTCACAAAACACAGCGCAAACACCGCTGCCAGAATCCATTTGTATTGTCCGATATAAGCGATCAGACGCCGGAATGTCCCTCTCGCATCCTTCGGCTTCCTCCTCACTGAATCCATTCGCGCCATAGAAATCTTTCCTTTCCAATTCAAATCACGACTGCATCTGAACCTCGTAAATCTCACGGTAGGTCTGACAGTTCAAAAGGAGCTCCTCATGTGTCCCGTGCCCGATGATCCTGCCCTCCTCGAGCACCAGAATATCATCCAGGCTCATGATCGAGCTGATCCGCTGTGCAACTATGATCGTAGTCGTCCCTTCATGATGCTCGCGGATCGCTGCGCGCAGCGCCGCATCCGTCCTGTAGTCAAGCGCGCTCGAGGAATCGTCGAGAATCAGAATCTCCGGAGCCGCCGCAAGCGCACGCGCAATCAGCACGCGCTGTCTCTGACCTCCGCTTAAATTCGCCCCGTGAATCGACGCCCGGTGTTCATAGGCATCCCCGTAATCTTCGATAAAATCCCGGGCACGCGCATCCTCCGCCGCCGCCACCAGTTCCTGCTGCGTCACGTCACGCCCGAATGTGATGTTCTCTTTTAACGTGTCGGCAAAGATTACGTCATTCTGAAACACGACGCCAAAAAGGCTGTGCAGCTCATCCTTGTCATAGGTACGCACATCCCGTCCGTCCAAAAAAACCGCGCCCTCGTCCGCATCGTAAAACCGCATCAGAAGATTGACAATCGTCGTCTTGCCGCAGCCGGTCGCTCCGATGATGCCGAGCGTACCGCCCTTTTTCATGGAAAAGCTGATATCGGAAAGGCTCTTCTGCCTGCCCTCCTTTGCTGCCCCGTAATTAAATCCCACATGGTCGAAAATGATATATTCGTCACGGTCCGTCACCGCCGCTTCTTCCTTTGGAATCGGAACCAGTTCGTCCTCCGTCTTCACCACCTCGCGGATGCGCTGCGCCGAGGCGTTCGCTTTTGACATCAGCATAAATACACGGTTTAGTCCCATCACACCCATCAGAATCATATTAAAATATGTAAGAAACGCAAGGATAACCCCCGGCTGCGTCACACCGTTATTCACACGGACCGCCCCCACAAGCACGACAATCGTAAGCCCCGTATTCAGCGCAAACGTCATGATCGGCCCGGGAAGCGACATCACGATCCCGGCCTTCACATCGCGGTTTGTCAGCTCTTCATTGCTTTCGCAAAACCGTCTGATCTCATAGTCCTCCTTTGAGAGGGCCTTCACAACACGGATTCCGGTGATATTTTCACGCATAATCCGCACAACGTCATCCAGTCCCCGCTGTACCCTGTCATAGAGCGGGATTCCCTTCATGGACACAAAAACGACCGCCGCGATCATAATCGGGGACATGATACACAGGATCATCGCAAGTCCCGTATCCATCGTCAGTGTGATAAAAATCCCTCCCAGAAGCATGATCGGCGCGCGGATCCCCATCGTCTGTATGCTCTGAATGAAACTCTGCAGATTGTAGGAATCCGAGGTCATTCGGGAATTTAAGGACGGAAGGCCGAACTCGTCCAGCTGATTTCCAGACAGATTCACTGATTTCCAGAACAGATCCCTGCGGATCTCATAGATGCTCTCCTTCGCCACGCGCACGGCCAGCCGGTTTGCATTTACATTCAGCTGCCGCACCAAAATGGCCAGCCCGATCATCACAAGCCCCCACAGAAGAATCCGCGCTGCGCTCTTCATCGGCGCCACATCGTCAATCAGATGCTCTAACACATAAGGCAGCATCAGCTCACCCACGGTTCCTGACATCTTGATCATCATACCGCCCGCGATCATCCAGCGGTATTTTTTCATGTAAGAAAAAATGAATTTCATAACTCTCCCCTGTTCTTTCCTCTGTATCCGCCGTCGGTGCACCGAAACATTCCTTCGTCGTTTGAATGCCTCCGCCCTGGCGGCCCTGTTTTATATTTTATCACATGGCATGATTTGTTTGCAATAGATCCGGGCAAAATAGTTGACTAATCAACCATGTGACAAAAAAGATGCCGATCGGCTGCCTCAGAAAACCCGTGAATCGTCATTCGTATTTTTCGACGATACGTGCAGAAGTTTGTGAACGGAGCACAAAAATCAGGCAGAGACAAATACAGAAATAGAAACAGCAAAATGACAGATCACCGGTAAATTATAATAGACACTGTTACTTTACTATGCCATACTAAACGTAATAAAGGACAGTTTTCCATGATCGGGAGGTGAAAATGATATGCCGAGTAATGGTAAAATTATAAAAGATGTCGTTGAACAGTTCCAAAAAGTGCAGGCTCATATGATAAATGCCAAAGAGGAGGGCGCCAAAAAACATATGAGGGTCTGAAAAATGATTATCTGTCGTTAAAAGCGATTTTAACATCCCTTGGCGTCAATCTGACAGATATTGATAAGATGAAAGAATAGTAACGTTTTTTATCGGGTGGTCATGGCACTTTCGTGACCACCCTGAATTGTCTCTCTCCTCCTCCGGCATCAGTGCCGGTGCAATCAGATGCACATATCGTTTCATTATTAGAGGATAATGCAGAAAATAAAAATTATAATGCCAGGGTCCAGCTGTTCCTGCTGGAATTCCCGCAGAAAAAATGACACCGAAAGAAGTAGCTGAGGGGATGGAGTGAGGCGGAACGCCTGCCAGTTATCGGGAAAATGCAGATACTGGCAGGTGCTTTAAAATGTCAGCCTCGAACTGTGGGATAAATTATGAATTAATCCCCATATGCCCTATCTCCCGTCAGGCGGTATACTTCCGTCAGACGGGATTTTTTCCGTCCCTGCCCGTACCCGCCCTGATGTAGTAAGATACGAATGATGCCTCCGATGGCATTCATGCTCTCAAATATGATGTACCTGTTCTTCTCCTTTTCTGCGAAGATCGATCGCCTGCTCATTATCGCAAGAACCGATGAAGGACGGAAATCGCAAAGCAGAACAGAGTGCAGTTCGGCAGAAAGCCGCTGCCGGTTTTGGTGAACTTTTGGGAATTGCAGGATGGGATTTTAAATGGGACACTTGCGAAAACAGCGGCAGCCAAAACCCCCAGCGCAGACAGGGAAACTCTGTATAAATAGCTGTATGAGACACAGAAAGATACTCCCGCCGGAACGGGTTCCCAAAAGCCTTGATTTTTTTCTGCATACACTTATAATGAGGGTAGGAACAATCGAACCACATAACAGACAGGAGCATTTTATGGCAAGAACCGTTGGCATCGGCATACAGAGTTTTGAAAAGATAATTACAAACAACTATTTTTATATTGACAAAACCAGTTTCATAAAAGAATGGTGGAACGCCGGTGATGACGTGACCCTGATCACACGCCCGAGGCGGTTTGGCAAGACCCTGTGCATGAATATGCTGGAATGTTTTTTCTCAGCCACATACAGCGGTCAGAGCCGGCTCTTTGAACATCTGAATATTTGGAAGGAAGAATCTTATCACCAGCTTCAGGGCTCCTTTCCGGTGATCAGCCTCTCTTTTGCCAATGTAAAGGAAACGGATTTTGAACATACCAGGAAACGGATCTCCCAGGTAATTTCCGAACTGTACATGAACAATTATTTCCTTTTGGAAAGCGACAGACTGTCTTCACCGGAAAAAGAATCGTTCCGTGAAAACATGAACGGTACCGATCCTGCCATGTCGTTACATCTGCTGTCCAGATTTCTCTTTCGGCATTATGGAAAAAAAGTCATCATCCTGCTGGATGAGTACGACACACCTCTTCAGGAGGCGTATGTTTACGGATACTGGCGTGAGCTGACGGAATTCATCCGAACCCTGTTTCACGCCACGTTTAAGACCAATCCATATCTGGACCGCGCAATTATGACAGGCATCACGCGTGTGAGTAAAGAGTCGATCTTTTCTGACCTAAACCACCTGGAGGTCGTGACGACCACCTCAGAAAAATACGCAGACAGCTTCGGTTTTACCGAAGAAGAGGTATGTGAAGCGCTGCGGGAATACGGCTTGTACGAGGATCGCGATCGGTTAAAGGACTGGTACGACGGTTTTACCTTCGGCAGCAGACGCGATATCTACAACCCCTGGTCCATCATAAATTATCTGGATAAAAAGCGGTTCGCCGCATACTGGGCCAACACCAGCAGCAACAGTCTCGCTGACAGGCTGATCCGGGAAGGAAGTCCCGAGATCAAAATGATCATGGATGATCTCTTAAACGGCAGACATCTCTTCTGTGAGATTGACGAACAGATCATATTTGTCCAGCTCGGACAGGATGAAAATGCCATCTGGAGTCTGCTGCTGGCAAGCGGTTATCTGAGAGTAGAACATTATTTTCTGAATGATGAAACCGGAGAGGAAACCTATGAACTGGCTCTGACAAACAAGGAAGTAGCTGTCATGTTTCGGAAAATGATCCGGAAATGGTTTGCCGGCTCCGCCTCCGTCTATAATAATTTTATCAAAGCCATGCTGGCAGGGGATGTCAAGGCCATGAATGTCTATATGAACAATGTTGCTCTGGCGACCTTCAGCTTTTTTGACAGCGGAATGCACCCTTCGGAAACGGCTGAACCGGAACGATTTTATCACGGATTTGTACTCGGACTGGCCGTAGAGCTCACCGGCCGCTACGCGATCACCTCCAACCGCGAGAGTGGATTCGGGCGGTACGATGTCATGCTCGAACCGCTTGAAGCAGAAGATCCGGCTATTATCCTGGAATTCAAGGTGCGGGAATCTGACAGCGAAACTTCTTTGGCGGAGACTGCCGATGAGGCGCTTGAGCAGATCCGCCGTCAGAATTACAGGGCCTCTCTAGAGGCAAAGGGAATTGATGCCGCACGGATCCATGCCTATGGATTCGCATTTGAAGGAAAACAGGTACTGATCCGGCGCTGACAAATCACAAACGGTCAGGCTGTGACTGGCCGTGAAAAGCCACTGTCTGGCAGCTTCGTCATACCCCCTGCGTTTCAGGCCGAACCCAGGCAGATAAGGCTCAGGCAAATTCCTTTTATCCTTCCAGGTACACGGAAAAACGTATATTCTGTCAATAAGAGACGTTCTGTTTCATACAGGGTAATAAAGATTTTTTAGCACAAATCAGACCTTTTCAGAGGCAGCAGGATCCTGAATTGACGATTTAATATACTATGAACAAAAAAACGAAAAGAAATAAGGCAGATTATGTATTGCGCAGAATCGTTGATCTGTATGGATGATCTTCTTTGCATATTTGCAGTCAATGAATGATTTGTTTTTTCTGATAACGGGCAGCATATGACCGCAAAAAACGATGCTGCCCTGTCTGAATGTAATCAGTCGGATATGGTAGCTTTAGTTAAAAATTACTGTGATACATGTAGAAGAAGACCCCCGTACAGATACTATTTATTTCTTTATCTGTATTCATATATGTGATACTGCATCGCCTATTCGATTTTGAGAAAAATGGATAAACGCATCACATCTTCCCTTCTCTATCACATCCGCAATCCGCACACTGGCATTCCCATCTCCATAAGGATTCGATGCATGCGCCATTTTCTGATATTCGGCCGGATGATCAAGCAATGTGGTAAACGCGTCATATATCACTTCTTCGTCTGTCCCCACAAGCCGCAGTGTTCCAGCTTTGATCCCTTCCGGCCGTTCTGTCGTATCCCGCATCACCAGTACAGGTTTCCCCAGTGACGGAGCCTCCTCCTGAATACCGCCGGAATCCGTGAGAATCAGATATGACCGCGACAGGAAATTATGAAAATCAAGAACGTCCAGCGGTTCGATCAGATGAATGCGCGAGTCATCCCCGAAAATCTCATGTGCGACAGACCGGACAAGCGGATTCAGATGGATCGGATAGATTGCTTTCACATCGTCATGCTCGTCCAAAACGCGCTTAATGGCGCGAAACATCTGCTGCATGGGAACACCAAGATTTTCGCGTCTGTGAGCTGTGATAAGAATCATGCGTGATCCCTGTGCCCACAGCAGTTCCGGATGGCTGTAGTCCTCTCTTACTGTTGTTTTCAATGCGTCGATCGCCGTATTTCCTGTAACAAAAATGGATTTTTCGTCTTTTCCCTCCCGGATCAGATTCTCTTTTGAACTGTCGGTCGGTGCAAAATTGAGAGATGACACGATACTTACTGCCTGGCGATTAAATTCTTCTGGAAATGGAGAATGAATATTGTAAGTTCTAAGGCCTGCCTCGACATGACCAACCGGAATATTCAGATAAAATGCTGCGAGAGATGTGGCGAATGTTGTTGTGGTATCACCATGTACCAGTACAAGCGACGGCTTTACCGTCTCTAAAATTGTTTTCATTCCCCGAAGCACTTCGGTTGTGATATCAAACAATGTCTGTTTCTCTTTCATAATGGAAAGATCATAGTCGGGCACAACCTGGAATGTCTCAAGAACCTGATCCAGCATGGAACGGTGCTGGCCTGTTACACAGACAAGGGTTTTTATCGATGGCCGTGATTGTAATTCTTTCACCAGCGGACACATTTTAATCGCCTCCGGGCGTGTGCCAAAGACAAGCATTACTGTTTTCATTTCAGCTTCTCCTATGCTATATACTCTTTATACCACATTGCCAAATTGTATAAATACCACATTTTGTTTTTGGAAATTCCCTTCTCAACCATTTCTAAAACATAATTCTGATTTAACAATCCTGTTTCACTTATAAAATGCAGGACTTCCTGTTTCATTTCATCTGCCAGCCCGTTCATAAACACATTGTATACTGGCGTGGCAAATCCACTCTTTTTTCGATCTATCACTTCATCTGGAATCACACTCCGGACTGCTTCTTTCAGAATATATTTTGTAATATTTCCTTTTATCTTCATATGTTGTGGTATTCCCATCGATAATTCAACCAGCTTATGGTCCAGGAAAGGAACACGGCTCTCCAGGCTCACTCCCATTGACATTTTATCTACACGCATCAGCAAAAGTTCCGGCAGTCTGTGACATAAATCCACATATCCCATCCAGGTCAGATCAGATTTTTCTCCTGATGAATTACAAAACCGTTTATAAGCAGGCTCTATCGCCTCAAAAGATGTATATGTACCAATCCTGCGATTCAGTTTCGGAGAAATAAGCATTCTTTTTTCATATTCATAAAATGCTTCGGCTCCACTCCAAAATACCGGCTGATCTTTTAAATTCCTTCTGATCACTTCAGATCGTATGCTATTTGCATACTTTCCCCGATACAATTGATCCATAACCGATTTTTTAATAATCTTCGGTATCGGACCTCTCAGCACTTTCGAGCTCTTAATAAAACGCAGCCAGTTGGGATATCCGCAAAACAATTCATCAGCGCCCTCCCCAACCTGTCCGACAATAACACCATTCTCCCTGGCTAACCTGGCTACATAATAGCTTGATGCACAGGTCGGATCCGCGATCGGTTCATCCTGCAGACGAATGATTTCAGGAACAACATCTAACCATTCCTCCTTTGTGATAAACTTCTCAAAATATTCTGCCCCACAAAAATCTGCCATCTGCCTTGCATATGCATTCTCATTTTCAACACATTCGTTCCCTTCCCACTGATAACCAATACAAAACGTTTTTACTTTTGTACTGGTATTTTGGGCAAATAATGCGGCGTTTGTAGACGAATCAATCCCGCCGGACAAAAAAACGCCTACCGGAACATCCGCCTCTTTTCGTAAATCTACCGCCATCTGAAGTTCCTGAATAATCCTGTTCTTTATTTCCTGCTCAGAGGCATCTTCCAACCCGGTCTGTATATGATCCAGAATTTCATAATACTGATTTACATAAATATTCTTTTTCTTATCACAGGTCAGCCACGACGCCGGTCTGAGCTTATAGATGCCTTCAAATAATGTTTTCTCACCCGGAGCGCACAAAAATGAAAGATAGTCATATAATGCCTTTTCATTTATAACGGGTTTATGGCTCAAAAGAGGAAGCAATGCCTTAATTTCTGATGCAAAAACCAGTGTATTCTCATCGAATGTATAATATAATGGCTTAATCCCCATACGATCCCGAATTAAAATCATCTTTTCTTTCCGTGCATCCCATATTGCGATTGCAAACATTCCACGAAATTTATCGAGACAGTCAAGCCCCCACTGCTCATATGCATGTACAACCACTTCTGTATCCGAATGGTCCGTTTTCCAAACATACTGACCTGTTTTTTCAAGCTCTGCGCGGATCTCTCTATGGTTGTAAATTTCTCCATTAAAAACCACCTGTATTCTGCCATTATCACTGCTCATTGGCTGATTCGCGTCCTCTGACAGATCAATAATCGACAATCTTCTATGTCCCAGTCCGCACATACCGTCTTCCGATACCCATGCGCCCTCTCCATCCGGACCTCTGTGTATCATCTTATTATTCATTATCTGAATCTGCTTAACGGAATATTGTTTTGCAGAATTTTCAGTCTTAAGGAACCCACATATACCGCACATTATTACTTCTCCCTGAATTATGAATCAAAATTCTCACCCTTCATTTACGCCAAAAATAATATCCCATTCCCTTTTAAAATTCTTATCAGAACATAAATATCCTATAACTTTCCTATTCATTTGTATTTGTTCTTCTGTTAAAGGCATAGAAAAATCTTCATCCTTCATACTACTTAAATCATAAAGACAAACTCCCTTACTTTTTAAGTAGCCCAAAATTCCATTTCCGTCATCCAAAAAAACCTTTTTTCCTAGATACAAAAGATACAAAATATTTCCAGCTCCATTTTGTCTTTGAGCCGGAAATACAGCTGCACGAATATCTGACAGCAATTCCACATATTCTTCCTGTGACATCCAATCTAATATGGGTTTAAATCTGTTTCCAAACTGTTCTTGTCCAGCACGTAAAACATCCCTCACATAATTATCATTTCCACCATAAGATAGTATACTGATCACTTCACCCTGATATCCGCTTTTTGCAATTCTCTCAAATGTTTCAATATGTCTTATCCATGGAATCGCAGTATGACCCACGAGAATACTATTACTACTCTGCTTACTTCTTTGAACTAATTCATCGTCAGGCATAGGATAAGAATAAAATGCTACCACTCCTTTAGCACTTGATTTATATGCATCAAGCGCATACTCATAATCGCTGGGAATAATTGAAATTATATATTTCAAATTTCCAATGATTCGCTTTCTGCAAAACCTTTTTACGCGTCTTTTTATCATCAATCCTTTTATCTTCAATTCATTTTCGTACTCAGTTACCAAATCCTCTCCCCATATATACCAGGAAAAATGCTTTTTCATTCGCACTGATAAAAAAGCAATTAGAAGCATTGCTGATTTATTAAAATACAAAGATTGAAGATAAACATGTTTTACTTTATGTGCAAGTCCCCAAATAATTTTAAGCTCTTTTCTGCCTATATTAAGAACTTTTATTCCCCTAACAAGGAAATCGTATTCAGATGGGTTCTTACAATTATATATAATAAAAAAATGTTCCTGTGGGTTATAAAGCTTATTTATTCTATTGATATAATCTACTGCATACTGTGATGCAAGCATAATATGTAAAAATTTAATTTCCATAAAATCTCCTTTTTCTTATTCCTTCGATCTTAATTTCTTTACATAAACATGATCATGTCATGTATTGCTCTGTTATAATCCACTCGATAAATTCTCTTACTGCACCATTACCGCCGGCATGCTTACATATATATTGCGAATTTCGCTTCACTTCCACTACTGCATCAGATGGACATCCTGCTAACTCTGAAATATTCATCCCCGAAATATCAAGAAGATCATCCCCAATGTATGCACTTCCTGCTATCTTATGATCAGCCGTTATCTTTAGTCCCAAACGGCGCGCGATTTCCAGCATTTTTTCTTTCTTTTTTGTACATTCCTGATGGACTTCTTTTATCCCTAATTCATCGCATCGTATTTCCGTCATTTTTGATTTACGTCCGGTTATAATCACCGGAATAATTCCGAACCTGGGAAGCAGCTCTTTTATAGCATATCCATCCTTGATATCAAAGACTTTCACAGCCTCTCCATTTTCACCCATATATATCTTTCCATCCGTCAGGGTTCCGTCTACATCCATTACAAGCATTCGTGTTTTTATCATATTCATACCTGCTTTTTTAACAGTTGTTATTTTATTCCTTTTCCATCCAGGATAGCTTTTACTTTACCCATAATGCTTTCTTCAAGCAAAGGCTTCATTTCCCTGTCATTCCAGTTCATTTTGGGAAGAAGCGTTGTGGCTTCAGGGATCAGAATATTAATCAGACATGGCTCAGCATCATGAATCCACTCATAACAGTCATGAATCTGTTCCAGCCCCTCCAGCGTTCTTGCTTTTATTCCATATGCCTCTGCTATTTTCTCAAAATCAGGAACCTGATATCCGCTTTCCTCTGTCGTGGTCAGCATCCGATGCTGACAGGAACCTGCCTGAATTTCAGCTATTTTTCCAAGAGCCCTGTTATTTATAACAAAAATTTTGACCGGCAGCTGTTCACCAGCCAGAACCTGAATTTCCTGAATATTCATCTGAAGTCCGCCGTCACCTGTAATGCAGTAAACGGTTTTCTTCTTCTCTGCGATGCAGGCGCCGATCGCATAAGGAAGACCGCAGCCCATTGAACCGTAGCTGCCGCCAATAAGAATCCTTCCCTCCTGTCCCTTCAGTGTCAGCGACTGCGCAGACCAGCACTGTGCCTGGCCGATATCAACCGCTACAACAGGGTTTTCAGGCAGAAGACCGGATATCTTCTCTATGCACAGATTTCCCAAATCCTTATCATAAGGTTCCAGCAGCTTCTTCGCTTCAAAACATGCCTTATTCCACTCCTCATACACCGGAATCTCTTCGTCAAGCAGTCTCTGGAGAAACTCTTTTGCATCGATAAGATATTTTTCCTCATCCGTCTTGATATCCCTGCCAAGTTCATACGGATCGATATCCGCCCGGATCAGGGAGGCATCTGGCGCAAAGTATTCTTTCTTATTGCCGATCTGCCTTAGTCCCAGTCTGGCTCCGATACTGATCATCAGATCGCACTGCGAAACTATCATATTGGCCACGCGGTTACCATAAACTCCAATGAAGCCGATCTTATCCCTGTCCTGCATGAGATCCACGGCATTCATTGTCGTCAGCACCGGAATCCTCGTCTTCTGGTAAAAGGCGTGAAGAACTTCCGCAGCTCCTGCTTCTCTTACCCCGTTACCGGCAATCACAACCGGCTTTCTGGATGTTGAACGGAAAATCAATGATCACACCTCCCTTCCTGCCAATCACTGCAAGATTGTATGCCCGTGAAACTATCTCAGGGAACTTTTCAGGATCAGATGGAGTGACTGACAGCTTGGTGATATATCTTGTCATTGATACAATATCCATCTCCTGAAAACCATTCTGCCTGACTCCTGAATATCCTTTCAGTTCATTCGTCGGAACATTTCCGCAGATGCCCATGACGGGAATCCCGTCAAACCATGCATCCGCCAGTCCCCCGAATGCATTCACCGCCCCGGGACCTGATGTTGTGAAATAAACTCCCAGACTTCCACTGATACGTGCGTAACCATTTGCCGCAAAAGCACAGCCCTGTTCGTTGTAACAGACATGTGTGTTTATTTCTTTTTTCCTTTTATATAAAGCATCAATAAACGGGACGATATATCCGCCCGAAAAACCGAAGACATCTGTAACACCTTTTTTTATCAGGTAGTCCACCAAATAATCGGCGCAGTTCATTACTTTTTCTCCTTATTTCTGTAATCGTCAAATGCTGACTGAAGATTCGTGAAGTCCGTTTTACTATATCCTGTACCATATCTTGTTCTTTGCGAAACCGGCATTGATCTGATCACCTCATACATTTCACGAACCGTACAATCGGTATTCTTCTGAAGATAATAAACATTATCAACATGAGCATGCCCGGTTCCGCAGACAAACATGGGCAGATCATACCCCCAGTGAATGCGGTCACGCAGAGGCACAATATATTTCTGAATCGTATCAAGGAGCACAGGAATATTATAATCTGCACCATGATGCTCATTTAAATAGCCTGCCAGCAGCTCCGTTGATGCATTTCCAGCTCCGCGCCCCATGCCGGACAACGATCCGTCCACAATCACATCCCGCCCGCTTTCCCCGGTAAGCATAATCATCATTTCAGCAAGCGCTGTTGAAAGGCCAAGGTTATCATGACTGTGAAGACCAATCGCAATTGCCGGATCAAGCAGTTCATCCATCTGCTTAAAAATATGATACAGATCCTCCAGATACATGGCTCCAAATGTATCAACAATCGACATCGATCCGGGCTTTACTTTATTTACTTTTTCTATCAGAGCGGCTCTCTCCCCGTCCGTATAGCTGATGGCATCCATCGGATTGAACTGAACCGTATAACCCATTTCCTGTGCCCTGCGGCAGAATTCCACGGATTCATCCATCTCATGTCTGGCAAAAGAGATACGAAGCCACTGAAATGCCTGTCCATTACACGGATCCAGATGATCCGGACTGTACCGGCTGTTATCGCAGAATCCCAGGAACTGTGTCCTGCCTTTATTTACCGGCAGATATCTCCCTGCATCTGCGGAACTGGCATAAACCAAAGTATCTCCCGTGACATTTGTCTGAAGGAATCCTGTCTCCACGAAATCGATCCCTGCATCCGCCAGTCCTTTCATTACACCTTTCACAAAATCAGGGTCGGAATTTTTATTAAGAAGATAACCGCCATCCCTAATCGTACAATCCGTTATCCGTATACTCATCTTTTTTTATAATCTCCTTATATATTGCACCGGCAATCTCAAAATCCTCGGGATAATCGATATCAATCGCCTCTATTTTTCCTACTTCCTTTATATAGGGATGTGATCCCAGACGGCGGCTATGTTTTATAAAACTCTCCCTGGTAAAAACATATGCAATGGATGTTTCTCCATAAATTAAGGGAAGATCCTGTGTCCGCGGGAAATGATCCGGATCAAAATTAACCGGTTTTCCATCTTCCCACATAAATGTCCGGATCGTCTCTGCACAAAAAGCGCTGTCGTATTCGCCACCCGCAACTTTGGCAACCAGATCATCCAGCGTTTCCGGTCTCGCAAACGGTGATGTTGTGTGAGCATTGACATAGATATCCGCTTCAACACTTTTCATAAACTCCCGGATAAAATCGTTCGCGTTGATCGTGTCTCCATCCAGATATCCGGGCCGCTTCAGATATTTTACTCCGGGAAGTACATAAGGGATCACTGCATCGTCCGAGCAGTATATGTATACCTCATCTATATTCTCTGCATCAAGACATGCCTGCTGGATAAATGACATAAGAGGTTTTCCATCGTAAAATGGTTTTATATTCTTCCCGGGCACTCGTTTTGAATCAAGTTTAATTGGAATTAAAGCCACTGTTTTCATTCTAGTCTCCATAATAATCTAACTATTTTCATTCTTTATCAAATGCATCTACATATGAATGATTACTACAGTTATATACTCTACATCCTTTCTTGTCTGCATATTTATTCAAAGTTCTAAAAGATCTCAGACTAAAATAATTTGTTTCACAAACTCCTACAAAATCATTCTTATATGTATTTTCTTTTTTATCAGATTCATAAAAATGAATATCCTCATTTTGTAGTCCGTTTTTTTCAATACGAACCCCTTCATGCTGACTCATATCTACTCCATATACATATATTTTCCTGTACCCTAACCGAATCCCCGTTTGTATTGCATATGTCGCCACAGTCCTTGTTGCTGGCACAGCCAGATTGTGATCAAACAAAAAGCCTCTGAACTGTGAATAAACTCCGTCTATCATGTAATTTGTTAATCTTATCTCTTTGATCTTTTTATTCTCCAACAAAAGAGATTCGTCTCTATACATAAAAGCGATCATATTCCAATCTATGTTATTTAATTTTTTTCTTAACTTTTTTGTGTCCTGTACTTTGACCGGATCAGGATGCTTTTCATTATAAAGCATCACATCTGTACCAAAAAAATATCGTGGTCTAAGTTTATCAAAATATTCACTATACAAAGGGAAATAATTCATACAGGCAAAATCACAATCCTCTCTTTTAGAAATTTCCTCTATCTGCATAGAAATACTTGGTCCATTTGCAATTATAACTAATGAATCATTTCTCTTTAGGAACCTATAACCCCTGGTGCTGATCCTTGGAATTCCATATCGAGCAAGTCCCACGATAAATTCAAAAAACCATGCCTCTACCCATAAAATTCTTTTAAATGCTCTATCTGCAATCGCAGGATATAATTTTTTATTATAACGCATTACAATCTTTCCTTTCACCTAATCATTCCCTTTGTGCAGAAACTTTCGTCACAACAAAATATGATTCCAAATTACTCTTAACGCTATCGTCAATAACAGCAACCTCTATATCATTTATCCGATAAAACAAATTTTCTTTTACTCCCATTCCCTCACCAGTTTCTACGAAATAACTGTGTAGCGATTATAAAAACAAATAAAAAATCATCCTATCATACCTTTTAAACTTTTATAAAACTCAAATATTTTTTCGCACACATACTCAACCTGATCTTCTGTCAGCTTATTATGCATGGGCAGCCGCAGAATTCTCAGGCTTTCCTTTGTTGTGTATATGTCTTTTCCTGCAAACCGGCCATATTTTATTCCTGATGGAGCACTATGAAGCGGTATGTAATGAAAGACAGCATGAATCTGGTTTTCTTTTAAAAAATGGATCAATCTGATACGCTCATCCTCATCTCTTACCTTAATATAAAACATATGGGCATTGTGGATACAATTCTTTGGTACGACCGGAGCCTCGAGCATTCCCTTATGAAACAAAGGGCTTAATAATTCGTAATATTTATTCCAAAGTGCAAGTCGATGGCAGTTAATATCCTCTGCTTCTTCTAACTGTCCCCAAAGATAAGCCATGTTCAGCTCACTCGGCAAATACGATGATCCTATCCCAACCCAGGAATATTTATCTACCTCACCCCTGTAAAATTTACTTCTGTTGGTCCCTTTTTCTCTCAGGATTTCAGCTCGTTCTATACAGGAACGATCCTTTAGCAACAGAGCCCCGCCCTCACCCATTGAGTAGTTCTTTGTTTCATGAAAGCTGAAGCATCCAAAATCTCCTATTGTACCAAGCGCCTGCCCTTTATAACTGCTCATAATGCCCTGTGCTGCATCTTCAATCACAATCAGCTTATGCTTATCTGCGATCTCCATTATCGTATCCATCTCACAGCTTACCCCGGCATAATGCACCACTACTATTGCCTTTGTTTTGTCTGTTATCGCAGATTCAATTAATTTCTCATCAATATTCATTGTATCTGGTCTTATATCAACAAAAACAAGCCTTGCCCCTCTTAATGCAAATGCATCAGCCGTTGATGCAAATGTATAGGAGGGCATCAGTACTTCATCTCCTTCCTGTATATTGGAAAGAAATGCTGCCATCTCAAGCGCATGTGTGCACGATGTTGTAAAAAGACACTTCGCTGTTTTTGTCTTTTTTTCAATCCATCCACTGCACTTTTTAGTAAAGTAACCATCTCCACAAATATGATTGCTTCTTATCGCTTCCTGAATATAGCCAAGTGATCTTTCAACATATAATGGCTCATTAAATTCTATCATTTTTCCTCCCGTTAATTTTTCAATCTGCAAGCGTTATTTTTCTTGCTATACAGCCGCCATTCCAATCATCACCTGACAGCTTCTTTTTATCCATCCATTTAAAAAAACGGATATTCTCAAACCCGTTTTTCTTCATTGCATACTCCAGTTCCATCATCGTAAAATATCTCATATTCTCATGTATCTCAAAAGAATCCGAAACATCTTCCGTCTGAATAATATAGTAATAATCGAGATTCAGACAATTAGAATCCGGATTTAGCGTTGCATTTGAAATGCGGGATATTTCATGATTCTTTACAGATTTTTTTACATGCCTTGGTTTAAGAGCATTAAAAAAGAGTGCCGGCGCATTATAGAAGTTATAAAGGAATACGCCCCCCACTCTTAATTTACGATTTATATTTTTCAGGTAATCATCAAATGATGCATTGTCTGTCTGATATCCGATCACATGACTGAGTGATATAACTGCATCATACTTTTCACTTATTTCATCCCATTTTCTAATATCAGCAATTTCAAATGCATTATTTGAAGTTGAATGGTTTTTTCTTGCATATTTCACCATATCCGAACTGATATCTACTCCATCAATATGCTCAAACCTCCTGGAAAGAATTTCATCATGATATCCCGTCCCACATCCTATATCTAATATTCTGCAGATTTGCGGTTCCTGCAACAGCATCTTCGATATAAACTCTGTTTCCGTTTCCACTTTCTCCTTATCGAGAAAAAAATCATCATAATACTCTACAATATTTCCCTCAAACGATGATTTTAATTTTTTCATATCTGCCTCCCAAATACATACTATAGTGATATATCAGTCTCGCTCAGTTTCCCATTGTTTAATTTATATATAAGATCACACCCAGCTAATGTCGATATTCTGTGCGCAATGATTACCATTGTCTTCTTCCCTTTTAAGGAATCTATCGCCTCCATTAATTCTTTTTCTGTCTCATTATCCAAAGCAGAAGTCGCTTCGTCCAATACCAAAAGCGCGGGATCCGAATATAATGCCCTTGCAATTCCCAGGCGCTGCCGCTGTCCGCCTGACAGACGCACTCCTCTGTCTCCAACCTCTGTTTCTAAACCTTCCGGCAGACTTTTTATGAGATCACCAAGCTGTGCATCCTTAATAACCTGATCCAGCTTTTCCTTATCAATATCTTCTGCACCAAAAACAATGTTATTGATAATTGAATCATCAAGAAGGTTAATCTGCTGAGGAATATATCCAACACTGAGCTGATATCGCTCTTTCGTATCATTTATTTCAATTCCATCCCAGACAATTACTCCTTCCGCGCTATCTAACAACCCCAGCAGCAAATTTATAAGTGTAGTTTTTCCCGCACCAGATTCTCCAATAATTCCTATTGTTTCACCTGCACGTATTTTAAGATTTAAATTTTTAAATATATATTCCTCTGCATCCGGATATTTATATGAAATATTCGACATACAGATTTCGCATTTTAGTTCTGAAATTCTGTTTCTCTTCACCATTGGTTGCAATGTATGGGGCTTCATTGCGTCCCTGACATGATCAATTGATGTTGCAAAATATTTGATATCATTTAATCCCGCACTGATCCGATTTGCACTTGGCAAAATACGTACCGCAGCCAAAACAAATGCAGATAATTGCGGTACAAGCTCTGCAAAATCCATCCCCATTACAAAATAAAGGCATAGAACAATCATGACACCCGACACAGTAGCACCTTCTATCACAAGCCTTGGTGCGTTATTTAATGCCATGTATTTATAGTCGGATTCGTTAAACAGATATAGCCTTTTTTCATAAGATTTCTTAAAGAAATCCTCCCTGTTCATAACCTTTATTTCTTTGATATTATCAACCGTCTGCAAAATCCACTGGTTCAGTTTGCCCGTATAATCTCTTTTGATTCTGCCATTTTTCACAATCCTGCCATTAAGCAATTTATACATTCCCAACATACATATTGATATAATTAACATACAGGAGACTGCAACCAAAGGATTAATGATGACTAATGCAATAATAAGAAAAACACTGATGAATGATTCCGTTGCAACTGATAATAATGCTATAAGAACATTATATACCGAATACGCATCTGACATTATATTTCTCTGTATGTCTCCTGTATTGATACTTAGATAATACTCATATCCCGAGTCAATACAATTTTTATAAATTCTATCCTGTAAAGTTCTTCTTACATCACTCGAATATTTGATTTGAAACTTGGTTTCATAATATAAGAAAATATTCTTTATGATAAATAGAGCAGCAATAAACAAAAACATTATGATAACCATGTCTTTGGGACTATTGATATGAACAAACCGATTTAATATATTGTATATCTCAGAATCAGATATTTTATCTTCATCCATAACAAGACTTACCAGCGGTACCAGCATAGACACGCTAAATGTTTCAATAATCGTTCCCATAAACATGAGTGATATCACAATTGGAATTTTTTTAATCTGTTCTTTTGGCATCATCGAAAATAAAGACTTAATAATTCTGATCATTTCACAAATTCCTCTATTTTCTTTCCTATCAAAGTTTTATTCCCTTCTATCATCCCATAAGATGCAGATACGATATGATCCGGTTCTTCATCCACCGAAAATCCATCATCACTGTGATCCCGAATCGTTATCTTATGTCCAACTTTGCATATTTCTCTCACATGTTCATACCGATCATTTTTATACAACACAGCGATATGATCCTCTGTCAGATCTATAACCTCTCTGTAATCTCCGATATTGTAAGAAAAATAATCTTTCATATCCTTCTGTTCATGGATATGCTGCGGAACGGTATAAAGTCTCTGTGATCGAAACAAATCCCGCAACCCTTTCACCGCAGTATACGAAAAAGTTCCTCCACTGTTATGATCTTCTTTTCCGTCAACCTCCAAAATACAGGACAGAGAATCATTATGGCTGTGGCCATATACGACATTGATTCCATAATGAAACAGAAAAGAAAACTGTCTTCCTTTTAAAACAAAAAAACCCATACCAGTATTGTTATATGTTTCCATCTTGTTGTTCTCTTTCTCTGTAACCGGCAGCTCGAATGCAAAGGAAGAATTGTATTTATAGTGCCTGTCCGTTCCATCCTGAGCTTTCACCGCAAATTTATCTTCTTGTCCAAACCCTTTCTCTTTCTTCCTACATCTGTATGTTCCGCCTGCCATAGAAAAAATAAGGCCTGCTTCCAGGCTGTCATGATCACACTCGCCAAACAGACCATTTGTATATTCAATCAGACTATTCAGATTTTCCGTATCCTCAAGAAAGAACATCCCGTCTTTATACCGCTCTGCGTATCCCTTTAAATTAAGATACGTTTCTTCCGCTTCCTGATTTGAAATATATTTTCCATAAGATACACATTTAATAAATCTCCCAGCATCACAGTCACCGAAACTGTAAAACGTACCATCTGATTTTCTTAATGCCTTCGCCACATTTCTGTTTGAATCTATAATTTTCCATATGTCTTCAGGAATCTCCACGCCATTGCGAGAAAGTATTGCCACAGCAAACACGAGCATCTCAGCTGTCAGGCGAAAATACCCGGTTGATCCCTCATAATGTCCTCCATCCGGAAAGAACTGACGTTTTGTCTCCCGGTAAAATTCTTTGTATGCAAATTGAAAAATATGTTCAATTTTTCGCGTTCTTTCTTTCAAATAACCTATTGCAAAAATCAGCCCGGCAAGATCAGAATAATAGTGATTTCCACTGCGTCCGCCGCTCATTCTCTTTTCTAAATTATTATAGATAAAATAAATGTGCTGGATCGTAAGGATTCGGACCGTTCTGTCAAAATCCTCATCCAGGATACCATCCGCATCTGCCTGTTTTACAATGTCGTAGGACAACAGAATATTACTGATTCTGATTGCAGCCTCCATTGCAAAAACCCAGTGAATCCCTGTTCCAACAGGATTACTGACATAAAAATCCATCAGAAGATCCTTATATCTGCGAATATACCTGTTCCTTTCCTGCATATCAGTTTCTGATTTACTGATAAAGAAAGAAAATGGAACCAGAATATTTAACCGGCCTAATTCCCAAGAGTTTTTTACATCAACACAAAGTGGAGAATGGATACACTCACTTTCATCTAAATAATCCGATTTCCATACATACCCAGTCTTTATATCCCTATTCCAAAAAATCTTATTATAATCGTCAGAAAAATGATATTCTTCTCCCGCCTTTGCACTACAGGCATTTTCAGATTCTTCTGTATAGCTGATGCCAAATAACCCTAAGGGCTTCTCTTCGCTGGAACATCGTACATACCCGCTTCCCAAAATATTGATACGCCCTTCCATCAGCATTTCAGAAACATATTTTATATCATCCGACACAGGTCCAAATTCGCGTATATCAACCAGACTGTTCAGTCTGCAGGAGTCTGCGATCGCTTCACACCTTTCATAGTGGATGATTTTATTAATTGCTGTAGATTTTCTCAGGAATTTATAAACAACAATATTTCTCAATCGAATCAGAGACGCCCTGTTCTCAATTTTTATCTTCATTCTTTCATCAAAGGTGAATAACCTCCGCTCCTTCGATTACATTTCTACAGTCAAGAATAATTTTATTTTCCAGTCTTTTTTGCTCCTTCTTTATTTCATCATGAGCAACCATGATAACTACGAAATCAATATCCTCCAAAAATTCATCCAAATTATGATACTGATGCTCCACAACATCCTCTATGATCAGCGGATCATATACTTTTAGCGGATATCCCAAATGCTTTTCCTGACTCTCTAACAGCTGTAGTGTAGGGCTCTCCCGCATATCATCCACATTTTCCTTATAAGTCAGTCCATATAAGCCCACTCTGCTTAAATCCTTCATGCCTTTCTCTTTCATAATATCATATATTCTGTGAAGAACAAACGCGGGCATAGCATCATTTGTTTCCATAGCCTCGTTTATCACGTTAGCCAAATGCGGATAATCACCTACCAGAAACCAGGGATCAACTGATATACAATGTCCCCCGACTCCGGGACCAGGCTGCAGGATATTGACACGCGGATGCATATTGCAGATGCGGATAATCTCATAGACATCCATCTTATCATAACGACAAATTTTTGCCAGCTCGTTTGCAAACGCTATATTAACCGCCCTGTAAGTATTTTCGACAACCTTTGTCATCTCGGCAGTTCTGATATCTGTAACAACAATTTCCCCTTCACAGAATGCTGCGTAGAGTTTCTTAATCTTTTCTCCTACTGCCCTGTCGTCCGCACCAATCGTGCGATTGTTGTGCAAAAGTTCGTATACCATATTTCCAGGTATGATTCGTTCTGGCGCATGTACCAGGTTGATATCCGTACCAATCTTATACCCGACTGCTTCTATTACAGGTCTGACAGATTTATCTATCGTACCAGGAGAAACTGTAGACTCGATTACAATTATTGCTCCTGCAAGGCATACCTTCAGAACTGCCTCCACGGCCGAAACAACATATTTGGCATCAACTTTTTTGCTGAATCTGTCGTACGGCGTTGGAACCGAAACAATATAGATATCCGTTTCCTGATATTCGTCTGAAAATCTGATACCTGCATTTATTGCTCTATGAAACAATTCATCCAGGCCATCTTCTTTGAATGTCGTATGACCACTCTGTAATGTTTTAACGAGATTCCTGTTATAATCGGTTCCAACCACATCAATACCATGCGACGCAAGCATTAGTGCTGTTGGCAGACCGATATATCCCAAACCAATTACATTTACCATCACAAAATCTGCCTCCTTTATTCCAGGATTTTTTCTGCACCGTATTTTTCCGTTAATCTTTTATCTAACCTATACCTTTTTCCTGTCTTTATTTCTTTAAATGCCTTATCAATCGCCTTCGATATACTTTCCTCATTATTTTCACAAAGAATGTATCTGTCAAAAGAATCGAAATACGCTCTCATTTTTTCTTTAAATTCACCATCCAGAATAATGATCATCGGTTTCTGGTATCCTGCCTGATAGAAAACTTTCCCGGGGATTTGTGTTCCATTTTTATTACAGATAGAAATCAGAACAGAAGCCTCATCTTCCATCCTGCTCACATCTCTCTGTGACAATCTTCCTTTTATTTTTACTGTTTCCGTTTCCACCAAATAATCTGATGATCGTCCTGCAATATATAAATGGATATTGTTTTTTATACAGTATCTATATAGCGGTTGTATATTTCTGAAATTAGATCCATAGTCTCCAAAATATCCGATATACCTTTTATTACTTTCTAAAATCTCTGTTTTTTTCTCCTGGACATCTGCTGTCTGATTTATATACATCATTTTCGATGAATACGCTGGATACTCTTTGATCTGAGCATCCAGCGTAAATGGATTCGTATAAACAATTCTGCAGGCATGCCGAAGCAGCCGCTTCTCTTTATAACGTATTAACTTTTTCCATCGAAGCCCTTCCCTCATAACATCGTTAAGCCACGGATCTCCCCAATATTGAATCCATTTTGAATCAATATTTGATATTTTCTTATATTTTAAAAGTTTAAAAACAATATCATGTGACGATTTAGGATCGCTTATAGAAATAATTTTGTCATACTTCGTATAGTCAAGCTCCAGTTTGATTACCTGTTTTGAATTCATACATTGTAAGTCATACACAAACAACAATTCAAAAATATTTCGAATTATATTTTTTATATATCGCCTGTATCCTGATCTGCGCTTTGACATACTGCCTGCAGACCTTTCTCCTTTGGCATCTGACTGCTTCTTCGCACTGAGCCGATCATAAAGAAAGGTTTTCTTTATTGTATAATAATGGTCTATGTTTTCCTTCAAAAATTCTTTTCTGGAGTCATCATATGCAAAATCCTTCTTGTCAGCTCTCAGTGTCAGAAGATCACATGTATGGCCATTTTTTCTTGCGCCCGAAATAATCCCACACATTCTGTGTATTGCACTTGAATTGTGAAAGATAGGCGTCATATTTACAAATAGTAATTTCATATATTCGTTCCCTGTTAATTAATTTAAATAAAAAAGCCATGTTCTATATGGCAATAAATGAATCTCTTCTGCGTAAGCTCTCTCTAAAAAAAGCACATAATACAGACAGGCACTCACCACTGCAATTACTGATACAATACGTTTGTTCGTCTCGCTTTTCATTTCTTTTACAAGATCAGGTATAAATATAATAGAAAGAATATTGAAATAATATCCTATTCGCGACAGTTCTGGAATCCAGCTGCAACATACATACAATATCAATGCAACTATATTTAACTTATGACAGAAAACAAGTAAATCATTTTTTTTGACGATGCCATAAAAACAGATACCTAAAATCAATAAAAACAAGCATTTGAAAATATTCGTTATCGATGCGCTACCACCATCATATACAGAATTTAAATAGGATGGATATATCTTAAAAGCAATATATCTAATAGGACTTTTTAAAATGATAGCTGCAACTGCCATTAATATCAGATACGCATAGTGCTTCTGACTTTGCGATCTGTTTCTGAATATATAACATACTGGTAATACGATAAGTGATGTCTTATGAAAGCATGTTGCAAAAATGACAGCTATTAAGAATTTTTTATATTCTTTTTTCAGAAAAAAAGCATATGCAAGCAATACAACAGATAATGCATAATAATATCTGATTGCATTATAGGTCAGATTATAATATCCTAATAAAATAAAAAGAAAGATGCTAAACGTCAGATCAGCGCTCAGCATACGTATTCCAATAATAAAATTTATTAAAGTAAAAACAGAAAATATTGCAAATAATACTTTTACATCATCAGGACCTGCAATAATTAATCTTACGAGAAATGCAAATCCAATTTCTGCATTTGTTTGTATACCATTTTTTATATTGTCATATAAAAGTTCATATCCACCATAGTCGACACCGATATTTTCTCTAAAAATGCTCATAACAATCAGCAGCAGAAACGGTACTACTGATAGAATATATCTACCTTTCGGACTGTTATATATATGTAAACTATGCTGTACATAGCAATATACTGTAATTGTCAAAAATACCGGTATGATATATGCAAACACTTTCTTTCTCCAAATAGTTTTTCATTTTAATTTAACCTGATAGATTTAAAAACGACCTGATTTTTTCTAATGAACGAATATTTTCTTTCTTATATGAATCGTAAAATCTACGGCACTTTATCCTGAATTTTTCAGTTCTAAACCTGTCAATAGACGCAATTATATTTTTCTTTAAATTCTCATCCAAAATAATTCCCAAATCATGTTTTTGTACAATTTTGCACTTATAACTGTCCTTCTCAACAATCTGGGGCAGTCCGAGCATCAAAGCATCGTAAAATCGATTTGAAAGAGCATATCTTACCTCTTCTCCGATATTGATATCATATGCATTTAGAATAATATCTGCTTTCCTCATTAAATCTATTTTTTCACTTTCGTCATATCTCCCTGTGAAAAAAACATTATTTATTTTTTCTTTCCTGCATATGTCCTTTAATTTCTCCAAATCATAACCATCACCATGATAATAAATTTCAAATCTATTATCATTTTTTAGCTGCCTTATTATATTCAGCTGTGTTTCAAAATAACGTATCGTACCGGCCCATACTAAAATTATGACATCTGACTCCCGTTGTATATGATCCATGGGTAAAAAATCTTCCTGATCTGAATGCGCTATATTGTGAAATATCATATAGTTTCCAGGCGGAAGGAATGACTTGAATCCAGGTGATGAAATAAACGTTGTATATGACCTTGCAATAAGTCTTTTTTCGATATATTTATATACCAGAAACCTTTCGTAACTATAATCTCTTATCTCATATATATATTTTCTTTGTTTTAATTCTGAAGAGATCAAAAAACCAGACAAAGTGTCCAGTATAATATACTTTTCATATTTTTTCCTGTGTAAATTTTCTTTTAGCCATAGCCTGTATTTATAAAAACTAATGATCTTTTTTCTAATATTGCGTGTTATTTTTATAGGATATTCAAAACTATAATAGTTATCAGGACGTACAGTTTTTAGCCCCATTCTGTTCCAATAAAACAGATCATAGGCAACACTTTCTTTTTCTAACAGCGACTTATAATTACCAAAATATGGACAATATTCAATATTTCCAATAAATATGACTGCAATCATGCATTTTTCTCCATCTGATATGATAAATCTATAGATGCTTAAAAATCATGGTGATAAATCCCAAAGGATTCCATAAAAAAGAAAGGAAGGCATACGCGCAAAATGCCGCATATCTCTTCCTACGCAATTCGGCAAATGCAATTACTGCATAGTGCCTCATCCACACATAACACTTTTCTTTTATTGTAAGGATACTAAAATATCTTTTTTTGTCATTTTGAAGTTTTAACTCCCCATTTATTTTCTTTTGTCCGCAGGACAATCCCCCGTCTTCTCCTGTATGCAGATATGCTTTCACATGACATTCATGCAAATAAGTAAATTTTCCTCCACTCAATATCGCCTTTTGAATAAGATAATAATCATCTCCTATATCGATCTTTTTGTATCCGCCAATCCTCCTAATAAAATCTGTTTTAAACATAAAAGTGTCATTTCCGGTAAGATGATGCAATATATGATATTTATGCAGTTCTCTTTTTCTATAATTTGTAAGATCATTTCTTACACGTTTCTCTTGAAGTTTCTCTTTGCTATCATAAAGAAGCATGTCAGTAATACTGAAATCTGCATCACACTCTTTCATCTTTGCTAATTGTGTGGAAACCTTACTTTTTAAATAAACATCATCATCATCCAAAAAAGTGATATACTCTCCTTTGGCTTTTGTAATACCAGCATTACGTGACTTGGCAACGCCTTTATTTTCCTGATTTTTTACATATATAATTTTTCTGTCCTGATCTGTTTCAACCTTCTTTATAATAGAGCTGACAGTATGATTCCATGTCGGATCAGCATTATCATCTACAACGATAATTTCTATATCTGTATAATCCTGATCGCAGGCAGAAATGATAGCTCTTTCCAATGTACTATTTCTTTTATATGTGGTAATCACAATTGTAACACATAATGGTACTGTTTCTTTCCACGTATTAATAACCACTGCCCTGTTCTCCTATTACCGCTCGATTCTATATACTGATTCTTTCAGGTTATATTTACAATAAAATAGTCCCTCATAATTAGAGAGATTTTGATCATAATAACTGCTGCCAAATACTTTATTTACTATCTCTCCGGTCTTCCCTGATATATGTTTAGCAATTTTTACAAATGGAATAAGACATTTCATGAGATATACCTTGTGTCCACTCACCTCTGCTATACACTTCACTAACTGACTTGTATCCGAGTACTCATTATTCTGTGGGAAAAATATGCCACCTTCACAGGACAGTGTAAGCTTCGCAATAAATTCACAAAGATTCTCTATATAAATCATAGATCGTTTATTCCGAATATCGGGAAAAACTGGTATTATTTTCGCTAATTTTTCCAGCTGCTGATAATTTCCTTTCGCTCCTTTTCCATAGACCATGGGAGAACGCAGCACTGCAACATTATATCCCTCTTCAGCAAGAGCACGAACTCCCTTATCTGCGAGCCATTTTGAATTTCCATAGAAATTTGCAGGATTTGGCATCGTTTTTTCATTAATTCTTTTCGCACCGCCATAAATTATCATAGATGATATGAATATAAACTGCTTAACACCAGATTTCCTGGCTTTTTCACAACATTCTATCGCAAGATCAGTGTTAACCGCATAATATTTCTCCTGCTCAGGTACTGATACTTTTCCCACATCCGCATGAGCGATTCCTGCCACATGAAATACAGAATCATATGTTTTTCCGTCTCTCGTCTTAAACGTATGCTCTCTCCATCTCTCATCTTTCACATCAAGAGTGGTAATAGTTATATTCGGGTAATACTGTGCACAGTAGTTTACGAATGACTCCCCTATATAACTGTTACTGCCTGTAATTAGCACGTTTTTATGAAGTGATTTATCAATATTAAAATGTTTGAGATGACCATAGTTATCAAAACCAGTCTCTTCCTGCTTAACTTCTTCTATAGGATGTAGTCCGGTTAATTGCGAGCTACCGTTAGTGCCGCTTCTCAGTCGATTTATAATCATCATTCCAGCCTTTGTTTTTAACGCAACATTCAGCCCGATTCCAACTACTGCTCCTATACCTGCTCCAATCATTATTTTTTTCTGTTTCAAGGATCTTCCTTTCCAACATCTATCCTTATCATTTTTACACTACACAAGTCTGCTTGTTCCGCCTTCCACAACCCCTTTGCTCTCCGCCACAGACTTCACCGTCCCGAAAAAGCACTTCAGATCAAACAGCATTCCTTTTAAAAATCCACCCCGCAGTCTTTCCACATACTCCCCGTCCAGCGCCGCCTTCTTTGCAATCTCAAGCTCATCCCTTCCGCTGATCTGCGCCAGCCCGGTCAGACCAGGCATCACACTGTTCGCCCCGTATTTCTCCCGCTCCGCAATCAGATCCGCCTGATTCCACAGCGCCGGACGCGGCCCGATAATGCTCATTTTCCCGCGGAAAATATCCCAGATCTGCGGCAGCTCGTCCAGACTCATCTTCCTTAACATCCTGCCGACACGTGTAATATACTGATCGGGATCCTTCAGCAGATGCGTGGGAACATCGTGGGGCGTATCCATTTTCATAGTACGGAATTTGTGCAGTTCAAAGAAATGTCCGCCTTTCCCGACGCGCTTCTGTGTGAAAAGCACCGGCCCCGGATCATCCAGGTAAACCGCCGCACTAATCACCGCATAAACCGGCGCGAGCACAATCAGCCCCACAAAAGATAACCCTTTATCCAGTGCTGGCTTGATATATGTCTCATAACATCCCGATTTCCGTTTACTCCTGCCCGGATCATGGTTTAAATACGGATTATCGTCATCCATCCCATCTGATTCCCTGCTCTTTTTCGCAAGATATGAAGCAGTCAGATAGCTTCCCATGAGAACCATTCCCGCTATTATGAATCTACATTTGTTTTCTTTCTTTGACATATATGATCTTCTGATTTTCTCCAATAAAAAAATTTTGTGTTGCAGATATGTCGCTGTCAGACGACGATTTCTCCTGTGTTTGCGTGTACAGCCCCACAGCTTACCCTCCCCCACTCCCTGCCGTTAAAGCAGTCATATATCATCTCAACCACCCTCTCCTGCTCCTCCTCTGTCATCCCGACATCCGAAGGCAGACACAGGCATCTTTCAAACAGATATTCCCCTTCGCCCGGTGTTCCGGTTATTCTGTCGACGCCGGCCCGGGTTCCGGTTTCAGATGGGCTTGCGGTCCCATCCTCACATCCGCTCTCCCCGTCCCATATTTCTTCCTCCGCTGTAACAAAATCAAATCCCTGGTACAGCGGCAGAAGATGCAGCGGCCGCCACACCATCCCGCACTTTACCCCAAACGCCCCCAGCACATCGGAAAGCTCCGGCGGGCAGGTACGCCCGTGCACGTCATCATACTCATATGTCCATCTGCCATCCCGCAGATTCCACCGCGCCTGACTCAGCCCGTTTTCACTGATCATCATACAGGGCGTCTGATAATTCGGCTCCGCGTTCTCTTCGTCATACGGATTCATCCAGACATCCAGTTCCGCCAGCCTGTCCGCGTATCTTTCATAAATCCTCTTTTTCGCCGCGATCCTCCCGGCGATCTGTTCCTCTAACTTTTTCAGCAGTCCCCGGATCTCTCCGGCAGCCGCATCCGTCCTTTCATATCCCGGATCCTGTGCACCGCCCTGACCGCCGGCTGTCTCCGCCGGATCCCCTGCCTTCTCCCAGTCTTTTTCGTTGATCAGAAGCATTCCGCCGACGTTCCCGGCTGCGACCGGATCCGCCCCCGCACTCCCGACAGCAATCGGACTCATTTCCGCATTCCTGTCTGCGACCGGATCCATTCCCATGTTTCCGACTCGCCCTGGTTCCATCCCCGCGCTCCTGGCTGTCCCTCCTGCTGCGCCTTCATTCGTCCCGGCGTCTTCGCCTTTCATCCCCGCGCTTTCAAAATCCAGGACCCCGTAATCCCCGAAGGAACCGCAGCAGCGTCCCTTATATTTTGCGCCGAGCGCCTCCGACGCGTCCTCAATCAGCAAAGCTCCGTGCGCCCCGCAGATCTCTCTGATTTTATCGATCCTTCCGGGAAACCCGTACACATGCGATACGATGACCAGCTTTACCTCCGGATACCGCTCAAATGCATTTGCCAGCGCCTCCGGATCCATCCCCCAGTCATCGGATGAGGCGTCGATCAAAACAGGCACTCCGCCGCATCCAAGGATCATGGCGGCATTCACCTCCGACGCAAAATCCGGACAGAACACGCGTCTGCCGCACAGACTCACGCCGCCCTCCGCCGTCTCCCCTGTATCCTCCCTGTCAGCTTTGGCGGTCTCTCCGTCAGACCCGGCGATACGTTCCGCCGCAAGCCGGATCGCAAGATAAAGCGCCATTCTCCCGGAGCTGACCGCCAAAGCCGCTTTTACATTGATATACGCAGCAACAGTCTGTTCCAGCCAGCCTGTATTTTCTCCTGTCACATCTGTCCGACCTGCAGCAGATGCCCGGTTCGCATCATTTCTCTCTTTGCCATACGCCCCGAAAAATATCTGCGCCGGTTTCTTCTCAGATTTCTCAATCCCACGGAATCGCTCCTCTTTCCTGATCCGTGTTTTTACAGCCTCTGTCACCGCCGGTCTTTCTCCATCTTTTTTATAAATCTCCTTGTGATGTCAGAACCCGGATTCTTTTTTCCATTCCGGAATCCCGAACAATATATCAGAACAGCGCGGGATCTCCCGCGCTGTAGCTGTCTCTTTTCAAATTATAGTTCTCTGTCTCTTTTTCCCGCCTGAAAGGCAGGCTTCGCCACTCAGGGAACCTCCGCTCCCCGCCTGTTTCAGATCTGATCTGCGGCAGCCAGTCGACAGATACCTGCCTGTCCTGTCATCCTCCCGCGTCACATCTGCACCTTCTGTCCACCCCTTCCTGCAGGGCGCACACACGACCACTGCATTCCAAAGCTTCTTCACCAAAACTCACAACATCTATTCCTTCCGGAACACCTCGATCCCCATCTGGATATCAACGGCCTGTCCCATCAGACTTACTTCTAACACCGCATATTTCTTATGGCGGTCAATCCGTTTGACTCTTCCCTCATAGCCCTTTAGCGGACCCTGTGTCACAGTCAGTTTTTTCCCGATCTCATATCCTTCCGAAAAACGGACAATATGATCCTCCCCGCCGGTCAGCCGCAAAAAGGCTTCCTCCTCCGGGTACACCGGTACGGTTTCCTCCCCGGCACGCAGCACTTTTGCCATCGTTTTCATTTCACGGAGCCGGATACGGAAATCATCGATATCCTCCGTCTCCACAAAGACATAACCCGGAAATACCGGAACAAGAATTTTCTCTGTGCCGTCAGATGTCCGATACATCCGCTCCCGCAGAATCACAAACACATCCTCCTCTGGCCCCATGATCTTCTCCCTGCACCGTCCTGCGATTTCAGTCTCACGCCTTGTCTGTACCTGTATCACATACCACATGAATCCTTACTTTCACCGCCCATCATCCGGTCTGTCTACCGCCGGTTCTGCTGTCTCCAAAATTACGGATCACACCTTTGCCCCGACGACCTTATCGTCCTCAAAACAGAAGTCCAGGTTGATCCACTTCCTCTCACCGGCAAGTCCGGTCATCACCCTGGCAATCCGCCTGTGCAGATTCACCCGCGTCACCCGGTCGGCGACCGTTATAAGAGGCCCGGACAGATACTCGATCTGTTTTCTTCCATCCTTCTCCTCTCCTGCCACACGCACCGTCGAGATCCCGATCTGACCATCCTGATCCATAATATTCTCCAGCAGCGCCGCATCATCTCCTGCAAGTACGGAGACAGCATCATCCGTGCTGAACAGCAGCTGCTTCGGCGTATTCTTTAAAACCTGATACACCCTCTTCGGATCATCCGTTTCGATGAACACATATCCCGGCAGAAGCCGAAAGACAACATCCCTCCACTCCCCGCCGTGCCGCATCATCTTATGCTGCAGCGGATGAAAACACCTGGAATAAGAATGTCCCGGCAGCACGCCTCTGACGAACTGCTCCATCCTCTCCTCGTCGCCGTCCTTTCCATAAAGAACACACCACATCTGACCTTCTCCTGCCCTCTGTATTCCATTCGCCGCATCCGGTTTTATCTGTGACCGCATATGGAAAAATCTGTTTCTTTTTCGTAGAATTGATATATTCTACGAAACGGGCCACATATATGAAAAACAGGATCTTCTCGCAAAATCATCAGTCAAATCATCAGTCTGTCAGTTTAAAATCAGCTTTTTTCATCAGAAGCGCTGACAGCTTGTCCATATTTTTCTGCTTCAGATCCATCGTCGGGTGGACATAGCGATCCATCGTTATTTTCACACTGGAGTGACCGAGAATCTCGCTTAACGACTTCGCATCAAACCCCAATTCAATGCACCTCGTAGCAAATGTATGGCGCAATGCGTGAAAATTTGCATCTGTGATGCCGCACATTTTTACAATTGTCTTGAATCGGTTTTCCATTGTCCTCGGCTCTACATACACATCCCGGGAACCTGTGAGAACATAGGTATCCTCCGGCCTCTCCATTTCTTCTAACATATGAATCAGATCGGACGGGAGCGGAATCTCCCTGATAGAGCACGCACTTTTAGGCGGCGTGGTAATTACCTTTGTCCTGCGGTTCGGATCACCCTGTATCTGAATTCTCGTCATCGTTGCATGAATGTGCAGCTTTTTGTTATCAAACGAAATATCTCCCCATTTCAGCGCGCAGAGTTCCCCGAGCCGAATCCCCGTGTAAAGACAAAGCATGATACCCAGCCTGTCGCAGCGCATATCGGCCAGCAGGCAGTCTTCTAACTGATGCTGTTCTTTTACGCTGAAAACGCGCAGCGGCTTTTTCTGCTCTTTCAGCGGAAACCTGCCAAAAGTGACCACACGAATATCCCTGGTATTCCCTGCGTATTCCGCTACTGCCTTAAAAACGGAAACGACACTCCGGATCATCTTTGACGACAGCCCGTTTCCAAGCGTTCCTCCGGCTGTGATAAGCCATGTAATGTGCTGCGAGACATCTTCTTTTGTGATCTCTGTTATATTTTTGTCGCCAAACTGTGGAATCAGATACCGGTTTAAAATATTGCGATACTTGGCAATGCTGCTTTCTTTTAAAAATATCTCACGGTTTTTCAGCCATTCCATGGATATCACCGAAAATAAAAACCGGTCATCCGAAAACGTTTCCGTTTCCTTTTTCTTTTTTTCATATGCCGTCGCTGCCTCATCGCGCTTCTTTCGGGTTTCTTCATAAGTAATCCCAGAGACATAGCCATATCTGAGTCTGCCGTCCGGCGCTCTTCCTTTCACATAGCGTCCCTCCCATTTTCCGGTATTCCGCAGATAGATGTTATCGCCTTTTCTCGCCATAATGCTCCTCCTCCTGTGTAATATCATTTATGTGTGACAATAAATTGTGACCTGAAAATTTGGCTGTTGACAAGCTTATAAAGTTGCTGTAGACTATAACATGTGTTTATGGACAATCGTCCGTTTCGTAGAATATATCAATTCTACGAAAGTACATTTCCATTCTGAATCGTTTTTTATGACATCATAGAATCAGGCAGAGAAGGTTTCTCTTCCCTGCTCGCCGTGTGCCGCCCTGACGGCTTATTTCTTCTGCACGGTCTGCGCCAAAAGGGACTGTTGCAAAATACGGCCATTCCACAATATATAATTATGGATGTCACAGATGACCTGACCATAAGATTGTGTGTATATGCCATTTTGCAGCAGCCCCTTTTATTCCTTTTCCACGTTCCTCCCCCACCCCGATGCCTGCCGTCCGGGACAGATTCGAATGGATCTCTCCTCCCTGCATCCGTTCCACGCATTAGTTGACAAATCAACTAATGTGTTTTATACTTTCCTCAAATCATCCGACGGCTTTATCTGCGCCGACGGATCCCTATTACCTGATCGGAGGACCAGTATCATGACCAGACCAATTGGCAGACTGATCTCTATTTTACACCGCCGGGCACAATCGCACTACACACGGGCGTTAAAGGAATTCGGAATCTCTTCCGCAGAATACCCGGTTCTCTTTCTTCTGCAGCGGCGGGAGGGACTCACGCAGGATGAGATCGCAGCGGACCTCTCCATTGATAAATCCGCCGTCACCCGGATCATTCAGTCTCTCTGTGAAAAGCAGCTGATCACACGAAGGCAGGATGACGCCGACCGCAGATGCAACCGCATCTGGCTGACAGAGCGCGGACACGCCGCTGCCGATCCCATCCAGAAGGCAAAAAAAGAATGGCGCGCTATTCTGCTTGATCAGATCTCAGAAGAAGAACAGGATATTTTAGCCGATCTTTTGGAACGAATGGCCGCAAACGCAGAAAAATGGAGATAATCCCACAAGCAGAAACCACCCGGAACACAAAGAAAGCACAAAAACAAAAGAGGCGCCAAAGCAGTGCCAAAATGAGGTATCATATGAATCCACACACAAAATTGACAGAGACAAAAGCAAACAGATCAAATCCGCTTGGCGTAACATCCGTTGACCGGCTGCTGCTGCAGTTTACCATTCCAAGCATCGTCGCCATGCTCGTCAGTTCCCTCTACAACATCGTCGATCAGTTTTTTATCGGCAGAAGCATCGGGGAGCTCGGAAACGCAGCGACAAACATTTCATTTCCGCTCTCGATCTCCTGTGTAGCGCTCGCGCTGCTTTTCGGCGTCGGCGGCGCCTCCTCGTTTAATATCTCCATGGGAAAAGGCGAGCAGGAAACGGCTGTCCGCTACCTTGGAAATGCAGCGGTCATGCTGTTTGGCTGCGGCATCATCCTCTGCGCGTTTTCCCAGCTTTTTCTGAATCCGCTTCTGACCTTTTTCGGCTCGCCGGACGCTGTACTGCCCTACGCGAGCGTTTATACGCGCATCGTCTCACTCGGGTTTCCGTTTCTGATCTTAACGACCGGAAGCGCACACTTAATCCGTGCTGACGGACGTCCGAAGCTCGCGATGTTCTGCAACCTGACCGGCGCTGTCATCAACACGTTTCTTGACGCCCTGTTCGTCTTTGGTTTTCAGTGGGGCATGGCAGGCGCCGCGGCGGCGACCGTAATCGGACAGATCTTTTCCGCCGGTCTCTCCCTGTGGTTTCTCGCTCACGCGCAGACCGTTGCGATCCGCCGCTCACATCTGACCATCCGCCGGGATACCCTTCTTCGGATCGTTTCTCTTGGCATGGCTCCGTTTTCCAACCAGGTGGCGATGATGCTCGTTCAGATCGTGATGAATAAATCTCTGAAGTATTACGGCTCGCTCTCTGTGTACGGCGAATCCATCCCGATCGCCTGCGCAGGGATCATCACAAAGGTAAATCAGGTGTTTTTATCGTTTATCATCGGTATTTCCCAGGGCCTGCAGCCGATTGTCAGCTTTAATTACGGTGCAAAAAAATACGGCCGCGTAAAAAAAGCTTATCTGCACGCTGCTGCAGCCGGATTTGTGCTCGCGCTGACGGCATTTATCCTCTTCCAAACCATACCGCGGCAGATCATTTCCATCTTCGGCAGCGGCTCGGAGGAATATTACCGGTTTGCCGTCCGCTATTTTCACATCTTCCTGTTTTTTACGTTTTTAAATTTTCTGCAGCCGATCACCTCGAATTTTTTCACCGCGATCGGCAAGCCGAAACGGGGAATTTTTCTCTCGTTAACCAGGCAGATTATTTTCCTGCTCCCGCTGCTGTTACTGTTTCCGCTCTTTCTCGGCATTGACGGCATCATGTACGCAGCACCGATCGCGGACCTCGCGGCAGGCGTCACCGCGATCCTGATGGTCGCGAACGAATTTTCCAGAAAACACGATGAGACGCACAGCGGGTAAAAAGGAGACGGCATGCAGATCTTCCGCAGGAATTAAGAAAAGAAACAGTTGCAGAGAAAAGGCCGATATGTGATAATAATCTTATCTTTTATTCACGAGGTCTTACGATATCATGGGCGACAAACATAGTTACAGCAATATAGGCGAAGAGATGAAAGACGCCCTGTCAGACGCTCTGCAGAACGGCAACTTTCAGACACTCAACCGGCTGGTTTCCCAGACGGTGACCGCCACGTTAGACGAAGTCGGGATCCATATCCCGACAGACGGCTCTGACGTCTGGTCCTCGCGCGCACAGAACGCGGATAAAGCTTTTGGCCAGACAGGGGCTGATGTTCCCCTGTGGCAGCAGGCGCTTGGTTCTGACCCGGGCGCGGGAAACACCCGGCGCACGGCGGATAAGGGCGCTTCGCAGCAGCGCAGATACACCGGACAGGCATCCTCACAGACCTTCGGCTCCGCTTCCAGACAGCAGGCCGGGGCCTTCGGGCAGAACGCTTCGCAGACGTTCGGCACGTCGCAGAACGCTTCGCAGCAACGCAGATACGCCGGACAGGCTTCCTCGCAGACCTTCGGCTCCGCTTCCAGACAGCAGGCCGGGGCCTTCGGACAGAACGCTTCGCAGGCTCAGAGCTCTGCCTCGGGCGGCGGACAGGATGTCTGGCAGCAGCGGCGGCAGGAGCAGTTGAAAAGACAGCAGGCCGAGCAGCTGAGAAGACAGCAGCAGGAGCTTGCCAGACAGCAGGCCGAGGCAGCGAAAAGACAGCAGCAGGAATTTCAGCAGCAGACCAGATTCCGGCAGCAGCAGGAGCAGTTAAAACAGCGCGAGGCGGAACGTCTCCGAAAACAGGAGCAGCTGAAGGCCGAAGCGGCCAGACGTCAGCAGGAACAGTTGAGAAGGCAGCAGGACAGACAGTTAAGACAGCAGACCGAAGCGGCCAGACGTCAGTACAGACAGCAGCAGACGCTCCGGTTAAACCAGCAGCAACAGTTAAGAAACAGTCAGGCCGGACACATGACGGCAGCCTCCTTTATCCCCATGAAGCGGATCGGCAGCGTTTCCGGCATACTCCTTCCGATGTTCGGCGGGATCGGAATCGGTTTTTCATCGCTTATGCTTATGGCTGCCATCGGGATCCGGGATGAGTCGACACTCCTCATATGCGCCATGTTCCTGCCCCTTTTGGCGTTTTCCTCCTTCCTGCTGTATCTCGGCATCACAAAAAGCCGGCGTCTGCGCCGCGCAAAACACTATGCAAGCCTTTGCGACAGCCGGATGTTCGTTCAGATTTCCGATCTTTCCATCGCCACCGGAAAACCCGAGCGGTATATTGTAAAAGATCTGCAGAAAATCTTAAACGCCGGGATCTTCCCGGAGGGCCACCTGGACCGGCAGCAAACCTGCTTTATGTTTAACAACACCGTCTTCCGCCAGTATCTGAACGCGGAGAATGAACGCAGACGGCGCGAGCAGGAGGCAGGGATCGCAGGCGGCAGCGGACGCATCGGCAATACGGACACAGGCCGGGCAAACGGCGCGGACGCATCGGACGGCTCCCCGGGTCAGAATGCCATAATAGCCGAAGGGATGGAGTATATCCGCAGACTGCGGGAGTTAAACGATCAGATTGAGGGCGAGGTCATCTCCGCAAAGCTCTTCCGGCTGGAGCACCTTTTAAAGGATATTTTTGACAACATCAGGGAGCATCCCGAACAGACGAACCGGATTCACAAGCTGATGGAGTACTACCTGCCCACCACCTTAAAGCTGGTGGACGCCTATGCCGATTTTGATCAGATCAGCACGCCGGGCAACGAAATTATCAAAGCCAAATCCGAGATCGAAAACACGCTCGATACGATCAACCAGGCATTTACCGAACTTTTAAATAATCTGTTCCAGGACGCTGTCTTTGACGCGACCACGGACGCGCAGGTCCTAAAGACCATGCTCGCCAAAGAGGGACTGACAAAAGAGATGGAATTTGCGACACGCAGATCCGATACAGAAACACCAGACAGAGAAAAATCAGATGGAGGAAAATCAGATGAGCAGTAATTTAGACGACATGTTAAAGGATTCCCCGACTCCGACGCTGACACTCGATCCCTTCGGCGGTGCAGCGGGCGCTCCGGCCGCAGAGGCTCCAAAACCTCCCGTGGAGGCGGCTCCGAAGGTTCCGGAGGTTGTGCTGACGCCGGAAGAGCAGAAGATGGTGGACGATTTCGCCGCACAGATCGACATCTCGGACACACAGCTGGTGATGCGCTACGGCGCAGGCAGCCAGAAAAAAATCGCCGATTTCTCCGAGAACGCCTTAAACAATGTCCGCACCAAGGACATGGGCGAGATCGGCCAGATGTTAACGGATGTCGTCACCGAACTTAAGGATTTTGACGAGGAAGAGGAAAAGGGCATTTTCGGCTTCTTTAAAAAGACCGGAAACAAACTGGACAATCTGAAAGTGAAATATGAAAAAGCGGAGTCAAATATCAACCGGATCTGCAGGGTGATGGAGGATCACCAGGTGACCCTGTTAAAGGACGCCGCCATGCTGGATAAGATGTACGAGCTGAACCTGAACTATTTCAAGGAGCTCTCCATGTATATCCTCGCCGGAAAGCAGAAGCTCACGCAGGCCAGGGGCACAGAGCTGCCCGCACTTCTGAAAAAAGCGGAAGAGAGCGGACTGCCGGAGGATACGCAGGCTGCCAACGATTATGCCGCCATGTGCGAGCGCTTTGAGAAAAAGATCTACGACCTCGAGCTGACGCGCACGATCTCAATGCAGATGGCGCCTCAGATCCGTCTGATCCAGAGCAACGACACCGCCATGTCGGAAAAGATTCAGTCTACACTTGTAAATACAATTCCGCTCTGGAAGAGTCAGATGGTCATCGCGATCGGCCTGAATCACTCAAGCGAAGCCGCAAAGGCACAGCGCGAGGTGACGGACATGACCAATGCGCTGCTGCGCAAAAATGCCGAGACCTTAAAGACCGCAACGATCGAGACAGCGCGGGAGAGCGAGCGCGGCATCGTCGATATCGAGACACTGACCGCAACCAACAAGACGCTGATCTCCACCCTCGACGAGGTCTTAAAGATCCAGGAGGACGGGCGCGCGAAACGGCGCAGCGCCGAGGAAGAGCTCGGACGGATCGAGGATGAGATGCGCCAGAAGCTGCTCGCGGTGAGCCAGGCGTCAAAACAGCAGCCGGCAGAAACCTTCTGAAGCGGCCGGTCCGAAAAACAACAGCACAAAAAAACAGCCGCTCCGCCTTCCCGGCAGACCGGCTGTTTTTCATGTTCACACGCTTTTCGGCTCCGCAGCATTCAGCTGTCCTCTGATATAATCCTCCAGCTCGTCCTTCGGTACGCCAAGCGTCAGAGAAAGCTCACTGTAGAGTTCATTTTCCGCCGTTCTCATATACCGTTCGTCCAGCGCGGTAATCTTCTTTCCCTGGGCAATCCGTTCCTTTTTCCGGACATGCAGCGTCTTTACAATACTGACCCACACACGATAATCACAGGAATTCAGCGCTTCCTTGTACGTTGCTTCCCGCTGCTTGTCATCGGGTACCCAGAGCAGCTCGATCTTCGGCAGATCCCGGATCAGCTGGCTCGCTTCTTCCTTTGTGATTACCCTTCGCATCGTGATCTTCTGATTATCCGTCGGTGCATAAATCCTGCCGCTGCCGCCGCCCAACGGAGCAAGCACATAATATAAACGATCCTTATCCGCTCCGGAAATGTCTATATGGGTGATATCTTCAATCTGGCAGACTCCTTTCACTCCATACACGATATATTCTCCTACTTCATACATATTCCGACTCTCCTTTCCAAAATAATGATCCAGTCAACCTGTAACTGATAGACATTTCCGCAGGATATAAACACTTATTATTATTTTACCACAATTTTGACGATTTTGTCCGTAAATTTTAATTTTTATCTATTTTTATAAAAATTTTACCGACAGACGCCCTGTTTTTTTGTATATTATGATGCCAGGGTCAAAAGGTCATGTGTTTCACGCCTGCGTGATAAAGCATGACTTTG
>CAJUNX010000005.1:0-113 GCA_910587865.1 uncultured Roseburia sp.
TCTGGTGTCTGTGCGCCTTTGCATGCTGACATGCAATCCGCACATTCACCGAGACCTCTTCTATATTTATGAAAGCCCTCAGGATTGCTCCGTGCTGTGCACTCCCGCAATCC
>CAJUNX010000005.1:213-36471 GCA_910587865.1 uncultured Roseburia sp.
TCTGGTGTCTGTGCGCCTTTGCATGCTGACATGCAATCCGCACATTCACCGAGACTGGGCTTTCATAACAATGTTTACAATCCTTCCCGGTACATAAATCTCTTTTACGATATTCCCGGTCAGTTTCTCCGCGACAGACTCCTTCGCCGCCGCGATCACGGTATCCTTATCGTCGTTTCTCCCGATCGCAAGCGTCCCGCGCGTCTTTCCGTTGATCTGCACCGCGATCTCCACGGTATCCTCCACGGTCTTCGCCTCATCGTATTCTGGCCAGGTCTGCTGGTACACATATCCCCCGCAGCCGATGATCTGCCAGAGCTCCTCCGTGATATGCGGCGCAACCGGGTTTAACAGTATTAACAGTGTGCGGTACTCGCCCTTCGTGATCGCATTTTTCCTGGTAAATTCATTTAACAGCGCCATCATCGCCGCGATCGCCGTATTGTATTTCAGATTCTCAAAATCGCCGCTGACCTTTTTGATCGTCTGATGCATCTTCGTCTCAAGATCCGCGGAATAGTTCTCCTCCGGCGTCATGATATCCTGAAGCTTCCACACGCGCTCTAAGAATCTCCGGCAGCCCTTCACGCCGTCCTCGGACCAGGAAGCGCTTAAGTCGAACGCCCCGATAAACATCTCGTAGGTGCGCAGCGTGTCCGCGCCGTACTCGCGCACGATATCGTCCGGATTTACGACATTTCCTCTCGACTTCGACATCTTCTCGCCGTTCTCGCCTAAGATCATGCCATGCGAGGTCCGCTTCTGGTACGGCTCCGGGCAGGGAACGACCTTCTCATCGAAAAGGAATTTGTGCCAGAATCTCGAGTACAAAAGGTGAAGCGTCGTGTGCTCCATTCCCCCGTTGTACCAGTCCACCGGCATCCAGTAGTTTAATGCCTCCGGGGACGCTAACGCCTCATTGTTGTCCGGGTCACAGTAGCGCAGGAAATACCAGGACGAGCCTGCCCACTGCGGCATCGTATCGGTCTCGCGCTTTGCCGGGCCGCCGCAGCACGGACAGGTCGTATTCACCCAGTCCGTCATCGCCGCCAGCGGCGACTCGCCGTTGTCGGTCGGCATGTAGCTCTCCACCTCCGGCAGCATGAGCGGCAGCTCTCTCTCGTCGATCGGCACAAATCCGCATTTGTCGCAGTGCACGATCGGAATCGGCTCGCCCCAGTAGCGCTGGCGGGAAAAGACCCAGTCTCTTAATTTATAATTGGTCTTGGCGCAGCCGATCCCCTTTTCCTCCAGGAATGCGATCATCTTCGCCTGTGCATCCTTCACCTCAAGACCGTTGATAAAATCGGAGTTGATCAGCACGCCGGTCGCCACGTCCGTAAACGCCGCCTCGTTGATGTCGACCTCCTCACCGTTTTTCGCCACGACCTGAACCATCGGCAGATCAAACTTTTTCGCAAATTCCCAGTCGCGCTCGTCGTGCGCCGGCACGGCCATAATCGCGCCAGTTCCGTAGGACATCAGCACATAATCCGAAATCCAGATCGGGATTTCCTTTCCGTTCACCGGGTTTGTCGCCGTCAGCCCGTCGATCGGAACGCCGGTCTTCTCCTTTGCAAGCTCGGAACGCTCGAAGTCGGATTTCTTCGCGGCCTCCTCACGGTACGCTGCGATCGCGTCCCAATTTTTGATTTCTTCCCGATATTTGTCAATCAGCGGATGCTCCGGGGAAAGCACCATGTAGGTCGCGCCAAAGAGCGTGTCGCAGCGCGTCGTGTAAATGCGCAGCTTATCCTCTTTGCCCGTGATCGCAAAATCCACCTCCGCGCCCAGCGATTTCCCGATCCAGTTCTTCTGCGAAACCTTCACGCGCTCGATGTAGTCGACGTCATTTAAGCCCTCGATCAGCTGATCCGCATATTCCGTGATTTTTAACATCCACTCGCTCTTGACCTTGCGCACGACCGGAGATCCGCAGCGCTCGCAGACGCCGTTAACCACTTCCTCGTTGGCCAGACCCACCTTACAGGAGGTACACCAGTTGATCGGCATCTCTTTTTTATACGCAAGCCCGGCTTTAAACAGCTTTAAGAAAATCCACTGCGTCCATTTGTAGTAATTCGGATCCGTCGTGTTGACCTCTCTGTCCCAGTCAAAGGAATAGCCGAGGGATTTTAACTGCTCTTTAAAACGCGTTACGTTGTTCTCCGTCACGATCTTCGGGTGGATCTTATTCTTGATCGCGTAGTTCTCGGTCGGGAGCCCGAACGCATCCCAGCCCATCGGATAGAGGACGTTATAGCCCTGCATTCTTCGCTTTCTCGCCACGATATCGAGCGCCGTATACGGTCTCGGGTGCCCTACGTGAAGCCCCTGTCCCGACGGGTACGGAAATTCCACCAGCGCGTAATATTTCGGCTTCGTGTAATCCTTCGTCGCGGCGAAGGCCCTGTTCTCATCCCACACCTTCTGCCATTTTTTCTCCACGACCTTGTGATTGTAAAGTTCTGACATTTCACTCCTCCTCGTTTTTGTTTGATTAAGTTAACGTCCGCTCAGCCCGCGCCATTCGCAAAACCGCGCTTACAGCGTAAATGCCACAGGCATATACGCTGCTCTCCGCCGCTTCGCAACGGGTGTTTGCTCCTATACGGGCGCTCCGCTCATGCATCGCAGAATATACTCATTCATGCGGGCATGATCGGCTCATTTTACGATGCATGGCTGAACTTTGGACAAAAAAATCTCCGTCTCCGAAAACGGCTCCCTTCACCGGAACGCACATTTTTCAGAGACGAAGATCCATTCTCCGCGGTACCACTCTTCTTCGCATGTGTCCGCCGGCCTGCTGTCCGGGCTGTTTTCGACCTGTCGTTCTGCCCGGTCGGCCGCTTCCCCGGCTTCCGCCGGTCTGCCCCGCATCGGAGAGACACATACGCACTCATTCTTCTTAACGCGAATCACACGCCCTGACCTACACACGGAATCCGTCCGGCAGCACACTGCCGCACCGCTGGCCGGTCCAGAATCGGCATATCCGGCTGCCGCTCATACCGGCACACTGCGTCTCCCGCTTCAGTCGGAGAACTCGGGGGCGAGTTGGGAACTCCCGGCCGCTGCCTCGCACCCTCCGGCAGCTCTCTGATCACCTTCCGCTCTTACTACTCCCCGTCATCGTCTTTTTCAAACCGCTACATCCCGTAGCGATTTTATTCTCAAACATGATCTATTTTAACATATCACGGGAATTTGTCAACTGCAAGATTGAATTTTAGCCTTCCTCCAAAATAGCACTTTTTATTAAGACATATACGTTTAAACCTGCTATACTCATTAAGCATGCAGGGCGGTGTACCATGAAAGACCAAAAAGAAATTGTCAAAAAAATGACACACAGCAATTATTTTCCTTTGCTTTTAAACAAGTATATTTATATCCGCCTAAAACTTATAGGAATATCGGCATCTTTATGCCAAAACAAAACAGAATTTTCATGAGCTATTCTTATATGCAAGAGACAGACCGCCAGCACCACACTATTCCGAACCAAAGAAACCAAAGACCAATAGACAAGCATTGTGGAAAAATCTAAACGTTTGGATTTTTCCACAATGCCGACTACTACGGAATCCCTCTCATTCTTTATTCCATAAAACCTATTGCAGATAATTTGCTGGTACATTGCTATATTAACAATAGGTTATAAAAAATTGCAGTTATTGTTAACCGCTTATACATGGAAATCAGAATTTAAAAATCGTACAATACGAGGAGGAGGAAAATATTATGGAGCGATTACCTGTTGGAAAAATTATACAAGGATTACGCAAAGCAAAGGGTATTACACAAGAAGAGTTAGCGGAAGTACTGGGCGTTTCAAGCGCAGCAATTTCTAAATGGGAAAATGGACAAATGTATCCAGATATTACACTGTTCCCCGTGATTGCCAGATATTTTAATATTTCCATTGATTGTCTGTTTGGATTTTCAAATGATTTGTCGGAAGAAGAATATCTAAAAAACAGGCAGGAATGTATAAAGTTATTTGCAGGTGGAAAGTGCCTTAATGGAATTGAACGGATTAAAAGGCTGGTTTATTTATATCCAACAAATGATAGGATCAAGATTGATTTGCTAAAAAATGTACTTCCATATCTGGCTTTAGAAAAAGATTTCGAAATTCGTGAAAATGTAATCCGTCAGATGATTTTGATATGTCAGAGATGTATAGATGATAGCGTTCAATCACAAAAACATTTCCTGCTTGCACATTTGTTTATTATGATTAAAAAATACGAAGATGCGTCTGCCTGCCTTGTTGATGAAAATGAATTTATGGTAATAGACATGAAGAATAGCCTGATACTAAGAGAAAATAATGCAAATGCCATTGACATAATAGATTCAACAATAAATATGTTAGGAATACAGTTGATATATGAATTGCGTAATAAGGTATCATATTGGATAAAAAACGACTTGACATACACAAAAGATCTTTTAGAAAAGCAATGCACTCTTATAACAGTATTAGGGCTAAGCCGCAATTTATATTTTATGGTTTATATGAACATGGCATATGTTTATTGTCTAAGCAGTCAAAAAAATGCAGCTTTAGAATTCATACAAAAATTTATCACAATGTATAAGGAAAATCCCATAAAAGATAGTATGCTTATCCATGTTTTTGTGTCAGGGTTTTCAAGCCAGCCGTTTGATATAATAAGAAATACGTCTGCATTTATTGAATTAAATCAAATATTGGAGGAATATTTATGAAAAACTATGGCTATTTATTATCCTATTTCAAAAGGAAAAAAGTTTGTGCGTTATTTGCACTAATGCTCTTTTCATCCTTTATAACTTTGTGTCCGCCGTTCATTACAAGAATCCTTCTGGATTACGGTATTGCAAGGCTATCAATAAAAACCGTTTTGTTGAGTGGAATATGTCTGCTATTTGTTTATATTATCAGTTTTTTTGCAAATTATTTCATCAGCCAATCATTGATCCGGACTAGCAACTACTTTGTTGCAGATATTAAAAATGACTTGATTTCAAAGGTTTTAAAATTACCTATGGAGTTTTTTGATCAACAACAGACAGGCTATATTTTAGAACGTGTAAAAGAAACTGATTCCCTAAATGTTTTTTTCTCACCTGTATTTTTAAAATTTTTGACCAGTATATTTTCGTGTGTTGGAGCGTGGATATTTATATTGTCGATACGTTGGGAATTATCCTTGATATTGATTATATTTTTGCCTGTTTTGTATTACTTTACTAATTATTCGAGTATACAAATTAAAAAAGTTTCAAAAGCATTACTTGAATCAAATGCACAAGCATCCGGGAAGATTCAGGAAAATATAGGTGGTATTTCAACGATTAAAGAAATGAATTTAGAAAAACAGCGGTCAAATGAAATGGCTCAGCAAATAAGAAATGTTGCAGACCAATCCATAAAACGTAATAAGAAAATGAACCTTGCTTCTGAGGGTATACAAGGTTTTACTAATATATTTTCAGTTTTACTCATTATCTGTTCTGGATTATTTATCATTCATGGAAAAATGTCTATGGGCGATTACTGGGCAGTTTCACAGTATGCAACAGTAATATTTGCACCTATACAAATTTTGGCAAGTATTAGTGTTATGGTGCAGCCGGGGACTGCTGCTTTATCCAGAATCGGTACTATTTTAAGGCTTAAAACAGAGAATGAAATTGAGGGAAAGAGAAAAATAGAGAAAGTTACCAAAGTATCGTTTACAGATGTTTCATTTGGGTACACGAACCACAATGTTATTCAAGACTTTAATATGGTTATTCATAAAAATGAGAAAATTGCATTACTCGGAAAAAACGGAAGCGGTAAGACAACGATTGCTAAGTTGCTCATGGGATTTTATAAAAACTACAAAGGTTCTATAAAGATAAACAACATAGAATTGAAAGAACTCTCGTTATCTGATTTAAGAGAAAAAATAGGCATTGTGGCACAAAATATTGTTTTGTTCTCTGGAACTCTGATAGATAATCTGATGTATGCCGCACCACAGCTGACAGAAAACAAAATTACTTCAATTCTCCAAAAAGCAGGACTTGATATGTCTGAATTTGAAAATGGACTAAAAACTATAATAAGTGAAAACGGGAAGAATTTATCTGGTGGACAAAGACAGAAAATTGCGTTTGCAAGAATGATTATCAAAAATCCAGATGTTGTGATTTTTGATGAAGCAACATCCAACTTAGATGTCGATACCCAGGAATTGGTGCGGGAATCGGTAAATATATTATTTGCAGATAAAATTTGTATCATTATCACGCATGATTCACACATGGCAGAAATAGCTAATTCGATTGTGCGCCTTTCTGAATGAGTGGCGGCTGTTATTCAGTTGTAACGAAAAGAGGGCGGTATCACTTATCCAAAACATATAAAGATAATGCCTGTAATAATCTCAATGATAATTGATAATGTTTTCTTCATTTTTAGAATGCCTCTCTTCATGGTCAATCCCCCTCTTCTGCGCCTCCCGTACAACTGCCCTTGCCATGGAATGCGGGAAGTGCTCCTCCAGGCATCCTGCACTGCATCACGTATTCCTTAAACCCACGGCCGCAGACGCTTTTAAACACGCGGGCGAAATAATCCTCGCTTAAGAATACCATCCCCGCCAGATCCGACCGCGACAGCGGCTCGGCCAGATGCATTTCGATGTACTCGCAGACAGCCTTCATCCGCTCCTCCATCGGCATCGCCTGCATCTGGTCCGTCTCCCTGCAGTGCCGGTCAAATTCCTTCCGTGTGCATTCGACAATGTTTAGAAAATCCCCCTCCTCCGTCACAAGGCGCCGGATGCTCACACGGATCTTAAGGGACGCCGGATCCGCTGTCGCGTATTTCATGGAATTTTCGAGAAACAGCTGGATCGAGAGAACCGGAATCCGCGCGCATGTCACGCCATCCTCAGAGGAGATCCGGCACTGCCCGTCCAGCCGCATCATCGAAAGATAATTGGAGACAAAAGCCAGCTCCTCCTCCACCGTCACAAAATCCATGCAGTCCCGCATCAGATACCGCAGATGGTCCGATACCTGGAACAGATATTCCTGCACATAATCATACTTTCGCACCATCAGGGCCGCGTTCGCGTTTTTCAGGCAGTTCAGGTAAAAATGCGGACCAAGCTGCAATTGCAGGTACTGCATCTGTATCGTCTGACGCTCCAGCTTTTCCTCATAGGTGCGCTTCTGCCAGTTTAAGATTTCTTCCGTCATGGTCTGGATGGATTTCCGCACCTCCTCGATTTCTTCTACATTTGTATCTGCCTGAAATCCCTCAAAATGTCCCTCCTGAATCCGGTACATCGTATCTGTCATGCTGCGCAGCGGCAGGATCAGCCGTTTCTGAAGCAGGTGAAGAAATCCGGGCAGAGGGGCAACCGTCGCAAACAGCGCGCCAAAGGACAGAAGCTGCACCGGACGGATATGGGTCCACAGCTCATCCTTTTTCCACGCCACAACGGCAAGATCCTGCTGCGGATCCGCCTGCTGATAAATCACGTATCCGTTTACTCTCACGGGTCCTGCCGCGGATTCCGGCAGATCCGACGCGTAAAAGGGCGCCTCCTCCCCCGTTGCGTAAATGCGTCCGTTACAGATCACGCCGAAGCGGTAGTCCTCCCCCTCCGGCAGCAGGCTGGTCAGCTCGGTCATCCCGGCAGCGGCGACGCGGTCTCTCCGGTAACAGACGGCATAATAGATATGCTCCGGGTAAGTGAGCAGATGGGTGCCATAGCCGCCCTTCTCCATGTCGAGGATCGTCCGGCAGTCCGCTTTCAGCCCCTCGATCTCGTCAACCTTCATGCCGTCGTAAATCCGGCAGAGCATCTGATTCAGGTTGTCATAGAATACCCAGATGCCGTCATATTTTCCCAGGATCGTATAGACCTCGTCAATATCCTTTTTCAGACTGATCAGGGACGCGAGGTTTCCCGTATTGTCCACATAATGTTCCATCTGATACAGCTCCTTGCTGCGGTTAAAAATCCGCAGCGTCTGCGTCTTTGTCCGGTCAACAGATGTCATAATCCGGTTCACGGAGGATTGCAGCATGACTCTGATCCGGTCGTCACGTTTCTCCTGGTAATTCAGAACATTGCCCGCCAGAAAAAAGGCGATGGTCGCAAAAAAAAGAATCCATACGGTCAGAACGATTTTCGTGATCTGCCTGTTCAGACTAAACATATGTGGTTTCTTTCTTTCCGAATGCTTTTTATCGAAATATCTCTGCATAGACCGGGTTCTCCCTGCCGTTTTTTCCGCATAACCTCATCTGCCTGTTCAGACGGGGATACATGATCAGTATAATTCAATTTTTCCCACTATACTATCAAAAATCCGTCCGGATACGATTGATTTCAGAGAGATGCTTTCACATAGCAATCCGCTAACGCTATCGTAACGTTTCTGAAAAGCGAGGGGCGTTCTCTCTCGGTGGAATCGGTATATCACTATCTGGAACAGCTGGAAAATGCCTTTGTGATCTATCGTTGCCAGCGATACGATTTGCAGGGAAATCCGTGCTGAAAACACAGGAAAATTTCTATCTTGCAGACGCTTCGCTGAAATACTGTATGATGGGCTTTAACCCGAAATCCGTTGCCGCAATGCTGGAAAACATCGTGTGCTTTGAGCGTATCTATGTGCAGGTGTGCCGCAATCTGCCGGAGGAATCCGATCGTGAGGCTGCCAGCCTGCCTGAAATTAAAGACCACTACCCGAAGTATGTCGTGACACCTGATGAACTTGCCGCAGGCAATATCAACGGCGTAAAGATTGTGCATTTGGCAGATTTTTTATTGCGTAATGAATATTAAAAGCGAAAGAGGATGTGGCAAGAATGGCAGAAAACAAGTATCACTTTGAGCGATTAATGCCAACAGCAGAGGTAAAGGAATCTGTATCAGAGGGGAAAATTCTAAATCATATCACACCGCCCCTGTTTATGAAACCACATTTCCTGTCGAAATTATATTGTAAAAGTCCAGCCATGGTTCGCAAAATGCACGAATCATGCTCGCATGAATGAGCACATTCTGCAAACCATGAGGGGAGCGCCCGTATATGAGCAGACACCCGTTGCGAAGCGGCGGAGAGCAGCGTATATGCCTGTGGCATTTACGCTGTAAGCGCGGTTTTGCGAATGGCGCGGGCCGGACTTTTTTTCAAAACTTTGTAACAAACCGTCTGCATCTCCGTCTAACCGGTGTATTCAAATGAAAGGAGGCGATGCCGCGTGGATTTCGAGAGTCTCTACCGCACTTATTATATGAAGGTCTACTCCTATGTGATGACCCTCGTCCGCAATCCGCATCTGGCGGAGGAGATCACTCAGGAGACCTTTTTTAAGGCGCTGAAAACAAAGTCTCCCTGTCAGAACCACTCCGGCGAGTTTACCTGGCTGTGTGCCATCGCCAAACGGGCCTGCATCGACGAACAGAGACGGCAGAAACATCTGTCGGAATTTCCGTTCGGAAAGGATGCGGCGTCAGAGGATGCACCGGAAGAAATGCTGGCCGCCCGCGCCGCGCCGGATCAGGGAATTTCCCCGCAGAATGTGGAACAGATCGTAGAGGACGCCCAGTGCTCGCTCCTGCTGCACCAGCTGCTGCACGACCTGGAGGAACCCTATAAGGAGGTTTTTCACCTGCGCACCTTCGGGGAACTATCATTTCAGAACATCGGACAGATTTTCGGGAAAACGGAAGTCTGGGCCAGGGTGACGTACCATCGCGCCCGCTTAAAGCTCATGGAAAGGATGGAGAAACATGGATCAGAAAAAAGAATGTGACATCATGCAATGTGAAATCATACGCGATCTGCTGCCGCTGTATCACGACAACGCCTGCAGCCCGGACAGCCGTGTGTTTGTGGAGGAACATCTCGCCGGATGCGCGTCCTGCCAGAGGGTGGCAGAAAAACTGGCCTGCACCACAGTGGACGAGATCTTTGTAGACGAAAAAGAGACCGTTTTATCGGCCCATGCAAAAAAAGAGAGGATGCGCACGTTTTCCATCGGCGCAGGCACCGCTGCGTTTCTTTCGGTGCCGATGATCATCTGCCTGATCGTCAATCTCGCCACCGGCCATGTGCTCGACTGGTTTTTTATCGTGCTGGCCTCCCTGCTTCTGGCAGCCTCGGTCACGGCGGTTCCGCTGATGGCGCCGGATCACAGACTATTGTGGACGATGGGAAGCTTTGCGTCCTCCCTGCTGTTGTTGCTGCTGGTCATCTGCCTTTACGTGCACGGCGACTGGTTTTTCCTCGCGGCGGTCCCTGTGTGTTTCGGGCTGTCCGTGCTGTTTCTGCCTTATGTGATTTATCAGATTCCACTGCCGGCGCCGCTCTCCCATACGAAGGGTGTGCTCGTGATGCTGTGGGATACGGTATGGCTTTACGCAGTCATTATCGTCTGCGGCCTGCACGCCAAAAGCCCGCTCTACTGGCCTGTTGCCCTCAAAATCACAACCTTCTGTGTCATGCTGCCCTGGCTCTGCTTTCTTGCCATCCGCTATCTGCGGGTACATCCGCTGGTCCGGGCCGGGCTCACGCTGATCCTTTGCGGTATCTACTGCGCCGCCACAAACGGTGTGGTCTCGATCACCCTCGGAGAGCCCTTTAACATCTCACCGCTGAACCTGACCATCGCCGTGTATCTGTTCGTGGCCGGGCTGGCTATGATCATCGGGGAAGTGATCTGGGCGAAAACGCGCGGGAGGTGAGAATTCCCTTCCGCCTGCGCGGCGCTGACCGCCGATACCTGATTTGTCCCGAACCGGCTGATCACCCGGGCGCTGACCAGCCGGTTTTCCTGCACCCACACCCCGCTTAACAGCGCCTCCACCCGCCTTCGGCACAAGTCTTTCCGTGCCGCATGATCATCCGCCCGTGCGGCTCTGTAAACCCGCTCTCCAGCTGATCCAGAAGCCACATAATATCCTTCGGCGCAATCCCCACACTCCGGTGAGACGCGTTCAAATTCGGCTCTGTGATACATTTCTTTTCCCACCCTTTCCATGTTAAGATGTTGGGGTCAAAAGCATCTGACCCCATGATGCCTTCGGGTCACAAAGTCATGCTTTTTCACGCAGGCGTGAAACACATGACCTTTTGGCCCTGGCATCATGTTAATAATCTTTATGCAGTCTGTCCCTCTGATCCTGCCCCTTCTGCACACTTAATCCTCCAAAGATATGGGCTGACTCCTGTTGTCCGCTTAAATACCGTCGAAAAATACTGTGCGCTTTCAAACCCCACTTCAAAGGCAATCCAGGTTAAAGACTTCCCCGGGTCTGTAATCAGCCGTTTCGCCTCCTCGATACGGCACAGATTGATATACTCCCGCAGGGAAATCCCAGACTCCCGGCAGAATACCCGTGAAAGGTAGTTGGGCGTCACGCACACATGATCTGCCACCCGGTCGCGGTTTAAATTTTCCGCAAAATGTCCCCGGATATATGTTTTCGCCTGTCCGGTCAGTGTCTCTTCTGACCGCGGCCCTCCACGCCCTGTCTTTTCTGTCTGCATGGTACACCCTCCTTTTTTACCTTTCAGCCGTTCCGACACGATCCCCTCATCTGGATTCCTCATACAGCTTTAGCACAACCGGCCCTTCCAGTCCGTAGTCCGCCACGTCGATTGCGGGAATCGCCGGCCCGCTCTCCCCTGTATCCGGGCACTCCTGTTCCTCATGCATCCGGAACATCTCTTCTAACGGCTTATAATATCCCCGGGCGATCAGCCGGTTTTTGAGCGTGCTGCTGACCTCGATACAGATCTCATTTTCTCCCACATGGAGCAGTCTGGAGATGTCAGCCGCCTTTCGGTTGATGTCAAATCCGTCCGCCTTCTCTCCGTTTACATAGACCGCAGCCGTATTTCCATATGTCCCGCCGATCTTAAGCAGCGCTTTATTTCCCTGCTTTGGATCCGGCAGGCAGATTTTCGTGGTATAGCGTCCCACGCCCGACACCTCTGGTCCCACCGCCAGAAGCTCCCTCCACGGAACCAGGCTTACCGCACCCACGTCAATCTGCGTCTTTTTTGTCTCATAATACACTTCATTCGTAATCAAACCGAGTCCGCGGTCTTCCGTGATCACCTGTTTTTCCCCGGCGTTCCAGTCCTCCACGGTGAGCGTCCAGTCCTCCAGGGGAATCGTCTGCATTACCGTGATTTCCCCGGACTTCCCTGACATTTCCTTCTGTCCCGCCTCCTGTGCCGGTATCCCGTCCTGCTGCATTTCTCCCGGTGTATGTTTCTCGAGCGCTACCATCGCAGCCTCGCCGGGCATCAGCGTAAGCGTCACCTCCGTGCGGCCGTCCCGAATCGTGCCTGCCATCCGTTCCACCCGGTTCTCCCAGCAGCGGATGCGGTACGGCTGACCTGCGGCGTCCATGGATACCGTGACGGTACACGGCTCCTCTGTCGTATACATATAGTGGTACAGATACAGATAATCGGTATCCGTATCCTCCCGGTATGCCGTCAGGATCTGCCGGTTTTCCTTTGCAAAGGCCGCGCGTGGCCGCACGTCAAGCTCCTCTAATACCCCCAGGATATCCTCACCGTTTCGGATCCGCCGGACGTTCGGAAGTCCCTCCAGCTCCCGGACCACCTGTTTTAACTCATCATCCAGTCCGTCATAAAACGGCGTTCTGGACAGCGCCCGCTCATGGTACTCATCCACATGCACATGCCGCATTTCCGTCACACCGTCCACAAGAATCACCGGCAGGCCTGATTTCGCCAGCGCAAGCAGCTTTTGCGCGGAAGATAAGGGCATCTCTTCCTGATAGAGGATCAGCGCCTGGTATCCGGGGCCGTCCGCCGCGAGAAGTCTGCCGTCATAGTCCACAAAATTCTCTTCCAGAATCTGCGGTGCGAAATACTCGTAGGTGTAACCATGATTCTGAAGGCTCATATCCCTCCAATACAGACCTTCATTCGCCCGCATGAATTTCTCTTCATATGTAGTCTTTTCTGGTCCGTACTGCATGAACATATTGTTAAAGTAATAATCCAGCCGGAGGATGCCAAGATCCACCCGGGGTCGTCCCTGCCTTAACAGCATCTGATAGCGCCCGATCATCGCCGTCCAGTCCGCGTAGTGTACCGATGCCGGCTGTCTGCTGCCGAACCGCTCCGCGAATACGGGATACATCCCCTCGTGCCCGGGCCAGTATGTCGCGCCGTCAGAGCCCGCAATGCCCGAATACCCGTGCAGCACAGTCTTCGTGACGCCTGCCGCAAACTGGGTAAAGATGATCTGCGTGTAAAAATTCAGCCCCAGCATATAATTGTACAGATTCGCCCCTGTCTCGCTGGAAAAAGTCCTCTGATACAGATGCGCGGTTCCCGCCAGCCCGCGGTAGGAGTCAATCTGCGAGGCAAATTCCAGCGATTCCGTCTCCACGCCGTCCACATATTTCCCCGGCTGTGAGATCTCGAGCGGCAGGCCGTACGAGATCTCCGCCCGCAGCTGCATTCCGTTCCCGTGAAGCCATTCCTGCATGGGCTTTAACATATTCTCCATATACAGATCCGTCCAGGTCTGGAACATGTCGTTTCGGATTTTTTTTGCTTTTCTCTCGTCCGTCATCTCATACCGCCATACCTGAAGCATCATGTCGATCCCACGGTCCCTGTGATATTTTGTCAGAAATGGCAGGTACGGCGTGATATCATAGCCTCTGCGGGTCATAAATTCCTCCCGCACATGATATCCCCAAAACATCGCGCCCTTTCCCCAGTTGTTCAGCTCCAGTGAATCCATATACATCATCACGCGGTCATTCCTGCGAATGTAGTCTTTTACATTCTCCGTCAGCACCTGGCCGGACCAGTATTCCTTTACCGCCTCCACCCCGTACCGGTCAAAATAATTCACGGTATAGGAGACCGAGGCGGAGGGCTCTGCCGTCTGTCCGGTTCCGTGCATCCAAAAGAAAAAGAGCTCGTAAGCTCCGTCGTCCGGCGCCGTAAAATCCAGCCTGCCATCCGCCACCCGGTCTGTCAGCACCAGCATATGCGCATCGTCAAGGATCGTCGCACTTCCCCTGGTTCCCAGGATTCTTCCCGCCAGCACTGCGACCGGCTCCTGCACATGCACCGCCGGAACCGTGATCTCACATTCTGGCAGCTCTCCCTGAAAGCGCTCTCCCGGCGCCAGCGTGACCGACACAAAATCCAGCTCCTTTGACGCCGCCTGATCGTCCGGCGTGATCGTCGTCAGATTGGCATTCGCCCAGTTCGTCCCGCTGGTCGTGCTGACGCCCATCCCGCGCTCCGTCGCCTCTGCGATGATCAGCCGGGAATCATGCACCCATTCCTCCGAACCCCAGCCATATTCTGAGGAATCGACGCCCTCGTCCTCCATCGCCAGAAATTCCACCGCGCCGAAGCCGCTCTCATCTAACAGACGGATATCATTTTTTAACGTCTGATCCGTGTGAAATCCCTCCGCAAGCCACCAGCGCACCTCCGGCCGGTATCGTTTCTTCGGATTACCCAGTTCTTCTGCTTTTACCATCCCGCACCTCATCCTCTCTTTTCCTGTACCCTCCTGATTCCGGTACACATCTGCTTCCTTCCCGCCCGATTCTACTCCTTCACTGCACCAATTGTAATTCCTTTGACAAAGTACTTCTGCAGGAAGGGATAGATCACCATCACCGGCAGCACGCCCACCACGGCAATCGCCATACGGATGGTCGTGGAGGGGATCTCCGACGCATTGACGGTTACGGTAGAACCGTTGCTCACGATCCAGGCAATATTTTCGTTGATCTGATTTAACAGCAGCTGTACCGTATAATATTTGCTTCCGTTTCTCTGCGAGAGATAGTACAGGCCGTTCGTCCAGTCGTTCCAGTAGGCAAGCCCTGTCATCAGTCCCACCGTCGCCGTAATGGGCAGCGACATCGGCATGATGATCCTCCAAAACATGCGGAATTCCCCGCAGCCGTCCATTCTGGCCGCTTCCTTTAACGACGCCGGAATGTTGACGGTAAAATAATTCTTAAACAGTATGACGTTAAAGGCGCTCATCAGGAGATTCGGCAGCACGAGCGCGAAGGCCGTGTCGCGGATATGGAAAATATTACTCCACACATAATAGCTCGCCACCTGTCCGCCGCCGAAGAGCATGGTAAACACGCAGAGGAAATTTAAAATCCTTCCTCCCGGCAGCCTGCTGTTTGAGAGCGCATGCGCCAGCATGGAGGAGATGCAGATGCTGATAAAGCTTCCCGCCAGCGTCACCGAGATGCTGACCAGATAAGCCCTGCCGATCGTATCCCACTCCGTCGCGATATACCGGTATGCATCCATGCTCCATTTTCCCGGGAAAAAGCTGTAGCCGTTGGCCAGCGCCCACTGATTATCCGTAAAGGATGCGATCACCAGCAGCACAAAAGGCAGCAGGGAAAGCACCGAAAACAGGATCATCACCCCGTTGGAGAGAATACTCCAGAATTTTGAATTGTTCATGATCTCTCCCTCCTAGAAAATCGCATTATCTTTGCTGTATCTGCGTGCAATTGCATTTGTAGTGACAACCAGGACAAAACCGACTGCCGCCTGGAACACACTGGCCGCCGACGACATGCCGAAATCCCCGTTTTTCATCAGGGCGTTATATACATAGACGTCAATTGTCTGCGTTACGCCGTACAGTGCGCCCGAGTTGCGCGGAATCTGATAAAAGAGCCCGAAATCGGAGGCAAAGATCCGTCCCACCGACAGGATCGTCATGGTAATCAGCGTCGGTTTTAACAGAGGCAGCGTAATCTTACGAATCTGCTGCCATTTCGTCGCGCCGTCCACGGCAGCTGCCTCGTAATACTCCTTGCTGATCCCGACAATGCTCGAATAATAGATGATCATTGAATAGCCGGTACTCTTCCAGATATTGCAGAAGAACAGAATAAACGGCCAGTATTTCTTCTCCATATACCAGTTCACCGTCTCCATCCCCAACGCTTTTAAGATACTGTTGTTGATCAGCCCGGTATCGTTTGCAAGCAGTGCGTAGGATAGGTAACTCACCACAACCCAGCTCATCAGAAACGGGATCAGCACCAGACTCTGGTAAACCGATGAGACCAGCCTGCTTCTGATTTCATTTAACAGAATCGCAAACGTAACCGATATCACCATGCCGAGCACGATAAACACGACATTATAGAGTACGGTGTTGCGGATAATCGTAAACGCGGTGCTCGACTGAAACAGAAATTTAAAATTATTCAGTCCCGCCCAGTCGCTGCCCAGGATTCCCTTTCGGACATCAAGCTTCTTGAATGCCAGCAGCACCCCGAACATCGGCATGTAATTATTGCAGAACAGATAAATCAGCCCGGGCAGTGCCATTATGTAGAGGGGAATGAATTCCCCCCATTTGATTTTTGTTCGCTTCATGATAACCTCCAAATTGATCCCCGATTCCGGAACAGGAACGGTTTCCCGTTCCTGTTCCGTTTCTTCCATAAGCCGGCCTGCAGAGCGCAGCGTTATCTGTTACTGCTGAGCAAGCCACTCGTCCAGCTGTCTCTGATTCTCTGCGATGATCTCATCGATTCCCGCATCCGTCAGCGCCTGGTTAAACTCTGCAAGAACGCTTTCCGGCGCCACGGAACCGCTGGAAATCAGTCCGGCATACTGGGATACCACGGAATCCACCGCCGCCTTCTGGCTCGAAACGGATGTCGAGTCAAACGCATATCCCAGTGCGAGAGACTTCCGGTCATCGGTAATGCTCGCGTTAAATTCCGCCACCTGGTCATAGTAGTCCAGTGTCAGCGGAGACCACTTCGGCTGGGAAAGCTTGTCGCCGTAAATGCCCAGCGCCATGTTATAGGGCGTGCTTGTGGCGTCCACCCCGTCCATATAGGTCATGATCCCCCGGCTGCCCTCTCCGGTCTCCAGCATCTTCCAGCTCACATTCTGGAGTCCCAGCGTCAGGATCGTATCCACGTCCCTGTCCAGCTCGTGCTCCTGATACAGATAATTTAAAAATTCATAGGTCTTCTCCGGATTCTCACAGGTCGTCGGAATCGACCAGGTAAGGCCGGTAAACTGTCCGGTGGTGGCATGGCCCTCCTGCAGTGGAATTGCCGTGATATCCGTGCCACAGGCCTGCGCAAATACCGTGGAGCCGTCTCCCGCGTATGTCCCGAAGCTTCCCAGATACTGGCCGCCCAGGATCTGCATCTGCGCGCTGTCCGTATTCGTGGCGGCATCCGGTGCAATGTATCCCTTCTGTGCCCAGTCATACATCCGCTGTGCATACGCCGCATATTCTTCTGATGCATACAGATTCTCAATGGTTGTATTTCCGTCAAGTCCCGCCCCCATCAGCACACCGCAGGACGACTGGGTTCCCAGCGAATCGACAAGATTGTAGCTTGCATAATTATCTGTCGTCGAGCTCATACCGGCCAGGCAGTAATATCCGTCGCCGTATTTCTCCTTAAAGCTGGCGAACAGCTCCTCCAGCTCCTCAATGGAATAGATCTTATCCTCCTCCAGCTCAAAGCCGATCTCATCCAGCATATCCGTGCGGGCCAGGTATCCCAGGCTGCTTCCGTGCAGCTCCACACAGGGAATCGCATACAGGCTCCCGCCGTAATATCCCCCGGCCATCGCCGGTCCCTGGGATTTTTCGATATCAGCGCCGTACTTCTCCTGCAGCTCATCCAGTGGCATGATCATCCCCTTATTGGCGAGATCGCCGGTCATCCCGAGGGTAAAGATCAGATCCAGCTTTTCCCCGCTGGTCAGCATCATGTTGTTCTGAGCAACTACTTCTGACACACTGATCGGATAGAGTGTCACGGTCACACCAAGCTCCTCGAACACGATGTCGTTAATCGCCTGCTCCACCTCCAGAAGCCCGCTCGGGTTCTCGCCGACGGTGACGATCTCCATCACGATATTGTACGACTCACCATCCTGTACGGCCGCAGCGCTTCCCGTACCGGAGCCTCCCTGCTCCGTACCGGGCGCAGCCGTACCGGTGTCCCCCGTTTTGCCGCAGCCTGCCAGCCCCGTTACCAGCGCTGCCGTCATCAGTCCTGCCAGAAATTTTTTCCCCTTCATTCCTTTTTCCATTCCTTTCGTTGGTTGTTTTGTTTGTCGCTGAATTCAGTCTATCACGTGGTTTTCATGGATGGAATGCACAGAATAAACCTCCGGTTTCAGAAAATGAACTTCTGTTTCGTTTCCGCTTTTCTTTTTTCTGCTCCCTGCGCTATAATAATGCCATGATGTCGGGGTCAAAAGCATCTGACCCCATGATACCTTCGGATTTCTGCGTGTTTCACACTCCCGTCATCCGAAAAACATTCGAAATCTGCTCATTTTCCTGTGGAAAACAGCTGCTTTCTCATAAAAGAAACGGAGGAACTGCACCATGACACGGATATCCTTACCGGGCGCACTGGCGAAGAAGCTCTCTCTTCTGCTCCTTGTATTTGTGCTTCCTTTAAATGTCCTTTCCCTCGGAGCCGCCTACATTATGATTTCCGATGCGCAGGATTCCGCCAGAAGCGCACAGGAATCGCTGCTCTCGTCCTATTCCGTGAAAGTCGATGAGCATGTCACCAATACCAGCCATCTGCTCTACGAGCTCATAGACGGCAATGATTTCATGCGCGGCATGCTGACACTCCCGGAGGGCGATTCGTATCAGATCGCCAGGCATCGGTTTTTCGTGACCACCAGCCAGACCCTTATCACCTCCAGGGCTGCGGATATGATCTTTCTGGAGGTGGACTCCGCGGACGATCTCGTCATTGTCCCAGACAGCGCACCCGCCGTCGGGATAAAGGAGTTCCGCGCTTATCTGCTCTCCGATGATGCCCCGAACATCTCCCGCGGATGGCAGCTCGTTCAGATCAGCGGCAGCCCCTGCCTGATCATCAGTCTCAACGGAAGAGGCTACCGGTACGGCGCGCTCATTTCCCTCGACCGCATGACAGCTGATATCGAACAATTCCTCGATTATTCGGATTATCAGCTGATCTTCGCAATGAATGAGTCCGTTGCCGTCCCCGATGGAATGACGGATATCGCTGTGTCATCTGATGAATGCGGATTAATCCTGCATCTTCTGATCCCGCGCTCCGAATTCATCCGCGGCATCTCCTTTTGGAAATGGGGTGTACTGGCACTGTTTCTTCTCTACATCACGCTGATTCCCCTGCTGTACTTTTTCCTGAAAAAGTGGGTGATCCTTCCGCTGCGCATCTTAAACACTGCCCACGCCGAATTAAAAGCCGGACATCAGGATTACCGCATCCAGACCGCCGCTTCCTCCCACGAATTCCACACCGCCTATGAGTCCTTTAACGCCATGGCGGAGAGCATTCAGACGCTGACCTTAGAGACCATCAATCAGGAGCTTGCCTATAAACAGATGCTGCTGACCAACCTGCAGCTGCAGATACGGCCTCACTTTCTGTTAAATACCTTTAACCTGGTCCATACCCTGATTCAAACGCACCGGAACGAAGCCGCACAGAAGCTCATCCTGTATCTGTCCGAATATTTCCGCTACCTGTTCCAGTATGCGGAGGACTTAGAACTGTTCCAAAAGGAATACCGGCTGGTCTGCGATTATCTGGACATGGCTGCCCTGCAGTTCCCGGACGCTTTTACGTTCAGCAGCCAGATCGATCCCGAAATCGACCTGATCCGGATTCCGCCCCTGCTGCTGCACAATTTTATCGAGAATATCATCAGCCATGCGCTGGTGGCAGGCAGGGTCGTGCACATCATGTTCTGCGCCTTCTACGACGACGGGACCGTCACCTTTCAGATCGCGGACGACGGCCGCGGCATGAGTGAGGAGGATGTCGCGCAGATCAACCAGGGGGAATATACCTCCATAAAAAAGGGGAAGCATCTGGGAATTCGCAATTCGATCACGCGGCTGAAATACTTTTATCAGGGACAGGCCTCCGTGACCGTGGAATCCTCCGTCAACGAAGGCACCACCTTCACGATCACCTTTCCCTATGATTTGGAGCTGCAGGAAGAATATTCATAGAATGGGGAGGACTCATATGCGTTTGCTGATCGTTAATGATGCGATTCCGGTAACGGAATCCATGAAAGAGGATATTGAGTGGAAGAGATACGGAATTGATGACGTGCTGACCGCCTATAATGTCGATGAGGCGAAAGCAGCGATCGGAAAGCAGCGTATCGATGTCCTGCTCTGCGATATTGAGATGCCCGGCCAGAACGGCCTGGAGCTGATTCGCTGGATTCGGAAGTCGCAGCTGGATATCGAGTGCATCCTGTTAACCTGTCACGCGGATTTTTCTTACGCACGGGATGCGGTCGCTCTGGGCTGTCAGGACTATCTGCTGATTCCCGCCAGCTATGAGGATATCGGCGCCGTCGTGCAGAAGGTGGTTTCCCGCTGCCTTGAAAAGGACGAGCACCGGCAGCTGATGGAATACGGCAAAAACTGGCTGCACGACCAGCAGGCCATCGTATCCGCCCCCGCCGAAAGCATGCGCTCACCCAAAGAGTCTGTGGAGGAGTGCGTCTCCTATCTCATGCAGTACCTGACCAGGGAGGAGTTAAGCGTCCAGGAGATCGCCGCTCACTGCTGTTTAAGCCCGATCTACTTAAACCGGATTTTCAAAAAAGAAAAGGGGATTTCCATCAGCCAGTATATCATCCGTGAAAAAATGGCGCTGGCTGCCAGACTCCTTGAGCATCCGGCAAGCCAGGCCAGCGTTGTCGCGAATCAGGTCGGCTATCCCAACTATTCCTATTTTTCGGCTACGTTTAAAAAATACTACGGCTGCACACCGTCCCAGTACCGGGAGCAGTTCGGGAAGCAGGGATAAATCCCGGCTCCCCGGACTGTCCCTTCTGATCCGGGACAGTCATATCCGCCGGCACATGCATCACCCTTCATGGTAAATGCTCTTCTTCGTCTCCGGATCCCGCGAGAAACAGGCAAAGAAATCATATGCCTGCCGCGCCATCTCCGGTGTCGGCCAGTGTGGCATATTCATTTCGCACATAATTTTTATCCGGGCAATACCGTCACCGCTTTTCAGACTCCCGATATAACTTGTTATTCCGTCCCGCTCTACCGTCTCCCGGCAGTCCTCCGCCAGCGGCAGTCCGATATTCTTTTCCTCCGCAGAGATGTCTGCCCTGTCCTTTAACGCCATCACCTCAGATAACGTAATCTCTCCGGCATGGTTCACACGCGCCCAGGAATTGATTCCGTCAATCAGCGTCTTTGCATCCGACTCCCCGGTGAAGAATCCCTTATAATCGTAGTACGGAAACCGGTTGCCATCCAGATTACCATAGATGTTGATCACCGGCATACAGGTACCCATCTTAATCGCACGCGGTTTTCCGTCAAAGGGAAGCTGCGGCTCCGGCCCGATCGCCTTCTCACAAAAGCCGTCCGAGATCGGCGCCCCGCAGGGTGCGACAGCCGCAAAGAGATCCGGCCGCTTATTCCCCAGCAGATTTGACATATATCCGCCATAGGAAAATCCTGCAACATAGACCCGGCTCTCATCCACCGGATAAAGCGCCTTTGCCTCCTCTAAGATCTCCTCAATCACATCGTCCAGCTCGATGGATGGCGCGATTACGATCCACTCCCGCTTTGCCGCCTCCTGCACCCAGCCCCAGCCGTCGATGATGCTGATGGGGTTAAATCCGCCGTGAAGAACGAACACAACCGGATATTTCCGCGTATTATCCGGATCAAAAGCGGATACCGGCACAAAGGAATTCCAGCGCTTAAACCGGTTCTGCCTCGCCTGATGCCCCTCGTCCCTCCAGTGATAGCCGGTCCGCAGCTCATATTCCTCCCAGGACATCGGGACATCCTCTCCGTGGAATTCCTTTACCATCCCGCGCTTTGCCCAGTAGGAGATCACCTCCGGCGCGTGATCGTCCAGGCTCATCGTCACCGGCTCCATCATCTGATCCAGAGCATCAATATATCCGCTCTCTTTTAACGCCTCAAGATCCACCTGATCGTTAAATGTCGTATACAGATCGCGTATCTGGTCAATGCGTCCGGCGTCTGTCATGACAAACTGTTTGTCCAAAATCGCATTCAGCCGATTCTCCCTGACGCTGCTGTCTTCCTGCTTCTGATTCATCTGTTCTGACATCTTAATCCCCCTTTTCGTTCCAATTGTGTCAAATGCCCCGTTATCCCCGTCCTTTCGGTTACAAAATGCGCCCTGCCGTATCAGTAAAGAATCTGTCGCAGTCCCTGGCCGCAATCTCCGGGCATTCATCCGCACCGCCGTGTCCGAGATGCTGATACGTCAGAAGCGATGCGCCGGGAATCGTCTGCGCGACCTTCAGCGCATCCTCCGGCTTCGCAAGCGGATCAAGCCCTCCGTTCCAGATCAGCACCGGCACCGGGATCCCTGCCAGCCTCGCACAGAATTCCTCCTCCGACTTCGCGCCGCAGCAGGTCATATCGCCCTCATTCGGCACCGTGAATTCCTCCGGCGTGCGACTTTGCAGGATTTACATATGCTCCTTATGGTTTGCCTCCCTGCGCGCGAGGCGTTCCGGATCCTTTGTCGGGTGACGCTCCATCCAGGCCATTTTTTCCAGCGCCTCCCTGTTTCCCGCAAGCATCTCCGTATCCGGCAGATTCCAGGGTTTCCTCTGCGCGCCCTCCGGCGCCTCATGATACTGTACAATCCCGTCGCAGCACACAAAGCCCCTTAGAAGCTATGGCCGGTGAAATGCGATATGCCAGCCCGCCCAGTTGCCGTGTGACACGCCCGTGTAATAAAAGTCCGGTATCCCCATCGCCTCCGCAAAGCGGATGATATCCTCCTGTTTCCGATTTCCCGGCTTCTTCTATTCGACACCTGTCCTATTCCTGCTCCCACAGGATCACGTCACCCACAATCCCCAGCGGCTCTAAGACCGTCTGCCGGCGGAAGAAGGGTCCGAAGCTCACATCCGGCATCGCCTGCACCCTGCGGGCCAGCGTCGTCGCCACCTCGATGCGAAGCCGGTTCTCCCCCGGCCGCACGGCCTTCGTCAGATCGGACAGGTAATCCGGGCAGATCCTGCTGCCGACGCGGCTCTCATTGCACCACACCTCGACGCACTCGTAAGCGTCTTCGATCTCAAGCACATAGCGCCGGGCTGTCATGTCTTCATCTGTCGTTTTTATATCGAATGTCGTCTCATAGCGTATAAAGCCACCGAAATCCGGGTATATCCTGCCGATATCCGTCAGCCGCTCTGACTTCCTTTCATCCCGGAATGCCGGATACTCCGCCGCGCCGCAGAACGAAACGGTAAAGCCCTCCAGAACCTGCTTTTTTCCGCCCGGCTGTATCTTTTGCTGCAGCTGCTTTCCCTTAAGCGCATCTTTCTTTTCCGCAAAGGCTACAATCATCATTTCATAGGAGGACAGCGAAATCCGCAGCCTCGTACCCGCCTCACATGTCTCCTGCTCCACCGGGCGCAGTACATGCTCCATCGCATCGTACGCATACGCGTATCCGCGTGCAGGCACCGTCACCGTTCCCTCAAAGCGCTCTCCCATGCTCTCGTTCGAGAACAGCCAGAGATCCTCTGTCTGCCGGTAGTGATAATACCGGATCTGACTGCAGGACGGCTCGACCGTGATCTCCGCCAGCCCTCTGCCGCGCAGTACGGCCGCAAGCTCCTCTAATGCCACAACCTCGCCATACGGCTCCTCTGTCAGTACAAAATCCGCCCCGCGCTTTGGCTTTCCTCCGACAAAGAATACCGGAAAGCTGTGCTCTTTCGCTTTCGCGCAAAAATCTGCCACCGCTTCTCCCACAAACTCCATCTCCGGAATCACCAGCGCGTCAAATGTCTCTTCGTTGATTACAAGCTTCCCGCCGCGCAGACTGCATACCGGCGATGCAAAGATATCCGGCGTGATCAGATCAAAATCAATCTGTCCCTCCGCCAGCTCCCGCGCCGGCTGTTCGGCATCCATGCTCATCCCGCTCCACGACGCCATGCCGGAATGCAGCAGCGCTGCCGGCGCGATGTGCTGCCCGCCGCTGATCAGATGCGCCGTCCGCTGCATATAGGCCATCAGCTCACCGAATGCCCGAAACTGCGGATTCTCCCCGTGCGCATAAAAATGCGGCGGACAGTCCGGATCCGGAAATGCCTTCGGGGAAAACGCGTGCGGGACAAAGTGATTGATCCCCCGCACCAGGAAATGATCTGCCAGATACTTCATGCTGCGCACGCCGAAGCTCCAGCCGTACGCACCGAACAGCTCCACCATCGCGCGGCCCTTTTTGCGAGGATCCATATGCGCCAGTCCCGCGCCGAGCTTTGCCAGCATAAAATGATAAAAATCCCCGTCCGGCTGGTATTCGCCTCCCGGCAGCCGGTTCTCCGCGCCGGGCAGGATTCCCCCGCCGATCACGTCGATGCCGGCCATGTGCTGTCCCTTTAACGCCCGGAAATAATCTCCCATATAATTGACCGTCGCACTTCGGTTCTGATCCTCCACCATATGGCCGATGTACTCCACACCGTGCGACTCGCACCAGTCCCCCAGCTGCACGGAAAAATTCTGCGAGATCAGCTGCGTCATGGCATTCATATAGGCATAGCGGACCTGTCCGGTGCGCTCCCGATCTTTCCCCCCATCCCATAAAAGCGGCATCAGAGACAGCCAGTCCGCCCCCAGCTGCTCCTCTAAGAGCCCTGGCATCTCCCCGCTCCAGGGCAGCGCCATCCTCCGCTCGCCGAGGAAGGTCTTATCGTCATACAGATCCGCACAGTTTCCGGCCAGGGGTTCATCCGAGAAAAATCCGCGAAAGGTTTTTCCGAAATCCTTTGCGTAACGGGCATATACCGGCTCATATACCTGATCGATCAGCACGCGCACGCTGTCTTTATTCAGCGGATTCATGTAATCCGTCCTGCCCCCGCCATTCTGTGTAAAATAGATCACATAGATCCGCCACATCCCCGCCGGGACATCCCAGGTGAGCACATCCCCGTCCAGCGCGTCCGTAATATCCAGTCCGTCGCCGATGACATTCCCTTTTACCACCGGATATGCCATCACCCTCCAGATCTGATCCGTGTCAAAATGACGCCGCTTCGGCGTTTCCATCCCCGGTATCGCCATACTGCTCTGTGAAAACAGCTTCTCCTGTTCCGCAATCGCCTCCGTCACCCGGTACTCCGCCTGATGTGTCATGCCGTGCACATCCGCTGTCACGAAGCTCAGATACTGCTTGCAGAGGGACGGGTCCGCATCGATATAACCGCCATTCGCATAACCGGTGGGGAAATGGGAGTCGTCCAGAAGCCACACACCCATCCCCCGGGCTCTGGCCTCCTCCATAATGATATCCATATCCCGCCACCATCCCGGCCCGCAGAAATCCGGGTGAGGCCTGCACTCCAGGCAGACCTCGCGGATCTTACTTTGCTCAATCGCATCCATATATTCCCGCAGCACGGCCTCACTTTCACCATGCTGCCAGAAAAAGGGGAGAATGTAGCTTCCGCCGTCTCCCGCAAACAATTCTTCTAATGTTCGTTCCATTTCATTTCTCCCTTCCGCCACGTTCCCGCATCCACATCGCAGGCCCGCCATCCGTGATCTGTCGTCCTTCGATACGCATATCCCTGCATTTTCGGTGTCAGAATCCAAGATCCCGCAGCCACTCGCTGCACAGCTCTCCCCAGTGGGTAATATGCGGAATGTCCATCCCCAGGTCATTATGACCGTCCGCCATGGCAAGACCATGTACACCCGGCTGGAAAATATGCAGCTCATAGGGAATTCCCGCATCCTGCAGCGCTTTTGCCAGACACATCCCGTGTCTTCCGTCATCGCTTAACGTCTGCCAGATAAACATGGGCGGCGTGTCATAGGAAATATTTTTCTCGACCGCAAGATACATCCGTTCCCTGCCGCTCCTTCCCATCTTCGGGTTTTCTATATTGCTCATAAACGGTTTTGGAAAGGAAACCTCCGACATCGCACCATATCCAGCTACAACCGCATCCATTCTGGAGGAACAGCGCTCAACCGGATCCTCTGACACCGGATCCCCGTCATCCGGATGCGTCGCACAGTTTCCCGCCAGCATACCGCCTGCCGAAAAACCCATCGCCGCGAATCTGTCTCCCAGACGCCACTCTTCTTTCCTGTTTTTGAGAATCCGTATCGCCCGCTTCATATCCGCGATTGCGTCAAACCTGGTATAAGGCTCCAGCCGGTATGCCAGAACCGCCGTATTAAAACCGGCTTTGTGGAAATAATACGCAACATTGATTCCCTCCGAACCGGTACGCCAGGAAAAACCGCCGCCGTGCGCGACAAGAATCGTCCCCTTCGGCGTTTCCGACTCCGGCGCAGGGAAAAAGACAAGATACGGATCCTCCTGAAGCGGTGTCTTTGACGCGTCAAAGCCCGGCGCCCCGCCTTCCCACAACAGCGTCTTATAAAACGGCTCCAGCGCCTGTCTCCATATTTTCAGATTCCTCTCAATATCCAGCGTTCCGTCTTTCTTTTTATGCCCTGCGATCGGAAAAATTGCCGCATCCGTCCTCACCGCCTGTTCCAGTAATTCCACATTTTTCAAATACTGTTCCTGCATAAAAATATCCTCCGTTCCATGTAATCCGTTTCTCTGTACGAATTGACTATAGCATCCGGAGGATATCTTTTCTTATGAAATTGTATACGATTCTCACAAATTTGGCACAACCCGGCAGTGCTTTTTATCACAGGCAGTGATAATTCCCTTTTGCCGGCAGTGTTTGCAGCAGCGGTGGTCGTTCTTTCACTGGCCGCAGCACATTTCGTTTTCAGAAAAGCCGAGATAATAATGAGAATTTCTGTTATCCCATATCTTCAACATGTAAAACGTACGACAGGCGCATTCTTTCGTTTTTTTCCAGCGAATACTTCTCTGTATATTCTTCAAACAGTTCCTTATACAGCTCGTTCCTCTCTTTGACATTCCGTGCATATTGATGTAATGCGTGCTCGTCTGTTTCGGATGCCATCTGTTCCTCCGCTATGTTGGAACAATGCTTCGCGATACGCTCCAGGGAAGTGATCATATCCGTAAGCTCCATGCCGAGCTCCACAGAGCATTTCCCCTTTCCCAGTCTCCTGCTATGGTTCTTTCGGATCTCTTTTTTTATCCGGCTGATCACATCTGCAAGCGGATCAATCCGAAATGCCATCTCTTTGTCCCCGTGTATAAAACAGGAAACCGTACATTCCACGATCTCGCAGGCTGCCTCATAGATCAGCCATGCTTCGGCAGCCGCTTTCTTTGAAAATTTTTCTTTGCTCTTATACAGCTTCTTCTGCGCGAATGCGATGCCTTTTGTATAATCGGATATCCTTTCAAAATCCGTAATGCACCTGCTGAGTTTCCGGATGGTTTTGCTGTCCTGTTCAGAGAGCGGCTTTGCGGACAGTCTTGTCAGATAGGACGACAGCTCGTCTTCCCTGACATCTACCTCCTGCTCAATGTCCATCACTGTCTGCACTGCATTTTCATCATATTTTTCCTGTATGAATACACATAAATTCATTGCCTTTAAGATAAGCTGCGCCATATCACACACCGCATTTTTACATTGCGCAACCGCAAACGCAGGTTTTTCCAAAAATCTTTCGTCCAGCGCTTTTCCCGACGTCTCCAGCGTTTCGTTCTCTGACTGCGGAATCGTAATATATGCGAGCTTTACCAGCAGTTCCGAAGCGGGAAGCAGCACGATTGTCGCGACAATATTAAACAAACTGTGTATCACTGCAATAACCGCACCGTTTGCCGTATCCGACAGAAAATCAAAATGCACAAAATGATTCGTGACATAAAATACCGCCATAAATACAAGTGTACCTGTCAGGTTAAAATAAAGATGTACCAGAGATGCCCTTCTTGCATTCCTGTTTGCCCCCACGCCGGAAAGCAAAGCCGTGACACAGGTTCCGATATTCTGCCCCATGATCACCGGAAGCGCTGCTCCCACCGTTACGCTTCCGGTGGCGCACATCGCCTGCAAAATACCGACAGACGCAGAAGAACTCTGAATCACTGCCGTCAGCACCGCTCCGACGATCATACCTAAAACAGGGTTTTCAAACGCCGTAAAAAGCGAGGTGAATTCCGGTACGTTTGCAAGCGGCTTTACCGCGCTGCTCATGGTTTCCATTCCGAACATAAGCACTGCAAACCCAATCAGAATCGTTCCCACATCATTCTTTTTCGGATTTTTGATAAACATCACCAGTATCACACCGATGAGCGCCAGTATCGGGGAAAAGGACGTGGGTTTCAGAAGTTTTATAAAAAAATTCCCGCTTTCGATACCGGAAAGACTTAGAATCCACGAGGTAATTGTCGTACCGATATTTGCCCCCATGATCACGCCGACCGCCTGCGAGAGCTTCATAATGCCGGAATTGACGAACCCCACTACCATAACCGTTGTAGCGGAGGAAGACTGAATCACCGCTGTCACGCCTGCCCCAAGCAGAACAGCCTTCGCGGGATTATTCGTCATGCGCTCCAGTACCTGCTCCAGCCTGCCGCCCGCCATCTTAGACAGGGCGTCTCCCATCGTTTTCATTCCATATAAAAATAATGCCAGGCCGCCAATCATTGTCAGCAATCCAAAGAAATCCATCTGACCACACTCCTCCCAAAGACTTTTCTTATTCTTAAGGATATCCGGTCAATGTAAAATCTAAAAGATAGTTTACGTAAAATCTGTGTAAAATTGCGCGTCGGCCCGGCCGTTTTCTCCCTTTACGATCTCCCCGTATTCCGCTCCAGCGACTGCAGAACTGTAATCACCGGCACGATCAGAATCCCGCAGAAAAAATTGCTGACGCCGTGAATCGCGTCGTAGGGCAGCCCGGAGACGATCCAGGCAAGCGTTCCCTTCAGACTTAAGCCGAACAGTATGGCCTGCACCGGTGCGTACAGCGTTCCGAACAAAAAGCCGTGCGCCGCACAGACCGTCATATACACAAGCGGCCGGATCTTTTCCGGCATCCGCCCGGGGAGCAGCATCACCGCCCCCCAGAGAACGGTCCACACGTACAGATACGGGATCCACCACGCCGCAAATCCGCAGAAGATCCCGTTCAATATCACATATGTGTAAATCGGATAAAGCGCCTTCTTCCGATAGACAACCGTAAATGCAATCGTAAAGACACCGAGCAGGTGTATATTCGGCGCCAGCTCCATCAGAAGCTTTGAGGCGTACATCAGGGCCCCGAGCATCCCGAATACGGCGATCTCGCGGACCGTAAGCCTCCTGCCCCCCTGAGCCGTCCGGCGCATGCCGCCAAAACGGCCGGCGCTGTTATTCCACCTGGAGCGCATAATGACCGCCGTCCGTGATGTCCGTCGCGCTGACGCTCTCCGTCGCATAGTCCTCTCCGACATAAAATGCCCAGTACACGCCGTCCGTATCGTAGTCCGCCGTGATTCCGTTCACTGTTTTTACAAAAAGTCCGTATTCGCTCTCTTCCCCCTCGATCAGTCCGAGCTCCACGAGCGCGTCCCCGACCGTCTTCTGGTCGGTGTGCACCTCAAACTCCGTCACACTGCCGTCCGGCGCCGTCACCGAAAGGGTAAATACGGTACTGCCGGTCCCGACCACCTCAGGCGCTTCATCGTCCGCCCCGGCTGCCGCATCGTCCGCTCCCGTCTGTGCGTCCGCAGCTCCTTTGGCTTCCGGACGTTCCGTGCCATCCTGTATGCCGGACGCATCGGGATCTTTTCTGCCCTCTTCCGTCGTATTCGCAGATCCGGCTTCGGCCGATGTGCCCTGCCCCTCTGCCCCGGCCTGCGCGCCTGCACCGGCTTCATTTCCCGTGCCGGCGTCCGCACCTGTTTTTCCATTACATCCGGCTGTAAAGAACGCGACCGCCACTGTCAGCGCCATACAAAGGACGAATGACAATTGTCTCTTTTTCTGTTTCGTCTTCATGCTATTGTCTCCTTTGATCTTCAGATTCTCCCTGTCCGCTCCATGACCGGCGCTCGCGGCCCGCCTGACACTTCCTCTGTTTCCTCCGGCATTCTCACACCGCCCTCGCAAAAACATCACAGAGGAATCGTCGGCCCCGTTTCCGGGATCATCGGACAATGTGTTCTGACTGCCCGGATATTTCGACTCGGCACGCGTGCAGACCGCCTTCTCGGAGCATGGCTCCAATGACGTTTCCCCGCGCTGTGGCGGACGCGGGTAAGGTTTGCACAGGATCAGTGCCTCACGGCGACGGGCTCGTACAGGATTTTCACCTGTTTCCCCGGACAGCCCGGAATCTATCTTAGTCGTTTTCGGACGCTCCGTCAAGTTTTTTCGACAAACAACAGCTGCCGGACTTCAGCGGACTTATGCTGACACCCCCCTCTCAGGTTTCACCGGCCGGCTTCTTTTTGCTCCCGTTTCTGAATTGTTTGCCCCTTGAAAACCAGTCTGTAAATATGCATCATTCATGTCTGAAAACGTTCTGGCTATGTTTCACAAATTGAAATATACACCTGGATAATATATAATGAAACTATAGATTGAGGAGGATCCTAACCATGAAAAAGAAATTATACCGTATTGTTTGTTTATGCAGCCTTGTTTTAATTATGTTGTGTGCATGTGGAAAAGAAGACCAGGGGAATCCAGTCAGATTGCCGGCCAGAGAGGATATTGTATCGATCGGTGTTTCTGACGGTGACAAATATGCTATGTCGCCAAACACGGAAGCTGAAGCTGCAGAATTTATGGACGAATTTTTATCTATGCTAATGGATATGGAAATAACCAGTCGGCAGTCGGTCAATGATGTACCGGTCGGCAAAGATTTTATTACGATCAATATAAATTGCGACGGAGTGGCCGGAACGACTCTTTTTTACTACACAGATAAAGGAACCGAATATGTAGAACAGCCATATCAGGGCATTTATAAACCGACACCCGCTTTCGGTAATTGTATCACTGAAATGCTTGCTTCGGCAGATCATACGCCGCTAATGGTAACATTTCAGGCATCGGTAATTGAAACGACGGATGATTCAATCATAGTAAAGCCGGCAGATGGTTCTTTGGAGCTTGATTCCGCAGATAAGTTTCATGTATCAAACAAAGAGAACCTTCAATTGCAAATTGGAGATTTAGTAGAAATTAGTTATAACGGAGAAATACTGGAATCATATCCTGCACAATTAGGAGAGGTTTATGAAATTACCGTAGTAGAGCAGACAGAAGCAAATGCCATGTGGGATAGAATACCTATGGTAAGAATAGATGGTAAATTATACTATGATACCGGGAGAGAAAGCATCATGGATGCACGTTGCGGCACTATGGATGGGGAAATAACATCAACTGTCGATGGAACTGAAATTCCAACAGAAGATCATCAGTCTAATTTTGGAAGCGGATTTGGTTATCAGTATGGAGCAGACGATACAATAGAGATTTATATGAATGAAAAGTGGTTTGTCTTTGAATACAGAAAAGAATCTGAATGAGAGAATCAACGATAGATCAGGCAGATTTAATGTTTCAGGCAGCTGCTCAAATTGCCTGAAACATTAAGAACCGTATGAATACACAGGTTAATGCAGGCTGATAAGCAGCGGGAATGCTTTTCCGAAAAGGGTGTAATTTTAGCAGAAAACACCCCTCCGTCCGAAACGAAGGGATGTTTTCTGCTCTGCCTGCCGCTCTGGCATATGTTTTATGCTTTGGGCCGATCACGATATGACACGGCTGTCCCGTGCCCCTCACCGACATCCGTATTTAATGCTCCATATCGATCACGATATGACACGGCTGTCCCGTGATCATCACCGACATCCGTATTTAATGCTCCATATCGATCACGATGTGGCGCGGCTGTCCCGTGATCATCACCGGCGTCAGCTCCGCCTGAATCAGCGGCCGGATATAATTTACCAGCTGCTCACTGACATAGGTCCCGTCCTCCGTGATCCACTCCAGCGGGACTTTTTTCTCGATATTCGCAATCTTATGTACATCGTAGAGATCCGTCGTACAAATGTAGGGATCACCGGACACGCGCGTTAAGATCACGACCTTCCCGGTCTCCCCCTCAAACGCTGCTTTTACCGCAGAACCGCCGACCTGATACGCCTCGGTGATATCGACGCGCGAGGTCAGATGTCCCGCACACCGCTGTAAGGTCGCCAGCTCGATCGGTCTTGACTTGCAGCCGAACCGCTCACTGACAAGCATGGAGAGATAGCGCGCCGTACCGCTTAGCTGCTTGTGGCCGAACGCATCCACGTATTCCGTGTGATTCGTGAGCTCAAAGACATATTTTCCTTCCGCCGTCCGTATGCCCTCCGACACGGCGATGACGATAGAATTCTTTTTCCCGAGCAGTGCTCCGACTTTCTCCAGAAACGCGTCCACGTCAAACGGCAGCTCCGGCAGATACAAAAGATCCACGCCCTCGCAGTCCTCGCATCTCGCGAGCGCCGCCGCGCCGGTCAGCCAGCCCGCATTGCGTCCCATGATCTCGATGATCGTCACACTTTTCACGTCGTACACCAGTCCGTCGCGAATGATCTCCTTTGACACGGACGCGATAAACTTTGCGGCGCTGCCGAATCCGGGCGTGTGATCAGTCACAGCCAGATCGTTGTCGATCGTTTTCGGCACTCCCATAAACCGGATCTCACTGTTCATTAAAATCGCATAATCCGACAGCTTTTTGATCGTATCCATGGAATCATTTCCGCCGATGTAAAAGAACGCCGTAATCCCGTACTCCTCCAGAATCTCAAAAATCCTGTCATACAGCTCCCGGTTCTCCCCAATCTCCGGCAGCTTGTAGCGGCAGGATCCCAGAAACGCGGACGGCGTGCGCTTTAACAGTTCAAGATCCAGATCCGACCGGATCTTCTCGTCCATATCCACGATCTTTTTTTCCAGGAATCCCTGGATCCCATGCCGCATCCCGTATACTTTTCCTGCACCGAGATCCTTCGCCGTCTTGTACACCCCTGCAAGACTCGAATTAATCACCGCAGTCGGTCCTCCCGACTGCCCCACAATTACGTTACCCCTCATAGATCTGCCTCCTTTAAAAAATCTGATACGCTGCCCGTCATCACAGCGTGCATTTATCATAGCACGGAAACAGCGGAAAGCAAAGGCTTTGAGACGAACACAAAAGAATCTTCCCGTTTTTCAAAAAAATATTCCGCAAAAAACTCCGCAATGACGTTTCCGCCCGGAAAAATAAAAAAAGCCCGCTGCCCCACAGCCCGTGATTCCTCTGTGTTGCAGCGGTTCTTTTCCCACACGATATGTTCTTAAAAACGGATTAGTTATTGATGAGCTTGTCATCCTCGTTGTTCCAGCTGTAGAGCTTGCGGATATCACGTCCGACTTCCTCCGCCGGATGCTCCGCCGCGAGCTTTCTCATCGCCTTAAAGTGAACCTGCTTTCCGGCCGGTGACATGTCAAGCAGGAATTCCTTCGCAAAGGTGCCGTCCTGGATGTCGGAGAGGATCTTCTTCATCGTCTTCTTCGTCTCCTCTGTGATCAGCTTCGGTCCGGTCACGTAATCACCGTACTCGGCCGTATTTGAGATCGAATATCTCATTCCTGCAAAACCGGACTGATAGATCAGGTCAACGATCAGCTTCATCTCATGGATACACTCAAAGTAAGCATTTCTCGGATCATAGCCGGCTTCGACAAGTGTCTCAAAGCCCGCCTGCATCAGTGCGCACACACCGCCGCAGAGCACGGCCTGCTCGCCGAAGAGATCTGTCTCTGTCTCGGTGCGGAAGGTGGTCTCAAGCACACCTGCTCTCGCGCCGCCGATTCCGAGTGCGTAAGCCAGTGCAAGATCCTGTGCTTTGCCGGTCGCATCCTGCTCCACGGCGATCAGACACGGAACACCCTTGCCCTCCTGATACTCGGAACGAACCGTATGGCCCGGTCCCTTCGGAGCGATCATCGTCACATCGACATTTGCCGGCGGCACGATGCACCCGAAATGGATGTTAAAGCCATGTGCAAACATCAGCATATTGCCTTCCTCAAGGTTCGGCTCGATGTCATTCTTATACAGATCCGCCTGCTTCTCGTCATTGATCAGGATCATAATGATATCCGCGCGCTTTGCCGCCTCCGCCGCGGTAAATACCTCAAACCCCTGCTTCTCGGCTTTTGCCCAGGAGCGGCTGCCCTCGTAGAGACCGATGATCACATTGCATCCGGACTCTTTTAAGTTCAGCGCATGTGCATGTCCCTGGCTGCCATAGCCGATGATCGCAATCGTCTTTCCCTCTAACAGGGACAGATTACAGTCTTCCTGATAAAATATTTTTGCTGACATACTATCTTCCTCCAATTCTTTATACACTCAGGGTCGCCCCTGTTGCACACCTGTTCTCACACAGCGGAATTTTATTTGCGGCCGCGTTTTTCTGCCGCAATGCCATGGCCATCTGACCTGGTCTGCCGCGTTTTTCTCCGCGATGCCATGCTCTTCCCGCCTGGCCACATTTTTCTGCTCGATGCCATGGCCATCTGACCTGGCCGGATACGCTTTTCTCCGCGGTGCCACGCTCTTCCAGCGCCAGCCAGACGCGCTTTTCTCTGCGGTGCTCCCCCGCTCTTTTGGCCTGGTCTGCCGCGCTTTTCTCCGCAATGCCCCACCTTCTGCGCTCTGCCCTTCCTGCCTGGCCGGACGTTTTCCCGCCGCGATATCCGGTTTCGCTTCTCTTATCGCTGCTCAGTCTTCCCGGCGCGGCTTTAAATCGCACAGATGACCGTTTTCATCGATCATCTTCACATCCGAGGTTCCCCTCGAAAGACCGGTAATCCCTGTACGCGCGAGCTCTAAAATCTCATATCCGGTCAAAAGATCCAGAAAAGCGTCCAGTTTGTCCTGCTGACCGGTCAGCTCAATCACCATGGAATCATGCGTCACATCCACAATCTTTCCGTGAAAGATCTCCGTCACATTGATAATCGGCTGGCGCTGTGTATCCTTCGCGCGAATCTTGACCATGATAAGCTCCCTGGTCACAGACAGACCCGTCTCCAGCTTCTTGATATCCAGTACGTCACAGAGCTTCGCCAGCTGCTTTTCGATCTGCTCCAGAATCTGCTCGTCACCGCTCACGACAATCGTAATCCTCGTATAGCGCGGATCCGCCGTCACACCGGAAGAAAAGCTGTCGATATTGTAGCCCCTCCGGCTGAACAGGCCCGATATATGGCTGGTCACACCCGGATTATTCTCCACCAGCAGTGATAACACCTGTCTTCTCATAAAAGAAAACCTTCCTTAATCGTTATTTACCATTGATCATAGCAATGTCATATTTCTTTGTCAATATCTGAACCCAAAAAGGCCATATCCATTGGGAATACCAGAAATAACCACACGTTTTCCGCTATTCTGACAAAAATCTGCCGTCCGCATCCGTCCGGATGCCTCCTGTCAGGATCATAATCCCTTCCACAAATCCCCAGATGCCGGAAATCGTCGCGCCGAATCCGCATGTCGCAATCGTAAGCACAAGCTGAATCACTGCCTTGCCGGTATAGCCCAGATAAAAGTTATGCACGCCAAATGCACCGAGAAAAATCCCGAGCAGTCCGGCCGCAACTTTGGATTTACCGCTCTGCATGCCGTAGAGCGTCTGAGTCGCGACTCCGCAGTTCATGCAGTACTGCGCGCCCTGCATCACCGGCTGTCCGCAGTTCGGGCAGTACTGATTGCCGATCCCTTTCTGCACGCCGCATCTGGTGCAGACAATCGCCTGATCCGTCATATATTCCTGTCCGCAATTTTTACAAAACATATCCGTCCTCATTTCCGCAGCTTTCGGCTGCTATTCCTTCTTCCCGACAGCACTCAGCCGGCGGCTTTTTTCCTTCCAGCGGCCGCACCGCCGTTCACTTCCGGCGCACATGCAGTTTCCGGCCGCCGACGGCTTCCGGCACGGCTTCGCCCTTCTTTTATGTCAGGCGCGCCGCGACAATCCGGATGATCCACGCCGACGGCTTCCGGCACGGCTTCGCCCTTCTTTTATGTCAGGCGCGCCGCGACAATCCGGATGATCCACGCCGACGGCTTCCGGCACGGCTTCGCCCTTCTTTTCCGGCGCACATGCAGTTTCCGGCCGCCGACGGCTTCCGGCACGGCTTCGCCCT
>CAJUNX010000005.1:36571-38769 GCA_910587865.1 uncultured Roseburia sp.
ACGGCTTCCGGCACGGCTTCGCCCTTCTTTTATGTCAGGCGCGCCGCGACAATCCAGATGATCGACGCAAGTGAGAGCCACACGCCCATAGTGCGCGTCTTCTTCTCCGCTTCGGCATCCCCGCGGGACTGCCTTCTCGTGCATGCTCCCGGAACCGCCATCATCAGAAGGCCGGTGAGCAGCATCACCGTCTGTATCAGCAGCATCGCAGTTCCTCCCTGTCAGAATATGAAAAAAGAATCTATTCCGTAACAGGTTGTCCCGCTACAGAATAAACCCTTTTCTTTCTCTTAAGCCACTTTGCTCTTTGCAAGCTCAGCCAGTGTCTTAAAGCCCTCTGCATCACTGACAGCCATCTCTGCTAACATCTTGCGGTTGATATCCACCCCGGCAACCTTAAGACCGTGCATCATCTGGCTGTAGGAGATCCCGTTCATCCTTGCAGCCGCGTTGATACGCGCAATCCATAAGCTGCGGAACTGTCTCTTTCTCTCTTTTCTGCCTGCATAAGAACTTGCAAGCGCCCTCATCACGGACTGCTTTGCAATCCGGTACTGCTTGGAGCGCGCGCCTCTGTAACCCTTTGCGAGCTTTAATACTCTGTTATGTTTTTTTCTGGCGTTCATGCCGCCTTTTACTCTTGCCATCTTTTATTCCTCCTTCCACTGCTCCTACAGATACGGTAAGATCTTCTTCATATTCTTTACATTTGATGCGTCCGTCATCGCCGCTTTTCTGAGATTGCGCTTTGTCTTCGGCGACTTCTTGGTCAGAATATGTCTCTTATACGCTTTATTTCTCTTTAACTTTCCGGTTCCTGTTAATTTGAAACGTTTTGCAGCCGCTCTGCTGGTTTTCATTTTAGGCATGGTATATTCCTCCTTATAATTATGATTTCTTCTCTGCCAGCACCATGCTGATGCTCCTGCCCTCAACCTTCGGTGCTTTTTCCACTACTGCTATTTCGCTGAGGTTCGCGGCAAGATCGTCTAAGATATGCCGGCTGGCATTCATGTGCGCCATCTCGCGACCACGGAACCGCAGGGTGATCTTTACCTTATCCCCTTTCGTCAGGAACTTCCGTGCAGCGTTCATCTTTGTATTCAGATCATTTGAATTGATATTGGGCGACAAACGAATCTCCTTGAGCTCTACCACCTTCTGCTTTTTCCGGGCTTCCTTTTCCTTCCGGGCCATCTCATACCTGTACTTGCCGTAATCGATGATCTTGCATACCGGCGGCTTTGCGGTCGGGGCGATCTTCACCAGATCAAGCTCTGCCTCCCCGGCGATTCTCATCGCTTCCCTGATCGGCATAATGCCGAGCTGCTCACCGTTCTCGCCAATCAGACGAACTTCCTTGTCTCTGATTTGTTCATTAATCATTAACTCGCTAATGGTACCGTACCTCCAATAAAAAAAGTGGATAGGCAGACTATCCACTGATTCTTCCAATTCGCCCTGCAAAATAACGGTAGCGTCCTGAAATATGAACCATGAGTCACGTGTTTGTGCTCCGGTGAGAGTGGATACTCTACTTTGTTTTCTAACGACTTATATATTCTACCACAATAAAAATATAGTGTCAAGCGTTTTTTTCCTCTGCGATTCCGTGCATAAAAAAAGAAAAGTAGACGTACTGCTTCATCTTTTCCTGCAGATCCTGATCCGTTATCTGATGTTTTTCAAAAAAATCAAACAGCTCCGTCCCGATGGAGGAATACAGATAGGCGATCAGATCCACGTCCACCTCATCCCGGATCGTGCCTTTGTATTTTTCCGCGCGGAGCTGCTGGCGGATAATCGGATAAATCACATCCCGCTCCGCTTCCATCAGCCTGTCACGGATTGTCTTATTGGTCATCCTTCTGCACACCGCAAAAAATTCCTGATCCGTCCTGTCCTCATATTCATTGATAAACCGGCAGATCGGAGGATATTCCTCATACTTCGTCCGGCTGATCAGATCCCGGTAGGCACAGACCACAAGATCGTCCTTATTTTCAAAATACCGGTAAAATGTGGCCATATCCATGCCCATCTTCTCGGTCAGAAAACGGATCGTGATCTCGTCATAATCATACCGGATATAAATTTCCCTGCCCTTTTCGAGTATCGTTTTTCTCTTTTTCCCCGGCAAACGAAGAAACGCCGCCTTTTCCATGTATCTCTCCCCGTTTCTGTCATAATCCGAACGG
>CAJUNX010000005.1:38869-79339 GCA_910587865.1 uncultured Roseburia sp.
CGCCGCTTTCCCAAACTCAAGAGCCGCACGCCGGCACGCACACCGATCTCTCCCCGGGATCGGTCCCTGCCTGTCACTATCCCAACGGCGCCGCTTTCCCAAACTCAAGAGCCGCACGCCGGCACGCACACCGATCTCTCCCCTGGATCGGTCCCTGCCTGTCACTATCCCAACGGCGCCGCTTTCCCACTCTCATGCGCCTCACGCCGGTCTCTCTGAAATCAGTCCCTGCGAAAACCGGCGCGCACGCACGGGCCGCTTTAACGCGCCAGCCCGTATACATATTCCGCGTAAATCAGTCCGCATTCCAGCTGTACCTTCACCAGATCGCGGATCGGAAGCGCCGTATAGGAAAGACGGCTCTCCAGGAATTCCAGATTCTCACATTCCTTATGATACAATGTTTCCCTGGCATTTTCCAATACTTTTTTTGCTTTTGCCGGGACATCGTCTCTTTTTAACTCTTCCTCGCAGGCTCTACGCAGCAGCACGATGCTGAGATTCGAATAAAACCGGTCGGACAGCAGATTGTCAAACACCTGGCAGACTGTCGCCGGTTTTGACATGGACGGTTCCGATTTCGCCCAGTTCTGCTTTGCAGTGATCCCGTTTCCCATATTGCTGCGTTCTTTTGCCGCCAGATAGCACTGATTCTCCGGGTGCATATAAGCGGATACCTCGTCAAAAACAGGTTTCCAGAATGCGAAATCCTCCATGGCCCGCTCGCAGCTTTTTAATACCACCTCCCTGCGGGACCGGTCGGACAGACTTGTATCCGAAACCCGCGGATCCATAAAATACGGCATCTCGGTCACCAGCGAATGCACGCGTCTGCCGTCCCTCCCGGCATATTCCACACTGCAGGCGCCGCCGTTCATGAGCGTCTCCGCCGGCTGATCCGGCATAAAGGTTTCCATATAGTCATAATTGTCCGACGCGCCCACCATCGTATAGACGGCATCGCTGCGGCTCTCACAGTAAGGCACCTCCGGCTCGCCCAGATTCAGTCCGATATCATACTTCGCAGGCACTGCCTGAAGCTTTTGATATAAGGCTTCCTCCCCGTCCGTCAGATACCAGTAGCATCCTCCGAACCCGCTGTTGTGAAGCGCATAAATAAAGTCCGGCTTTACCGTGTCGATCAGCTTCATAAGACACTGCGTCTCAGGCGTCGGGCGGTCAAACCGGTAGTTCTTATAATCCATCGGGAAAGACCACTCGACCTGCTGGTCAAATGCCGGGCGGAAAAAATGGTGCTGATAGTTTGTGATCGTAAACGGCCCCTTAAACCAGCCCTCGTTCATGGCCATTCCGTCCACATCACTGGATTTGACAATATACCAGGTGTAATCCAGCTCCTGCCGGATACGTCCGTCCTCTGCGAGGATCGCGGACAGCGCGTCCAGCATCATCGTCCCGATCGGCTCATTCGGATGCGGCGTCCCGTACAGCAGCGCCGTCCGGCTGCCGGAACCAATCTTCATACAATAGATCGGCCGTCCCTGCTTCGATCTTCCGAGTTCTGTCAGCTCCACCGCATCCGGATATTCTGCGGCGAGCGCAAACGACCTCTGGTCCATCTCCTCAACGGTGTGAAACTCCGTGTATTCCGGAACTCTGCTTAAAATTTCTTCAATATCGATCTTCATCCTTCCCTCCATGCCAGAGCATTGCTGCGGGGCCCGCCGGGCTGCCGCAGCATCCGGCAGTTCTGCAATATCAATCGTTTTCTCATGTTCTGCCGCGGTCTCCCGCTCTGATCTGCGGGGCGCAGACAGCATCTTTGCACCGGCGGACCTTATACCAGGTGGCAGGCCACCAGCCGTCCGTCCGGCAGAATCCGCTCTTCTGGATATTCTTTTGTGCATTTGTCGCATGCCTGGCTGCATCTTCCCGCAAAATAGCAGCCGGGACCCGGTTCGATCGGCGAGGGCGCCTCCCCCGTGATCTTTATTTTCTTCACATCCTTATCCAGGTCAATCGTGGCGCAGTTTGACACCAGCGCCCTGGTATACGGGTGCTTCGGATCGTGTATGATGGTGTCCGTGTCTCCCATTTCCACAATCCTGCCCAGATACATGACCGCCGTCCGGTCCGCCACGTAGCGGATGACCGCGATATCATGGCTGATAAACAAAATACAGGTGTCGTATTTTTTCGTCAGGCCGGTCAGCATATTTATAATATCCGCCCGGACCGATACATCCAGCATGGAAACCGGCTCGTCCACCACCAAAAACAACGGATTTACCATCATACTGCGCAGAATCGAGATCCGCTGCAGCTGCCCGCCGGAAAGCTCATGCGGATACCGGTCCATAAAATCTTTTGCCGGGTGCAGGCCGCCGTCCTCCAGCACCGATAAAACCAGCTCCCGGCGCTTTGTCTCGTCCGCTCCGATCCCGTGAATCTCAAGGGGCCGCATCATCAGCCGCTCGATCGTCTCGGTCGGCAGAAACGTGTCAAACGGATTCTGAAATACCATCTGCACCATCCGGTGGAATTCCCCCGGGTTTCTGCTCCGGATGTCTCCCGCGGAAACGCCCTGAAAGAGAACCTCTCCTCCGGTCGGCTCCTCGAGATTCACCAGCACCTTTCCCATCGTAGATTTGCCGCAGCCGGATTCCCCGATGATTCCTAAGATCTCTCCTTTTTTCACCTGAAAGCTGACTCCCCCTACCGCTTCCACGTATTTTTTCTTCCGGAACAGGCCGCCCTGCCCTCTTGCCTTATAAAATTTTTTCAGATCCTTTACCTCGACCATGACCTCGTCGTTTCGGACCGCTTCTGTCTTATCCATTACTACTTCCTCCGCATTTATGGCAGGCTGCCCTGTGTATCCCGCCCAGTATATGATCCGCCGGCCGCACTGTGCGGCACTGTTCGTCTGCATACGGACACCTGGGTGCAAAGATGCAGCCGGGATGTTCCCGCGACATATCCGGCAGAATCCCCGGTATGGATTTCAGATCCTTCTTTTCCCCGTACAGAGAGGGGAAGGACTGAATCAGTCCCTGCGTATAGGGGTGCTTCGGGTTTTTTAAGATATCCTCCACGGTTCCGAATTCCATGAGTCTTCCGGCATAGAGAACCATGATTTTTCTGCAGGATACGGCCACCACGGAGAGATCGTGCGTGATCATCAGACGCGTCGTATCCATGCTCTTTTCCATTTCCATGAGCTCCTCTAAAATCTGTCCCTGCGTCACCACGTCAAGCGCCGTCGTGGCCTCGTCCATGATCAGAAGCGCCGGCTCAAACATGATGCTGAGCGCAATATTCAGCCTCTGCTGCATGCCGCCCGAGAGCTCAAAGGGATACATATGATAAATCTTCGGATTTAAATTAACCTTTTCGAACAGCCCGCAGATCAGCTCCTGCATCTCTTTTTTTCCTGCCTTCGGCACATGCGCCCGGTACACATCCTCAAACTGGGTGCCGATGGTGTGGATCTGGCTTAAGCTGTTCATGGATTTCTGAAATACCACGGCGATCTCTTTCCAGCGCAGCTTCTTCAGGCGGTTTTCACTGCAGGTTAAAAGATCATCCTCGTCAAACAGGATTTTTCCCGATACCTCCGCCGTCTTTTCCGGGAGCAGACGGAGCAGGGCGTTGATCAGCGTGGATTTTCCCGAGCCTGATTCCCCGATAATGCCAAGACTTTCTCCCGCCTCTATGGAAAAGGACACATGATCGACCGCTTTTACCTGTTTTTGTTTTCCATGATAGGTGACGCTTACGTCTTCCACGGATAGTTTTTTCATATGTCCTCCTATTTCCTTCCCTGCATCTTCGGATTCATGGCATAGTTGAGCCCGTCGCCGATCATATAAAAGACGATCACGACCAAAATGATGGCAAGACCGGCAAACAGCGAGATCCACCAGCCGTTGACCAGATAGGATTTCCCGCCCATGATCATCTGCCCCCAGCTGACCTGATTCGGATCGCCGAGTCCCAGAAAGCTTAAGCCTGCTTCTGTCAGAATCGCCTGCGCCACGTTCATCGTAGTGTTCGCGATGATCGGATAGATCCCGTTCGGCACAATATAATGAAAGAGAATCCTTGCCCCAGACTCCCCGATCGTCTGCGCGCTCTTTACATAGGTTCTCTCCTTTAAGGACATGACCTGTGTCCGCATCATCCTTGCGTTGCTCGGCCATGAGGTCAGCGCAATGATGACCATCACATTGAACATGCTGCTGCCAAACATGGCAACCACAATCAGGATCAGGAAAAAGGACGGAATCATCAGAAAAATGTTGGTGATCTCCGTCAGAATCTTATCCGCAATCCCTCCGAAATAGCCGGCCGCCGCCCCTAAGAGCACGCCGATGAGTCCGGACAGCGCCGCTGCCACAATCCCCACTTTTAATGATGTCCTTCCGCCATACAGGATCATGCTCCAGACATCCTCTCCCATATAGGTTGTGCCCAGAAGATGCCCCGCGGACAGAGGCGGAACCAGCAGCTCGTCGCTCAGATAATACGGGCTGTATCCTGCCAGAAGCGGCGCCATAACAGCCAAAAGCAGGATCACACAGAAGCAGACGATTCCCCAGAACAGCTTCGGGCTGATCTTCATATATTCCACAAATGTGGTAAAGAAGTTCTTTTTCTTCATCCTGCCCTCCTATTCGTAGCGAATCCTGGGATCGAGCTTTGCGCAGACCAGATCGATCAGTATCATAAAAAACGCAACCGACACGGCAATGATCAGGTATACTCCCATCAGGACATTATAGTCACGGTTACTGATCGCCGTATACATCATGATCCCGATGCCCGGCCAGGAAAATACGGTCTCCACCAGCGTGGAACCGGCCACCACGTAGGCCAGGTTAATGCCGAATACCGTGACCACCGGGAGGATCGCATTTTTCAGCACATATTTTCGGAAAATCTTTCCCTCGCTCATGCCCGTGATCCGGAATGTCGTGATATAGTCATCCGAGAGCACCTGCGTGACGGACGATCTGGTAATCCGGAAATAGGAGGGGATCTGGATCAGCGTCAGGGTGGTCACCGGGAGAACCATGTGTTTTCCCACATCCAGCCACCTCGCAAGTCCCTCCTGGGTCATCCGCATATTGTACATGCCCTGGGTCGGAAGCCAGCCCAGCCGGGACGCAAACACCAGCGTGAGCATCATACCCAGCCAGAAAGACGGCATGGAATTACAAATATAAGCTCCTGTTGAAAACACCCGGTCGCTGATCCCGCCGGCTTTTTGTCCCGCGATCAGCCCCAGTATGGTCCCCAGCGCAAAGGCGAGCAGCGCGCTGGTTCCCGACAGCAGCAGGGATGCGCCGAACCGTTCGCCGATCAGGGAGCGCACCGTCGAATTGTAATAATAGGATTCTCCCAGATCTCCCTGCAGCAGTCTTGCAAAATAGGTAAAAAACTGTACGGGAAGCGGCTGATCAAGACCGTATTTTGCTGTGATCGCCGCTTTAAATTCTTCACTTGGATTGTCAAAACCGGCCATAATGGTAACCGGGTCGCCCGGCGCCATCCGCACGATCACAAAATTTAATGCAATCACGACCAGTACGATGACGCACGCCGTGCCAATCCGTTTCAGAAAATATTTTGCCACTTTTTTTCCCTCTCAAAACGGCGTTGCCGCTTCCGCGGATGAATCCCCGTGAAGCGACAGCCCTGTTATTGTCAGTCCAGATTTAAACTAACCCTTCCAAAATTTCCCGGCGCCAGCTCATCTACACTTGTATCAATGTACGGCAGTCCGGTGATGTTCGACGGGCAGGCATAATATCCCGCATATTCCACCAATGGCACCAGCGGGAGATCTTCGGAGAGAATCTGCTGTATCTGTTTGTACATCGCGCCGCGCTCTTCCTGATCCGACGTCACACGCGCCTGCGCGAGCAGATCGTCCACCTCCGCGTTCGAATAGAACGACACGTTCAGACCGCCTCCCGTGCCGATGCGGTTTGTCATATTGTCCGGATCCGGCCCCTGCATTCCCGCAAGGATGCACAGATCATAGTTTCCGCTGAAGACCTTCTCGACCCATGCGCCTTCCTCAAGCTCCTCGATCGTCACGTCAATGCCCACGGCATCCAGCTGTGATTTGATGACCTTGCCGCAGTCCGCATACGTGCCGCCGCTGAAGACCTCCAGTGTCAGGTGCATATAATATCCGTCCGCATCCTTCGTATATCCGGCATCCTCCAGCAGCTGAACCGCCATCGCGGTATCCTTTGAGCCGATATCCGCCTGATCATTGTAGGCCCAGTCGAGAAACGGCGGATAAAACCCGTACGCCGGAGCCTGCAGACCGTTGGTTCCTTTAGCGGAAATCTCCTGCCGGTCAATCGCCTTTGCAATCGCCTGGCGCACTGCCAGATCCTTCGTATAGGTGCCGTTCATATTAAAGCACATCTGATACCGGCGGGCCGCTGACAGGCATCCGATTTTGTAGGCGGAGTCCGCCTCCAGCGTCGATACATTAGCTGCCGGCACATCGGTAATATAATCGATCTCTCCGTTTAAAAATGCCTGATAGGTAGTATCTGCGTCTGTACTGACCACATAAATGACCTTGTCAAGAATCGGCTGTCCCCCGAAATAATCCCAGTTTCTCTCCAGTGTGATGGAAACGCCGCTCTTGGATTCCACATACTTAAACGGGCCTGTTCCGATCGGATTTGTCGTCGCCGCCTCGCAGGTGGTCCAGTCCTCCACCCCCTCATACAGGTGCTTCGGCAGAATGCTGTTGCTGTACCATGCCAGACTCGCCAGAAACGGAGCGCTGGCTTCCTTTAATGTAATGACGATCGTATTCTCGTCCGGGCATTCCATGGAGCTGACAATCGAGAGATCTTTCGCCAGATAGCCCTCATTTTCGATGATCATCTCGTAGGTAAACTTTACGTCCTCCGAGGTAAATGCTTCCCCGTCATGCCATTTTACCCCGGGCCGCAGATGAAAGGTATAGGTCAGCCCATCCTCCGAGATCTCCCAGCTCTCCGCCAGATCCGGTATAATCTCTTCGTTATTGTTCAGCGCAAGCAGGCCGCTGTAGAGATTGTCCGCCACCGTGCCCGCGTTATCGTCCGTAACGGCGTCCGGGTTGAAGCTGGTCGGATCCCCGTTGATGCTGACGATCAGAACCTGCTCTTCCCCGCCAGCGCTATCACCACTGGCATTGCCAGCCTCCTGCCCCGGCTGCGCACCGCCGTCTGCCGTATCTGCGTTTCCGCTCCCGCCGTCTCCTCCGCAGGCTGCAAGGCTTACCGCCATAACCGCCGCAAACAGGATACTGAATACTTTCCTTTTCATTCCGCTCCTCCTCTTCTTTTGCTTCCCTGTCTCTTTATACAACAAAATGCCAGCATACACACAAAAATATGCCAGCATGCTTGCATTTTGCTGTTTCATCATTTTATCACTTTATCAGAGAGAAGTCAAGGAGCATCGTCCGTTTCCGGTTTTGAACATACGGTTAGCAACAGTACTTTACGGTACTGGAAAATTTACAAACTCCTTTCCACCATTCCGTATTCTTCTTCTGAATATCCATAAATGAGAATCTGTTCCTTCGTGGCCCCGGCTCTGATCATCCGTTCAATCGCATTCATGCGCTCTTCTTTTCTTCCTTCTTTTCTTCCCTGCTCCCTGCCAACAGTCATTCCCTTTTCAAGACCATACTCTATGATATTCTCAGATAAATTACACATGATCTGCAGCCTCTCTTCCAGTTTAGTCGTCATAATCATTCCATAATTCTCAGTCAGCACCTGTTTTTTATTATCCAGATCCATCTTTGCGAACAGTGTCTCAAGCATGGAAGTCAATACATTCCGGGATGTAGTCAGTTCCCCACTGCTTCTGATATTGACAATAATTGCCCTCACCAGATCCAGATCATAGGAACGTGCACTGTTTCCAAAAACCTCCTTCTTCTCAAATCCGATCTCCTCAATCGAATCACCGTCTGTCCGGCTGTCCATACAGATCCAGATGCTCCGCACCCTCTTTAAGCTGTCATAGTCGCTGTGGAAAAATTCTGTCTGCTTCTGTGCCGAAATCATCCGCGCAAGATAAAATGTGATCCGGTTTTCCAGATGATAGCCCAGTTTCCCGGGATCCGATGACTTCTGTGCCTCAATATTGAGCAGAAACTTCATCTCTTCCTTTTTATGATATGCGGAAAAACGGATATCATAAATCACACTGCCCTCTCCCGGAACACTGTCTTCCGTATTCGTTCCCCTGATTCGCCCCAGATTTGACAATCCCGGATCTTCCGGCTTTGATTCCACTTCAATATCATCGCCAATGCTCTCCATGATCTCTTCGACTGGCAGTTCTGCAAACTCCCTGACCGCATATTTCAGAACCCGCGCAAGAATCTGCTTATCGGACAACAGATATTTTACATTTGTATCGTAGGCACTGGCATCATTTGTAATCTCAAGTGCCTGTGCAAGATTCGTTTTCGGCATGTTCTCCGTCCCCTCTCACTGATTCTAAAAAGGCACTTATTTTCTGAAACGTATACCCCAGATCGTACCGTGAACTCCGCTCTCTTTCTGACACTATACCTGCTCCCGTTTCCTCATCCATCCTGCCTTTGTTTTCTAACAAATTATAGCGCATTTAGATAAAATTGTCAAATATCGGTCATTATTTTTGTGCATATTTACCAGTCATTTGCGTAATCAGAAAGCATTTCCTCCTATTATAAATCCTGTTACATTTTCGCTCTCTTCCAGTCCGTCTCACACCCCGAACAGCCCGGCCCAGTCCTCACTCGCAATAATCCGCCTGCTGGGTCTGTCCACATTCTCCAGCATGCTTTTAATCCGATTCTCCATCGTGATGTCGACAAAACGCCCGACATCGATCCCCCGCAGTTCAAAAAACAGGCCGGGGTTCTCATCGAACCTGTTCCCGATCCCGTAAAGCGCTGCCGCCACGTGCTTGCAAAGCAGCGCCCAGTCCGGGCAGCTGCACTGAAAACTGATCTCCTGCGGCCGCGGAAATAAGCCCCGCTCTCCGGTGAACAGCTCTTTTAATTCCTCCGGAAAATCCCCTTTTAACAGGCGGTCCAGATTCTCGATCTTATGCGCGCACTTCTGGATCGCCTCCTGGCATCGGTCCTCCGAGAGCGGACTGATGAGAATCTGCACCTTATAGGGAGTCTTCCTTCTGCCCTGCACACGGGCCAGTACCTTTCCCTTCTGGATCTTTAAATCCACAACCGCGCCGGTTCTGACATACCGCTTGCCGCGCTCAAGCCGGTTCTCATAATCCACATACTTTTCCAGATTCTCACACCACGCCGTTCCCCACCAGGTCGTGACAATCTTTCTTCCCCTGATCACAACCGGCTCGAGCACTTTCCCTTTCGCCTTCTCCTTCTTTACCGTCTGCCTGGCATTTCTCTGCAGGCTGGCCGTATCCGGCTGCTTAAAATTCTGACCTGTATCCCAGTAACTTCTGCTCATATCTTCCTCTCACTTTTCCTTCGGCGAATCCAGACGCAGGACCGCCATCAGCTCGTCGTTGCTCATCTCCGTAATCCAGCTCTCGCCGCCCGATCCCACGACATTTTCCGCCAGCTCCTTTTTCGAATTCAGAAGCTCGTCGATCTTCTCCTCGATCGTCCCTCTGCACACCAGCTTGTGCACCCAGACGTTCTGCTTCTGTCCGATGCGGTAAGCGCGGTCCGTCGCCTGATTCTCCACGGCCGGGTTCCACCAGCGGTCAAAATGAATCACATGGCTCGCACGGGTCAGATTCAGCCCCGTGCCTCCCGCTTTGACCGACAATACCATATACGGCACACCGGCCTCCCCCTGAAACGCCTCGACCATCTTATTTCTCGCGGCCACCGGCGTCCCGCCGTGCAGCACGAACCCGTGCCTGTGAAAAATTTCCGCGAGAAACGCGTCCAGATACGGCGTGATCTCCTTAAACTGCGTAAATACCAGCACCCGCTCCCGCTTCTCGTAAATCGTCTCGCAGATTTCCCGCAGCAGGCCGAATTTCCCGCTGTCTCCTTCTGCAAATGTCTCCTGTCCCAGATACTGATCCGGATGATTGCAGATCTGTTTTAACTTAATCAGGGATGCCAGCACCAGCCCGCGGCGCTCCATTCCTTCCGTCTCATTCAGCTTTTTTGCGAGATCCGTCACATATTTGCGGTAGAGCACGGTCTGCTTTTTCGACAACGTCACATAATCAACCTGCTCGATCTTTTCCGGCAGATCGGAAATAATCGTCTTATCCGTCTTCACACGGCGCAGCATAAACGGGGAAATCATGGATTTTAACTTCGCATAACCCTCCGGGTGCCGCTCAAGCTCCTTACAGTAGTCATGAAACTCCGCCGAACTGCCGAGCAGTCCCTTATTTAAAAAGTCAGACAGCGACCAGAGATTCGTCAGATCATTCTCGATCGGCGTACCTGTCATCGCGATGCGCATCGCGCTTTTCAGCTTCTTGATCTGTCTGGTCTGCTTTGTCGCGGGATTCTTGATCGCCTGCGCCTCATCTAAGATCAGGCAGTCCCAGGCAATCTGCCCGAGCTGCTCAATGCGCGCCGCCATCCCGTAAGTCGTGACCGTAAGAAAGCTCTCATCCGCGAGAACTGTCTCTCCCAGCTTCTTTGCTCCTCCGTCATGCAGGATCATTACCGGCATCTGCGGTGCGAATTTCTCCGCCTCCTTCTGCCAGTTTCCAAGCAGGGACGCCGGTACCACGAGCAGAACGCGGGCATCCTTTTTTGTCCTGCGCAGTTTCTCCAGGAACGCGAGCACCTGCACGGTCTTGCCCAGTCCCATATCGTCGGCCAGACAGGCCCCGAACCCCAGCTGATTCATATAGGTAAGCCAGGTGTAGCCGACCTTCTGATACGCGCGCAGCTTCGCCTGAAACGTCTTCGGCACAACTGCGGACCGGATCTGTTTCGGCGTCCGGAGCTCGCGAAGCAGGCCGGACAGCCAGGCGCCGTTCGTGACAAGCGGCCCCACGTCCGCTTCCGGTTCATCCGCTCCCGCATCCAGCCCCATGCGGAGCGCCTGCATCAGCGTCAGACTACTTCTATAGTTTTCCATCTCATCCAGCAGCGTCTGCAGCCGCTGGTGATCCACCGTAATCCATTTTCCTTTCAGAAACGCCAGCCCTTCCGTCTGTGAGAGCAGGGCTTCGATCTCGTCTTTTGTCAGCGGCACACCGTCAACGGTAAGCTGCGGAACCATCTGCAGGATTGCATCCATGCCAAGCAGCGCCGGCCGCTCCTCCCCAAGCTGCACCGACATGGACACATTGCACGCATGCTTCTTCCACCAGTTTGGAATCCGGCAGACGATCCCGGCGTTCTCGATAGCCGGAATGTCCTTTAGCAGGCGGTATGCCTCCGCCGCCGTCAGCCGGAGCGGGTGAAACATCTCACCTGACTCCACGAATTCCCCGATCAGCTCCGATGCCTCCGCCGCCTTATTCAGACACGCCAGCAGATCCAGCAGCTTTTCCCGCTCTGTCTTATACTCGGTCAGCGCGTACCGCAGCGGCATATGACGTACCTTTCCGCCCTCGTCCCGCGTCGCGTACGTTGCAAGAAACGCAAACGGGAAATCCGCTTCCCGGCTCTCCACCAGATGGAAAAAAATCCGCTCCGGAACCTTCAGATGCTGGCTTTTATCCGCGAGATATAACGCCACCGTTCCGTCATAATTCTGTATTTCCTCTGAAAAAACAGTTCCCAGCTCTCCAAATATCCGCGCAATCCAGGCCGGTGTCACATGCTCCGAACCGAGCGTAAACGGCACGGCCAGAAGCAGCCGTTCCGTCAGATCCTCATCCGCGCGCACAACCGCCTGATCCCTCATCAGCTCGATATCCGGCTGATGCGTCAGCGCCTGTAAAAATGCATCCGCCAGCTGATACAGATACATCCCCGCCGCGTCCAGCCAGTCCGGCTTCTCCACAAAACCAAGCTCATATAACGTCTGATACGGCGCCCTGTCAAAACGCTCCTTCCACGCGGATACTTCCTCCGTGTATTCGACCTCTATATTATCCGGCAGAAATCCCTGTTCCGTAAACAGAAAATGAATCTTTGCCACCGGTTTCTTTTGTGTGCTTTCCATCGTTTCCCTCCGTACCTGCCCGAACTGTCCTACTGATTTTTTCAATTATATATTGTCTGGCCGTAATCCGCAATCCGTTTTCAAAAAATATGATCGGTGATTCTGCAGGTACGCTCTGACTGCCGCGATTTCCGTTTTCTGACCATTATGTCTCATAAAAATAAGAGGAACTGACACAATCTGCTGTGACAATTCCTCTATGATATTCCGTTCACCCGGTCAGCTCATCCATAATCACCTGTGCCGCTCTGGGATCTGCCCGACTCTCCACGGCTTCCGCCCACACCTTCGTGAGATTCATTCCGCTTTCGTCGTTCCTCTTCCATCAGCCGCAGTCACGACCTCCACGCCCTCCGGCGCCTCGTATGTCAGCTGTAATTCTCCCTGTTCATCCAGCTTCCACTCCGCTTTTACCATGCCGCGCGGCGTGATCACCTCGCCCTTCGCAGCGGTCATGTAACCCGGATGCGGGGTAATCGCGATCGTTTCATACCCCGGAGACGCCGGCCGCACGCCGAGTACCACGGACGGCAGCTCGTAGAGCGCCAGCGCACCCCAGGCATGGCAGTCGCTCCGCTCGTTGACGCCGTCTTCCACGCACGTCGTCAGATTGTTCTTCACCATGTTCCGCCACAGATCCCAGGCATCCTTCGTCTGGTCGTACAGATCCGCCTTTTCCAGCGCGCGGAACAGGTAAAACGCCATGGCAACCGAACACTGCGCGTACTCTGCCCCGTTTCCGAGCGTGCGCCGCAGATTCTCACGGCCCGTCTCCACGGATACCGTATCGGTGAGCAGCGCGAAGACCTGACAGTGCTGGCTGTACTCCGCGACGCCCGGCCCGTCGGTCAGCATGCCGTTCTCATCCACACAGTATCTCTGCACCGCTTTTCGTACCGCGTCCGCACGGGAGAGATATTCCTCCGCCACGCCGCCGCGGCCGAGATAGCGCATCACCTCCGCGGCGTGGGTCAGACCCATGATGTAGAGCAGGCTCTCCATCGTAATGGGGCCCTTCCGGATCGCGGACGGCACGCCCGTGGTGGCATCCCACTGCGTCGTCCAGTCGATAAACGACCAGTAGCGGGAGGCTCCGTTCATGCCGCCGACCTTGCCGACCATTCCCCGCTCGTCTAAATTCCGGTCAAAAAATTCCAGGATCCCGTCCACGGTCCCCATATGCTGACGCAGGAACGCCCGGTCCCCGAAGTACATCATGTGATCGTACAGCATCATGATATAATAAATCGAAAATCCCGGAATGATATTCGGCCCGTAGCACGGATAGGAGCAGTTCGTCATCCCGTCCTCCCTCGCCGACCGGCGAAAATCATCCATACATTTTTTCGCCAGCCGGTCGTCCGCCGAGACCGCATAGGTGTAAAGGATCTGGCTTCTCGAGTCCATCGCGTACTGCAGCTGCTCGTAGAACGGACAGTCCTCGTAGGTCTCGTGCATACACCGCCGCAGCGTCCGAAGGCTGATGTCCCACACCGGTGCAAGGGTTTCATCCGACACCGTGACATTTGTTTTTGCCAGAAGCGGGTATCCCGTCTCCCGGTAGTCAAATCCCCCGATCACAAGCGGCTCCTCCCCGGTTGTGATCTCAAGCCCGATGAAGCGGAAGGTGCGGAACCAGAACGGCTCATAGCATTCCGGACGCTCCCTTGTCCCGCAGCCCGCCACATGATAGGTGTCTGTAAAGCCGTGCAGATATCCGTTCTCCCAGTCCGTGCGGTCTTTTTTCTTCGGATGGCGGAGTCCTGCATGGGCGGCGTCTCCCCCCACGACCTTCTCCTCCCGCTGCACATACCCCTCCGAGGTCAGCAGTTCAATCTTTGCCCCGCGGCCCGCCCGAAGGGACATGGACAGATAGCCGGTCATAAGCTCCCCGGCACTGACCTCCACCGTCTCCCGGCTGTTGGGCGCGACGGTCACCGTCCCGCGGCCCGCAAGCATCGCGTTCCATTCATCCGCACGTCCGGCAGTGCCGGACTGCCGTCCGAACAGTCCCTCAAACGATCTTTTTTCTCCCAGGATCGAGGGGATCGTGCGCGGGGTCAGACTGCCCGGGCTGACCGCCTGCGACACGTCAAACATCGTGTACGGCGCTGCGGCCTGCCAGCCGGAGTCGTCATATCCCGCCGTCCGCCAGCCGGCTGTATCCGCATCCCCGGTGCGGTCCTCTAAGATCTGGAGCGGCGCAAAAAACGGGGATTCTGAGACGATTGTAAATCCTTTTTCCTCCCTGCACTTCCAGGAGGAGCCGCCCGAAATCCCGTGCCCCTGATCCTCCCGCACAATCGGATAGTCGCGCTTCGTCACGAGATCCGCCATCGGGCCGAAGCTTTTCTGCCGCTGCTCCTCACTCAGTACCTCCGCGACATAGAGCCCCGGCATCGTAGTGCGGAACATGCCGTGGTTGCCCTTTTTATGCGGGAGCGGATAGCGCAGCACCTCCGCCGCGATCACGTTCTCCCCTGCGGCAAGGTACGGCGAAAGCTCCACCTCATCGACATACCACACCAGCCGGTCGCCTTTTACCGGCCCGACCTCCGCGAGCTGCCCGTTCACCCACAGCTTGTAGCGCGTATCCGCCGACACCCGTATCTTTCGTGACTCTGGCGCCTCATCTAAGACAAATGTCTTTCTGAAATACACCAGGTGACAGATCTCCTGATCCATCTGATCCCATCCCGGAATCCATATCCAGTTCGTCATCGGTATCTGAAATTCCATCCCGCAGTTCCTCCTCTCTTATCTCAAATCATTCTGTTTTCACGATTCCGTTAAGCACAGTCGTCTCCCCCTGCAGATGTGTATGGAGAATGACGATGCACAGCCGTCCTCCATGCACATACCGCACTTCGCTATACGAATCTGTCAATTCCGGCAATGCAAAAGGTTACATTTCCCCTGTCAATTCCGGCAATACAGAAGCCTCACAGACTGACCGGCGCTTATCCCTTCACGGCCCCAACCGTAATGCCCTTCACGAAATACTTCTGGAAGAACGGATAGAGCACCATGATCGGCAGGATCCCGACCACCGAGATCGCCATACGGATACTCACGGACGGCATCTCTGTCATCGACGTGGCTCCGCCGGCCGCCTGGGACACTGTGCTCGAGCTTAAGAACTGCACGTCCTGTAAGATCCGGTTTAACAGATTCTGTAAGCTGTAGAGCTCCGGTTTCGTCACATAGTAAAGTCCGTTCGTCCAGTCGTTCCAGTAGCCGATCCCGACAAACAGCCCGACCGTCGCCATGATAGGCAGAGACAGGGGCAGGATCATTTTTAAGAAAATCCGGAACTCCCCGGCTCCGTCAATTTTTGCCGCTTCGATCAGCTCCACCGGGATATTCTGAGCAAAATAATTTTTCATCAGAATCACGTTGAACCCGTTCATCAGAAGTCCCGGGATGATCAGCGCCCAGATCGTGTTTTTCATATGAAAAACCTGCGTCCACATGATGTAGGACGGCACGATACCCCCGTTAAAGAGCATCGTAAAAAATACCAGAAACGAGATCACGTTGCGCGCCCGAAAATCCTTCCGCGAGAGCGGGTAGGCTAACAGCGGCGTGATCACAAGACTTGTCACGGTTCCGGTGATCGTGATAATCAGGGTGATCCCGTAGGCGTTTAAGATATCCGCGGCCTTGTAAAACAGATATTTGTACGCGGTAAAGCTGACGGATTTCGGGAGAAAGGAATATCCCTCTAAGATCAGCTCCTGCTCGCCCGTGATGGATCCTGCCGCCAGCACCCATAAGGGCAGGATCGCGCAGAGCGCAAAGATGATCAGAAACACATGGATCACTACCTGAAAGATTTTTTCTCCCCGACCTAATACGTTTGCCATTTTTTTCCCTCCATGCCGGAGCATTTTTGCGAAGGCCGCGAGCCGGATATCAGATCCGGCTCTGCGATCACGGGTTTGCTGCTCCGGCACAAACCCGCGATTGAAAAATCAGCGCATCAGAGTGATTTTTCAATCTTTCCTCCCCCTAGAACATCGCGTTTTCCGCGCTGAATTTCCGCACAACCGCATTTGCGGACAGCACGAGAATGAATCCTACAATCGACTGGTAAAAGCCCGCCGCGGACGACATTCCGATATTACTCTGCTGCATCAGCGCGCGGTACACATAGGTGTCGATCGTCTGCGTCGTCGAGTAAAGCGTCCCCGAGTTCATCGGCATCTGATAGAACAGTCCGAAATCGGAGTAAAACATTCGCCCGATGCTCATGATGGTCAGCATGATCACCGTGGATTTTAACAGCGGGATCGTGATGTAGCGGATCTGCGCCAGCTTCGTCGCCCCGTCCACCATGGCGGATTCATAGAGGGAGCGGTCGATGCCGATGATGGTGGACATATACACGATGGAGGAATAGCCCAGTCCCTTCCAGACATTGACAAAGAGCAGGATAAAGGGCCATTTGCCCGGATCGTTGTACCAGTCCACCGGAGGCTCCCCGAACGTCCGCAGGATACCGTTGATCAGCCCGGTGTCCCTGCTTAAGAATGCATACCCGATGTAGGCGCAGATGACCCAGGAGAGCAGATACGGGAGTAAAATCACGGTCTGGAAAAATCTGGTCTCAAACTTTCTTCTCAGCTCGCTTAACATGATTCCCGTGGCGATCCCCATCACCGTCCCCACCACGATGAACAGCAGGTTATAAAGGATCGTATTTTTCGTGATTAAAAATGCCGCGTCCGTCTTAAACAGATAGGTAAAATTGTCAAATCCGATCCAGGGGCTCTTCCAGATCCCCTTTGCGTAGTCGATCTGCTTAAACGCGATAAACAACCCGCACATCGGGCCGTAATTGTTGATCAGCAGATAGATCATTCCGGGCGCGATCATCACCCAGAAGGGCCACTGCTTTCGCAGCGCCAGACTCTTATTCTTTGTTCTCACGCTCTCTTCCCCGCTTTCCATATTCTGTGATTTCTGGCTCTGAAACAGAATCCTGATCTGTCGGATTCCTCCGCCTGCGGCATGTCGCTTCAGCGACATGTTTCCTCTCCGCCGACGGATGGTATTCGCTGATACTCCACGTCTCACGCAGATCCGTTCGTCCGTTTGCGGCCGCCTGTCGTATCATCATCCGGCAGATGTCCGGAAAAAGAGCCGCCGCTCTTTCCGCGGCGGCTCCCCGTTGCACTGATTTCCTATTTTAAAACGTTTCCTTACTGTTTTTCCGCTTTCCAGGCGTCTAACTGCGCCTGCTTCTCTGCGATGATCTCCTGCAGTCCGGCGGAATTCAACGCCTCGATAAACTTCGGCAGTTCCGTTTCCGGATTCACCGCGCCGCACTCGAGTCCGGGCAGATACTCGCTCGTCACATTCGTGACCGAAGCGATCTGTGTGGACACCTTTGTGCTGTCATAGGAGAAGCCCATGACCGGCGTACACTGCGCATTCTTATTATTCGCATCCAGGCGCTCATACACGGAGGTATCCCTGCCCTCGCCCCAGATGTAGGAGAGGAACTGATTGCCGAAGAACCAGTCCATATTCAGGCCGTAGGTGGTGGTGTTTGCATCCACGCCCTCCGGGAAATCGACGGTTCCGTCCGGCTTCACCTCATAGTGAACGCCCTCGATCCCCCAGTCAAGCAGGTTCACGATATCCGCGTTGGTGTACATCTCGTTTAAGAATTTCATCGCCGCTTCCGGATGCTCGCTAGTGGCGGAGATCGCAAAGCCAAGGGAATTGACATCCGTGGTTGCGATAAAGGGCTGTACCAGTTTGATGGATTCCACCTCGACGCCTGTCGCTGTCGTGATCTGCTCCGCCTGACCTTCCTCGCCGATAATGAAGTAACCGGCGGTGCGTCCGTTCTTCACATAGGTATTGGCCGCCTCCTGCGTCGTCGTCGCATCCTCAAGGATGTATCCGGCCTGGTTCCACTCGTACGCATACTGCAGCAGCCTCGCATAGTCCTCCGACTCGTACAGGTTCGTAACAGTGCTGTCCTCACCCGGCATCAGGACACCCCTGCTGTCATTTAACATATCCACAAAGGGAACTCTCGTAAATGACAGGCTGTTGGGTGCGGTAGAAGTGGGCACCAGGCATACCAGCTCCGGGTGAGTCTCTTTAATCTTCGCAAACATCTCCCCGATCAGGTCCAGGTTCTCACAGTACTCGTCGAGATTTTCCGCCAGCTTTAACTGATCCACCGGCAGATCCAGCTCCTCGATCAGATCTTTTCGCAGCACGATGTTCATAACCGCCGCCTTGCCGTTGTAGGTGGGCACCGCATAGAGGGAACCTGCGCTGGTGGTGGACTTTAAGAATTCCTCGCCCACAACCTCTTTAATGCCCGCGCCGTACTCGTCGATATAATCGTCCATGCACATCAGCTGGTTATTGGCCAGCCACGGGCTGTAGGTTCCGATAAAGCCCATCAGGTCTAACTGCTCGCCACCCGACTGCATCAGGCCGATCTGGTTGTTATAGTTCGCCATCGAAATACCTTCGATATGTACCCGCACGCCGATCTTCGGCTCCGTGATCTTATTGATCTCGTCCTCGATCTGCTTCATGTCCACGGTCTTGGATAAGAAGGTCGCGAATACGATCTCCTCCACCTCTCCGTTTGCCGCCGCGCCGTCACCGCCTCCCGCGGCTCCCCCGGCCTTCTCCGTCCCGCCGGCAGCTCCTGCCGCCCCGGCGCTCTGTCCGCCCGCGGACGCACCCGCGTCATCTCCTCCGCCGCATCCGGCCAGCATTCCCACTGTCATCATTGCCGCGCATGCAAGCGCTGCCACTCGTCTCCGTCTCATAAATCCTCCTTGTTTTCCGAAGGAAAATGCTCCCTGACACCTGCTGTCAGGATTCTGCCCTTCAGCGAGCAGAGGATTTTCCTCCTTGTTTTCCTGTTTCTTTATGCATTTATTCTAATTCAGTCCCGGGAATAAATCTCCCATTATTCCGCGGTATTTTTGCGGGAATTGCGGAAAAAATCAGCGGAGATCCCACTCTTTTGTCGGATCCCCGCTGATTTTTCTGCTCTCCTGCCGCTATTCTGTTCTTCTGCCGGTATTCCGACTTCCCCTTTTTCCTGCCGTCTCATTCGTCCGCAATTTTTTTTCAAAAGACCTGATACAGGCAGTTCCACTCAACATCGCTTCCCGCTGTTTACCGACTAAATAATCTGACATCACACATAGCGCTCGTCCGTGTCGTACCGCCCGATGCACAATTGTTATATGTTTTCATTTCGGCTTTGTACCTCCGCTCTCCTCTTATAATCGCTCGGCAGCACCCCTTCGATGCGCTTAAACACCTCCGAGAAATAGGAAAAATTACTGTACCCCAGCCGCACCGCGATATCTCCGATATTCTCCTCCCCGCGCGCGATCAGCTCCTTCGCCCGGGCGATTTTCTCACGGATGATATATTCGCTCAGCGATATCCCCGTCTCCTTTTTAAAGCTCCGCGACACGTAATCCGCGGAAAAATTCACATGCTCCGCGATCTGTTCCCGGCTGATGCGCCCTTCTATGTGTTCTCCGATATAGGCCCGGATGCGCAGAATCATCTCCCGTTCACTGCCGTCGCCGGTTCCCTGCTCCTCAAAGCGGTCGGAAACGGACAGCACCCATTCCATCAGATCCGGCAGGGACTGCCAGCTGCGCATCACCAGTTCCATCCGCTCGTTTGTCCAAAAATCCGCAAGCGCGATATGATACCGCTCAAGGCAGCGGTAAATCTCCCTGCGCACCTCCTCCGCCGCGAGAAACCGCTCCTTTGCCCCGATCTCATACCCGCTGTCCCGGACGGCCGACGCGTATTGTCTGAGCGATTTAAAATCGCCTCCCGACAGCCAGCCGCAGATCTGATCCACCGAAAGCTCCCAGGCGTCATCCCCTCCCGCTGCCGGCAGGCTGCAGTCGATCACGCACTGCGCCGCCGACGCATTCTCATAATCTCTCTGCAAAAGCTTCTGATACCGCTCGTGCAGCTCCTCCCCAAAGCACGGCGCGTCCAGATAAGCCGTCATCCCGGCCCCTGTGATCGTGCGGCAGACATCCAGAAAGCTCTCCAGATTCTCATAGAGCCCGCCGGTCTTTTTTTCCGGGAGAACCGCCCACATCCTAAGATCCTTCCACCCCGTTTTTCCGGCGTCCTCGTCCCTGATAATGAGGTCGCGCGAGATATTGTGTATGACAAATGTCATCAGATCCGGCTGCTCCCTCCATTCCTCTTTCCGGTCAGCGATCCCGTGAACGGAAAACAGAATCAGCCGGTACTGTTCATTGACATCGTAATCAATGCGAAGCTGCCCGGCCAGACGGAGCATTTCTGACGGAGATCCCTGCCTGCCGTCGATCAGACTCTCCCAGAATTCCCTCTCCAGCCGCTCCTTGTGATGATCCCACAAAAGCCCCTTCTGCTCCCTCGCACGCGTCATCTGCTCTTCCCTGCGGCATTCCGCGGCCTTTACGATGATCTCCTCCAGATGCTTTACATTCACCGGCTTTACCACATACTCCATCACCTGATGATGCATCGCCTCCTGGGCGTAAGCAAATTCCGCGTGACAGGTCAGGCAGACCGCGATACTGTCGTACCCGTTTTCTCTCACCCAGCCCAAAAGCGCAAGACCGCTCTCCCCCGGCATCTCGATATCCGTGATGACAATATCCACCTCATGCAGGGCAAACATTTTTTTTGCCTGCGCCGCGTTAAACGCGGTCAGCACCATATCCACACCGGCCGCCGCCCAGTCCACGCACCGCTGGATCGTGCGCACCGCATAGATTTCATCATCTACAATCAGAACATTCATCCTTTTTTCACCTCGTCCTCGTCCGCCTCTCCCTCCGGATTTACGGGAATCCGGATTTCAGTCCTGGCCCCCTGCGCATTTGAGATCGAAAAGACCGCCTGATCCCCGTACAGATGCCGTAAGCGCTGTTTTAGATTCCACAGTCCGATATGCTTTCCCTCCGGCGGGATGTCTTTTAAAAAGCGCTCCAGAATCTCTGGCGGATAACCGTTTCCGTTATCCTGCACCAGAAAAACCGCCTCTTTGTCCTCCCGCGCCGCCGAAAGGGAGATCACGCTCTCCTGCGTGATATCAAACGCGTATTTCATCGAATTCTCAATCAGAAGCTGGAGCATCAGCGGCGGGATCAGCGTCTCCATAAGCCCTTCCTCCACCGCGCATTCATAGCGAAAATTCTCCCCTACCCGGATCTCCATGATCTTTAAATAATGGCCGATATGAACAAGCTCCTCTTTTACGGTCGTCCTTCCTCCCCGCGTGCCCGCGATATAGCGGAGATACGCCGAGAGATTTTCCGTCAGCTGCGGGATCAGCCGGGTATCCCCCGCCTGCGCCATCAGGTTTACCAGGTTTAAGGCATTCAGGAAAAAATGCGGCTCCAGCTGCAGCTGTAAATAATCCATCTCGAGCTGCTTTTTTTCCAGCGCATCCTCATAGACCTGGATTTTCAGCTCCCGGATCTCTGTGATCATATCGTGAAACGAATCGATCAGATGCGCAATCTCATTACTCGAATGACAGCTCTCGATCCGCACGTCAAGCTTCCCCTGTTCGACCTGCGTCATCCCCTCCTCCATCTTCTCGATCGGGAGAAACACGCTCCTTTTCAGGGAGCGGAGCAGCCACGGGAGCAGGACAAAGAGAAATACCGTCAGCGCCGTGACCGCGACTGCCCGGATCAGATAAAACGGCCCTAAAAGCTGCGACCGGTCCACCACTGCCATCATCCGGAAGTCTCCTGCAGATGACACAACGCCTGTCATCAGATACGCATCCTCCTCCCCCGTATAATAGTATCCGTCAAGATCGCCGCCGTAATCCAGCGAAAGCAGCGCGGGATCGTCCGCCCTGCTGCGCAGCGTCCCGTCAGGCGAGGTCATCACGCAGCTGACGCCCTCCTCTAACTTCCAGTCGCTCACCGGAACCGAAAGCGTCTCAAATGTCGTCCACGCATAAAAGAGTGCCTGCTCATTTCCTGCCGCACACAGCAGTATGCTGCTGTCTGCGACCGGACAGGTCACCCATCTGCCCCGCACGCCGGAAAGCTCTTTCGCGTGCTCTTTTACATACCCGAGGATCTCCATGCGGCTGATGAAGCTCTCGCTATACTCCGAAAAACCGTATACCTGCTTTCCGTTCTGCGCCGAATAACAGCCAATTCCTTCCACATAGTGAAACAGCGGCTTCTGCTCCGCGATCAGATTATTGTACCGCTGCGCCGCAGGCTCGCTGATCCCCGGATCCGCCGAGGAAAATTCATCCGTGTCCGTCCGGTAGAGTGCCTCGCTCACCAGCCAGTTCGAGACCTTGTTCAGTTCCCCGTCCAGAAGGTTCATATTCAGGCTTAAGATGTCATAATCATTCTCATAAATCCGCTGCTCGATCAGGCCGATTGAATAATAGTTCATCCAGAACAAAAGCAGCAGCACAGGCACACAGGTAAACAGCACCACCACGACCACCTTTACCCGAAGAGAATTCCATCGTCCGCGCAGATTCATATCAGTCCTCCTCCTTTTCCTGTTCTCATCATACACACAGACGCCGTATTCGTCAAACGTTTCCGCGCTCCGTACCTGCCGGCCCGGGCGCAGCTCCTTCTGGCCCGGGCGCAGCTCCTTCTGGCCCGGGCGCAGCCCTTTGGGCCCGGATGCGGCTCCTTCTGGCACCCGCAAAACACTTTCTTGCAACATCGGGGTTTTTCCAATATAATGATGATGCCAGGGGAGGAAGATCATGTGTTTCACGCCTGCGTGAAAACGCATGACTTTGTGACCCGCCAAACATGAGAAAGCAGCTGTTTTCCACAGGAAAATGAGCGGATTTCGAATGTTTTTCGGATTTCGGGAGTGTGAAACACGCAGAAATCCGAAGGCATCATGGGGTCAGATGCTTTTGACCCCGACATCATCATGATGCATAAGACACAGAATTGATATGGAAGAAGGGAACCTTATGGCATCCACATTAAAAGATATCGCAGACCTCGCCGGCGTTTCCGTGAGCACCGCCTCCATCGTGATGCGCGGAAACGGCAGCAAGCGAAAAATATCCGACGCGACGCAGCAGAAAGTCCTCGCCGCCGCAAAATCACTCAATTACACGCCGGACATGCGGGCAAAAGCGCTTCGGAGCGGCTTTTCCGGCACGGCTGTCGTCACGCTCTTCTGGGCGACCGATATCCGCTTACAGATGCTCTCACGGTTTATCCAGGGCCTGCAGGCCGCCCCTGACGGCAGCCGCTGTGAGATCATGATCAAGACCTACGAGAACGACCATCTGAGAGAAGCGCTCACGGACGGCACACTGCGCGGCTGCAACGGCATTATCATCTGCAACCCCTCCGGCTCCGATATGGATTATCTGGAGCAGAACAATTTCCCGGTTCCGATCGTCCTTTACAACCGGTACTCCAAAAAATATTCCGCCGTGCACATGGATGACCGTATCATCGGGCAGTATCCTGCCTTTGTCTTCGCAAAGCACGGGAGAAAATATCCCGCTATCTTAAAAGCGCCCTCCACCTTCGGCGGAATGAATGTCCGCACGAGCATTTTCGAGGAGCAGGCCGTCTCCTCCGGCATGTATTCCCCGGTCATCATCGATGTCGAAAACAGCATGGACGGCGGATATCAGGGGATTGATCTTTTGCTGTCACACGTGACGGAATGCGACTGCCTGTTCTGCACCTCGGACTACATCGCGCTCGGTGCGCTGAAAGCGCTGCACCGGCATCAGGTCGCCGTCCCAAAACAGCTTGAGATCATCAGCGTCGGAAATGCCTATCCGGATCTGTCGCGCTATTCGATCCCGTCGCTCTCCGTGATGAGCCTTCCGATGGAGGAGATGGCCGCCGCATGCCTGATGATACTCTGTCAGCACATCACCTCCTTTGACACCGCCGTCATCTCCCAGCAGCTCGAGGTCCGCTATATCGCAAGAGAGAGCTGCGGAGAGTAAACGGCGGGGCAGCCCGCTCTCTTCACCTCGCCGCCCGATAGATCCCCGCAATCTCCTCCCGCGAGAGCTTTTTCACGATCCCGGGCATTCCCTGCGCCGATTTCATGCATTTTTCGGCAAGCTCTTCGATCTGCTCCTCCGTCGGCGCAACGCCAAGCTCCGTCATGTTCACCGGCATGCCGATCTCCCGAAAAAACGCTTCTGCGGCCCGGATCCCCGCAAGCGCCGTCTCCCGCTCATTTCCCTGCCACGGCACATTCATGACATTTGTCGCAAACGACGCAAAGCGTTCCATCCGCTCCCCGTACACCAGGCGCGCCCAGCTCCCCCAGACTGCCGTAAGCCCGGCGCCGTGCGCAACGTCGTACATGGCTCCCAGCTCATGCTCCAGCTTGTGCACTGCCCAGTCGCCGCCGTCCGTCCCGCAGCCGGTCAGGCCGTTGTGTGAAAGGCTCCCCGCCCACATGATCTCGGCTCTGGCCTCATAGTTCTCCGGCTCTTTTACCAGAAGCCTCGCATTCCGGATCACCGTGCGCATCAGCGCCTCCGCGATCCCGTCCGTCAGCTCCATATTTTCCCCGTGGTTAAAATAACGCTCCATCGTGTGCATGAGAATATCCGCACAGCCGCAGGCCGTCTGATATGGCGGCAGCGTCATCGTAAGCTCCGGGTTCATCACCGCAAACCGCGGCCTGCCGGCATCGCTCTTCGTGCCCCGCTTCTCCCATGTATCGTCATTTGTAATGACGCAGGAATTGCTCATCTCGCTCCCCGCCGCCGCGATCGTGAGCACGACCCCGATCGGCAGGCACGCCGTGGCCGTCCGCTTAAAATTATAAAAATCCCACACATCGCCGCTGCACGCCACACCGTAGCCGATGGCCTTCGCGGAGTCGATCACGCTCCCGCCTCCGACGGCGAGAATAAAATCCACGCCCTCCCGCTCACAGAGCGCGATCCCCTCCCGCACCAGCGATAAGCGCGGATTCGGCTGCACGCCGCCGAGCTCGGTAAAGGGGATCCGCCCCGCCGCAAGCTGCTCTCTGATGCGGTCCAGCAGGCCGGAGCGCTCCGCACTCCCGCCGCCGTAATGCAGCAGCACCTTCGCCGCGCCGGCTTCCTTTATCAGTCCTGCCGTCTGTTTTTCGCTGTCTCTTCCAAATACGATCTTTGTAGGTGTATAATAACTAAAATCATGCATGGCTGTACTCCCCCTTTTTATCCTTTATGGTATGATGTTGGGGTCAAAAGCATCTGACCCCATGATGCCTTCGGATTTCTGTACATAAGGCTTCTGCAGGTCAGCTTTGCATAAGGCTGATCTTTCAGCAGACCCTTTAAAAACAGCAGATAAGTCTCTTTCTGATCCTCCCCTGTAAACTTCCGGTGACACATCCCCGCCTTTGGTATTATACCGCAGTACACGCCTCTTTACAATCGCCGCTCCGTCTGATTTCTCAATTGATTCCGCGTGCCGGTTGAAATTTTCACATATTTTTACTATAATGGAGACAGTTGCAAATATACACAGACAAAAAGGAGAAGGATTATGAGATTAGTGACACGTTCCGATTTTGACGGGCTTGCCTGCGGGGTGCTCTTAAAAGAAGCGGGCATCATCGATCACTGGAAGTTTGCGCACCCGAAGGATCTGCAGGACGGCCTTGTGGAGGTCTCAAAAAACGACTGCCTGGCAAATGTCCCCTATGTGGAGGGCTGCGGTCTCTGGTTTGACCACCATTCCAGCGAGCATGAGCGCCTGGAGTTAGAGGGAAAATACGAGGGCGAGAGCCGCATCGCTCCCTCCTGCGCCCGCATCGTATACGACTATTACGGCGGCAAAGAAAAATTCCCGCGCTTTGACGAGATGATGGAGGCCGTGGACAAGGTCGACTCCGGCAATCTTACCATCGACGAGATCCAGCATCCGACCGGATGGATCCTGATCGGTTTTCTGATGGATCCGCGAACCGGGCTCGGACGCTGGCGCAACTTCACGATTTCCAACTATCAGCTGATGGAGAAGCTCTTAGACGACTGCCGCACCATGACCGCGGACGAGATCTTAGAGCTTCCGGATGTAAAAGAGCGCGTCGAGGTCTATTTTGACCAGGCGGAGAAGTTCATGGATATGGTAAAGAACTTCAGCATCGTGAACGGAAATATCGTCGTCTCCGACCTGCGCGACGTCGATCCGATCTATGCCGGCAACCGTTTCTTAATCTACAGCATGTATCCGGAGCAGAATATCTCTGTTTGGATTGTAAACGGCCGCGGCGGGCTTGGCTGCAGCGTCGCAGTGGGCTACAGCATCATCAACCGAAGCTGCACGATCGACGTCGGCAGCCTGATGTTAAAATACGGCGGCGGCGGCCACAAAAAAGTCGGCACCTGCCAGTTCTCGAACGAGACCATGAGGGAAAACATGCCGAAGCTGTTAAAAGAGCTGGCTGAGATGTGTAATTCGTAATCGTCTCACGATACATCACCGTCTCACCCTGCATCATCGTCTCACAAAAAACCCCGGGTTGTGAACCCGGGGTTTTTTAACATCCGATATCTCTTTTCGCTATGCTCTGTCTGTAATCTGCGCGTGGAATTCCTGCAGTGATTTCACCGGAAGCTTCCCGTCGCGCTTCGCCGAGCGGATTCCCTCTACAGTCGCCTTCGCCGCAGCCATGGTCGTGATATACGGAATCTTGTTCTTCACCGCGGCCTTGCGGATATAGCTGTCGTCCACAGCGCCCTGTTTGCCGATCGGCGTATTCACGATCAGCTGGATCTTTCCGTTTGTGATCTTATCAAGAATATTCGGCCTTCCCTCGTTGATCTTCCATACCTTCAGCGCCGGGATTCCCGCCTTCTCGATCATCTCACAGGTCCGTCCGGTTGACATGATCGAGAACCCGCATTCGTAAAATCCTTTCGCCACCTCGACGACCTCCGCCTTGTCACGGTCATTCACCGAGATCAGCACGCAGCCTCCGGTCGGCGTCTGGCTCTTCGTCGCCTCCTGCGCCTTATAAAACGCATCGCCGAAGTCGGCGGAAAGTCCTAAGACCTCGCCGGTCGAGCGCATTTCCGGCCCTAAGATCGGATCGACCTCCGGGAACATGTTGAACGGGAACACAGCCTCCTTCACGCCGTAGTGTGCGAACTTCTTCTCTCGCAGTGCAGGAACCGGACTCTCATGGCCGGTAAACGGCATCGTGATGATGTCGGTCGCAATCTGCACCATATTGATGCCGCAGACCTTTGATACGAGCGGCACGGTGCGGGATGCGCGCGGATTTGCCTCGATCACAAACACCTTTCCGTCCTCGATCGCGTACTGCATATTCATCAGACCCACGACGTGCATCTCGCTGGCGATCCGTCTCGTGTACTCCTTGATCGTCTCCACCTGATCGTCGGTCAGCCCCTTCGGCGGGATGATGCAAGCGGAATCGCCCGAGTGAATCCCCGCAAGCTCGATGTGCTCCATCACGGACGGCACAAACACACGCTCGCCGTCGCTGATCGCATCTGCCTCGCACTCCGTCGCATGGTGCAGAAAACGGTCGATTAAGATCGGGCGGTCCGGTGTCACGCCGACAGCCTGGTCCATATAAAAGGTCAGATCCTCGTCGTCGTAGACGACCTCCATACCGCGGCCTCCGAGCACATAGGACGGGCGCACCATCACCGGGTAGCCGATCTTATGCGCCACCGCGAGCGCTTCTTTTGTATCGACCGCCATACCGGCCTCCGGCATCGGGATCTCTAATTTTTCCATCATCGCGCGGAACAGATCGCGGTCCTCCGCGAGGTCGATCGTCTCCGGCGTCGTGCCTAAGATGTTCACGCCGTATTTTTTCAGATCCGCCGCTAGATTTAACGGCGTCTGCCCGCCGAACTGCGCGATCACGCCCACCGGCTGCTCCTTCTCGTAGATCGCAAGCACATCCTCTAAGGTCAGCGGCTCAAAATAGAGCTTGTCCGAAGTGTCATAATCCGTGGAAACCGTCTCCGGATTACAGTTGACGATAATCGTGGAGAATCCGAGCTCATGAAGCGCCTTCGCCGCGTGGACGCAGCAGTAATCAAACTCGATCCCCTGTCCGATCCGGTTCGGCCCTCCGCCTAAGATCATGATCTTAGGCTTCTCCGTCTCCACCGGGCTCTCGTCCTTCATGTGGTAGCTGGAATAATAGTAAGCGCTGTCCTTTGTCCCGCTGACATGCACGCCTTCCCATGCCTCCACGATCCCGGCCGCGACTCTCGCGTCCCGGATCTTCTGCTCGGCAACGCCTAAGATTTCGCTTAAATATTTATCGGAAAATCCGTCCAGCTTCGCCCTGCGCAGATCCTCCTCTGCAGGCGCCTGTCCCGCATACTTCGCGACCAGCTCCTCTTCTTCCTCGACCAGCTCCTTCATCTGTTCGACAAAGTATGCCTTCACCTTCGTGCGCTCGCAGATCTCCTCCACCGACGCGCCCTTGCGCAGCGCCTCGTACATGATAAAATAGCGCTCGCTGCACGGCGTCATCAGCATGGTGAGCAGCTCTTTTTTACTCTTCTGATCAAAATCGCCCACATGGCCGAGTCCGTAGCGGCTCTTCTCGAGCGAGCGGATCGCCTTCTGAAATGCCTCTTTGTAGGTCTTTCCGATGCTCATCACCTCGCCGACCGCGCGCATCTGCGTGCCGAGCCTGTCCTCGACGCCCTTAAACTTCTCAAACGCCCATCTGGCAAACTTGATCACCACATAGTCGCCGTCCGGCACATATTGATCGAGCGTGCCGTACTTCCCGCACGGGATCTCGTCTAAGGTCAGACCGCTTGCCAGCATCGCGGATATCAGCGCGATCGGGAATCCGGTCGCCTTGCTCGCCAGCGCGGACGAACGCGAGGTTCTCGGGTTGATCTCAATCACGACAATACGCCCCGACACCGGATCATGCGCAAACTGCACGTTCGTGCCGCCGATCACCTCGATCGCGTCGACGATCCGGTACGCCTGATCCTGCAGCTTCTTCTGCACGTCCTCCGCGATCGTGAGCATCGGAGCCGAGCAGAAGGAATCGCCGGTGTGCACGCCGACCGGATCGATATTCTCGATAAAGCAGACCGTGATCATATTTCCCTTCGCGTCACGGACCACCTCAAGCTCTAACTCCTCCCAGCCCAGGATCGACTCCTCGACGAGCACCTGGCCGACAAGACTCGCCTGTAAGCCTCTCGCGCAGACCGTCTTTAACTCTTCCTTATTATATACGAGACCGCCGCCCGCGCCGCCCATCGTGTAGGCCGGGCGCAGCACCACCGGGTAGCCGAGTCCGTCGGCGATGGAAAGCGCCTCCTCCACCGAGTAGGCGACATCGCTCCTGGCCATCTCCACGCCGAGCGCATTCATCGTCTTCTTAAATTCGATCCGGTCCTCCCCGCGCTCGATCGCATCCACCTGCACGCCGATGACCTTCACGCCGTACCGGTCCAGCACGCCGGCTGTTTTCAGCTCGGAACACAGATTTAAGCCGGACTGACCTCCTAAGTTCGGCAGAAGAGCGTCCGGGCGTTCCTTCTCGATAATCTGCTCTAACCGCTCCACATTCAGCGGCTCGATATAGGTGATATCCGCGGTGTCCGGATCCGTCATGATCGTCGCCGGATTCGAATTCACGAGCACGATCTCATATCCAAGACTTTTTAACGCCTTACACGCCTGCGTACCGGAATAATCGAATTCGCATGCCTGTCCGATAATAATCGGGCCCGAACCGATAATCAGTACCTTGTGAATGTCTTCTCTCTTCATACATACGTCCTTTCTGAATCTGTTTCCCGGGGAATCGGCCCCGGATTGCCTGCTCCTTCTGGATCCGTCGGTCTTCTCGTGAAAAAGACCCCAAAATCTCATATATTCTAGCATACTTCGGTGGGACAGACAAGACGGTTTTATCTATGTGGGTGAAAAATTTTCTGGACAGGGAAATGTCTGGACTATCATCAATATGCGTGGTAAAATTGAGAAGTGAAATAAAATCCGCGGAGGAAACAAATGATCAGAACATTCAAACCGGTATTGCGTGACTTATGGTTTCGGGAAAAACTGTTGTCAGACGAACAAACAATGTCTTACAATGCAGCCTGGGGAGGCGTGATACCGTTTCCAAAGGAAGAATGGGAAAAGTGGTTTTCTGCGTGGCTTACAGGCTCCGAATATCAGCGATATTATCGCTATTTGTACGAAACTGATACAAAAGCGTTCGTTGGCGAAATTGCCTATTACTACGATGAGAAAAGAAAAAAGCATTTTTGCGATGTGATTGTGTTGTCAGAACACAGAAATCGCGGATTTGGCACCGCGGGAATCGGGCTGATTTGTAAGGCGGCAAAAGAACATGGAATCCCCGTGCTGTACGACGATATCGCTGTCGGCAATCCATCCTATCAGCTTTTCCTGAAAAACGGCTTTGAAATAGATTATAAAGACGATGACGTGGTGATGGTAAAAAGAGAGTTATAGCGCCAGATGACAGAGTAAATCATCTGGCGCTTTCTTCCATATTAATTATATTCCCTTCTGGTCCAGCAGCTCCTCCGCGGAGATCCCCGGCTCCGTCATGGAATAGGGATCTAAGATCTTCTCCATCTCGTCTTTTGTGAGAAGCCTGTGCTCTATGATGACATCCTTGACGGACGCCCCGGTCTCAATGGCTTCCTTCGCCATCTCGGCCGCTTTTTCATATCCCACATGCGGGCAGATCGCCGTGATGATCCCCACGCTGTTGTATACCATATCCCGGCAGTGCTCCGCATTCGCGGTGATTCCGGTGATACAGTTGTCGACAAGCGTCTGTACCGCATAGGCAAGCGTCTCGATCGACTGGAAGAGGTTGTGGAAAATGATCGGCTCAAATGCGTTCAGCTCAAGCTGACCTGCCTCCGTCGCCATGGCGATCGTCACATCGTTTCCGATGATGTTAAACGCCACCTGGTTGACCACCTCGGGGATGACCGGATTGACCTTCCCCGGCATGATCGACGATCCGTTCTGCTTTGCCGGAAGATTGATCTCCCCAAACCCGGTTCTCGGACCGGAGGACATCAGCCGCAGATCGTTCGACATCTTTGACAGATTCACCGCGCAGGTCCGCACCGCGCCGGATACGGACGAATAACCGTCCAGATTCTGCGTCGCATCGATCAGGTCGTACGCCTGCACCAGATCCATCCCTGTCACCAGCGCGATATTTCGGACCACCTTCTGCAGATAAAGCACATCCGCATTCAGCCCGGTTCCGATCGCCGTTCCGCCGAGATTTAACGAACTCATCTCCCGCTTCGCGTTCTCAAACCGGTTGATATCCCTGCGGATCGCCGTGCTGTAGGCGCGGAACTCCTGTCCCAGCCGAATCGGTACGGCATCCTGCATCTGCGTGCGCCCCATCTTGATCACGGAGTCAAATTCATCCGCCTTTTCGGACAGCGCCTCATAGAGCCGGCTTAACTGCTTCTGCGCCTTGTGCAGAAGCTTTAAGGCCGTCAGCCTGCCGCAGGACGGGAATACGTCATTTGTCGACTGACCGTAATTCACGTGATCATTCGGATTGACTATCGTGTAATCCCCTTTTTTCCCTCCGAGCAGCTCGATTGCACGATTGGCGATTACCTCGTTTGCATTCATATTCAGCGATGTTCCCGCGCCGCCCTGGATGGGATCCACGATAAACTGATCATGCAGCTTCCCGGCGATAATCTCGTCGCACGCTTTCACGATCGCGTCCGCACGCTTTTTATCCAGACGTCCCACCTCAAAATTCGTGATCGCCGCCGCTTTTTTGATCTGAGCGACACTGTTGATCGTCTCCGGGTGCATCATCAGCCCCGTAATGTGGAAGTTCTGAGCGGCGCGCAGCGTCTGCACCCCGTAGTACACATCTGCGGGCACCTCGATCGCCCCGATGGAATCGTGCTCGGTCCTCGTTGCGCCCGTCCCCTGTTTTTTCAATTCCTCCGTCATCTGTCTTTCCCTCCGCAATCCCTTTCCTTTTTTCTCTATGTTACCACACTGCGATTCAGGCGTCAAAAACCTTGCGGCTTCCGGCGCCCAAATCATTTCGTGAAGGAACGTCTCATTTTCCCTCATCATCCTCATCTTTTAAAAAGATCTCCACGACCGTATCCGTCTCATCCGGCAGCGGATAAGAGCTAATCATTGACGGATTGCCGGTCACACTGCCCTGGTGCAGCGCAAAAAATGCGTTCTCCGAATACTCCTTCAGATTCCAGAAAAAGCTCTCGGGCACGACCGTATTGTCACTCACCCTGCGCATCTTCTCAACCTGTCCCGCCATGCCCGGCAGACAGATCGCCCCGGCCTGCTCCTCCATGACATGAGCGTAGAGACGGTTGCCGTTTCTGGTAAAGCGTCCCCACTCCGGCTTCGGAAATCCCGCATAGCCGCATCCGTAGATACTTCTGCCGTTCTTCTTCATCCAGCGGCCGACCTCTTCTAAAATCTCCGCGGACTCCTCCGGGATCTCTCCCTTCGCGTTCGGACCGACATTTAAGATCAGGTTGCCGTCCTTGCTGACACATTCCACCAGCATGCGGACGATCATCTTTGCCGACTTATAGTGACGGTCATTCGCCGCGTAGCCCCAGTGATCGTTTAAGGTGACGCAGGACTCCCACGGAATCGGATTGCCGCCCACGTCGCGAAGTCCCTCCGGCGGAACCATCTGCTCCGGCGAAGCGAAATCTCCGGAGTACGGGGTCGGATCCAGGGTACGGATTGACCCGGCATCCTCCGCGCTTCCCTCAAGGCGGTTGTCGATCACCACATCCGGCTGGATCGCGCGGACCATCTCAATCAGCTCCGACGCTTTCCATTTCTCACACTTCATATCCCCATAGGAGAAATCGAACCACATGATATCCAGCTTTCCGTAATTCGTCAGAAGCTCGCGGATCTGACCGAACATAAATTCCAGATACCGGTCAAAATCCCGGTTCTCATTCGAGCATTCTGGATGATTGCGCATCGGGTGATGCATATCCCCGTAGTGCGGAAAATCCGGATGACGCCAGTCGATCACGGAAAAATACAGCCCGACCCGGATCCCCTCCTCCCGGAACGCATCCAGGAATTCACGCACGAGATCCCTGCCGCAGGGCGCGTTCGTAGATTTAAAATCCGTCAGCTGCGTGTCGAATAAGCAGAAGCCGTCGTGATGCTTCGCCGTCAGCACGGCGTACTTCATCCCGGCATTCTTCGCCTGTCTCGCCCACTCTCTCGGATTATAATTCTCCGCCGTGAATTCGTCCATGTACGGCTCATACTCCTCCTTCGTGAGTTCCTCCACACTGCGGAGCCACTCGCCGCAGGCCGGGATCGCATACAGCCCCCAGTGAATAAACATCCCGAATCGCGCATCGCGGTACCACCCGGTCCGCTTTGTCCTCTCTTCAACAACCTTGTTCATCGTTCCCTCTCCTTTTCTTTCCTGCCCGGGCAGCATCTGACCTTTGCCGGGCATCCGTTCCGCCGGTAATGGTTTTTATCATTACTATCGGCATTGTTTTCTCTTTCCTTTATCCCTTTACGGAACCGACCATCACACCCTTTACCAGGTGCTTCTGAATCATCGGGTAGAGCAGCATGACCGGCAGACATGCCACCACAATCGTCGAATATTTTAACAGCTCCGACATGCCCTGCAGCTTCGACACCGCCGAGGCGTCCGTCACCTTCGTCATATCGACCTTGCCCATGATCAGGATCTCCTTCATGACAATCGTCAGCGGCTGCAGCCGGTCGTCGTGCAGATACAGCATCGCGTTAAAATAATCGTTCCAGTGCGACACGCCGTAATAGAGCGTCAGCACCGCGAGGATCGGCTTACAGAGCGGAACCACGATGCGGATCATATACTTAAACGGCGTACAGCCGTCGATCTGGGACGCCTCGTAGAGCTCATCCGGGATCGAGTTGACGATATAGGTGCGGCAGATGATCATATTATAGGTAGACATCGCCATCGGGATCAGCATCGCCCATCTCGTGTTCAGCAGGTGAAGCTTGTTGACCAGGATATAGGACGGCACCATACCGCCGCTGAAATACATCGTGAATACAAAAAACAGTGAAATCTTCCCCCGCGCGGTAAATTCCTTCCTGGAGAGCGGATATGCGCACAGCATCGTCATCACCAGATTAATCGCCGTCCCCGCGATCAGGTAAAAAAACGAGTTCGCAAAGCCGGTCAGGATCTTGCCGTTCTGGAAGACCGCCGCATACCCACGCAGCGTCGGCCGGACCGGGAACAGCACCACCTCACCGCTGATAACCGCCTGCGGATCCGAGAAGGACGCCGACACCACATAGATCAGCGGATAGAGGATCACGACCAGCACCGCGCTCAGCACGACGTAGACGAGAATCGTAAAAAGCTTATCGCCGGGACTCATATAACGAAATTTTGTCTGTCTCATGGTCTTCCTCCTTTACCACAGGCTGGTCTCTGTAATCTTCTTACAGATCATGTTGACGAGAACCAGCAGTCCAAACGACACGAGCGACTGGAACAGCCCCGCCGCCGTGGAAAAGCCGAAATTGGCATTTACCACACCAACCTTGTAGACAAATGTGGATATAACCTCCGACACCGGCGCATTCATGGAGTTCTGCATCAGGTAAATCTTATCCATACCGATCGCCACGACGTCCGCGCAGCGGAAGATCAGCATGATAATAATCGTCGGCAGGATCGCCGGGATATCCACATGGATGATCCTCTTTAAGCGGCTCGCACCGTCCACGACCGCGGCCTCCTGGAGCTCCTGGCTCACGCCCGAGAGCGCGGCGACATAGATGATCGAGGAATATCCCGCCGTCTGCCACACCCCGCTCCAGACATAGAGCGAGCGGAACAGCCCGACATCCCCGAAGAAGTTCACCGGATCTGCGCCGAATTTCTGCAGGATCACATTGATGATACCGGTTCTTAAATCCATCATCTGCATCATCATACCGACCAGCACGACGACGGAGATAAAATACGGCGCGTAAGTCGCCATCTGGACCGTTTTCTTAAAAAACCGGTTCTGCACCTCATTGATCCCGATCGCCAGCAGGATCGGAATCGGAAAATTCACGATCAGCGTGTAGATCCCGAGGATCAGCGTGTTCTTGATGACCAGCACACTGTTCGTCGAGGTCAGGAACTGGATAAAATATTTAAAGCCCACCCAGTCGCTGCCGAGGATACCCTTGCGGATGCTGTAATCCTTGAACGCGATAATGATTCCTCCCATCGGAATGTAGGCGAACACAAATGCGTAGATGACCGGGATCGCGATAATCGCCCAAAACTGCCAGTTGTAGTTTTTGATCCTTCCGCCTTTCCTGGCGGCTGCCGCTTTCTTCGATTTTGCCATAAAAACCCCCTTCTTTATATGGTAGCGCCTGCGCCATCAGACAGCGCGGTTTAGAAAAGCCGCCCGCAGATGCGGACGGCTCCTTCTTCCTTCTCCCCCGGGACTTCCTTATTCTCCGCCCTGGGATCTGTCATAAGCGGTCTGATAAACCTCAAGAAGCTTCGGCAATCCGGCATTTTCCAATGCAGCGAGATAGTTATCCCACTCCGCGTCGATATCTTTCGCACCTGTCATAAATGCGACAGAATTCTCGGCGATCAGTTTCTCAACCTCAACGGCGATCGTGGAGACATCCGTACTCTCCTCATCCGTCACCTTCAGTTCATCCAGATTCTTCAGATTTGTATTGTCCGCATACGGCGCATACAGCTCGGCGCTCGCGTCATAAAGCAGCCTCTCTAACCCTTCCGGCGCGTACGGATCCACTGCCTGACCCAGGCGGTATGCTGCCGGAGCGACACGGATACCGACATCCTGCCAGTCATGGTTCTGCGCCTCCGCCGAGTATGTATTTAACACCTCATACAGCGCCGGCTCGCCGTTCAATCCCACCTTGCCTTCCGGATTGAGCACCCAGTCGGTTCCTTCCTCCGCCCCGTACTGGGAGCAGAGATCCCCGGTCTCGCTGTAGAAGAAGTCTACCCAGCGCAGCGCAGCTTCCACGTTCTCACATTTATCCGTGATGCATACGGCGCCGGAGGAAACGGACTGTCCCGGCCAGGTCCATGCGATCCTGGTGCCGTCCGGTCCCGCGATCGGAGCCATACATTCATAGTGGCGGTATAATTCATTATTCGAAGCGGAATCAATCGCATCCGAGATCGTTCCTGCCGGGAAGAATAACACCGGCTCATCCGCCTGATTCACCAGCGTCTTCATCTGCTCCGCGGTCTGTGTAAAATCACCGTCGTAGATCGCGCCCATCTGATAGAGCTCATTGATAAATCTTAAGCCTTCCTTGTATTCGTCACTTGTCGCAACACATACCACATTGCCGGTGTCGCTGTCAAGCGCCACGCAGTCTCTCACGATAAAGGTGTTCGACTTACTCGGGATAAATGTATATGCGCCCAGCAGCCAGTCCTGCATACGCGTATACCAGCCCACATCTGCTCCCGCCACCGCGATGCCGTCCGGCTTCATCTCGAGGAACTTCTTACAAACATCGATAAACTCGTCCGTCGTTGTCGGGATCTCGCAGCCCATCTGATCCAGATAGTAGGTATTCACCCACATCTTTCTTCCATAATTACAGTGGTAGCAGTCATTGATGTTGGCCAGGGAGTAGATCTTCCCGTCGGTCTCCCTCGTCATGTTAAGTCCGTACTCTTCCATCGTCTTTAAGTAATTCGGCACGATATCCTCGGTCAGATAATCGTCAAGCGGGATAAAGATCCCTTCCTTAACGCCGTACTTCGCAATATTCGGAGATACGCCGAAGATGATATCCGGATAATCATCCCCCTGGAGGATCATGTTCAGTTTCTCCTCCCATTCATCACGTCCGCCGGTGTAGAACGACATCGTGATCCCGGTCTTCTCCTCCATAAACTTCGTGAAATCGTTCGTCGCAAAATCTTCCACGTTCGGCATGCTCATCGTGAACATGCTTAACTCTAACTCGCCGCCCTCCACGATCGGATAGGTTCCCGGATCCGTCAGCGTCACACCGCCGCCACCGCTGCTTCCTCCTGCAGCCTGGGTGTCACCGCCACCGCCGGTCTGTGCGTCGCCACCACCGCCGCAGCCGGCCAGAAGCCCCGCAGCCATAACCCCGATGAGTCCGGCCGATACAAATCTTTTCCATACGTTACTCTTCATACTGTTCCTCCTTCTCCCTGCATAAAATGAGACTTATTCTGCCAGGGTCTGTATACAAAATGACAACTGCCCGACCGTCATTCGCGGCTCTGATCTTGTGCACTTCATACATTTTCCCCCTGCAGTTATCTATAATTTTATACAGATTGCACGCAAGACGCAACGAACAATATTTTTTTTGCCATACACTTTTTTCAGCATGCCCGAAAACATCGGAAAACCGGCATGTTTTACCTCTGTGTATCCCTCCTCCCGTTCTCCTGTATCTTCTGGTAATCGCTCGGCGCGACGCCGACGACGCGTTTGAACGCCCTTCGGAACGAGTAATCGCTCCCGTACCCGGATGCCGCCGCCACCTCGGTGACCGGCCGGCCCTCTTTTAAGAATTTCTGTGCATAGCTGATCCGCTTCATCTCCAGGTAAGACGAAAAACTGACGCCGTACATTTTTTTAAAATCACGATATAATTTTTTCTCCGGAACCTTCAGCTCATCTGCCAGCATGGCCAGGCTGTACTCCGCATTGGAATACTCCCGTTCTATCTGCTTTTCCGCCTCCGCCTTTAACCGCTCCAGCTCCTGATCCCTGCTCTGATTCCTGCGCTCCTCAAAATACTGCCATACCTGCCAGATCATCGCCTCCGTCTCCTGCGGCGTCCGGATCGTGTGAACCCCTGCCAGCAGATCCTCCGCCCTCTTCTCCCGCTCTCCTTCTCCGAGACAGCGCAGCAGGATGCACCGCAGGACTTCCAGATTATAGCTAGCGGGCATACCGGATTTTGATACGCCCTCTTTTGGCAGATAAAAATAATTTCTGTGCACCTGGGACATCACTGCCTCAAGCTGCTCTTTTGTTCCGTTTTTCACCGTTTTTTCCAGCTGAATCTCCAGATCCACGGTAAAGACCACATGCTGATGGCGCGGCAGATCGGTCGTCAGGCAGGGGATTCGAAGCTTATAATATCTGGCGTATTCGCAGGCTCTGCACACATGCTCATATTCTTCGGTAAGCGTCAGCAGCGAATCCGCCGTTTCACTGATGCCCGTGTAGATCGTTGCCGGTATCTGACTGTAAACCGCATAGTTTACCGCCTCAAACAGGCTTTTTACCGTTTGTCCGTCCGTCTGCTCATCAATGCGGATCAGAACAAGGTAGTTCAGATATCCCATGCTGGTCCGGATATACGGGTACGGAAGCTCTGCTCTAAGGCTCTCCTCAAGAACCGCTTCGAGCTCCTTCACCGACACGCCCGTTTCCTCCAGGATGGCCCCATCCATCTGCATCCCGGCCAGAATACAGGGGAACTGCACCGGGAACTTCAGCCCGGCTTCTCTCAGCTCGTTTGACAGCTCCTCCCCGGAATCGTATATGCCGTGCAGAATTTTGCGGATAATCCCCTCCTGCAGTCTCTCTTTCTGCCGTTCCAGCGTAATCTGAAGATTCTCCGCGCGCTCTAAGATCCCGCCGAAATTCTGCCACATATTCATGGATTCTTTCTGTTCCTGCATATGTCCGGGATATTTTTCCGTAAATTTAAAATACCGGTCCAGAACGGTCTGATTCTTATTCCAATACCAGAAGCAGATGGCCACCCCGATCAGAAGAGAGCTGATACAGAGAGCCAGCATGGCATATTTGCCCGCTGCCATCTCCACAAGAAGCTCCTCCCGCGGCATCACCGTGACAAGCGTCATGTGGTTTATGCCGACAGGTGTCTCGCAGACGGACACTTCGCCCTTTTCCCAGCCGTGTACTTCCAAATACTCTTTCCACCCGCTCTGCTTTGGACTGGCGGTATCCACCTGATTCAGGCTGTCATAGACATAGAGGATCCGCCCCTCTTCATCCGACAGAAACGCCATGCCGCTTTCCGTCCACAGACTTTTTGACAGCAGATTCTTTATCTCCTTCCAGTCCAGTTCGACGACGACCACACCGGCCTGCTGTTTTTCGTTTCCCGCATAATTAAAATGCTGGACGATGCGGATCCCCTTCTCCATTCCGAACGATTCCCCGGAGAGCACACCGTCTGACTTCCACCCATAAAACGCCTCCGCCAGCTCCTGATACGTCGTCTCCCGTTCCATTTCTAACACCGCCATCCCGCGCGCGTCATTCGGCACGACGCACGGAATCCGGATCAGATAGTCGGTGTAAAGCGGCATGATATAGATATCCCGGATAAAGCTGTTTAACATGGCATAATCCGGAAACGATTTTGCAAGCTTGTATGCACGGTACGATTCCTGGGCAGGGGTACCGGTTCCCATCCGGCTTAAGTAATCTTTCAGATTCTCATCGGAAGCGACGTATCTCGCGACATTTGACAGCTGCTCGATTTCCTTATTTAATGTCACCGACGTCTCCATCGACAGATTCCTTGCCTTTTCCTTCTGGATATCAAAAAGCGCGCCCTGCATGACCTCATAAATCACGAGAATTGCCACAGCTGGTGCCAGCATAATCACAAGATAGGAAAAAAGCATTCTTGCGGAAATCTGTTTTCTTTTCGTCATCCTTTCTGGCTTCCTCATATGTCTCCCCTCTTTTACTTGAAAACCGCTCCCAGATATAGTACAGTAACCCTGTGCGGCGCACACTGACCCTTTACGGATATCAGAATATCAGCGTGTTTATACGCCAGATCAGGAGCCTGTTATGTTATTTCAGAAGAAAAAATCCCTGCCGTCCCTTCTGCTTATGAAGGATGGTGAAACCCTTTACGACGGACTGTTAAAGGACGTTCCCTTAAAAGAAGAAATCATCCTGAAAAAAAGCGTCGAATTTTTCGACGATCCCGAGCCCTGCCATATCCACCGCAGCGCCGTTCGCGTCCGGCTGATCTCCGAACTGCTCGAAGAGTTAACCGGCCGCTCCGGCGATGCGCCGGGGCCGCTGGTCCTTCTGTATGTGGATGCGCCAAAGATCGACATTTGTCGTCTCATTCCCTGAGATCCGCATCGCGGGGCAGCGTCCGGGCGCCCTTTCGTTTCCCGGATTCCGGGCTCTGTTCCCCGCGGAATGCGGTTATGCACGGGCGCCCTTTCGTTTCACGGATTCCGGGCTCTGTTCCCCGCGGAATGCGGTTATGCACGGGCGCCCTTTCGT
>CAJUNX010000005.1:79439-138225 GCA_910587865.1 uncultured Roseburia sp.
TTCACGGATTCCGGGCTCTGGCTCCCGCAACATGACGGGCAGACCGCCCCTCCTTTATCGAAGGAGGAAGGAGACCGCAAATCCCAAAAACAGCAGCGCGGAGATCAGCTTGACCGCCCCCAGATGGCGCAGCATCGCCTCCGAGATACGTTCCGCATTTCTGGTCTTTTGCACGATGGCAAGCATGAGCGCGGACGGTAAGGACATCGCCGTCACATAGATCAGGAAATACGGCCAGACACTGCCGGCCTGATGTTTCAGCAGATACGTGATCGATGCCATATAAATCTGACCCGTGCAGAAAAATTCCCCGACTGAAACCGCCATCCCCAGCCCGAGAATAATAAGCGGCTTTAACGCGCCGCCATATCCGGCTGCCCGGCGGATCAGCCTGTGGTTCCATCTCCGCATTCCGGCCGGCAGCTGGGTGCGGATCTTTCCGTATTCCTGGCGGAAGACGCGCACCGCGTCGATCAGGTAAAAGATTCCGGCCGCCGCAAACAGCAGCGCAAGCAGTTTATGGAGTATCCCCTTTGCACCGGCAAGCAGCTGTCCGTCAATCTGTGCCGCCGTCAGATATATCGTCATACCGATCGAACAATATGCCGCATATTTTCCTCCCAGGTAGAGCAGACCGTTTTTCCACACGGATCCCTTCTCAGACAGGATCAGAGAGATCAGCATCAGAAGCATGGAGACGGCGCAGGGGTTAACCCCCGCCAGAAGCCCTGCTCCAAACAGCGTCAGCGCGCTTCCCATACTGTTTTCTCCGTTTTCTTTCTCTCCGCCGCCTTCCGCCAGCCGTCCTTCAAGGCGCACTCCGGCGTTTGCGACACGGGCCGCCAGTTCTTCCGATCCTCCCGCCCGCCACACGGCATCCGGTGCAAGCGCCGTAATCTGTTTTGCCCCCGTCGCCGCGCCGGTTCCGTAAAACAGCGCCGGAACCTTCTGCTCCGATTCCGGGACGCCATACTCCTCAAACATACATTTCAGCAGTTCCACACAGGGATCCTGCACGATATTGTATGTGATCGTCCTGCCGCCCGCCGGCTGATGGTCCAGAATCCACCGATCCGCCTGCTCGCAGTCCTCACACGCCTCGGTGACAAAGAGAACGGCTGTCGGAACATCACGTTCTGCGAGCCGCTCCGCAAGCTGTCCGGCAAGAGAGGTTTCTTCCAGACCCTGATCCGGCACGGCGGCATTCCTGCCCGCCCCTGCGGGCTCCGCGCTCCCCGCACCGCTCTCTTCCGGATCCCCGCGTTCTGCGCTCCCCGCACCGCTCTCTTCCGGATCCCCGCGTTCTGCGCTCCCCGCGCTCTCTTCCGGATCCTGCCCTGCCGCAAGAGATAGCAGCTCCTCCATCTGATCCATGCCGCTGACCCATCGGTCACCGACGATCAGCACCGGAAGGAAGGTTCCGTCCGGAATGCACAGTTGCTCCCTCCTGCTATTGTAGTATTTTCGCGCGGAATCGTGAAACACGTTGTAGGTGACTACATTCCCGTGCAGCCGCTCCCTCTCTTCCGCGGAAAGGCACTGCTCGTAGAGCTCATAGAACTCCGCGTCACCCTCACAGGATGCACATACATTTTCATAAAAAAACTCGACGCGGTACGGCTCCGCCGCTTCTTCCCCGCCCTGTACATACTGTGCGCCGGTCACGGACAGCAGAAGAACCAGCACCGCCGTAAGGAACAAAACGGCCCCCCGCCGTCTCATCCCAAAAGCTCCTCTAAGGTACGACGCGCATCACGAATCATCTGCTCATCCGTCCGCCAGATCTCGTATTCGCTGATCCCCCCGATCCCCATGCTCACGTCTTCCCTGCGATAGCGCATGACACTGTCCATCGTCCGTTTTCCAGACATGTGGTATGCCCTCACGCCTGTTTTCTGATACAGCTGCCGGATCACGTCTGCATTTACGCCTCCGCCTGCCTGAATGACAATGCGCTCTCCTCCTTCCGATACCAGTTCCCCCAAAAGTCCTTCTCCCAAAAGACAGCTGTTTTTCTGCCCGGACGTCAGAATCGTATTGATCCCGAGCGAAACCGCGTCCGAAAGCGCCTGATGCGGATCACGGCAGACATCAAATGCCCGGTGAAGCGTCACGGACATCCCCTCTGCCCGCTCCATCAGCTCCCCCATCCGATCCGTATCCAGATTTCCGTCCGGCGTTAAGATCCCGATCACCGCCCCCTCAGCTCCAAGATCCCGAAATGCCGTCACTTCCTCTTTTAAAATCGAAAATTCATGCTCCGTGTAGCAGAAATCTCCAAACCTGGGGCGCATCAGCACGTGAATCGGGATATCCGTATATTTCCTGATCTCCCGAAACAGTGCAGTCCCCGGTGTGGTTCCCCCGATAATCAGGTTCGCGCAGAGCTCCAGCCTGGTGGCTCCCCCGCGCGCCGCCGCGATCGCGGACTCCACGGAATCCACACACACCTCAAGAACAGACCCTCCCATTCGTTTTCCTCCTTTTTTATGGCACATACAGCGTAACCCCGGCATTTTCCAGGGCCTGCACGGACGAGGCATCCGGCAGCCGGTTGGTGATGATGCCGTCAATCTCGTCAAAATGCGCAAATTTATATGAATCGTTAAAATAAAACTTATCGTTTTCCATCACAAGATAACTGTGACGGCTGCTTTTTAAAACTGCCTTCTTCGTCAGCCCGTCCTCCGCACCGAGCGTCGTCACGGCCGAATCGGTAAAATCAAGCCCGCAGGTCCCGACAAACGCACGGTCAAAGCTGTAACGGCTGATAAACTCAATTGTCTCTGCCCCCAGAAACCCGTTGACCGTGCGCACCATCGTGCCGCCCGCTCCGATCGCCGTGATCTCCCTGCTGGCGGAAAGCACCTGCAGAATATCGATCATATTACTGACCACCACCAGCCGCTTCTCCCACTGCACCAGCAGTCTGGCCAAAAGGATATTGGTCGTGGAAATGTCAAGAAAAATCGTCTCGTTTTCCCGAATCCGCTCCAGCGCCGTCCGGGCGATATCCTCTTTTTTCTCCCCGTTAATTTCCCTCCGGTCAATCACATCCCGCATCAGCGGATAGTCCGTGGACATCACCGCTCCCCCGTAGGTGCGCTTCAGCCGTCCCTCTTTTTCCAATGCCTTTAAGTCCTTGCGCACGCAGTCCTCCGTCACCGAAAAAAACTGGCTGAGTTCCTTTACCGTCACCCTGCCCTCCGACATCAGACGCTCCAATATCTGTTCATGACGTTCCTCTATAAACATCATACCTCCATTTCCCCGGCATCCGGCATCCCGCGGCAGACGGTCTGCTTTTTCACGGCTGCTTTCGATGACCGCCGCGGCAGATCATCTGCTTTTTCACGGCTGCTTTCGATGACCGTCGCGGCAGATCATCTGCTTTTTCGCAGCGGTCAGCCTGCCCTTACGCCGGCAGCAGCTTCGCAATCCGAAGCATCATGTCCACGCTCCCCACGTTGTAGCCGCTGCTGGCATATCTGCCGATCAGGCCCGGACTTACGAGAAGCACAAGCGGCAGCTTCTCCGGATCGGTGTACATCCTCCTCGCGAGAACTTCCGGCAGCTCCGAAAAATCATCGTAGTACACCTCCGCCGGAAGACGCTTTAAGGTATCCGCCAGCGTCGCATTGGAGAGCGCCTCCTGGCCAGACACGACAAAGATCAGCTTTAATCCGCTCGCGCCAAATTCCTGCTCCTGCTCCCGCAGTTCATTTAAGAAATGCTCCGTGGGCTCGGCCCCTTCCTCGAGGAACGCCAGCATCGTATGACCGTCCAAAAACTCTTTTGCGGCAGTCTCCTTCCCGTCCTCTGTGCGCAGCACAAAATCCTCGAGCTGCAGCGATCCGATCATCTGGCCGACTGCCGGCCGGCGCAGAAACAGCTCGACTTCACCTTCCGGCGTCCCGTCCGCCCCAGGCTGAAATTCTGCGGTATCCAGTATCCGGACCGCCGCCATCTGACTGCCGTTCGGCAGACGCACGGTCGTAATCAGCCGGTAAATCCCCTCCGGCAGACTCAGCGTCAGTTTCCCGTCCGCAAACCGTCTCCCCCAGAAGCCCATGGTTTTAAATCCGGTATAGCGGTTTTTCTCTTCGTCTTCCGTCGTCTCGAGCCGGCCGATCGTCCAGGCGACAAAATAATCCGGCTCCTCCCGGCTTTTCACCACCAGCCGCACATTGTCCCCGGCTGCGGCGCCATTGTTTTCCGCCGGCGCGCCGGACTGCTCATCCCCGACCGCGACAAACCGGTTCCCGTCATAATACTGCGCACGAAGCGTCACCGGATCAATCCGGGCCGGAATTCCAAGCGTCCTGCACACTGCCACAAACAGCGTTTTTTCCGACAGCACGGATCCCTGTCCGGTGCGGATCACTCCCGCAGGGGATGTGACAACCGGATGATAGGTGCGGCTCTCCTCGCAGGAAACCGTCTCCGAAATCCACCTCCGGATCGTTTCCGGATCCCGGACGAATGCGTCCTTCTGCTCCTTCGTCAGCGCATCCAGAAGGAAGGAACGGTACGGCGTAATCGTCTCCGTACGGATCCTCGGATTCCACACATACCGCAGGATCTCCTCTGCACGGCAGAGCGTCCCGTCCCTGTGCGCGTCGCCCCCGCACGCCGGATCGCTCTGTAAAAATCTCCGGCACGCCTCTTCATACGCCGGCTTCCCATACACAAAATGATCCTCGAGCACATCCGCGCGGATATCCCGGTAGTCCTTTTTCGCAAGCGCCCCAAGAAGGCTCACCGCCTCCTCCCCCGGATGCCGCTCTAAAAACCGGCAGACCTCCGGCGCATTTCCGTAGGACAGCGTGAGTATCTCCTGAAGCCTTGTATCCTCCTTTGCAGCCGCCGCTGTCAGCGGGTACGCCTCATACATCTCCGGAGCGCCGAACGCTTCCAGCTTCTGCTTCCGGCAGACCTCCGCCTGCTGTCTGCCGGCCCTTCCCTTCTCCTTCTGCTCCTTTGTCAGCTTAACCGGATGCATCGGGTAGTCCGGCGGTGCGATCAGATCCGCCTCCTGCCAGCCGCTCTTTAACGCCTCTTTCGTCTGCTGCCAGTGCTCCTGCGAAAGCGTCATCCCGATCCGCAGATCAGGGATCCCGCCCTCCCGCGGCTGTTCCCGGTCTTTTGCGGTTTCCCGTCCGCTCTCATCCCCGGCGGACGGAGAGACATCCTTCCGGCAGCGCTCCGCGCCTGTAAAAATGTGTTCCGCGCACAGCGTTCCCTTCGAGACCAGGATATGAATGCTTCCGAGACCCGTCACGAGACTCGTCTCACCCTCCTCATCGGTATAAAGCACGGAAATCGGGAAGTACTCGGCGCCGTTTAACAGCTCAAAAGACACCCGCGCCCCGGATACCGGCCTGCCTGCCTCATCCTGCACCGATACGGTCAGACGCGCCGTCTTTGCATAGAATGCCGTATCGTTATAAAAAAGTGCGGCTCCGTCCCGCTCCGTGATCTCCTCCCGCTCCTTCTCTTCCCCGCTCTGATAATCGGAAAAAACACGGGTATGTACCATCATCGCCCGTGAGGAGGCGTTCGTAAACCATCCTTTGTTCAGAACCTCCTCCGGCTCGCAGGCCCCCAGGAAACGCCAGCTGCCGTCCACCCGCGCCTCCACCCAGGCATGGTTGTCGTCGCAGTGCGCCCATCTCGGCGTATAGACCTGCCGTGCCGCAATGCCGATGCTGCGCAGCGCGGTCACAAGAAACGTGGACTCCTCCCCGCAGCGCCCGCTCCCGCTGTTATAAACCCCCACAGGTCCCAGCGTTCTCCCGTCGGACGCGGTGTAAGCGGCCTGCTGCGCGCACCAGTAATTCACGCGCTTTACCGCCTCCTCACAGCCGGCTCCTTCCACAAGCGGCCAAAGCATCTCATAAAACCATGGCCTGCAGTCCGTGATATCCTCGTTGTTCACCCGATGATACAGCACATAATTAAAAAAGATGTCCTCCGGCAGCTCCCGTGTCCAGGACACTTCCCTCCGCAGAAACAGCGCGTGCTTCACATAGCCGTGCAGCATCGCCGGGGCACAGTCCGCCGCGTCGCAGACCGGCATCGTCCCGTACAAAAACTCCGTCAAAATCCGCTCGTCCCCCGAAAGCCCGCTGATAAAGGAAGCAATCTCTTCCCTGCATCCGCCAAAAAGCGGCAGCGACTCCCCGTATTTTTTCGCGGCATAGGCCGCCGCCCGATCCGATATCATCCCTTCCACCATTCCCTCTCCTTTGTAACAGATGATCTGTGTTCTTTGTCTCTCCTATCTTATCATTTGATATTATTATTGTCAATTGTTCGATATTATTTCGTATTATTTTTTATTGATTCAGACAAAAACTCTGCAACAAAATACTGCAGCACGGTATGATCCCGTCCTGTGCCGGTAAAACCGATCTGGTTTTTCCCGCACAAAACCGGAATCTGCCATGCTGCAGCAGCTCTTTTTGTCTCTTTTCTTTTATCTCTTTTTCTTTCTCTTATTCGTACCGAAGCGCGTCGATGACCTCCATCTTCGATGCCTTGTTTGCCGGGTAATATCCGAAGAATACACCGGTCAGCATGGAGAAGAACAGGGAGAGTATGATCGCCTGGCCGGACGGGTGTACCTTCATAATAATATAATTGGAATACTCCGCATACATATTCTGAATGACAAACTCCGCCGCCATGCCGAGAAGCGCGCCGATCCCGACACCGATCAGAATCCCGATGATGCCGCCGATTAAACAGAGCACGATCGCCTCGATGACAAACTGCATCCGGATGGTGCGCCGCTTCGCGCCGAGCGCCATGCGCACACCGATCTCCCTCGTGCGCTCCGTGATGGATACGAGCATGATATTCATGACGCCGACCCCGCCCACGATCAGAGAGATCGCGGCAATCCCGGAGACTGCGATCGTGACAACGTTTAACACGGTATTGATCATGCCGAGATCCGACTGCATATTGTAGGCATAGATCTCAAAATTCTCATTATTCGCGTAGATCTCGCCAAAATATTCCATAATATGCCCCGTCGCCTGATCCACGTCCGCCAGCGGCGCTAAAAGCAGATCGAAATACTCGTATCCCGTCTGATCCGAGCCCTGCATCTTCATACTGGTCTGAATCGGTACCATCATCTCCGTAGACCGGTCTTTTTCCGGAATCGTCGGATCCACTTTTCCGAACAGCGCCTGATTGTACTCGTAGACGCCGACCACGACAAAATCAAAAATACTGCCGTCCGAGGTCGTGACCGAGATCTGCTCTCCGATCGGATCATGACCGTTAAAGTAGCGGTCCGCCATGATATCCGCAATCACACAGACACGTTTTTTCCCCGCATTGTCCGCCACGGTCAGACTCCGCCCTGCATGTATATCCAGCTTCATATAATCAAGGTACTCCGGCGTGATGCCCGAAATCGAGACATTCGCGTAATTATCCGAATCCTTCGGATCCACGATCTGACCGGATCCTAAGTAATTCTGTGCCGCAACCCCCGTGATCTCATCCGGGTAAGCCGCGATCAGGCCGTCGATCATCTCCTGCGAGACATAGTCCTCATCCGTCATGTCCGGATAAACCCAGGTCTCCCAGTCCTCGTCCGACTCCGGATATCTCGCCTGCACATACGCGCTCACCGTATTGCCGCCTAAGGAGTTCATCGTCGCGGTCAGCGTACTCTGAATCGAACCGCCGATCGTAGTGATGATGATCACGGAGCTGATGCCGATGATGATGCCGAGCATTGTGAGAAGCGCACGCATCTTATTCGCGATGATGCTGGCAAACGCCTCTTTTATATTTTCCAAAAACATCAGCGTCCACCCCCTTTATCTCCGACGATCTCCCCGTCTAAAATCGTCACGATCCGCTGCGTCTCCGCCGCAAGCTCCTGGGAATGGGTGATCAGCACCACTGTCTTGCCCTGCTCCTCGTGCAGCCGGTGAAACAGGTCCATCACCATATGGCCGGTCTTGGAATCGAGCGCTCCGGTCGGCTCGTCGGCCAGGATGATCGCCGGATCGTTGATCATCGCCCGGGCGATCGCAACACGCTGCTTCTGCCCGCCCGAGAGCTCGTTGGGCCGGTGATTCGCACGGTCCGCCATATCCACCATGGCGAGCATCTCCATGGCGCGCTCTTTTGCATTCCTCACCTTTTCCTCCCCGTACATCAGGGGAACCATCACATTTTTCAGCGCATTCGCGCGCGGCAGCAGATTAAAATTCTGAAATACAAACCCGATCCTGCGGTTTCTGATATTGCTGCGCACCTCGTCGCTCATTTCATTGACATCCTGCTCCTCAAGAAAATAATTTCCCGATGTCTGTCGGTCAAGCACTCCGATGATGTTCATCAGCGTACTTTTTCCGGAACCGGATTCGCCGACAATCGAAACGAATTCACCCTTGTTCACACTCAGATCAATCCCGTGCAGGATTTCAAGCTCGTTCGGCTTTCCCTCATAATAGGTTTTTATAATATGCTCCATTCGGATTACTGATTCACTCACTATTCCACAACCTCCACATTCGATGCCCCGCCGCCGATGCCGCCGTCCGTCATGCCGAGATCCTGCTCGGAGTACATCTGCTCCGGCGCAAACGTCTGTCCTTCCACGATCATTCCGGAATAGTCGTAGATCATTCTGTCGCCTTCCTGTAACTCACCGCCTGTCACCTCGGTATAGTAATCCACCTCGTCACCGAGCGTGACGCTCTTTTTCACCGCAGTCGCGGTGCCGTCGCTGTTTCCCTCCGCGATGAGCACATAGGCGTCGCCGTTGTCGTCGTAGCGGATCAGATCGTAGGGGATCGCGAGCACCTCTCCTTTTTCCTGGATCATCACCCTTACCTTGGCCTCCATACCGACCAGAAGCTCGCTGTTATCCAGCGCGATCTCCACCGAATAGCCGCCCGCCGTCTGTCCGTCCATGGACTGCTCTTTGACGCGCACGACCCTGGAAACCGTACCCTTAATCTCTTCCTCCCCGGTCGCGCTTGCCGTCACAACAGCGCTCATTCCTTCCTGCAGCTGCAGGATATCGGCTTCCGCCACCGTCGCGACCACTTTTAAGGAGCTCGTGTCCTCGATTGTTAAGATCGTGACCTTATCGCCGTTGATATCGCCCACACGCACGTTCACGGCCGTCACCACGCCGCCGCAGGGCGCCGTCACCACACAGTCCTCCAGCTGCTCGCGCAGGCTCTTTAACGTATCGTTTGTCGAAGAATCCGAATCCTTATACCGGTTCAGCTGCACCTGAAGCTGCGCATTCTCAATCGCACGGTTCGTCGCGTCCACCGTTGTATTGTAGTTGTCCTTCGCACTCTCCAAAGCCCTGGTGGCATTCAGAAGATTCGGGAAGGTCTCGTCGCCCGGGTTGGCATCGTACGCGCGCTGCGCGATGGTGACTCCCTCCTCCGCCTGCGTGATCGCAAGCTGCGCTTCCTTTAACTGCCGCTCCTGATCCTCCCTCGCCTGCTGCACGGCATCCGCCGCCTGGCGGTCGTTGATACTCTCAATCGCGTTTGCATTCGACTGGGAGCGCTCGAGATCTGCGATCTTCTCCTCGATAGAGGCCGAATCCAGTCTGCAGAGCACATCGCCCGGCTTTACGATATCGCCGACCTGCACGTTCATCTCCGTGATCTCGGAAACCGCTTTGGATGTGACGTTCGTCCGGCTCGCACCGGCAACCGTTCCCTTTAAGGAAATCGTATCCGAAAGGTCTCTTTTCTGTACCGGCTCCACCTCGACGAGATTATTCACCATCTCCACCTGTTCACCGGCCTTATGTAATACATTCCAGATCACCGCCGCAATGATCACTGCCACTACCAGTACAATGATCAGTACTTTCTTCCTTTTTTTCTTTGGCTTTGCAGCCGTGCTCGATTTGTCCATCATTTCTGTCTCTCCCTTTTGCATTTTCAATTTATGGTGATTGTATCACTAACATATACAGAAAAAAACGGACTTAAGCAAATTTTAAGAAATCTTCATAAAACCTGTGCTTTTTCCGTTTTTTTCCTTTTTCGTGTTACTGTACTGTTGTAATAATACAATCATTTCATCAAAATGTCAAGGGATTTAGGATTTTTACTTTTCGGACCGCCTTCGCCTTCCCGCAAATACCGCCCGAAATTCCGGCAGCGCTTCCCGGCCCTGTTCCGTCACCGGCTTGATCCATCTCCCGCTGCGGGTGTACCACACCTCAAAGAAAAGACGGATCAGCTCGTCCGTGTACAGGAAGGAAAATACCGCGAGAAACGGCAGATGCCAGATCATGCCCGCCGCCCAGGTCGCCGGGACGCTCACCGTAAACAGGCAGATGATCTCAAGCAGCGTTCCGAATACCGCCTCTCCCCCGGCGCGGTAGCAGCTGTTCATGATGTAGTTGCAGGTGCGGATCGTCCCCGCCGCCAGGTAGATCAGGATCATATATTTTCCGTAAAACATCGCCTCCGTCCCAAGACCGAACAGCGAGAGCATCGGCCGGTTGAGCGCAAAGCCGGTCAGACAGATGCAGAAGGTGATCGCCGGACACAAAACCGCGAATTTTTTCACATACTGATATCCGCTCATAAGCCTGCCGGATCCGACCTCTTTTCCGACGACTACAAAAGACGCGTCCGCCAGTCCGCCGAAAAATGCGAATACAAATCCCTCCAGGACACGGAATGCCGCCATCGCCGCGATCGCCGACTCGGACTGATGTCCGATCACGATATTGATCAGCATCTGTCCGACTCCGTAGAAAATCTCGTTGCAGAGAATCGGTAAGCATTTGCGCATATATTCTTTCAGGAAACCGCCGCGCCAGTCAAACATTTCCTGAAACCGCAGCGGCAGCGTTTTCTGATCCCGCACAAGAAACAGCAGCAGCACGGCGATATTTACCATGCCGGACACCAGCGTGCCGACCGCCGCGCCGGCAGCCCCCATTTTCGGCATGCCGAACCGCCCGTAAATCAGGATCCAGTTCAGAATAAAATTCGTGACGAGCGCAAGGACGGAGCTGATTAACGGCGGCTTTACCCGCTCCGTGGAGCGCATCAGAAAGCTGATGATCACGGCCACGACCTGCAGCGGATAGGCGAAGCCGACGATCCGGATATACGGGATGCCAAGCACAATGATGCTCTCCTTATCCGTATAGATCCGCAGCATAAATTCCGGGTTTGTGACCGCCGTCAGCCCAAACAGCAGCGAAACCGCAAGCATACACAAAAGCGCAAGCCCGAAGGCCCGGCTGATGCCCTTCTCATTGCGCGCACCCCAGTACTGCGAGAAAAACAGCATCCCGACGGTCGCGAAGCCAAAATAGCAGGAAAAAAACAGCGACGTGATCTGAGAGCAGATGCCGACCGCCGCTACTGACAGCTCGCCCTGGCTGCCGATCATGATCGTGTCCACCATGCTCGCCGTGGTAGACAGAAAATTCTGAAACGCAATCGGCAGTGCGATCGTAAACACGGTCCGAAAGAAGCTTCTCCAGCTGATTTTTACGGTTTCCATATATCCGTTCCTCCAAATGATATTGTCTGTATCGTCAGATTCCGTCCGCTTTCCGCCGGCTTTGGCGGAAAACCCGTATCCACCATTATACCCTGAAACAAAATCATTGCAAGAGAAGATTTACAAATCTGTCATTTTCTTCCGGATCGTCAGAGGCCGCTACTCTTTTCCCGTAAAACGGATGTCCGCCGCCTCACGCCGTACCGCATTTTTCATCTTCAAAACTACAATCGTATCAGGCCCCGGCATCGCACCGGGCAGAAGAAGACGCACGCCGCCCGACGCGCTCTTCTCTGCCCGATCGGTCGCTGCTTTGGCGCATGATGCATTCTCCTCTGCCCGACCGGACGGCTCTCTGGCGATCGTTTCTTTCTCCCCCCGACCGGGCGCTTCTTTGGCACAGGATGCATTCGTTTCCCCGGATATTTCGACCGGCCTTCCGTCGATCAGCGCCGCGTCCAGGATTTCGTTTTCAGGATCCGGCAGCATGATTTTTTCAAACGCCTTTGTATCCAGAATGTGCAGATACACCGTATCCCCGCGGAAGGTGCTGCCATACACGCCGTCCACCGGCTCATACGGCCCGGCCTGCGTCTCATAAATGCTCTCCCCGTATGCGCGCAGCCACTCTCCCACTTCACGGATGCGCGCGCGGATCTTCTCCGGCACTTTTCCGTTTTTGTCCGGTCCGATATTGACCAGCCAGTTTCCTCCGCGGCAGACGACATTGACCATCATGCGGATCAGCCAGTCAAAGTCCGACACCGGATCATTTTCCATATATCCCCAGGAGCTCCCCGAGCAGATGCACATATTTTTTTCCCACAGCACCGGCACGATGCCGCCCCGGATCTCATGGGAACCCTCGTCACAGTAAAAATCGCCCTCCCAGCCCGAGCGCGGATTGATCAGAAGCTTCGGGCGATATCGCCTGGCCAGCCTGTTTAACTCCACCGGCTCCCAGAACCACGCGGCGGAGGCGTCGCTCCCGTCGTGCGCCAGCCAGCTCCCGTCGTACCAGAGGATATCCGGCTCATACCGGCTGCACAGCTCCTCCACCTGCGCATAGCACTGCCGCTTCATCTGCGCCGCGCTCTTTGGCTGCCCCAGCGGATCAAAATATCCCGGGAAACGCCAGTCCATCGTCGAATAGTAAAGTCCGACGTGCAGCCCCGCCTCCCTGCAGGCATCCGCGTACTCCCGCACAAAATCCCGGTGCGGCCCGATCGCCTGGCTCGTAAACTGCCCCCAGCTTCCCGGGCTGTCCCACAGAGCAAATCCGTCGTGGTGGCGCGTCACCATCACCATATACCTCGCGCCGAACTCTTTTGCCAGCGCGACCCACTCTCCCGGGTGAAACGCCTCCGCGGCAAGCTCATCCGCCAGCTTCTCATACTCCCCGTCCGGGATCTGCTCGTTGAATTTTGCCCACTCCCCGTGTCCCTGCACGGAATAAAGTCCCCAGTGCACAAACATCCCTACTTTGCAGTCCGTCCACCATCGCTTGTCCTCCGCCGGCAGCGTCAGCTCCTCACAGCGCATCCCGCCGAGACTCTTAAACTGGATACTGCTTTTTAACATGGATTTTAGTTCCGCACCTGTCATCTGGCGCGGCGCGTTGTCTGTCGTATGTAGTTTATTTTCCTGCTCTTTTTCCATAAAATCTCCATTCCCAGGCGTTTACGCAACGGGGTCCGTCAAAGCTTATTTGTGACGCTCCGGCACAAACAGCCGTGTGAAAAATCAGCTGTCAGGCCGATTTTTCACACCTTCTCCATTGCGAAGCGCTCCCGCTGATGTTTTACGCCTGCCGGTAATCCGGCAGCTTCTGAAAGATCTCCTTCACCACCCGGTATGCCATCTTCGGCCTTCGGTATTCATCGACCACCCCTTTGTTGTTCCGGCTCTTCGGACGGCGCATCGCCCACCAGATCCGGCTGACCCGCACGTCGCAGAACTGCCAGATATACATTCCCATGCACCCGGGCAGCTCCGAGAGCTCCTTTAACTGTTTTTCTAAAATCTCCGCCTGCAGATCCTCGCTCCAGATATCGTGCGACGGATCGCGGAACCCGTAAATCCCGCCTGCTCCGACCTCTGTGACCAGAAACGGCTTTCCCGCCCCGTTTCCTTTTTCCTCCACCCAGGTCATGACGTCGGTCGCCATCTGCGTCGCCGTCCGCTCGTCGTACCAGTACGGGTACATATTCCAGGAGCAGACATCCGGCAGATCCTGGCAGAGATCCTGCTCAAACCGGCAGGATGCGGAGCTGCACGGACGGCTCGTATCAAGCGAGCGGATCAGCCCGTACTGCGCCGCGTAGCAGGTTCTCCCGTACTCTGTGTCGCTGCCGCACTCGTTTAATATCCCCCAGATATAGATCGACGGGTGGTTGTAATGCGCCGTGATCATCTCGCGGATCACCTGCTCGCACTGCTCCTCAAACGCCGGATGCTCCATCTTATCGGTCTCAAGCCCGCGCGCATGATTCTCCTCCCAGACGAGGATCCCCAGCTCGTCGCAGAGATCCAGAAAGAGTTCGTCGTTCGGATAGTGCGTCGTGCGGACGGAATTCGCCCCCATATCCTTTATGAGCGAGAGGTCATGCGCGATCGCCTGTACCGGCAGCGCACAGCCGTACTGCGGGTGATCCTCGTGACGGCAGAAGCCCTTGATCCGGAGCGGCTTCCCGTTTAAGAGCACGTCCCTCCCAGAAACCGTCACGGTGCGGAAGCCCGTGCGGTCGATCAGATCGTCGACCGGCTCACCCCTGACCAGAAGTTCCGCCCGGACCTCATAGAGCGCCGGCGTCTCCATGCTCCACGCCGTCACACCGGAAATGCAAAGCTGCTCAAATATCACGCGGTTTTCCCCCGGCGTCAGCCAGATCTCCTCCGAGACGAACTCCTGCCCCGCGATCCAAAGCCGTACCGCAGCCGGCGCACTCCGCACACCGGCTTCCCGGCCTTCGCTGCCCGGCTTCTCTCCGCATGCTGCAGCCGCGCACTCCACGCCGGCTCCCGCACTCTGCACACCGGCTTCCCGGCCTTCGCTGCCCGGCTTCTCTCCGCATGCTGCAGCCGCGCACTCCACGCCGGCTCCCGCACTCCGCACACCGGTTTCCCGGCCTTCGCTCTCCAGCTTCTCCGCGCCGGCTGTTACACTCCGCACGCCGCTCACACCGGTTTCCCGGCCTTCGCTCTCCAGCTTCTCCGCGCCGGCTGCGGCACTCCCTTCGGACGACGTCTCCCCGGCGCACAGGCTTACGGCATCCGGATTTCCGGACAGCGACACGCACAGCGCCTCCGCCCGCACGGTCCAGGCGCCGTCCTCCTCCCGCAGAGGCGTCACATGGACGTGCGACAGATACGCATCCGGGATCTGCTCGAGCACGACGCCCCGCGAAATCCCGCCGTAGGACATATAGTCGTTCGGGATGTCCAGCGCATATGCGTCGTCAAACGAATTGTCCGCCATCACTTTTAAATCATGCGTCCCCGGCGCGAGATCCCGGACACAGACCGCAAACGGCGTGTAGGAGCCGTAATGCTCTGTCACGCATTTCCCGTCCACGTACACGATCGCAAAATGACTGACTCCCTTAAACTCCAGCCGTACATTCCCTTCCGCTTCAAACGTAGTCTCATATGAGATCCACCCGCGGTAATTTCCGAAGCCCGGGTATGTCTCGATACACCCCGGCACCATCATCGGAAACGTTTCCCCCGCGTGCTCCCCGTCCTGCGGCGTCACATCCCACAGCCGTCCGGAAAGTTCCTTTGTTTTCCTGATTTTATGCGTCTCAAATAATCTCACCATCTGATCTTCCTCCTCATTCACTGTCCCTGCTTCCGGCCGCCTCTCATCCGGCAGCCCGCTGTCACGTCATCCTTTGTTTCCCCCTTATCTTACCCCTTCAGCCCCGATGTCGCAATCCCGTCCACGAGATACTTCTGGAAAAAGATAAAAATAAGCAGCACCGGCAGAATCGAGAGCACGGACATCGCGAACATCGCCCCGTAATCCGAGGTTGAGGCCGGATCCGTGAACAGCTTTAACGCCAGGCATACCGGGTAATCCTTCGCCTTATTGATATAGAGCAGCGCCGACATAAAATCATCCCAGCGCCAGATAAAGGAAAAAATTCCCGAGGTCACCAGCGCCGGCACCATCAGCGGCAGGGCGATGCGCGCATAGATGCCGAAATACGAGCATCCGTCGATCTTTGCCGCCTCGTCGAGTTCGCGCGGGATCCCTCCGATAAAATTGTACATCATATAGACGAAAAATCCCTGGATCGCAAAACAGTACGGCACGATGAGCGGCGCGTAGGAGCCCACCCAGCCCAGCTTGTGATACCAGATATACTGCGGCACCATCAGCACCTGCGCCGGCACCATCATCGTGAGCAGCACCATCACAAAAAGAAGCTTTCTCCCGGGAAACCTGCACCGCGCCAGCCCGAACGCCACCAGCGACGAAGAAAAGACGGTTCCGATCGTCGCAAGCACCGAGATGATCGCGGAATTTTTAAAAAATGTCCCGAAGGTAATTTTCGCAAATCCCTTCCAGCCCGTGATATAATTCTGGATCGTAAACGGATCCGGGATCAGCGAACCCGCGGTCACAAAAATCGTATTCGTCTCCTTAAACGAACTCATAATCATCCACAGCAGCGGATAAACCATCAGAAAACCGATCGCGGTCACTACAATATAATAAATGGCTTTCTGCATCCTTTTTTTTCTTCTCATCTCAGACACCTCCGTCATAAACCCATTTTTTCTTCGTCAGGAACAAAATCGCCGTAAACGCCCCGACGATTAAGATCATCATCCAGGCAAGCGCCGCCCCGTATCCGGCCTTATAATAGACAAAGGTCTGATTGTACATATGTACCATGTAAAACAGCGTGGAATTCATCGGCTTTCCGTTTGTGATGATAAAACACTGGGTGTACGCCAGAAGTCCGTTGATCACCTGCATGACAAGGTTGAAAAAAATGGTGGGGGTCAGAAGCGGCAGCGTAATCCGGAAAAACTGATTTGCCTTTCCCGCACCGTCCACGGTGGATGCCTCGTAGTAGGAGGCCGGAATCTGTTTTAACGCGGAAAGGAAAATCAGCATGGACGAACCGAACTGCCAGACCGTGAGCAGAATCAGTGTCCAGATCGCCGTCCTGGTATCTCCGAGCCAGGCGATCGTATTCTGTACGCCAAGCCCGCGCAGGATCTGATTGATCGTGCCGTCCACCGCAAACATCCGCTTCCACAGGACGGAGACCGCGACCGAACCCCCGATGATCGACGGCAGATAATAGACCGCGCGGTAGATCCCCGCCGCCCTTGTCGTCTTCTGAAACAGCATCGCCACAAAAAGGGCAAACACCAGCTTTAACGGAACCGACACGACCGTGTAAAAGACTGTGACCCCGAGCGATTTCCAGAACAATTCATCGTGAAACAGCGTGACAAAATTATCCAGTCCGGTAAATTCCGCCGGCGAGAGGATATTGTATTCACAGAACGCATAATAGAGGGAAATCCCGAGCGGCACGATCAAAAACAGCACCAGCCCGATGATAAACGGGAGCGAAAAAATAACGCCCGACACGCTTTCTCTGCACAGGCAGCTTTTTATTTTCTTCATCATAACATCTCTTCCTTTCCTGTCCGCAGACAGACAACGGACCGTATGTCGGCAAACCGTCCTTCCTATTCCGTAAAAAAGCTTCCTGCGGGAAATTTCTGTTTTTCTCCCGCAGAAAGCTCTTCCTGATTTCTGTCAGACAGCGCCTGCGATACCTTATTCCGCTAAAATCGCATTTGCCTGCTCAAAAAACTGCTCCGCCGCTTCCTGCGCGGTCAGCTCTCCGTACATCACCTTCTCGGTCAGGGAATCAAGCAGTGCGAACACCTCGCTGCTGCTGGCCGGGTTGGGCGGGTCGATCGGACTGCAGTTCGGCGTCACGACATTATTGATGTACGCGATCACTTCCTGATCATCCGGGGACTGCTTCTCCGCGATCGCATCTGCAACTACATTTGAGATCGGAACGCCGCGCTCTCCCAAAAGAACGTTATTGCAGTCAACCGAATTCGTGATATAGTCGATTAAGGCCGCCGCCTCGTCCGGGTTTTCGCTGTCCGTGCTCACGCAGAAGAACTGGCTCGGGTTCAGCCACAGGGCAGCCTTCGCATTATTGCCCGGGAACGTGGTCAGCGCGATATCCATCCCTTCCGGCGCCGCGGACTGCATCGCCACCAGCTGGTTGGATGCATAGAATCCGCACCAGGACATATTTTCCGGGCTGCTCCCGTATACCATCGGATCCTCCTGCACTTGTCCTCTGGTGCGCTCCACATAGAGGCTCGGATCAAGATGCCATCCCTCTTTGATTCCGTCTTCATAAATCTGAAAGAACGGCAGCAGCTCTTCTGCACTGTCCACGCCGAGCGCTCCTTCCCCGTAAAGCTGTTTTCCTTCCCCGCGGAGCAGATACTGCAGGAAGTACTCGCTGGTGTATCCGCCGTAGCTTAAGCTCGATTTGTAACCGGTCTTCTCATACACCTCGCGGCAGATCTCCTTAAATTCCTCCACGGTCATATAATCGTGAATCTCGATCCCCGCCTCATCGAGGATCGTCTTGTTATAAAACAGCGCCGAAGCATTCACGCCGTTGCAGATCGCATAGATGCCGTCCCCGATCCGCCCGGTCTCAAGCACGCTCTCCGACACGTTCGTGACATCAATCGTCCCGTCCTCGATATACGGGGTCAGATCCACCAGCGTCCCCTCTTCCGCATACTGCGGCAGATATCCGTAGACCATCTGCACCACATCCGGCAGCGTGTGCCCTGCCGCCAGCGTCGCCATTCTCGTCCAGTAGTCGTCCGAGAACTGACCGTCAAACGTAATATACGGATGATCTTCCGCATACATATCAAGGATCTGCTGTGTCCGCTCATTTCTCAGCTGGCTGCCCCACCAGAAAACGCTTAACGTGATCGGCTCCTTTTCTGCATCCGTATCCGCATCCCCTGCGCCCGCCGGCTCCTGCGTGTCCGCCGGTGTGCCCGCATCGGCCGCGGCGCCGCCGGCGTCCGCACCCGCATCCGGCGTATCTTTCCCGCCGTCATTTCCGCATCCTGCCAGCAGTCCCGCCGTCAGCATCAGCGACAGCATCAGTGCCACACTTCTCTTTTTCATGGTAAAACTCTCCTTTCCGGTCTCACTGTTTCTTATGTGTCAATCCACGCTGTTTTATTCCCGCGTGTTCTGATTTACATAGTAAAACAGGGTATCCGGCTTTACAATCTGTCAAAACCGACTACCCTGTTCAAAAAACAGACTTCTGTTATTCCATCTGCCCGCTCCGATACTGTGCCGCCCATCTCCCCGGCGTCATGCCCTCCTGCTTTTTAAATATCTGGCTGAAGTACTGCGGGTTATTCCCGCATCCGACCTGCTCCGCCACATACTGGATCTTGCTGTCATCCTCCCCGGCGAGCAGCTCCTTTGCCCGCTTAATGCGCTGTTTTGTCAGATACTGTGAAAACTTCATGCCCGTCGATCTGCGGAACTGGCGGCTGACATAATCCACATTCATGTACAGATGCTGCTCCGCGATCTTTTTTAAGGTCAGGTCGCTGTCAGAAAGATGCCCTTTTACATACTCCATGATGCGCTCCGTTAAAACCCCGTAATCCCTGCCGCTTTTTTGCACTTCCTCCCTGGCCTGTACGAGCATCGCCAGCGTCATTTCCCGCAGGCGCTCCATGTCCCGCTCCTGGTTTGCGTTCCGAAAATACCGTGTCGCCTCCGGCATCGGCCAGATACCCGTGGCGGAAAGCTGCGTGCAGATCCCGTTTCCGAGCATCTGCAAAAACTCCGGCCGGGAAACGTTTTCCACATTTGTAATCAGTTCGTCGAGACACTGCATGATCCGCTCCTCATCGCCGCTCTCCAGCTTCTGATAAATCTCCTGCATGTCGCGGAGCGCATTCTGATTGTTTAAGATGGCGATAGCCCGGAAATTGTGAACCGCATACACCACGTCGTATCGCCTGATCTGGCGGAGCACCTTCTCTAACAGCGCCGGCAGATCCCGGTATGTTTCCTGACGGATTTCCAGGATGGACGCCGCTTCGCCCGCACACTCCGAAAGCAGGGCCGGCGCAAGCGCCTCATAGCTGAACAAAAGCAGGGTATTTTTGACATAGATCCCGTAAAATACCGCGGGCGTCTTTCTCTGCCGCTCCTTCTGCCCGAGCCGCTCTAAGTACCCGTCAAGGTATTCCGGTTCCAGATAATAGAGGTAAGAAAGACAGCAGGGACCGCGGTCAAAATCCTGATACTGACCGTAACATTCCCGAAGCTGCGCGAGCCGCTCCGAAAGCTCCCCGTTTCCGGTCTCCTTTGCCGCAATGCTGTCCGTGATCAGATGATACAGCGCGTCCTGGTGCATGATCTGAATCATCGCGTCCTGGCGCAGCCGCTCCTCCTCCTGACGGCGCAGGCGGCGGTTGTCCTCACTCGCCGCTTTTACGCTCTCGATCAGCTTGTTTTCATTGCAGGGCTTTAGCAGGTAATGCCGCACCCCGTACTGCATCGCCTCCCTCGCATAGTCGAATTCCTCATATCCGGAGAGGATGATAAACTGGATCTGCCGGTCTGTCTGTGTGATCTCCCTCACCAGCTCAAGCCCGGACATCCCCGGCATCCGGATATCGGTGAGCACGATATCCGGCGACTCGTCCAGAATCATATGGTACGCCTCGATCCCGTCCTTACAAAGCCCGGTCAGCTTAATCCCGAGACTCTCCCAGTCGATCAGGCGCGAGATCGTCTCCCTGATGACCCGCTCGTCATCCGCGATGATCAGTTTCTGCATACTCCTCTCCTCCTGATTTTTCCGTCTCCGCCGATGCCACGGCGGCTTTCGCTTTTGTTCCGACGCACGACGCTTTCTCTGGCATTCCACCTGTTTATGCTTCGTCCGGTATTCCGCCTGTCTGTTCTTCGCCCGGCGTTCCGCCTGCCTGCGCTTTCCCAGGCAATGCTTCCTGCCGCTCTGGCAGCACGGCCGGCACCACCAGCTCCGCCACAGCGTAATCGTCCTCGTTATACAGGCGCAGGCCGTACGCCTCTCCGTACTGCATCCGGATCCTTTTGTGGATATTTAACAGTCCGACGCCGTGCCCGTGCGGGCGGATCTCACCGTTTTCCAGCTTCTCCAGCAGATCATCCTCCATCTCAGATCCGGTGTTTCGGACAAAAAAGTGCAGGTTTCCGTCCGTTTTTTTGATCGCGAGAAGGATGCTGCACTCCTCCACACTGACCTCAAGCCCGTAAAAAATCGCATTTTCGATCAGAGGCTGAATGATCATTTTCGGAATCCGGTAGGGATGCCACTCCTCCCCGATCTGATTTTCAAACGCCAGACGGCTCTCGTAGCGCAGCTTCTGGATCGTGATGTAGGAAGAGATCAGCACCATCTCCCGTCCCACGGTATAGTCCCGTTCCTCCCCGCTCCGAAGCGAGGTGCGCAGCAGTGTGCCGAGCGCCTCCACCATATCCTGAATGTCTTTTTCACCTGCCAGCACCGCGCGCCATTTGATCGAATCCAGTGTATTGTACAGAAAATGCGGGTTGATCTGATTCTCCAGCGCCCGGATCTGCGCCTCTTTTTTTAACAGCTCGTTCACATAATTTTCCTGGATCAGACGGATGATCGTACCGCTCATCTCATCAAACTGACGGTTTAACGTGCCGATCTCGTCCCCTCTGACCGCATAGTCGTATGCCGCCTCCGGTATCCTGGTATTGTCCTGCGCAAACTGCTGCATCCGCTTCTCAAGAAGGCTCACGTGGATCATCAGGCGCCCGATCAGCCGTGCAGAGAGCGTGACCGCCGCCAGAAGATCAAACAGTGTGATCCACAGGCACAATATCTGAATTCTGCGGATCTGCCGTCCGATTTTCTCATAGGAGACCAGACAGTAATAATCCCATCCGTATGCGTCGATCGTCCCGTGGGAGATAAAATAACTGCTCCCGCCGATCTGCTGCACCCGGTATTCCTCAATCTCCTCAAGCCCCAGGGCGTCGATCCGTCCGGATACCGCAGCGCCGCCCTCTTTTGCGCCATTTGCGCCCACCGTCATATCGCCGTCATCTGTCGTCCGTATGTTATCCGTGTGATACAGCACTTCCCCGTTTTTTGTGATGACATACGCCGTTTCCCCGTACCGGCCCTGAAAATGCGTGCTCATACGAATCAGCGCATTCATATCCGCATTGATCAGGATCGTCCCGAGCGTGTCCAGCTTCAGGCCCTCAATCCGGCGGATATCACGCGCAAGGAACAGTCCGTATTCGTTCATATACCGGTCCACCCAGCACAACGCGCCGTCCTTCTGTGCGGACTCCATCAGAATTTCCCGCTGTACCTCCTTCGGCACGCGGTCCACTGCGATCAGGTTTGTCTTTAGCACCGACACCGGTGTGTACAGGGCAATGTAGCGGAGAGTTCCGTCGGAAAAGTTGTGATAATAATCCCCGACATACACGCCCATCTGCCGCAGGACGCCCGGCGACTGAATCCCCGCCTCCTGATTCTCCTTCAGCTCCGTCATCCCCTTCTGAACCTTCTCGTCCGCCAGAAACATCTCCGTGATGCTCACCATCCGGTCCATATAATCCGTGATCTCCTTCGCGGAGTAGGACATGGACTCCGACATCGTCTGATAAAGCATCCGGTTGTAGGACGCGGAGAGAATCTGAACGATCACAAAGGACATCATTGCCGTTACAAAAATCCCGCCCAGAATGATCGCGAGCAGCTTTCTTTTCAGCGGAACATGGTTCATCCATCCGATTCTTTTCCTCATACGCCGCTCTCCTTCCGCCATCCTGCCGGCTCTCTCTTCCGCTCCTTTTAAGCAATCCCGCCGGCACGCAGCATCTGCGCGCGCTCCGTCTTTTTATATACATGCACGTATGCCGGAAACAAAAACGCGTCCGCAAAAATCCAGGCCACCGGCCCCGCAAAACAGGCTGCGGTAAACCCGAACGCCGGAACCAGGGCAAACCCCACCAACGCGCGTGCGATCATCTCAAACACACCCGCAAAGACCGCAAACCTGCTGTAGCCCATGCCCTGGATCAGAAACCGTATGATGTTGACAAACGCGAGCGGAATGAAGAAACAGCTGTTGATCACAAGCAGCTGGTGCGCGTTCGAAATAACCTCCGCATTTCCGCTCTCCACAAAAAACATCACCAGATGCTCCCCGGTAAACAGCATCACGACAAATGCAATCAGCGAATAACCGATCCCGAGCAGGGAGCAGGCACGCAGCCCTTCCCGGATCCGCAGAAGCTTCCCGGCCCCGACATTCTGCCCGCCGTAAGTCGCCATCGTAGTCCCCATCGCGTCAAACGGAGTGGAAAAAAACATGCTGATTTTTCCCGCGGCCGTCATCGACGCCACCGCAGCCGATCCGAGCGTATTTACGGCGCTCTGCAGCACCACGCTCCCGATCGCCGTGATGGAATACTGCAGCCCCATCGGCACCCCCATGTTAAGGAGCACTTTTATATAGGATTTATTCACGCCGCGCTCTTTTCTGCCGACATGCAGGATTTCAAAATGCTTCATGCTGTACGCCACGCAGCCAATGCCGGCAAGCAGCTGGGAAGCCACGGTCGCGAGCGCCGCACCGGCCACTCCCATACCGCAAACGATGATAAACAGCAGATCAAGCACAATGTTAAGCAGTGCCGCGATCGTTAAGAATACGACCGGCGTCCGGCTGTCCCCCAGCGAACGGATGATGCCCGAAATCAGGTTGTACAGGTAGGTCGCCGGAATTCCCGCAAATATAATCACGATATAAGTATACGCATCCGCCATGATATTATCCGGCGTCTGCATCAGCTTAAGTACCGGCCGGCAGAAAATCACCGTCACTGCCGTCATCACCACGGCAAAGGCCGCGGACAGGTACACCGCATTCACCATATAGCCGCGCAGCCCCTCAAAATCTCTCTCCCCGAACCGATGGGAAAGCGGGATCGCAAATCCGCTGCAGACCCCCATGCAGAAACCGATGATCAGAAAATTGACAGACCCGGTCGATCCCACCGCCGCGAGCGCATCCACCCCCAGAAATTTCCCCACAATCAGGGTGTCCATCAGATTGTAAAACTGCTGAAACAGCATCCCAAAAAACAACGGCACCGAGAAGCCTAAAATCAGCCTCATCGGCGAGCCGTCTGTCATATCTTTTGTCATAATTGTACACCTCAGATATCACTGCAGTATTTTTCAAATACGGTAAAAAAGCTGTCCGTCGTGATCCCTTCCCCCGTGTCCGGAACCAGCTGTTCCCAGACCTCCTCATTTAAGGTCGTATCAAGCGACGAGACAAACCCGTTGTACACATCGTCAAACGCCTCCTTCTCGCGTTTTTCCACGATCGTCGCCTTATTTTCCTCCGTGAGCTCCCTGTCGTATTTGTTGATGCATCGGATAAAATAATATCCGTTATCCACCTCAATCCTCCCGGATACCTGATTGTCATCCATCGCAAATGCAATCTCCTCCACCTCGTCCGGCAGATCATCCCGGGACACGGTTACATGAATCGAGGAAAGCTCATTGTAATTGCCCGCCACCGTGGCAAAATCATCCCCGTCATTTAACTTTTTTTCGACCTCCGCCGCCCGCGTGCCGTCCGAGACAAAAATCTGCATGATCTCCATGACACGCGCCTCGTCGTCGCTGACCTCACCGTTCACTTCATTTGTAAGCGAATGGTACAGTTTCTGCGCGAGTGCATAGCGGGTATAGTATTCATTGATATCCGCCTCCGAGACCCCCATACTGTCGATCTCCTCTCTGGTGAGCGAAGCGTAATATTCCGCCGCCGCCGCGGCAACGCTGCCGGCCTCCTCCTCCGTGAGCGACATTTCCCGCGATTTTGCCAGAAGATCCATGCAGTAGACGCACACGAGCTCCTCGAGCGTCATCGCTTTTACATACTCCTCCAGCGAATCATCGCCGAAGTCATGCTCCCACAGATTGATCGTGTAGGCAGTCCCATAAATATTCTGATAATTGGTCAGATAAACCCGCGCTTCCTTCACCCCGCAGGCGCTTCCGTCGATCTGAAACACCTGCCGGCTTCCCACGCCGCCGTTCACCGCAACATCCGTATTTCCGATTCTGCATCCGGAAAGACCGAGTGCCAGACAGACGGCGGAAAAAAACGCCGCCAGTCTTTTTCTTCCTCTCATTCTCATCCTCCACATACCGGGCGACACTTTGCCCCCTTTGCCCGGCGATATTAACGGCGGACGACACGCCGCTCCTGTTTTCTCACTTTTTTCGCACGTGCCCTGCACTGACCGGCACACGGCTTTTCCCCCTGCACTGACCGGCTCGCCGGCTTCACACTTCTTTTCGCACGCGCTGCGCTGACCGGCTCGCTGGCTTCGCGCTTCTTTTCGCACACACTGCGCTGACCGGCTCGCTGGCTTCGCGCTTCTTTTCGCACGCGCACTGCGCTGACCGGCTCGCCGGCTTCACACTTCTTTTCGCACGCGCTGCGCACCAGCCAAACCTTATGCCTGCGCCTGCATGGCGCGCAGGATGCTCCCCGCCACGGAAATCCCGTTTGCGGACGCCTGCTGTAAGCCGCGCGTCACGGATGCGCCGTCCCCGATCGCCCGAAGTCCTTTCACACTCGTCTCAAAGTCCTCGTTCACGACAACCTTATTCGAGTAAAACTTCACCTCCACGCCGTAGAGCAGGGTCTCATCACTCGCGATGCCCGGCGTCACCTTATCGAGCGCGAGCAGCATCTCCTCGATGTCCACCATGATCCGGTGCGGAAAGACCAGTGAGAGATCGCCCGGCACCGCGTCCTTTAAGGTCGGCACAAGATTGTTTCTGCAAAGCCGCTCCTCGGTCGTACGCCTGCCGCGCCTGAAATCGCCGAACGTCTGCACCAGGATCTTCCCGTCGCAGAGCATGTTTGAGAGCTGCGCGATCTGCTTGCCGTACTCGATCGGCGTCTTAAACGGCTTTGTGAAATTTTTTGACACCAGAAGCGCAAAATTCGTGTTGTTCGTCTTTAACTCCTGCGACTTGTAGGCGTGCCCGTTGACCACCGCAAGCCCGTTGTCATAATATTCGGTCGCCACCTCTCCGGACGGATTGGTACAGAAGGTACGCACCTTATCGTCAAATGTAGGCGTATGGTAAACCAGCTTTGCCTCGTACAGATTTTTGTTCAGAAACTCCATCACCTCGTCGCGCACCTCCACGCGCACGCCGATGTCCACGGTGCCGACCTTTGTGTCAATCCCGTGCTGTCCGCAGATGTGAGAAAACCAGTCCGCTCCCTCGCGGCCGACCGCGGAGATCACCTCCGCTGCAAGATACGTCTCCTCCTTGTCCGTGATCACGCCCTTCACCCGGTTGTCCCCGATCAGGATATCCTGCACCATGGTGCCGAATTCCATCTCCACCCCTTCCGCGAGCAGATGCTCCTGCAGGCGGGAATAGATCTTGTAGCCCTCCTCCGTGCCGAGATGGCGGATCGGGCATTCGATCAGCTTTAGGTTCGCGTTGATCGCCTTTCTGCGGATCTCGCGGATTTCCTTTTCCTTGTCCACGCCGTACACCTTTTTATCCGCGCCGAATTTCAGATAAATATCGTCGGATTTTTTTAACAGCTCCACGGTCCGGTCATACCCTAAAATCTCCGGGAGATTGCCCCCGACATCCGGCGAGAGGGATAATTTCCCGTCGGAAAACGCCCCCGCTCCCGCAAACCCGGTCGTGATCGAACACGGCTTGCAGCCCACGCAGACCTTCGTCCGCCGCTTCGGGCATTCGCGCTTCTCGATCCTGCGCCCTTTCTCGATCATCAGCACCTTAAGCTCCGGTTTTTCGTGAATCAGCTCATACGCGCAGAAAATTCCCGAAGGCCCCGCTCCTATAATAATCACATCATATTGTTTCATCTTCCTCTCCTTTTTCCGGTAAACCGCGCTTATGACTCGACGATCAGATACCGTCCGTCCGGCAGCGCGAATACCTCCTCTGCCTCTCCCAATTCCTCGTCCGACATTCCGGTGATATCCATCCCTTCCTCGTCAAAGTATTCCCGCACCTCACGGAGATTCCCGCAGATCACCGCCATGCAGTCCTCTAAAAACTCCTCCGCCTCCTCCGGCGTCCCGGCCACCGGCTCACGGAACAGCTTCCCCTGCTGCTCTAAAAATGCATTCAGACAACTCTCATCGTACATCCCGATCCCTCCCTGTTTTCCTGCGGATCCGCCGCGGCGTCCGGCCTCCCGTCCGTTCCTGTTTCCGATACGACGACAGGGCACGTCCTCCGCGTCTTTGCTCCGACCGACTGTCATCCGGCCGGCTCTATGGCTCCTGCCATGCATACAGATCGATTCCGGCTCTCTTTAACTCCCGGTAAAGCGCCGCCACCGGAAGCCCTACCACATTATTATAGTCCCCGACTATTTTGTCAATATATATCGCGCATTTTCCCTGAATTCCATAGGCTCCCGCCTTGTCGGACGGCTCCCCGGTCGCGATATAGCGCCGGATCTCCGCATCGTCCATCTCCCGCATCACTACGTCCGTGCGCTCCGCAAAGCAGATCTCCCCCGTGCGGCCTGCGGCGGACGACACGATCACCGACACGCCGGTGTACACCGCATGCGTCCGTCCCGAGAGCATCGACAGCATCCGGTACGCATCCGCGTCATCTGTCGGTTTCCCGAAAATCCGGCCCTCGAGCGCCACAATGGTATCCGCGCCGATCACCATCAGATCCTGCGGCGTCATCAGCTCCGCGTGGCGCTCCCCGTATGCGGTTATCATCGCGGCGACCTCGCGCGCTTTTTGTCCGGCGAGTTCTTTTACAATGTCCTCCGGCTTCTCCTTTGTGATCACTTCCCCGCCCTTTGCCGGGCAGACCTCAAAAGAGACGCCGATCTGTTCTAACAGCTCCCTGCGCCGCGGCGACGCGGAAGCCAGTATAATCTGTCCCATATTCCCTGTCCTTTCTGAATTGCAACATTTCCTGCCGCGGCCGCTCTCATGCGGCATGGCCGCCCCGGATCCGAATCCCCCTTTAAAGAGAAATGATTCCCAGCACATTCGCGATCGAGCTGACCAGAATGATCGCGATGCAGACCGGCGCCAGATAGCGCAGGAAAAAGTGGTACAGCTTCTTTCTGCGGAAGGCGGAAGAACACTCGATCTCCGCATCCATTTTATCGAATCCGACCACCCGGATAATCAGCATGCAGGTCGCAAGCGCAGCCAGCGGCATCATGACGGAGTTCGTCATAAAGTCAAAGAAATCCAGAAACGCCATCCCGAAGATGCTGACAAAATCCAGTGCCCCGTAGCCCAGCGAAGACAGCGAACCGATCACAAGCATCACCGCGCACATGATCAGACAGCCCTTCGGCCGGCTTACGTGCAGCTCGTCCTCCAGCGTGGACACACTCGTCTCCAGAAGCGAGATCGCACTTGTCAGGGCTGCAAACAGAAACATCAGGAAAAATGCGACGCCAGCAATCGTCCCCACACCCATGCTCGCAAAGATCTTCGGCAGTGTGATAAAGGTCAGCGATGGCCCTGCCTGCAGTGTCTCCATGTCGCCGCCGGAAAACGCAAACACGGCAGGGATGATCATAAGCCCTGCCAGAAACGCGATCGCCGCGTCGAAAAACTCAACCTGAATGGTGGATTTCTCAATATCGACTTCTTTCCCGATATAGGATCCGTACGTGTAGAGGATCCCCATCGCGATGGACAGCGAATAAAACATCTGTCCCATGGCCGCAACGACCGTCAGCCAGGAAAAATCCTCGAATTTGGGGATCAGAAAATATTTCACGCCCTCGAACGCCCCCGGCCTGGTCACGGAATACACCGCCACAAAGACCGCGAGCACGACGAGCACCGGCATCATGATTTTTGACACTCGCTCCACCCCCTGCCTGACGCCCGCTAAAATGACAAAAAAGACAAGCGACGAAAACAGGACAAACCAGAACAGCACGGAGCCGGACGAGGTCATAAACTCCGTAAAATAGCCGTCTTTTGCCAGAATGCCCGCGCTGCCACGCAGATATTCAAACAGATATTTCAGCACCCAGCCGCCGATCACACAGTAATACGGAACGATCAGCATCGGGACCACCGCGTTGATCCAGCCGCCGAAGTGAAACGGCAGGCGTTTTCCGAACGCGTGAAAGGCTCCCACCGGGCTTTTCTTTGTCATGCGCCCAAGCGTCGTCTCCGACACGATCAGCACATAGCCGAATGTGACCGTCAGAATCAGATACACAAGCAGGAAAATCCCCCCGCCGTACTTTGCCGCCAGATATGGGAACCGCCAGATATTGCCCAGCCCTACCGCAGAGCCGGCCACTGCCAGCACATACCCGATGCGCCCCGAAAATCTGCCGCGCATAACGCCGGCATGCTTTTTCTGCTGCTTTGGTTTCTTCGTATCCATGACGATTCTCCTCCTTCATCAGCGGCCCGGATCGACTCACGGACCGCATGATTCAGTATAGCAGAGAAAACGTCGGATTACAACATGGCCCTTCAATCCTCCCACACCGCAATCTCTTTGATCAGAAATTCATTCCCCCGCCGCAGATACGTGTGCTCACTGCCGCAGTGAGGGCAGATTTTTGCATACTGCACCGTCGGATACTCCTGCCCGCAGTCCTCACAGAAGGAGACCGCATCGATCTGTTCGATGAAAAGCCCGGCCTCCTCCGTCACCGGCTCTTTTTTCCTGGCCCAGTTCCAGCAGTCCGTCAGATAGTCGAAGACGATCCCCGAGACCTCCCCGATCTGTAAGGTCACGGAGGAGACCTTCTGTACCGCATTCTCCTTTGCCACCTCTTTTACGTCCCGGATGACATAAAATACAACTCCCAGCTCGTGCATATCCCTGCCGTCTATCCCTTTCTGTTCGTGACGATCTTTACGGCGCGCTTTAACTGATACGGAATGATATGTTTAAATTTATCCTCCGCCGTCACCATCGCGGTACATTCCGGGTGATCCCGGTGCAGGGTGATGGCGTCAAATTCACACTTTGTCGTACAGACGCCGCAGCCGATACATTTATTTTCATCTACAACCGTAGCCCCGCAGCCTAAGCACCGGGCGGTCTCCGTCCGCACCTGCTCCTCCGTAAAGGTCAGATGCGCATCCCGGAACGATCTGGCCGGTACCGAAGCGTCGATGCCCTCGATCTGACGGGAGGAGTTGTCATAATTCTCCACCCTGATATTGTCCTTGTCCAGCTCGTGAAACTCCCAGCGGTTGCGCCCGATCGTCATGTGGCCGCCCTGAACGTACCGGTGCAGGGATTCCGCCGCACAATGTCCCGCCGCGATGGCGTCGATGGCAAATTTCGGGCCGGTATAAACGTCGCCGCCCACAAAGATATCCGGCTGTCCGGTCTGGTACGTCAGCGGGTCCGCCACGACACGCGGGCCGTCAAATGCGACGTGTTCTCCCTCGAGCAGCTTTCCCCACACGGACTGCTGTCCCACCGCAAAAATCACGCGGTCACAGTCAATGGTCATCGTCTCATTCTCATCATACACGGGCGCAAACCGGCCGTTTTCATCAGACACGGACAGGCATTTTTTCAGCGTAATCCCCGTCACCTTGCCGTCCTTTGTCAGCACCTCCTTCGGCCCCCAGCCGTTTCTGATCACAACGCCGTCCTCTGCGGCCTCGCGCACCTCCTCCGCGGAGGCGGGCATCTCCTTCTCCGACTCGAGAGAAAACTGTGTCACACAGGAAGCGCCGCTCCGCATGCTGACCCGCGCCGCATCGATCGCCACGTTTCCGCCGCCGATGACGACGACGCGTCCCGCGTAAGCCGTCATTCCGGTACTGGCCTCATGCAGGTATTCGACCGCCGTTACGGTGCCGTCGGCGTCATCCCCGGGAACGCCGGGCCGCCGTCCCGCACTGCAGCCGATCGCGATGTAAAACGCCTTATAGCCCTGCTCCCGAAGCTCTCTGAGCGTGACGTCCGCTCCGACCTCCACCCTGGTTCTGATCTCGACGCCCATCTGACGCATCACGTCGATCTCCGCCTCAATGACATCCTTTTCCAGCTTGTAGGAAGGAATCCCGTAGCGGAGCATGCCGCCAGGCATCTTGTTTTTCTCAAAGACCGTCGGGCGGTATCCGCGCTCCGCCAGGTAAAACGCCGCGCTTAAGCCCGCCGGGCCGCCGCCGATGATCGCGATTTTCTCCGGAAAATGATCCATGTGGATACTGGCCGGGATGACGACCGGCGGTATATACCTGGTGTCAGCGTCCAGATCCTGCTCCGCGATAAATTTCTTCACGGCATCGATGGCCACGGCCTGATCGATCGTTCCCCTGGTGCAGGCATCCTCACAGCGCCGGTTGCAGACGCGCCCGCAGACGGCCGGGAACGGATTCTGCTTTTTGATCAGCGCCAGCGCTTCCCGGTATTTTCCCTGGGACGCCTTTTTTAAATATCCCTGCACCGCGATGTGTGCCGGACAGGCCGTCTTGCAGGGCGCGGTACCGCTCTTGTGGCTGTTGATGCGGTTGTTGTCCCTGTAGTCGGGATCCCATTTGTCGCTGCCCCACTTCACCGCGTCTGGCAGCTGCTGCTTCGGGTAAGTAATCTCGCTGCCGTCCTTCGCGCAGAGCTTCTGTCCGAGCCGCGTGGCCCCGGCCGGGCAGTACTCCACGCAGCGGCCGCAGGCCACGCATTTTTCCCTGTCCACGTGCGCCACATAGGCCGAGCGGGACATATTCGGCGTGTTAAACAGCTGTGAGGTGCGCAGAGCGTTGCAGATATTGACATTGCAGTTGCAGATGCCGAAAATCTTATTCTCTCCGTCGATATTTGTAATCTGATGGACAAACCCGTTTTCCTCCGCGCGCTGTAAGATCGCCATGGCCTCGTCACAGGTGATGTCGTGTCCTTTTCCGGTCTCTCTGCAGTAATCCGCAAAATCGCCCACGCCGATGCACCAGCCGTAATCATCGTCGCCGACTCCCTCGCCGAGCACCTTGCGGGACGCGCGGCAGGAACAGCGTCCGACGCCGATGTGGCCCTCGTATTTTTTCAGCCAGTAGGAGAGATGCTCGAGATCCACCGACTTATTCTCCATCGTGATCGCCTTCTCGACCGGGATGACGTGCATGCCGATGCCCGCGCCGCCCGGCGGCACCATCTGCGTGATACCGGCCAGCGGGATATAGGTCATGCGCTCAAAAAACGACGCCACGTCCGGGTGATCCCGGAGTCTTTTATTACTTCCGTCGGGCAGTTCTTCCATATTAAACAGCTCCGCCGCCCCCGGCACAAACATCGGGAGAATGTACCGCCGTTCGGTCTGCTCATGCGTCCGCCCGTTGTGGTCATAGTGATAGCCGTAATCGTATTCCAGCAGTCCGATGTAGCTCATCTCGTCCAAAAGCTTCTGAAAGCGTTCCTCGCCTGCTTTGTCGATCCGATTCCGTTTGCACAGCTCCGCAAAGGTGTAGGGCGTCCGCAGTTTCATCGAAAGCCCCACTTCCGCCATCTCCCCAGTGATAATCTCCGCGAGTCCCCAGTATTCCGGATCCTCCGCCTTCACGCCGCCAAGCTTGTGCGCCGCGACATCTGTAATCTTTTTACCCAGCGCAATGATCCTTTTATCCGGTTCCCTGTCCTTCTTATGCCTGGCCGGCCACCTGTTGTACTGTTCCATATCAAATGCCATGCTCTGTTCCTCCTCTTCCCATGGTTTTTGTCTTGTGTGAAACCGCGTTCTCCGTTTCCGCTCCGCATCCCGGCTTCCCCGACGGATCCGCGGCGCCGCTGACGCCCCGTCAGCCCTGCTTCATCCACGCCTTCGCTTCCGCCACGATCCAGTCCGCGAGCGCATCGATCCCCTCGCCGGTCTTTGCCGAGACGGTGAGGATATCGATATCCGGATTGCGCTGCCTTGCATAGTCCGACGCCCGTTTAACATCAAAATCAAAATAAGGCAGGACGTCGATCTTATTGATCACGAGCAGATCGCAGGTCTCATACATCAGCGGGTATTTTAACGGCTTGTCGTCCCCCTCCGGCACCGAGAGAATCGTCATATTTTTCACCGCCCCGGTGTCAAATTCCGCAGGGCAGACCAGGTTTCCGACATTTTCCAGCACGATCACTTCCGCGCCGTCCATGCCGAATTCGTATAAGCCCTGCCTGGTCATATCCGCATCCAGGTGGCACATGCCTCCGGTGTGGATCTGAATCGTGCGGATTCCCGCCTCCGCCATCTTCTGCGCATCCACCGCGGAATCGATATCCGCCTCCATCACGCCCAGCTTAACCCGCCCGTTGAGTGCCTTTGCCAGCGCCAGAAGCGTCGTGGTCTTTCCGGATCCCGGGGAGGACATCAGATTTAATAAAAATATGTTTTTTTCCTTTAATTCGCCCCGCAGCCGGTCCGCGTCCAGATCGTTATGTTCAAAAATGCTCCGTTTTACCTCAATGACACGTATCTGTTTTTCCATGGTATTCCTTTCTCTGACATTTCTTGTGCATATATACATTTTCCGATACTTTCTTCCTGTTGTAAACTGGCAATATTCACAAAAAAGCAGCCCGCATTTTGTCCGGCCGAAAAACCGGTTGACAGACCGGCGGCCCCGGTGTAGAATTTATCATTAACAAAAGGCTGTGAAGAGAAGAGTAGGTCGTCAGATATGTCACAGAGAGCCTGAGCAGGTGAGAGCAGGCACAGAAGAAACGGCTGAACATGGTCTCGGAGCTGCGTACCGAAGCGAATCCGCCAAGGCTACGACGGGTGCACCCGTTACAGTGACAGGCTATCGATGAATCATTTCTCATCCGCAGCTGATAAGGCTTATATCGTGAGGTATAGGTGAATTTAGGGTGGTAACACGAAGCGTCTGCTCTCGTCCCTGAAAATTTATTTTCAGAGAGGAGGGTTTTTTTGTTGCAGTAAATTCATTGAAAACCAGGTTATCACGATAAAATCAGAAATGAGGGATCTGTTATGAGAACAATTTTAATCGGAAGCGCATGGCCCTATGCAAACGGGTCATTACACATCGGACACATTGCCGGTCTATTGCCCGCAGACGTGCTGGCCCGCTATCACAGGGCGATCGGCGATCAGGTATGTTTCGTGTCAGGGAGCGACTGTCACGGCACCCCTGTCGCCATCCGGGCCAGACAGGAAAACAGGCCGCCGCAGGAGGTGAGCGATTTTTATCACGAGGAATTTACGGCTTGTTTTCAAAAGCTGGGTTTTTCCTATGATGTATATTCCAAAACATCCGCGGATGAGCACAGAGAATTTGTGAGGGAATTTCACCGGAAATTATACGAAAGCCCTTATGTCTATGAAAAGGAGACGCCGCAGGCTTACTGCAGGACCTGCAATACGTTTCTGGCGGACCGCTTTGTGCTGGGGAAATGTCCCGCATGCGGCGCGGATGCCAGAGGCGACCAGTGCGATTCCTGCGGCGCGGTTCTCGAGCCGGAAAGTCTCGCGGAACCGGTATGCGCCGTATGCAAAAACCCGATCGGTTTTAAACCTTCCACGCACTTATATATTGCCGTTTCAAAGCTCCAGTCAGAACTGGAAGCTCTGGTCTCCCGGCATCCGGAATGGAGGAAAAACGCGATCGCTTTTACGGAGCGGTATCTTTGCGAGGGCCTGAGGGACCGCGCGCTCACCAGGGATCTGGAATGGGGCATCCGCGTTCCGAAATCGGGCTATGAGGCGAAAACCATTTATATATGGGCCGAAAATGTGCTGGGCTATCTGTCCGCCAGCAAAACGGCCGCTGCGGCAGGCGTGTGCGATTTTTCCGAATTATGGGGGACGCATGCGAAACATTATTATGTGCACGGAAAAGACAATATCCCGTTCCACACCATTATCCTGCCGGCCCTTCTGCTCGCAAACGGGGAGGGATGGCATCTGCCTGACCAGATCATATCCAGCGAATATTTAACCCTGGAAGGCAGAAAAATATCGACCAGCCAGAATTATGCGATATGGTTGAAAGATCTGCTGGATCATTACGAGGCTGACTCGATCCGCTACTTTTTCATCGCAAACGGTCCCGAAAAAAAGGATGCGGATTTTTCGTGGCGGGAATTTATTCACAGTCATAACGGGGAGCTGCTCGGGTCATACGGAAATTTTGTCAACCGTTCGCTGGCGTTTATTCAGAATTATTGCGGCAAAACCGTGCCGCAGGGAACGCCAGACAAAGCACTCCGTGATCAGATAGACGACCTGTACGTCACGGTCGGAAAACGGATTGAGAGCGGCTGTCTGAAAGACGCCATCCGCGAAATTTTTGAATTTGTGAGATACGCAAATAAATTTTTCGATACAGAGCAGCCCTGGATCACACGAAATACCGACAAAACGGCCTGCGGCAATACGCTGTACCAGTGCGTTCAGATCATCGCAAACCTGGCCGTACTGCTGGCCCCCTTTCTGCCGTTTTCATCCCAAAAGATCTTTGGATGGCTTTCCGTTACCGGCAGGTGGGAACCGCAGTTCGTCCCGTCCGGCTATCCGCTGCCTGAGACAGAGCTCCTGTTCCATAGAATTGATAAAAAAGTGATTGAGCAGGAAACGGAAAAAGTAAAGGCGCTGCTTAAAAACGGGTAAGGGATCATAATCCGTCTGCCGCCTCCGAAAAATGCCGGAGGCGGCAGTGGCTGATCCTGTGCTTGATTCACACCGGAACAATCTCCCCCAGCCGGAACGAATACAAAAGCCGCTCCTTCACTTTTTTTTCACGTCCTCCGTCCGGGTTTAAGATCCGCTCTAACGCCTCCCCGTACAGTTTCAGCTGCGCGGCGTAGCGGTCGGCGAGCTGTTTTTTCGTCTCCACCCGGTCCGTCTTGTAATCGAGCACCACAATGCCGTCCTCCTCTTCCCAAAACACGTCGATGATCCCCTGGATGAGCGTCAGATCCTGTCTCTTCGGGGGATCTGTCTCTTCCGCACACGCTTTGTTTTGGTCCGCATCGTCCCAAAGCCTCCCGTCCTTTGGCGCCGCGGCATTCTCCCGCTGCGGGGGGCATTTTCCCTGCATCTCCCCGAATCCGAACCGCGCAAGCTCTTCCGCGGTAAATCCCATGACAAACGGTTTCTCCCGGTGCAGATGTCCCGCCCGATGAGCCGCATACATCCGCTTTCCGGTGTCTGAAGCGAGAAACGCTTCAATCAGCGGCAGACGCACCAGCTCTGCGAGTTCCCGCGGAATCCTGCCGCGTTCCGACATCTGCTCAAGCTGTTTTGCCGCGCCTGCCGTCGAGTCGAAATCATAGCATTCCATCATCCGGTGCATCGCGGTGCCGCGCAGCGCCCCACGGTTCACCGGCTCTTCCTCCTCTTCCATCCTCCGCACAAACGGCGGGATGTAAGGAATGACCTCCTCTTTCGCAAACGCAGGCACCAGCTCTTCCTCCTCCGTCTCAAGCTTCCCGCGCATCGCGCGATGTTTTAATTCCGAAACCGAATACTTATTCTTGCGCTCCAGCGCCTCCCGGTACGGATAGGAAAATGAAAACCGTTCGTCCAGGCGAAGGACGTCCGCGGCATCCGCTGTCTCGATTTCCTCCAGACAGGCTTCATAATCCATCCGTTTTGCAGCCTGTCGTCTGATCTCCTCCGTCACAAGCTCCGCCGCATTCACGACGCACACCTCATACCGCTCCCCGCAGGAGATCACCGCGGGCAGCAGCCAGTCCAGATAACCGGACGCGCCCTCGCGTGTGAGATAGGGAAGATGACATGCCTCCGTTTTTCCCGCGAACGCCATCCCCCCGGCGGCCGTCCGCAGCATTTCGATCCGTTCTCCCGCCTCCTTGCAGCTCCCGGTCAGCACAAGTTTTTCCTTTGCCCGCGTCAGCGCCACATACAGCACGCGCAGCTCCTCGCCTAAGTTTTCCATGTCGATCTGTTTTGCGACGGCACGCTTCGCGATCGTAGGAGAAATCAGCCGGCGGCCGGCATCCATGCAGTCGAGTCCCAGCCCGTACTGCGGATGCAGCACCATGTGACTGCGCACATCCTGCCGGTTGAACTGTTTTCCCATGCCGCAGACAAAGACAATCGGAAACTCCAGTCCCTTGCTCTTGTGAATACTCATGATGCGCACGACATTCTCGTTCTCGCTGCTCATGTCCGCCTCGCCAAAATCCACGTCGTATTTCTGCAGCTCGTCGATATAGCGCACGAAATGAAACAGCCCCTTGTAGCTCGTCCTCTCGTATGCGATCGCCTTCTCGACCAGCATCTTTAAATTCGCCTCCCTGCGCCCGCCCGCCGGCATCGCCGCGGCGTAGCTGCCGTATCCCGTCTCCCGCAGCAGGATCTCGACCAGCTCGTGCACCGGCGTATCCGCAACCAGCTCCCGCAAGATGAGGTACTGTCTGTAAAATCTGCGCAGTTTGCGGCTGCCCTCGGGCTCCTCTGCGGGCGCAGCGGCCGCCTCCCGGGAGACTTCCGGATCCTCCTGCCCGCACGGCCCGGCCTCTTCTTCCCGACCTTCCGCCCGGGACGGATCCTCCTGCCCGCCCGGCTGTGTCTCTTCTTCCCGACCTTCCGCCCGGGACGGATCCTCCTGCCCGCACGGCCCGGCCTCTTTTTCCCGACCATCCGCTCGTGACGGATCCTCCTGCCCGCACAGCCGGGCGCACCGCTTCAATACGCACTCACAGAACGGCTCGTCCGGATCCGTCAGCCGCAGCCCGGCAAGCTCCTCGTCCGTCATCCCGACGATCGGCGAACGCAGCACCGCCGCCAGCGGAATATCCTGCCTGGGATTATCGAGGATCTTAAGCATCGCCAGCACCGTCTGTACCTCCACCGCGGAAAAATACCCGGTTGCGGAGAGCGTGTGCGCCGGGATCCCTTCGTCATTTAACACCGACGAAAACGTATCCGCCCAGCCGCTTAAGCTGCGCAGCAGAATCACGATATCCGAGTACCGCGCCCGTCTTAATTCACCGGTCTCCTTATCCGTCACCGGCTGCGTTTCCATCATCCGGTGAATCTTCTGCGCAACCAGCTTCGCCTCAAGCTGCCGCTTATCCGCTCCCTCTTCGATCAGCTCGTCCGCGCTGTCAAACAGGAGCACTTCGGGTGCAAACATATGCTCCGCCCCGTCCGGAAAGGACGCCCCCGGGTAAAGCGCCGCCTTTGCGTCATACTCCACGTTTCCCAGATCGCGCGCCATAATCCGGTAAAAAATATCATTGACAAAGGCGAGCACCTCCTCCCTGCTGCGGAAATTCCGATGCAGGTCAATCCGCTGACAGTCCCCCCCGTCCAGGCTGTAGGTGTCATATTTTTCCATAAAAAGCTCCGGGCGCGCCAGACGGAACCGGTAGATGCTCTGCTTGACGTCCCCGACCATAAAGATGTTGTACTCCCCCCGCTCCACTTTTGACACGGCGGTAAGCAGCGTCTCCTGCACATAATTGCTGTCCTGGTATTCGTCAATCATGATCTCGGCAAACGTGTCGCGAAATTCCTCCGCCGTCTTCCGCGGCTGCTTCGTCTGTGCATCCACCAGGATCTCCAGCGCGAAATGCTCCAGGTCGTGGAAATCCACGATATTTTTCCTGCGCTTTTCCTGGTCAAATGTTTCTGCAAATTCCTTCGTCAGACGCACCAGTTCCCCGGCGAGCGGCGCCGTCTTTTTAAGCTGCGCAGCCATCACCTCCGGCGTGCAGAAAAAATACTGCCTCGTGAGTTTTTTTATCTGCTCCTTCGCATCGTCCCGCAGCTGTTTTACCCGGTCGCGCTTTGCCTCGTCCCCGGCAAACTTCCGGCAGGCGGGAAGGCGCGCAAAGGAGTATCCCGTGACGGCATTGTAAAGCCCCGCGAATCCGCTTTCCGCCGCCATACTCCGGTAATCCTCCATCTCGCGCTCCACAACATCCGCATATACCTGCGGCCCGTCCCCGTCCATGCACAGGGAAAGCGCCTCCTCCATCAGACCGGCCAGCCCAAGCAGAACCGCGCGGATCGTCCCGACCAGCGGCTTCATCCACACCGCCTGATCCAGCTCCCCCGGCCCCTCCATGCAGTAGCCCTGCACGCAGTCGGACAGCCACTCCTCTGGCCACGGATAGCTCCTCGAAAATTCGTACAGCGAGAGGATCATCTGCCGCATCCCCGCGTCGCTCCTCCCCTGCACATATCCGTCCGCAAACGCCGCAAATCCGTCGCTCATCTCCTCGTAATTGCGCAGCAACACCTGCTGTAAGGCGTCTTCCCTTAAAAGCTTTAACTCCCCCTCGTCGCCGATGCGGAAATTCGGCTCCAGTCCGATCTCGTGAAAATGGTTTCGGATCACATACAGACAGAAGCTGTCGATCGTCGTGATCTGCGCGTTGTGAATCAGCGTCAGCTGCCGCTGCATATGCTCATCCTCCGGGCGCTCCGCAAGCTTTTTTTCAATGGCGGCGCCGATCCTCTCCCGCATCTCCGCCGCAGCCGCGTTGGTAAATGTCACGACCAAAAGACGATCGATGTCCACCGGATTTTCTACATCCGTAATTCTTTGTATGATGCGTTCCACAAGCACCGCTGTCTTTCCCGATCCCGCCGCAGCCGACACCAGGATATTCCGGTTCCGCACTTTAATCACCTGCTGCTGCTCCGCTGTCCATGCCACTGCCATCTTCTGTGATTCCTTCCTTTACAGATTGTTTTTGTGTTCTGTACGATATCGTGTTTTTGTACCACTCCGGCTGACAGACACCCCGCCTATTCTTTTATAAAACGGCTGTCCGTCTCCGGTATCCCGCCTTCGTCAGACACATACCGCTCCACCCTCATATGAAGGTCGTATTTTACCCGAAGCTCCATGATCTTTTCCATCATCGGAGACGCATGATGCCGGTCAAGCGCCTCCTGGTTCTCCCAGCAGTCAAGCAGAAGCACCGTTGTCTCGTCTGCCATGGGAAAAAAATACTCATACCGCAGATTTCCCTCTTCTCTGCGGATTCTGGCGGCAGTTCCTCCCGCCTCCATTTCCTCCGCGAATTTCCGTGCATTGCTGTCCGTTCCTGTATAATAAATTGTCACAGCTATGCTCATATCGATTCCCTCCTTTTATTCCTGTCAGTTCGGACGATGCCGCACTCCCCGTCCGCGAGAGATTTATTCCACCTTCTCCCGCATCCGCTCCATCACTGCATCCGCGTCCGGTAACTGCTCTAACTTCCGGTACGAAAATCCGGGAATCCGCGGATCAAAGCCGCAGACCATATGATACGGACAGTAATCGCACCCGCTCCGCCCGGCTGATTCATACGGCTGCACCGACACATCGCCGTCCATCATCCGCCTTCCCTCTTTTGTGATCAGCTTCCCGACATAGTCTGACATCAGTCGAAACTGTTCCGTCGCCGCGGTCTTTGACGTCGCCTTTAACGACCCGTCCGTCTTAAATCCGACCGGAATGACCGAAGAACTCCCGGCGGCATCCGCATCCATCGCACGAATCACCTCAGGGTCATCATTGACAAGTCCGTTTAACTTCAGTTTTTCAAGTACCGCCTGCCGGATTTCCTCTTCCGACTCCGTCCCGCTGCCCTCGATCATCGGGTCGTTTACGTGATAATAAAAGATTCCGCCCGGCTCCGCCGTTTTCCCCGGATATTTTTTTTCGGTCATCTCCAAAGCCGCGTTCAGATATACCACCAGCTGCAGCTGCAGTCCGTGATACAGATTCAGCAGCGAAAAACTCGTATTTCCCGATTTATAATCGATAATCCTCACATACACCTTTCCGCCTGTCTCGTAGGTATCCACTCGGTCGATCCGTCCGCGCAGGCGCATCTGCTCTTCCTCCCCGAGCGTGAAGCGGACCGCCGCAAGATCGTCCGTCTGTGAAAATGACACCTCGAACTGCCGCGGCACAAACTGTCCCTTCTGCACCTGCACCGTCAACGCCCACACGGTCCGCCGGACCGTCTGACGCATCCGCGCGAGCAGATAGCGGTTCCCCGCATCCTCAAAAATTCCCGCATCCTGACACGCCGCGACCGCCTGCTCCATGCCGGCCTCGATCCACCGGTCGCGCAGCTCGTCCGGCAGATCCTGCCAGGTATAGTCCGACTTCTCCACCTGCCGTGCAAAATATTCGAGCGCATCGTGATAAATATTTCCCATATCCACACTCGCAAACTCCTGCAGACTGCGCTCCCGCAGACGAAGCCCGTAGTCCAGATAATGTGAAAATGCACACGCCGCAAACCGTTCAAGCCGCGTCACGCTGCCCTCCGGCGTCGCCCCGTAAAGCGACCGCGCCACTGCACGCCCGACCGGCTCGTTTGTATGCGTCCCGAAGGAGGCCAGAAGCATGCGCTCCGCCGTCTCCCTGTAGCGCGGATTCCGCAGATACCAGTTTGCGAGCGCACGCCAGGACGCTGTCCTTCCCGGCTCCTTTCTTTCCGCCGCGGACACTTCCGCCCCCGGGCCGCCCTCCGCGGACCCGGCGTTTCCCGCCTCCCCGGGCGGTTCCGTCATGTCCTCCGCGGGCCCGGCGTTTCCCGCCTCCCCGGGCGGTTCCGTCATGTCCTCTGCAGGCCCGGCGCTCCCCGCCTCCCCGGGCGGTTCCGTCATGTCCTCCGCGGGCCCGGCGCTCCCCGCCTCCCCGGGCGGTTCCGTCATGTCCTCCGCGGGCCCGGCGCTTCCCGTCTCCCCGGGCGGTTCCCGGCCTCTCTCTGCCGATGCCGCGCTCTCCCGCAGTTCTCCCCGGCGTTCCGCAAGCCCCTCCAGGAAAAACGACATGCCGCCCTCCGGCGTCAGCACGCTCTCTCCGCCGTACGGCGCTTCCGGCTCCCGAATCCTGATATCCGGAAACATGTGAAGCAGCGTCCCGACCAGGTAGGAACGCCGAAGCGCCTTTCCGTCCGCATTTCGCCTCGAAAACGTCACATAGAGCGCTTCCTCTGGCTTCGTCAGATTCAGATAGAGATAAAACTTCTGGATAAACACCTGCTCCCTGGCTCCCGGGGCGAGCGGGAGATCATGCTCCGTCAGCTTTTCCCGTTCAAACTGCGAGAGAATGCTCCCCTGATCCGCCGCCTTCGGCACAATCCCGTCATTGACTCCGACAAAAAACATCACCCGGATATGGTTTAACCTTGTCCGCTCGATATCCCCGATCATCACCCGGTCATTTCCCGGCGGAATCGTTCCGACCTTTGCAGCCTCAAACCCTGCGTCCAGGATATCCCCGTACTCCCGGATTTTCATATGCTCCTCCCCGAGCAGCGCGGCGACCTTGTCGAGCAGATCCATGACAATCCGGTAAATCTGCGCGTACTCCTGCGCTTTTGTCTGACTGCCGGGCCGCGTCTGCTGCCGATAGCAGAGCTCCCGGTCCTTTAGCTGCTGCTCGACGTCAAGGCTGCGGATAAAACGGTAAAACGCATACGTCTGCTCCGCCACCGTATGATTTTTCCCGCGAAGCACCTCATACAGCGGCAGAAATGCTCTGACAATACATTCCCGCGCATGGTTCATCCGAAAAAATTCTCCCTGGATCCGTTCTGCTGCCCCGGGCTTTTGGGGCATCACGAACGTCCAGGGAACTGCCCAGCGCTTTCGTCCCCGGATCCCCCGCGCAAGCACATAATTTTCCATGCGGTCGATATCCTCGTCGGTCAGCCAGCAGTTTTCTTCGCCGTCTGAGCCGGCGGCTGCCCGGTCCGCGTTCTCTGTATGCGCGCCGGATTTTCCCGGCTCTTCCAACGCTCCGATGGCATCCGGCAAGCCCGCGGCTGTTCCTCCATCGACGGACGCGGTGGCTGCCCGGTCCGCGCTCTCTGTCTGCGCGGCGCCGCTCTCCGCGGCGGATCCTCCCGGATCTCCCAATGCTCCGGCGGCTTCTTCCGGCAAACCCGCGGCTGTCCACTCATCGCCGAACGTAGCGGTTTTTCCAGGATCTCCCAATGCTCCGGCGGCTTCTTCCGGCAAGCCCGCGGCTGTCCACTCATCGCCGAACGTAGCGGTTTTTCCAGGATCTCTCAACGCTCCGATGGCATCCGGCAAACCCGCGGCTGTCCACTCATCGCCGAACGTAGCGGTTTTTCCAGGATCTTCCGCAGCCGTCGCCGTCTTTTCTTCCGGCGCAAACGAGGCGATCCGGTATGCCAGCCCGCTGCGCAGAAAACGAAATACGCTCTGCGCGGAAAAATCATACTCCACCACCTCAAGAGCCGCCCGGATGAACTCGATAAACGGGTGATACAGAATCGTCCTCGTCTGATCGATAAAATACGGGATCCCGTACGTCTCAAAAATCTCCGGCACATAATTCGCATACTGCGGCACATCCCCGGTCACGACCGCAATGTCTTTATAGCGGCATTGTCCGCTCCGGATCAGGCGCGCGATCTCCCCCGCCGCATAGGCGAGCTCCTCCCTCGGATCCCGCAGGCAGGCGACCTTTATCCCCTCCGGCTCTCCCGCCCGCCTCTGATGAGCGGGGCGGAACAGATTCTGCTCCATAAAAGACAGCTCCGGCGCATTCCGATACCGTTTCTCCTCCCCGGACGAAAGGATCACGGGCTCCTCCACCGGCACACCGTTTTCAAACGCAAGCCGCTGTACCACCTCCACGGTCTTTTTGCTCAGAGCAAACAGCTCATGCACGCCTCTGCTGTGATAAAAATTCTCACGGATATCAATCGTCACCGACACGTACACCTTCTTTGCGAGCAGAAGAAGTTCCCGCAGCACGCGGTTCTGGATCGGCGTAAAGCCGGTAAACTCGTCGAAGACAATCACGCTGTCACGGATGAGCGCAGACTCCCCCGCCACATCGCACAGCAGGGAGAGCACCTCCTCCGCCGTGATATAGGTTCCCTCCATATATTCCCGAAATCCGCGGTACATCACAAGGATATCTGACAGCTTAAAACGCAGCGCATCTCCCATCTCCTGCTCCCCGAGAAACCGTTCGAGTTCCTCCGGCGTGACGTTGTACTGCGTCAGTTCCGAGATCAGGGATTTCACCTCCCCGATATATCCCATGCGGCTGATATTGCCGCCGAGCGCCTTAAGCTCCTTTTTCTTTTGCTCCGCCACCTTGCGCAGCACGAGATTTTTTCCCGTCTCCTCCAGGATCACCAGCTCCTGCCGCCCAAGCTCGTCGAACACCCGGTAGGCGAGCCGCGCGAAGCTTAAGACATCCACATTCATAATCGCATGGTTTTGCTGCCGGTTCACGAGCTCCCGCTGCGTCTGCATCGTAAACTGCTCCGGCACCAGCACCAGAAAATTCTGCTGCGGATGAAGCGCGGCCTGCTCTAAGACAGATTCGTACAGATAATCGGACTTGCCGCTCCCTGAATTTCCAAATACAAACTGTAATGACATCGATCATCCTCTCTTCCTTCTGCCATTGTACCAGTTCCGGCGCAATGCCGCCAGTCCGAAACATTTATTTCTGCCGTTTTATATTTTTTCGCATGGGAAGAAGTGCAGACAACGGACAGGGAACCTGATCTGGGATTCCCTGCCCGCTGTTTTATACATTTCTGCATCCATCGCCACATCCGCAAGGTACATCAGTATTGGAATATTGATTTTCCGTAACTGCTTATTCTTTTCGGGAAAGGCATCTGTCAGGTATTGGATTGCAGATTTGAGCATGTTGCTCTGCCTGTCGCTCTATAACGTGAAGAAATTTTTCTGCATTCTCTATCTGTTCTCTCACCTCCTCCTTTGACAGCACATAATAATCATCATAATCGCTGTCACTCCTAGTCGAAAGCTTCTCCTATGATATCTGATAATTCAACATCAAAAATTCCTGTTTTCACATATTGCTTCCGAAAATATGCAGATACTCCTGAATGCTTTGAAAAATCCACTCCCTCTAACGCAAGTACACTTCTCATACAATGAAAAATCGCATAATAGGAGCGGTTGGCTGCCCCTTTATAATCACTGTCTGATGCCAGTATTTTTGCAGATCTGATACAGCGTTCTGCCTGCTCCAAACGATAATCAGATAACTCTTTCAACCGCTTATCCATACAGGGCAACTCCTTCCCTCTGAATATTTTTATAAAAAGGCAATACACCCTCATTCCGTTCAAACGTATCTTTATCACGCAACAGCATTGATATTTCTATATCATTCTTCAATCCAATCCGGCTTGCAACCTTGCTGACCTGCTTCCTGTGACGGGATATTTCTTCTTTCCGACAGTTCACAATAATCATCACATCAATATCCGATTCGCTGTCAAAATCTCCTCTGGCACAGGAACCATATAGTATGATTTTATAAATATCATCCTTTAATAATTCTCTTGTTTCATTCACGATCTCTTCTGTGATAACGCTTAATTCATTTTCGTTTTTCTTCTTTAACATACTGCTGCCTGTTTCCCTTTTTAATGCCATTGTCATAATTATCATTGTAATGGAAAAGTTTATATCCGTTCCGCTCATTATGCGAAGAATGGCTGAACTTTTTATCAAAAATCAGTATAACATATTTTCTAAAGAATTTCCTTAAACTATTCTGATTTTTGCGTTCATCCGCTCCGTCTCTTACAGATACGAATACCCCGTCAGACTCGCATCCACCTCGCGCGCGACCTCGCGCCCCTCGCGGATCGCCCAGACGACCAGCGACTGACCGCGGCGTGCATCTCCTGCCGCAAACACATTTTTTACATTTGTCGCATAACTTCCCTCAGCCGTTTCAATGTTCGTGCGCGCGTCAGGCTTTACGCCGAAGGCATCCGCGACGTATTTCTCCGTTCCCAGAAATCCCGCCGCGATCAGAACCAGATCCGCGTCAAGCCTTTCCTCGCTGCCGGCGATCTCCGCCATCACCGTGCGGCCGGTTTTCTCATCCTTCTTCTGCTCAAGCTTCACCGTGACAACTCCTGTCAGTCTGTCATTTTTATCCTTTAAAAATTCCTTCACCGTCGTCTGATAGACGCGCGGATCCCGGCCGAAGACGGCGATCGCCTCCTCCTGGCCATAGTCGGTCTTTAAGACCTTCGGCCACTCGGGCCACGGATTGTCCTTCGCGCGCGCATCCGGCGGCTTCGGCATCATCTCAAGCTGGACGACGGCCGCACAGCCCTGCCGGATCGCAGTACCGACGCAGTCGTTCCCGGTGTCTCCTCCGCCGATGATGACGACCTTTTTCTTTTTCGCGGAGATAAAGTCCTCCTCCTTTGTCCCGGATTTTTTGTCCGCGGAAAGAAGATGCCTTGTCGCCGCCTTCAGGTAATCCACGGCAAAACAGATCCCCTTCGCCTCGCGTCCGGGCGCCTTGATATCGCGCGGCTGCTTTGCGCCGCAGGCTAAGATCACGCAGTCGTATTCTTTCAGCAGCGCGGCCGCCTTTTTATCCTTCCCGACATTGACGCCGGTCTGAAACACGACGCCTTCCTCCCGCATCACGTCGGCCTTCCGGTCGATGACCCACTTCTCCAGCTTCATATTCGGGATGCCGTACATCAGCAGCCCTCCTATGCGGTCGTCGCGCTCAAAAACCGTCACCGAGTGCCCGCGCTTATTCAGCTGATCCGCCGCCGCAAGCCCCGCCGGGCCAGAACCCACGACCGCGATCTTTTTCCCGGTGCGCACACGCGGCGGTACTGCAGCCGCATAGCCCTGCTCATAAGCATTCTCGATGATGCCGAGCTCGTTCGCCTTGCAGGTCACCGGATCCTCCCAGTGTCCGCAGGTACAGGCCGCCTCGCACAGCGACGGACAGACTCTCCCGGTAAATTCCGGAAAATTGTTCGTTTTTTTCAGGCGCGCATATGCCTGCTCCCAGTTGCCGTGATAAACAAGATCGTTCCACTCGGGCACGAGATTATTCAGCGGGCAGCCCGAGGTCATACCCATGATCTCCACGCCCGCCTGGCAGAACGGCACCCCGCAGTTCATACAGCGCGCGCCCTGCACCTGCTGCCGCTCCCGCGGCAGCGGCGTGTGAAATTCGTGATAATGTGCGATGCGCTCCCGGGGCGCGGCGGCCCTGGCATCCTCCCTGTCATATTCCATAAATCCTGTCGGTTTTCCCATCTGATTTCTCCTCCTGATTCACGCAGTTCTGATTCCGCCGCCGTGCAGTCCCTGCCGGCGGCAGCTGTTTTCACCCTTCACACAGATCTCTTTTCCTCTGAACATCCGATGCGTCACCCCTTCACGCCCGCATAAAATGCCTCAATCTGCGCCTGCTCGGAGGAGAGTCCCTTTTCCTCCATCTGCACGATCGCATTCATCATACGATTATAGTCATACGGGATGATCTTTTTAAATTTCGGCAGATACGCACTGAAATCATCAAGGATCTCCTTTCCTTTCTGGGAGTTGGTCAGGGCCACATGCTCCCTGATCATTTCTTTTAACTCCATGACATCGTATTTATTGGAAATCTCCTCGGAAAACACCATTTCCTTATTGAGCCTGGTGTAGAGGTCATTGTCCTCATCAAGCACATAGGCGACCCCGCCGCTCATACCCGCCGCAAAATTTTTCCCCGTGCGCCCTAAGACGACGACGCGCCCGCCCGTCATATACTCGCAGCCGTGGTCGCCCACGCCCTCGACGACCGCTATGGCCCCCGAGTTGCGGACACAGAACCGCTCGCCCGCCACACCGCTGATAAACGCCCTGCCGCTGGTCGCACCGTAAAGCGCAACGTTTCCGATGATAATATTTTCATCCCGCTTATAGCCCGCCCCGGCCGGCGCATAGACGATCAGCCTGCCGCCGGAGAGACCTTTTCCGAAATAGTCGTTCGAGTCGCCGATGAGCTCTAACGTCAGGCCCTTCGGGATAAACGCGCCGAAGCTCTGTCCGCCCGCGCCGGAACAGCGCACCAGAAACGTGTCGTCCGGCAGCCCTTCCCCGCCGTAGCGCTTCGTGATCTCCGAGCCGAAAATCGTCCCGAACGACCGGTCCGTATTCGTGACCTCCACGGCAATACTTTTCCGCTGCTTCTGCTCAAGCGCGGATGTTAACTGCGCTAAGAGGACGGTCACATCCTTCGACTTCTCCAGCTCAAAATCATACACCTGCTTCGGGTCAAAAATTACCTTTTCCTCCTCCGCGCCAAACGGATTTAACAGGATCCCGGAGAGGTCGATCTCCTGCTCACGTCCAATGAGGTCGTCGCGGACTTTTAAGAATTCCGTGTGTCCGACCATCTCGTCGACCGTGCGAAACCCTAATTTTGCCATATATTCCCGCAGCTCCTGTGCGATAAACCGCATAAAATTTTCCACATACTCCGGCTTCCCCGCAAACCGCTTCCGAAGCTCTGGGTTCTGCGTCGCGATCCCCGCCGGACAGGTGTCAAGGTTACACACACGCATCATCACGCACCCTAAGGTCACAAGCGGCGCGGTCGCAAACCCAAACTCCTCCGCCCCGAGCAGCGCCGCCGTCGCAACGTCACGTCCGCTCATCAGCTTGCCGTCCGTCTCAATACGCACCTTGTTCCGAAGCCCGTTTCGGAGCAGCGTCTGATGCGTCTCCGCAAGCCCGAGCTCCCATGGCAGACCGGCATTGTGAATCGAGCTGGCCGGCGCGGCCCCGGTGCCCCCGTCATAACCGGAGATCAGCACAACCTGCGCGCCCGCTTTCGCGACACCTGCCGCGACTGTGCCGACCCCTGCCTCAGAGACCAGCTTCACCGAGATACGCGCGCTTCGGTTCGCATTTTTCAGGTCAAAAATCAGCTGCTCCAGATCCTCGATCGAGTAAATATCGTGGTGCGGCGGCGGGGAGATCAAGGACACGCCCGGCGTGGAAAGTCTGGTTTTTGCAATCCACGGATAGACCTTGCCGCCCGGCAGATGTCCGCCCTCGCCGGGCTTCGCGCCCTGGGCCATCTTGATCTGAATCTCCTTTGCACTGACGAGATACTCACTCGTCACGCCGAAGCGGCCGCTCGCGACCTGCTTGATCGCGGAACAGCGGTTGACGGGACTGTGTTTGCTGGCGATGCGCTCCGCATCCTCGCCGCCCTCGCCGGAATTCGATTTGCCGTGCAGCCGGTTCATCGCGATGGCGAGTGTCTCGTGCGCCTCCTGCGAGATCGAACCGTAGGACATCGCGCCGGTCTTAAACCGGGTCACGATCGCATCCACGCTCTCGACCTCCTCAGGCGGCACACCCTTCTTCGGATAGCGAAAATCCATCAGCCCGCGCAGCGTGATCTTCCGCTCCTCCTCGTTCACACGCTTCGTGTACGCCCGGAACAGCTCATAATCCCCGCGCTTCGTGGCCTCCTGCAGCAGATGGATCGTCACCGGATTGTAAAGGTGCGGATCCGCTCCGCTGCGCATCTTGTGGCGTCCTCTGCTCTCTAACGTCAGATCCGTCTCAAACCCAAGCGGATCATAGGCCGCAGAGTGCAGCTCGTTGACGTCCTCCTCGATATCTTTTAAGGTAATGCCGCCGATTCTGCTGACCGTATTTGTGAAATATTTATCAATCACATCCTTATCGATGCCGATCGCCTCAAAAATCTTTGAGCCTTCATAAGACTGGATCGTGGAAATTCCCATCTTTGACGCGATCCTGACAATCCCGTTTAAGATCGCTGCATTGTAATCCTGCATCGCCGCGTAGTAATCCTTGTCGAGCATGTGATCGTCGATCAGCTGCTTTACCGTATCAAGCGCTAAGTACGGGTTGATCGCACAGGCTCCGTAGCCTAACAGCGCCGCAAAGTGATGCACCTCCCTCGGCTCCCCGGACTCTAAAATCATCGCGACCGCCGTCCGTTTCTTCGTGCGCACGAGATGCTGCTGTAAGGCGGATACCGCAAGCAGCGAGGGAATCGGCACATGGTTCTCATCGATCCCCCGGTCGGAGAGGATGAGGATATTCGCCCCGTCCCGGTAGGCGCGGTCCGCCTCCACGCACAGACGGTCGATCGCGCGCTCTAAGCTCGTGTTTTTATAATAGAGGATCGGAAGCACCTCCACCTGGAATCCCTCCACCTTCATAGCCTTGATCTTCATCAGATCCGTGTTGGTAAGGATCGGATTATTCACCTTTAACACCTGACAGTTGACCGCTTTTTCCGTGAGGAGATTCCCGTCCTCCCCGATATAGACTGTCGTGGAGGTCACGACCTTCTCGCGGATCGAATCGATCGGCGGATTCGTCACCTGCGCGAACCGCTGTTTAAAATAGTTAAACAGAGGCTGATGGTCGCCCGCCAGCGCCGCGAGCGGGGTGTCGATCCCCATCGCCGAGGTGCCCTCGCCGCCGTTTCGCGCCATCGGGAGAATCGCCTCCCGCAGCGATTCAAACGTGTAGCCGAACGCCTTCTGCATCCGCTCCCGCTCTTCCTTCGTGTACTCCGGCACGCGCTCGTTCGGGATTTTTAAATCCGAGAGCTTTAAGAGATTCCGGTCAAGCCACTCTCCGTAGGGCTTTTTACCGGCGTAGGTCTCCTTTAACTCGTCGTCGCCGATCACACGCCCCGCGACCGTGTCCACGAGCAGCATTTTGCCCGGACGCAGGCGCTCTTTTACCACGATTTTCGCCGGGTCAATCTCGAGCACGCCGACCTCGGAGGAGAGGATCAGCTCATCGTCATCCGTAATATAATATCTCGACGGCCGAAGCCCGTTCCGGTCGAGCACCGCCCCCATCACATCCCCGTCCGAGAAGAGGATCGAGGCCGGCCCGTCCCAGGGCTCCATCATCGTCGCATAATACTGATAAAAATCCTTCTTTTTCTGCGACATGATATCATTGTTCGCCCACGGCTCCGGGATCAGGATCATCACGGCGAGCGGCAGCTCCATCCCGCTCATCACGAGAAATTCAAGCGTATTGTCGAGCATCGCCGAATCGGAACCCTCGCTGCTGATCACCGGAAGCACCTTCTGCAGCTGCCCTTTTAAATGCTCGGACTCCATCGTCTCCTCGCGGGCCACCATCTTGTCGGCATTCCCCTTGATCGTGTTGATCTCTCCGTTGTGCACGATCAGGCGGTTCGGATGCGCGCGTTCCCAGCTCGGATTCGTGTTCGTGGAAAAACGGGAGTGCACGGTCGCGATCGCGGACTCATAATCCGGATCCCTAAGATCCGCGAAAAACTGCCGCAGCTGCTCCACGAGAAACATGCCCTTGTACACGATCGTCCGGCTCGAGAGGGATACGACATACGTATCGTCATTCGACTGCTCGAACACGCGGCGCGCGACATACAGTTTCCGGTCAAAATCAAGCCCGCGCGCCGTCTCCGCCGGCCGCTCCACAAAACCCTGCACGATATGCGGCATGCAGTCGGCCGCCTTCTTCCCGAGCTTCGCCGGATCCGTCGGCACCTCCCGCCATCCGAGGAACCGCATCCCCTCCTTTTTCACGATGACCTCAAACATCTTCTTCGCCCGGTTGCGCTTTAACTCGTCCTGCGGAAAGAAAAACATGCCCACGCCGTAGTCGCGCTCCTCCCCGAGCGTGATCCCGGTTTCCCGCGCCGCCTTTGTAAAAAACTTATGCGACACCTGTAATAAAATGCCGACCCCGTCTCCGGTCTCCCCGTTCGCATCCTTCCCGGCGCGGTGCTTTAAATTCTCCACGATCTTTAACGCGCGCTCCACCGTCCCGTGAGATCTGATCCCCTTAATATTTACCACCGAACCGATCCCGCAGCTGTCGTGCTCAAAATCCGGTTCGTACAGCCCGGCCGCCGTGTTCCCCGCCGTCTGCGTTGCGCAGAAACGGTTCAGCGTGTCCCTTTTCCCGTGCGCTGTATATCCTTTTTCATACCCTGGCTCTCTCATTCTGCTGATTCCTTTCTGTCCTCCGTGGGCGGGCTCATACAGCCGGATTTCTCTTCTCCCTGATCCGGTCTGGCGCTCCTCTCTTTTGGGATCTGACCGGCTCTCTTCTCCCAGGTCCGGTCTGGCGCTCTTCTCCCCTGCCTGATCTGTCACTCCTCTCTTTTGGGATCTGACCGGCTCTCTTCTCCCAGGTCCGGATTTCCTGCCGACTGCCCGTCCTCCCATGGTGGACACCTGTCTTTTTTCTTTATCTGAACCTACTATACAACTTTTTCGTCCATATGTCCATTCCATTTTATCATTAAATTGTCAGATAATCAGAAATTAATAACTATTTTAAGGCTATTATCATTTAATTATGCTATGTTTTTCCATAAACTATTGACTGATCATACAATTTCAAAGCAAAAAAAACACCGGAGAAGAAATATTTTTTCTTCCTCCGGCGTCATTTTCCGTTGTTTTTCTGAAATTGTGTACATATTTTACGAAAGAGAATATCACCTGATTATTTTTAACATGACTGCAATATCCTCCGTTACCATTGTCACTTTCGATGTTTCGATCAGGAGATTTCCCCCTGTCATGATGTAGGACGGCATTATCCTGATTCCCTTATCATAGATTTCGCTGTTCCGCAATTTATAGGTGGAAACTGCGGGAATTACATTTTTCTTCGCCGACTTTTTTGCAATCATGTTATAGGCTTTCTTTGCAACATCTCCCATCAGCATTATTACCTTTAGATTCGGGAAGAAAGAAAGCTCCGCTTCTAAATACGGCAGACTGTTTTCTATCCTGCTTTTCTCGATGGTATTGCCTGTCTTTGGGGTTTTGACGGCATTTGTGAGATAGATCCCCATCTGCAGGATATCCTGTATGGAAGCAGCCTCTGCGCCCGCCCCCTGAAAAAGAGGAATCGTCGTTTTCAGGTAATCAGCGTCAGAGGCTCCGTAAAAATCCTGCAGGGGATCAGATGGGACAACTTCATTTATCATCATTGCTCTGATCGTAAGCGGGTCAATCTCAATATTGTTCAGACGGATACCGTCTGCGATACCTGCTTTCGCTTCGATTTCCTTTTTCATATTCATATCTTTATTCTCCTTTCCGTCATGACCTGATTATAGCACAAAAAGGCTGACAGCGTCCTGTCAGGTTTTTCGCTCAGATGATTCAAATTTGCCAGAAATATCGATAAGCTTTCCTGCGGCTTTCCCTGCGGAGTTCCGGGCGTCATATCAGAGCCTGTCTGAGATAATCAGCCATTTCCTTTGTCACGACGCTGCCCGCGCCGATCACGACATTATTTCCGATGTCTCCGAAATCCGGCGCACGGACCGGCGCTCCGCCAGAGAAGATATGACCCGGTATTCCCGCTGCACCTCCCGTCCCTCAAGCAGATCCATCACCGCCTTTACCGCATAGCGCGCTTTCACATCCACATTCTGCCGGATCGTCGTAAGCCCCGGCCTGGCCATCTTCGCGTAACTGACATCGTCAAATCCCGCGATCGAGAGCTGATCCGGCACGAGGATCCCTCTGCTCTGAAAAAAGTTCGACGCCTCCACCGCGTAATAATCCGACGCGTAAAACAATGCCGTCTGACCGGTCAGGTAAGCGAACTGTTCCTGGTACTGCCTCTCCCTGCGCTCTCTGTCCCGCTCAATCAGAACATGACGGTTTTTGGCATCCGGCACGCCGGCCTCTGAAAGCGCCTCGCGCACGCCGAGCCACCTCTCATGGTCGAGGTATCCGTCGTTGTCCGAGAGAAACAGCAGTCTTCGGTGTCCCATGCGCGTCAGATAGCGGCCCATCTGATAGCCGCCGTCCCTGTCATCCGTGCCGATATTCACCACGCCCTCCGGAAGCTCATCGTAGCTGTCAATCGCGACCATCGGTTTGCCGAACATCGCGTGAATCTGCCTTAACTCCTGCTGCATCAGTCCGATCGTGATCAGGCCGTCAAAGTTCCAGCCCAATACCTGTCCGATCATCTCGCTCATGCCGTGGCGAACGAGAAGCATCATATAATATCCCCGCTCACGTATCTCGTACTCCAGGTTCCCGAGCAGCGCGGCGACAAACGGATCCTCCAGCGCAAACGCATCGTTTTTTTTCGGATAGCCGACCGCCACGCCGATCAGGCCGGAGTGCTCCCCGGCAAGCAGCTGTGCGCTGATGCTGGGGATGTAGTGCATCTCGTCCATAATCCGTTTGATCTTTTTTACGTTTTCTTTCGAGACGCGCCCTGCTTTCCCGTGAAGCACATTCGAGACAGTCGTCGGGCTCACTCCGGCACGCTCCGCGATATCCTTGATTCTGATCATGTATCCTCTCTTTCACAATACACAAAGGGCTGTTGCAAAATGGTGTACACACAATATATGGTATGGATATACGTGGTATCACATCCATATATTGTAGAATTACCGAATTTTGCAACAGCCCCTTTCTCTGATACATCCGCTACGGTCTGAGTCCCATTCCGCCCTCGAGTGTGAGCGTCTCACCCGTCAGATACTTAAAGTCCGGTGATGCAAGCTGTACGCAGACTCGTCCGATCTCAAGCTCCGAATCTCCGTAATGGCCTGCCGGCGGCATCTTGACATTTGCCTTAAACGCATCCGGGTATGCCTGCTCAAACTGCTCAAGCTGCGCGGTCCACGCCAGCGGGCAGATAATATTGACATTGATCCCGTCCTTCGCCCACTCAGTCGCCGCCACACGGGTCAGTCCGCGGATTCCCTCTTTGGCCGCCGCGTACGCACACTGGCCGAAGTTGCCGAACAGCCCTGCGCCCGAAGCGAAATTGATCACGGTTCCCTTTGCCCGGGCCAGGTACGGATAGCACGCCTTCATATAATAAAACGCCGCATAAAGACCGGAATACAGCGCCAGGTTAAACTGATCCGTGGTGTGCTCCGAAAGCGGTACCCCGGAAGCGGATGCCTGCGCATTGTTGATCAGCACGTCAATACTGCCGAACGTATCGATCGTCTGCTTCACAACAGACGCCACCACTGCCTCGTTGTCCGCTCCCGCATTCACATCCGCCTGCACCGTCAGCACCCGGATGCCGTAGAGACGCTCTAATTCCTCCTTCGCGTCATCGAGCTTTTTCGTATTGCGCCCGGTGATCACCAAATTCGCGCCCTCCTTCGCATATGCGGTCGCGATACCGTAGCCGATGGATCCGCATCTGCCGTCGCTTAAGACCGCCCGTCCCGCTCCGGTGATGATGGCTGTTTTTCCCTGTAAGAATCCCATGTTATCTGTACCTCCTTTTACCGGAAACTCTTTTGGTTTCCTCTGTATGAAACCTTACCATATCGTGTCCCAAAATGCAAGATTCCGCCGCGGATCCCGGCCGATGCGCCCTGCGTCCGTGCGAAGCCCGTCTTACCGCACGATTACCTCGCCGCGCGCATCCGGATCATCCATGATGATCTCCCCGGCCGACGGCAGATAAATATGTCCCAGGCGCGGGTTTTTCACGCTCACTACATCCGTAATTATCGTAGCCTCCACCTCCGATTTTTCGAAGCTTAGATCCGTCTCCTCCATCTCGCAGTCCACCAGTTTTAACCCCTTACAGTAGCAGAGCGGCTGCGTGCCGATGATTTTGCAGTGGTCGAATGTCACGTTTTCACAGTACCACGCGAGATATTCCCCCTGCACAACGCTGTTTTTTACCACGACGTTTTTTGCATGCCAGAAGGCGTCCTTTGTGCGGAAAACACAGCGGTCAAACACGGAATCCTCTATGTACTGAAACGAATACTTTCCGTCGAGCTCCACTCCGGTAAACGTGAGGTGATCCGAGCGCATCATGACATATTCCCCCTGCAGTTTTGTATCCTGCATCCTCATGCGGTGAACAGACCAGCCGAACTCCGGCGAGATCACGTCGCAGCCAGAAAGCGTCACATCGCTGCATTCCCGGAGCGCCTTGATCCCGTGCAGCTTTGTATCCCTGATCTCTATGTGGTCGGAATACCACAGCGCCGCGCGGCAGAGCTCTGTCAGCTCGCTGCCTTCAATCGCAAGGCCGTGATCATGCCAGAACGGATAGCGCAGGTTGAAATAGCAGTTTTTCACCGCGATATCCGAGCACTCCTTGCACGCGCTCTCCCCGTCCGCCGGTCCGTCAAACCGGCAGTCACTTATCATCAGCTGTGCGCTGCCGTAGAGGGCGCGCTCCATATCAAAAGTCTCATGTTCGATTCTTGTCATCTGTCTCTCCTCTCCCTTCCTCAATACGTATCGTTTCATTATACCGGTCCGTTCCTGACAAAACAAGATCTTTTGCATATCTTTTTTTGCATATCTTTTTTTCCGCATCTGTATTATAATAATAATGCCAGGGACAGTCGGTCATGTGTTTCACCCCTGCGTGAAAAAGCATGGCCCTGCGGCCCGTTAAGGCATCGTGGGACAGATACGTCTGACCCCGGCAGTGATAAAGTGAAACGGATAGAAACGGGGGTATTTTTATGCAGAATGAAATCACAAAACCGACCAGGCTTCTGGACGAACACGGCCATATCACAGATCCCGGATGGGCGCGGCAGCTTTTCTGGACGTATGACCGGGCAGACATCCGCGCGCCGAAGTGGCGGATCAAGGAGTGGGATTATTATCTGGTCACCAACGATTCCTACGGCGTCGCCTTCACGATCTCCGATCTCGGATATATGGGACTGATCGGCGCTTCGTTTCTGAACTTTGAGGAAAACTGGGAGCACACGAAAAATGTGCTGACCGCGTTTCCGATGGGGCGCTGTCATCTCGGCTGGCACTCCGACGACGGGGACGCCGTTTTCCGCAGTAAAACCTTCGGTTTAAAATACCGCGTGACGCCCGGAAAACGACGGATCCGCTGCTTCATCAGACATTTTTACCGCGGGGAGGATCTTTCCGTTAACCTGACCTTAGACCAGCCGCCCATGGACTCGATGTGCATCGCCACGCCCTGGAAGGAGAAACCGACCGCGTTTTACTATAACCAGAAGATCAACTGCCTGCCGGCATCCGGCACGGTGACGCTGGGGTCGCGCACCTTCACCTTTACCAAAGGAAAGGATTACGGCGTGCTCGACTGGGGGCGCGGCGTATGGACCTACGACAATACCTGGTACTGGGGCACCGGCAGCGGACAGATCGACGGCGTGCCGTTCGGCCTCAACTTAGGCTACGGCTTTTCCGACCGCAGCTATGCCACGGAAAATGTCATCTTTTACAACAACAAAGTGCACAAGCTAAGCGAGGTGGATTTCGGCATTCCGAAAAAAACGGACGGCTCTTACGATTTTATGAAAAAATGGAAGATCACCTCGGATGATGACCGGCTGACCGGAACGTTTACCCCGGTCTTAAACCGCACCGCCACGATGGATTTTAAGCTGATCGCCTCCATCCAGAATCAGGTCTTCGGACATTTTGACGGAATGGCTGTCTTAGACGACGGAACCGCTCTTCCGGTAAACAATTTCTTCTGCGCGGTCGAGGTCATACGCAACAAATATTAATGCCTGTCGTTTCTGCACATGCTCCGCTGAAACTGCATGTCTTCTCCCTGCGCCATACGTGCTATCATAAATGCAGCAAAAGAAAAGAAAAGGAGAAGGAAGTTATGCAGTTTCAGGAACGAACCAGACGACTCACACGGGAATTATCCGGCCAGACCGCTGTCGTGACCAGCGAGGCGTCGATCTTTTATCTGACGGGCTTTCGCACGACGGCGAGACGGCCCAAACAGATCGGCCCTACCGCCGTCGTGACCGGCGCGGACACCGTGCTGATCGCACCCGCGAAATGGTAGGCGCAGATCACCGCAGACGACGGCGTATGCTGTGACAGGCTGCTCCTCTACAACAATACGGCAGAGCAGTTTAACGAGACGCTTACAGCGGCCATCCGTGCGCAGGATGCCTCCGTGCTCTGGTATGAACAGGATTCCATTGATCTGAACACTTACCTGTATCTGACGGAGGCTTTCGCCGGCATTCCCTTCCGCAGCCTCACCGCGGTTCTCGCAAGGATGCGCCTGATCAAAGAGCCTGGAGAGATCGCGCGCCTTCGCGCCGCTGCGGATGTTGCCGTGTCGGCCATGGAGCACGCAAAAAACGTTTTGAAACCCGGCATCACCGAACTGGACGCGGTCGCGGAATTAGAGTATCACATGCGGAAACTGGGTTCGGACGGCGTTCCCTTCACGATGAAGCTCTTATCCGGCATGAAGTCGGCCGTGCTCACGGAGGTTCCGGGGACAAAACGGATGGAGGAAGGCGATCTGGTGCTCACGGACTTCGGCGCGATCCGAAACGGTTATTCCTCGGACTGGACGCGCACGTTCTGCCTCGGATGCGCCGGCCGGGAACAGGAAGCACTCTATGAGCTTGTCTGGGAGATGGAGCGCGCCTGCATCCGTCTCGTAAAGCCGGGTATCCCGATGAGTGATCTCATCGCCTGCGCCGCAGAGGTCGCAGCGGAAAGCCCCTTCGGAACATACAGCAATCCTCACTTAGGCCACAGCATCGGCATCACCTGCCACGAATGGCCCGTCTTAGAGCCCGGCGTGACGGAGACGGTCGCGGAAAACATGGTCTTTACGCTGGAACCCGGCATCTATGTACCGGGCATCGGCGGAGTCCGCATCGAAAACGAGATCCTGGTCACCGCGGACGGCTGCGATGTTCTGACCGGGCTGAAAAAAGAAGTCCTGCTGCTCCCGTAGCAGAACGCCAAAATGGCAGTCTGACGACTGCCATTCCGCACATCTGCGCTCTGTTTTCCGGCAGCCCGCGCCCCCGTTTTACCGGCTCATCTGCGCTCTGTTTTCCGGCAGCCCGCGCCCCCGTTTTACCAGTCGCACAGACTCCCGTCCTCCGGACGCCTGCAGACCGGAATATACGCCCGCTTGTACGGGTAGCGCTTCGCTGCCTCCTCGTCGATATCACAGCCGATTCCCGGCTTATCCTCCATCGTTAAATAGCCGTCTTTACAGACCGGCCCTCCCTTTACCACCTCTTTTACCGTGTCGTCCACCGTGCCGTCCTCCTGGATACCGAAGTTGTACGACGACACGTTTAAGTGCCAGTTTACCGCGTGCGTGACCGGCGAGACGTCGTTCGGCCCGTGCCATGCCGTCTTCACATCGTAGGTCTCCGCGATCGCACCGATCTTTTTCGCCTCCGTGATCCCGCCGATGCGGATTAAATCACAGCGGATAAAATCAAGCCAGCGGTTCGTGATCCCCGGCAGGCACTCCCAGCGGCTTTACCCTCGACGGAGAGGGCGGGGTTTCTGGCAACTTTGCGGCGGTATTTCGCTCT
>CAJUNX010000006.1:0-101473 GCA_910587865.1 uncultured Roseburia sp.
GGGTAAAGGCTGCGATAAATCCGCCCTCGGCCGGTCCGACGGCGCCTGGCAGCGGGAGGTTGCAGACGGCCAGCGTCAGAAGGGCCTGCAGTCCGGCGATCGTACTCCATGCCGGCCCGTCGACGCCGAATGCGCGGGCAACGATCCAGGGGACAGAATACAGCAGACCAAGCTGGAGGATGCACAGCAGAAGGACACGCAGGGCGAGCCAGGGATTGCGTCGGATACAGGATGCACCCGCGGCATATTCACCGAGCTGCCGCCGAAGCGCTTCCTGTGTTTTTTCGGGCCTGCGGATCAGGCGAAGGGCGGTGAGCAGCCGCAGCAGTCCCCGGCAGATGCGCTGTGCGAAGCCGGGGAAAAACATCATGATGCCCATTGCAAGTGTCAGAAGGATCATCACGGCGGCTCCGTAGAAAAGCAGCGGACCGAGCCGTTCCGACATGACGGCGCATACCCCGGGCAAAAACAGGGCGCAGGCGCCGCTCCAGAGCAGGGTGGCGGTCTGATAGCAGGCAGCGATCAGCATCATGTCAAGCGCGCCGTGTGCGGCAGGTATCTGATCGCGGCTCATGTAGCAGATCTGTGCAGGCTGTCCGCCGGTGGCGGACGGCGTGACAGAGCTGAAATAAAAGCCGGCAAAGGAGTATCCAAGGCAGCGGCGGAACAGAACAGGATGGCCAAGCCGTCTTAAAATCTGCCAGGTGCACAGCGCTTCGCAGCTCACATAGCCGATGATCAGCAAAAATCCTGCGGGCAGATAAATGGGATTAAAGTGACGCAGGGCCGATAAAAGCTGTGCGGGGGAGAGATCGCGCAGGAGTACGGCTGCGGTGAGTCCCATCAGAAAGAGCAGAAACAAAAGTCCCGCCCACTGTTTCCGGGGTCTGCCGTGTGCGTTGTCCTTCTGTCCTGCGCAGACGCAGGAATCCGTGAAGTCCGTCTGCCCCGGACCGCTGCGTGCAATGGGGCGGTTCGTCTGTCCTGCGCAGACGCAGGAACACGTGAAGTCCGTCTGCTGCGGACGATTACGGGCGCTCATGCCGCCGCTCCTTTCTGCGCAAGCGCTGCAAGCACCGTACACAGCCGTTCCGTTTCCAGCTGTTCTTTCACATGAGCCATGCGGGTACGGACAGCGGACAGAAGCTGCGGATCCTCCAAAAGCAGCCGGATTTCCCAGGCGCAGTCTGCTCTGCCCGCCGTCCAGCCGATGCCGCGCTCCGTGAGCCAGCGCGCGTTGCTGCGCTCCTGAAGCAGGGAAGGCTTTAGGGTGAATACGGGTACCTGGGAGTAGATGGTTTCAAATAAGGTGATGCCGCCCGGTTTGGTGACGATCAGATCGGCCTGTGCCATATACTCCCATACATGGGAGGTGTAGCCGATCACCTGAATATTTGCGAAACGTCCCTGAAGCTTCTGATACAGTTTTTCATTCTGTCCGGTGATGACGGTGGTCTGTGTATCCGGAATCGTGTTCAGATCCGCATAAAAAGTAAGATCCGTCGGCAGCAGTCCGAGCCCGCCGCCCATGACGAGAAGATGGCGGGTGCTTTCCCCGCGCTGCGGGGCGGGTGCCGGTGCTTCTTTTTCGGACAGCCGGGAGAGGCAGCGGAATTCTTCGCGGACCGGGATACCCGTAACACAGATGACGGACGGATCCACGCCGCGTGCACTCAGGCGGTCCCGAATCTCCGTGGTGGGGACCAGGTAGCAGTCGGTGTGCCGGTTGATCCATTCGGGATGGGAGGAAATGTCGGTGATGCAGGTGACAAGCGGCAGGGAAAGTCCGGTCTCTTCCTTCAGGAGAGAGACAAGCTGAGCGCACAGCGGATGTGTGGCGAGTACCGCGTCCGGCTTTTTTTCGCAGAGCAGCGCCGCAAGCCTGTCCAGAAGAAGATCATGAAAGGGCGGCCGCGCATCGGGGTGTCCGAGGGACGTAAGCCGGTAGTAGAGGTTAAACAATGCGCCCGCATGTGTGACGAGCAGGCCGAAGCTTCTATACATAAGCCCGGAGAGCGCAGGCAGGGCGTAATCGACAAAATCCACAATCTCCGCTGAGGTATCGGGAAGGCAGCACAGCTGCTGGCGGAGCGATTGTGAGGCGGCCAGATGTCCGTTTCCGAATCTGCCGGTGAGTATCAGTATCTTCATATGTAAAACACTCCCTTCTGTTTCTGAATTTCTTAACAGTATAGCAGGTCTTTTTTAAATCCATGAGATAGAAAACTTAAAAATTTGGAAAGAAACCGGGTAAAAATCCGGAAGGCCAGAGGTGGCAGGACAAAACGGTCCGCCGGCAGGAAATCTGCGCGGGACTTGCGTTTTGTCGGCGGATATGATAAAGTAGAGGTCGCTGCAGAATGCGCGGCACGTCAGTTCGAGACCTTCCTGACGTAAAACAAAACTAAAGGAGAATGAGAAGATGAGAAACAAAAAGGTACTGTTTATGGTCCAGGCTGCGATGATCGCGGCCATCTATGTCGTGATGACCTGTCTGATCCAGGTATTTAACCTGGCGTCCGGGGCGATTCAGGTCCGGATTTCGGAGGCGCTTACCGTGCTGCCGTATTTTACGCCGGCAGCGGTTCCGGGGCTTTCCATCGGCTGTCTGATTGCGAATCTTGTGACGGGAGCGCCGGTTTACGACGTGGTCTTCGGAAGTATCGCGACATTTGCAGGCGCGGTCGGGACATATCTGCTGCGGAAGCATAAGTTTCTGTGCACGCTCGCCCCGGTTGCCGCGAACATGCTTATCATCCCGTTTGTGCTGCGGTACGGCTACGGGCTTGTCATGGAGTTCGGCGGCAGGGACTGGTCGATCCCGTTTTATATGCTGACCGTGGGGATCGGAGAGGTGATCTGCTGCTGCGTGCTCGGCGTGATTTTGCGAAAGGCACTGGAGCCGCTGCGGCACGTGCTCTTCGGCGATGCGTCGGGACAGGCATCCGGATGCGTTGCGGGAAGAGAAAAAGCCTGACAAAACGAAAGGAGAGACAGGAATGCGTTTACTGATCATACGGCACGGGGATCCGGATTATGAACACGACTCACTCACCCCGCAGGGATGGAGGGAGGCAGAGCTGTTATCGGAGCGGCTGGCGAAGCTTGACATCAGAGCATGTTATGTCTCGCCGCTCGGGAGGGCGAAGGATACGGCGTCTTTAACGCTGAAAAAGCTGGGATGCACCGCGACGGAATGTGAGTGGCTGCGGGAATTTTTCGTGCCGATCGACCGGCCGGACGTGCCTGACCGAAAAAAGATTCCATGGGACTGGCTGCCGCAGGACTGGCTTGCCGAGAGGGCATTCTATGACCGCGGGCAGTGGATGGAGCATTCGGTGATGCAGGCCGCCGGGATGCGGGAGGAGTATACGCGCGTGACGAAGGAATTTGACGCGCTTCTGGCGTCACACGGCTATGAGCGCGACGGGGAATATTACCGCGCGGTGCACCCGAACCGGGATATTCTGGCGTTTTTCTGTCACTTCGGGCTGGAGTGCGTGCTGCTGTCCCATCTGATGCATGTCTCTCCCATGATTTTATGGCATCAGATGTGTGCGGCGCCGTCCTCGGTGACGACGGTTTACACGGAGGAGCGGAGAGCGGGGATTGCGGGATTCCGCGTCTGCGGGTTCGGGGATACCTCCCATCTGTATGCAGGCGGGGAGGAGCCGTCCTTTGCGGCGCGCTTCTGCGAGACATACGACAGCGAGGGCGAGCGGAGGGACTAGTGTCGCTGGCATGCAGCCATACGGGATCTGCAGGTTGAAAAGAGATAAGACGGTAAGAGGGAGGAATCTGCGATGAAGAAGATACTGGATCTGATCACGGAAAAGGTGACGGCGGCCTTTGCGGAAGCCGGATACGATGCAAAATATGGAAAGGTGACGGTCTCAAACCGTCCGGATCTCTGCGAGTACCAGTGCAACGGCGCGATGGCGGCGGCAAAGGAGTATAAAAAGGCGCCGTTTCTGATCGCCGATGAGATTGCGGCAAAGCTTGCGGTCGATCCGGTATTTTCCATGGCAGAGTCGGTAAAGCCTGGATTTTTAAACTTAAAGCTGACGGAGGAGTATCTGGCGGATTATGTGGCGCAGATGCAGGCTGACGAGGGGCGATTCGGCTGTGAGAAGACGGCGGAGCCCATGACGATCATGGTGGATTACGGCGGGCCGAATGTCGCGAAGCCGCTTCATGTGGGACATCTGCGCTCGGCGATCATCGGCGAGAGCGTAAAGCGGATCGGGAGATTCATGGGCCACAATATGATCGGCGACGTGCATTTGGGCGACTGGGGGCTTCAGATGGGACTGATCATCACGGAGCTCAGGGAACGCAGGCCAGAGCTTGTCTATTTCGACGAGGGCTATAAGGGGGAATACCCAGAGGAGGCTCCGTTTACGATCGCGGAGCTCGAGGAGATCTACCCGACGGCCAGCGGGAAGTCAAAGGTCAGCGAGGCGTTTAAGGAGGAAGCGATGCAGGCGACCTGGGAGCTGCAGCACGGCAGGAGAGGATATCAGGCGCTGCTGGCTCACATTTTAAATGTTTCGGTGACGGATTTGAAGCGCAATTATGAGAACCTGAATGTCTCCTTTGAGCTGTGGAAGGGGGAGTCCGACGCGCAGCCCTATATCCCGGATATGGTGCAGAAGATGAAGGACGACGGCTATGCGTATCTGTCGGACGGCGCGCTCGTCGTGGATGTGAAGGAGGAGACCGACACGAAGGAGGTGCCGCCGTGCATGATTTTAAAATCGGACGGCGCGTCTCTCTACAACACGACGGATCTCGCGACGATCGTGTGGCGGATGAAAGATTACAATCCGGATCAGATCATCTATGTTGTGGACAAGCGGCAGGAGCTTTATTTTACCCAGGTGTTCCGCTGCGCGAGGAAGACCGGGCTTGTAAAGCCGGAGACCGGATTAAAGTTTCTCGGGTTTGGAACGATGAACGGGAGGGACGGAAAGCCCTTTAAGACGCGCGAGGGCGGTGTGATGCGGCTCGAGTACCTGGTGGACAGCGTCAATGAGGAGATGTTAAAAAAGATTACGGAGAATCAGAAGGAAAAGGAGAATCTGTGCATTGACGCGGACGAGGCGGCGGAGACGGCGCGCATGATCGCACTTGCGGCCATCAAGTACGGCGATCTCTCGAATCAGGCGGTGAAGGATTATATCTTTGACGTCGACCGGTTTACTTCCTTTGAGGGGAATACAGGCCCGTATATACTGTATACGATCGTAAGAATTAAATCAATCTTAAATAAATTCTATGGATCCGGGAAAACGGCGGACGGCGCCCGGATCGGGGCGGCGCACTCAAAGAGCGGGAAGGATCTCATGCTTGCCATTGTTGGCTTTAACGCCATGGCGGAGCAGGCATTCGCAGAGACGGCGCCGCACAAGATATGCGCGTTCATTTATGAGCTGGCGAACGCATTTAACAGCTTTTATCACGAGACAAAAATCCTGTCCGAGGAGGATGAAAAGACACAGAAGTCCTACATCTGTCTGCTGGAGCTGACAAAGTCGGTGCTTGAGACCTGCATCGGTCTGCTTGGTTTTTCCGCGCCGGAGCGGATGTAGCGGGTCTTACTCAAATTCGTGCGCATGCTTCTGAAAAAAATCATAGAACGTGCGCACGTTCGGCAGCTCGTTAAAACGTTTAACATCGACCGGATCCTCGTTGAGATCATAGATCTTCGCCCCGCGGATCGCCAGGAAAAAAGGCGAGTGGGTCGAGAGGATATACTGGCAGCCGAAAAAGCGCGCGGAATTTTCGATAAACTCCGCGAGTTCGATCTGCCGTTCGGCGGAGAGGCTGTTTTCCGGCTCGTCGAGCAGATAGAGGGCGTTTTCCGACATTTTTTCCACAAAAAAGCGGTAGGCGCTCTCGCCGTTTGAGTACTCCCTCACATTGTCCATCAGCTCTTTTCTCACGTAGCGCGACTGGGTTTTGCTTCTCGCCTGGTTCACTTTTCTCAGTTTTTCATAGTCATCGATTGATTTCAGCTGAAAATGCGCGTATTTATTTTCCAGATATTCCTTAAAAAGTGTCTCGCGCTTCTGATCAATCCCAAGATTCAGGCTGCGGATGTTTAACATATAGTCGAAGACATCGTCGCTGGTGAGGATGCAGCTCTCCTTCGGCAGAGGGTGCGCGCACTTCTGCGTGCAGAGCGCCAGGTAGTCGTCGTAGAAGTTCGAGCGGTTGCCCGGCGTGTCGCGGAAGAGACCGATTTTTTCCGCGATGACATTTAAGGCCGTCGATTTTCCCGTGCCGTTGCCGCCATTAAGGATCGTGACCGGCTCAAAATCGATGCGCCGGAACCGGTGCTTTGAGAGGATCCCGAAGGGGTAGAAGGAATCGTAGCAGGTGCGCCGGATCGAAAAGAAAAAGGATGTCTCATCCTCCCGCTCGGGAAAGGTAAATTCGCTTAAGTAGATCATATTGTGCTGCCTCCTGTGATGGTCTGTGACAATTATAACACACAGGGACGGATCCGGGTATCCTGATTTCGGAGCGTTTCGGGGAAAGAAACGGATTGTGTTCCGCCGGAAGAACAGGTATAATGCATGTGATACCATAAGATGACAAAACGGAAGGATACCTATCATGGAAAAGAAAAAGCTTACGGTCTGGGAGAGCGCCTGTATCATCACCGGCTACGGTGTCGGCGGAGGCGTGATGAGCATGCCGTATCTGACGGAACGGACAGGATTTGCGGTATCGCTTGTGATTCTGGCGATCGCGCTTCTGGCCAGCTATGTGCTGCATCTGATGATCGCGGATCTGGCGGTGAAAAGCGACGGGGGACAGATCATTTCCTGTCTGTCTCGTTTTTTATTCCGGGGAAAGGGAAAAATGGCGCTGACCGTCCTGTTTTTCGTGCTGATGGCGCTGATTCTGTGCACGAATCTGGCCGCCTATATTTCCGGCGCCGGGGAGATTCTGACAGAGCTTCTGCCCGTTCCGGGGATCGCGGCAAAGCTGCTTTTTTATGTGTCCGCGGCGGCGGTGGTGCTGTTCGGGCTGAAAGCCGTGGGGGTGAGCGAGAAAATCGCGGTTGCCGTGATTTTTATTCTGATCGGCGTGCTGGCCGTCGCCTCGCTGTTTGCGGAGCATCGCGCGATCGCGCTGTCGGGGACGTCGGGCAGGGCGGCGCTGGCTTATTTCGGTATGGCGATGTTTGCCATGTCGGCGTTTTTCTCGATCCCGCAGGCCGTGGAGGGCCTGGGAGGGGAGGAAGGAAAGATTAAGAAGGCGGTGTTTCTCGGCCTGTTTAACAATTTTGTGCTGATCATTGTGATTTCGGCCTGCGCTCTTCTGGCGTCGACGGAGGTGACGGAGGTCGCAATGGTGGGCTGGAGCGCGGGCATCGGCGAATGGGCGCAGATCGTGGGCGGGGCGTTTACCGTGCTTGCGATGCTCACAACTTACTGGTCGATTTCCCTTGCGCTCGGATCCATCGTGCAGGAACAGACAAAGCTGGATACGAGGGTGTGCTGGATTCTGGCCACGCTGCCCTCGCTGATGTTATCCCTGCTGCCGCTGGGCGGTTTCATGGAATTTATGCGGCTTGCCGGAGGGCTGATTGCCATCGTGGTGGCGGTGATGGTCGTTCCGGCCTACCGGAATGCCAGAAATGAGATGAGCGGTTCCCTGGCAGGAAGATACGGAACCACAGGGGTGCAGGCGCTGATCATTCTGGCGTATCTTCTGATGGGAATCGGGAGCGTGGTGACCGTATAACACGGCGCGGACAAAAATCAAAGCATAGTGTGAAAAAATCAGCTCAATCGCTGATTTTTCACACGGCTGTTTGTGTCGGAGCGTCACAAATGAGCCTTGCCGGATCCCGTCGCAAACGCTCCGGAATGGAGATTAAGATGAGGGGGAGAGGGATGAGTGGAATTTTATTTACGGACGGGATCTTTCATTCGGGAAAGAGCGAGGAGGACACGTTTTACTGTATGGCGGTGGAGCACGGGAGGATCGTGGGAACGTATCGGTCCAAACCAAAACGGGCAGGGCGATACCGGGAGGTGTCGCTGCACGGCGCGCATGTCTATCCCTGCCTGATCGACGCTCACGTCCACCTTCTGCACACCATAGCCGCGCAGGCCATGGGGTTTTCCGTCTGCGCCATTACGGAGGACGGCGTAAAGCCGGACTGCCTGGCAGGAGTGGAACAAAGGATCCGCGATTACGCGGCAGGCCGGAAGAAGGGGGCGATGATCGCCGCCAGCAATTATATCGTATCCGCCGTAAAAGAGCGCAGACTGCCAACAAAGGAGGAGCTTGACGACTGGGGCGGGGGAAGGCCGGTCGTGGTCTACAATATCGACGGGCACAGCAGCTCGCTTTCCACGGAAATGCTGCGCGCAGCCGGTCTGGATCCGGCGGGGCACGACGGAATCCTTTCCGGCGAGGCGCATGAGCGGATTCAGGGAAAACTGACGGACATCGTTGCGTCCTCCGTCACACTGCCGGTTCTGGCGCGCGGGATTGCCGCTTTTCACAACAGATGTGCGGATTACGGGATCGCGCTGGTGGGAGCGCTCGAGGGGAACGGGGATTCCGGGCAGGATGCGGCGACCGGGCTGATCGTCCGGCTGGCAAGACGGTTTGATGTGGGGATCCGGTTTTATTTTCAGTACATGGATAGAAAAAAGGCGGAGAAGTTTGTAAAATATCAGAAGCATCCGCGGATCGGCGGGTGCGGCGACTGGGAGATGGACGGAGCGGTCGGATCGCACAGCGCGGCGTTTCGCCTGCCGTTTCTGGACACGCGGCGGACGGCGGACTGCTATTATTCACAGGAGGAGACGGATGAGGCGGTGCGTCTCTTCGACGAAGCGGGCTGGCAGATCGCAAGCCATGCCATCGGCGATAAGGCGGTGGAGCGGATCGTCTGCGCGCTGTCGAAAACGACTTCGGGCAGAATGCACCGGATCGAGCACTGTGAATTTGTCACGGAGGAAACGTTGCAGAAGCTTCTCGCGCTCGGAGGGGAAAGGCTGGCGGTAGTCATGCAGCCGGGGTACGCATGGATGGATCGTCGTTATCTGCACACGTATGAGCAGTTTCTCGACCCGGGATGTATGGAGGAGATGCGGCTGCGCAGCTTTTACGACGGCGGCCTGTGCGTCTGCGGCTCGAGCGATTCTCCGGTGCAGGACATGAACCCGTACACGCAGATGCTGGGCATGGTGGATTTTTACCGTCCAGACGAGTCCCTCACCCCGTTCCAGGCGTTCCGGGCCTACACGCTTTATCCCGCGAAGGCCATGGGGGAGGAGTCGGATTACGGCACGCTGGAGGCGGGGAAGCGAGCGGACTTTTTTACCGCAGCGAGCGATTTCTTCCGGCTGTCGGCGCAGGAAATCGGACAGTTTCGTCCCGCAGAGACTTATTACGGGGGAAAGCGTTACCGGCGTAAGAGCGGCAGTGTCTCTGAGCTGGTGCGGATGATGTTTAAAAAACCAGAAAACGTATAATCATTTTCGGGCGGCGGCGAGCCGCCTTTTTTTGTGCACAAATCCGTGCAGAGGAAACATGCCGCTGAAGCGGCACACGGGCCGCGCGGCGGGCAGGGAAGATTTCTTCTTCCTGCTTCATGATCCCTGTCATAGAATCAGGTGCCGCATCATAGAATAGAACATGGCCGGAAAAAGGGCGCCGCGGGAGAAGGAGATACGGCCTGCGGCAGAGGCACGGAGGGAGGGAAACGCGTGGAGGAAGCACAGAGAATGGAGACGATACGGCAGATTTTTCCGGTCAGAATCCGGGACATGCTCTCCGGCGGCGGATGGCAGAGCGGGCTTGAGGAGATCCGCGTCCGGGTAGGCCGGCCTGTGGAACTGATCTATGACAGCGGGATCCGTCATCTCGCGGTGCGGGATGGGACAGGCACAGAGGAATGCGTGCGTGCGGGAGTGAGAGAGATTTCCGAGATGTTAAACTATATCAGCAGCTATTCTCTCTACGCCTACCGGGAAGAATTAAAGCAGGGATTTATCACGATCGAGGGCGGACACCGGGTCGGACTGGCAGGCGCAGCGGTGCTCTCGGGGGGAAAGCTTACCGGGATCGGCCCGGTGACGTTCTTAAATATCCGGGTTGCACGCGAGTGTCCGGACTGTGCAAAAGAGGCTGCGGCGTATCTCTGGGAGGCGTCCGGGATCTGCAGCACCCTCATTTTTTCCGCGCCGGGAAACGGAAAGACAACGCTGCTGCGCGACTGCATCCGGCAGATTTCGGGCGGGATCTGCGGTCATCCGGGGTTAAAGGTCGGCGTGGTGGACGAGCGGTCGGAGCTTGCCGCCTGTCACCTCGGAGTCCCGCAGAATGATCTTGGGCCGCGCACGGACGTGCTGGACGGCTGCGGGAAGCCGGAGGGGATGCGGATGCTGCTGCGGACGATGTCGCCGCAGGTGATCGCGGTGGATGAGCTGGGCGCGGAGGAGGATTTTCAGGCCGTGGAGCAGGCGGCGTATGCGGGATGCCGGGTGATCGGAACGCTTCACGCGGGTTCGCCGGAGGAACTTTTAGAGAATCCGCACCTGCGCGGATGGATGGAGAGGCGTCTGTTTCAGCGGTATGTATGGATCAGGCGGGAGACGGACGGAACAAGACGGTTTACGGTTTACGGGCCGAAGATGGAGAAGATATGTTAAAACTGCTGGGGAGTATTCTGATTATCACTGCGAGTACGGGGATGGCGGCGGCGCTTTACGGCGAGATCGCGGATCATGTAAAGCGGCTGTATGAGCTGCGGAAACTGTTTGTGGATATCTCGTACGCGGCATATGAGTCTATGCAGCCGGTGGAGATCCTGCTGGGATGCTTTGTGCGGACGAGGGATGAAAAAATAAACGATATCTGTAAGGAAATTGCGGATCAGCTGATCGAGAAAAAGCTGGGACAGGGTGATGTGGTGTGGAGAAACGTGTTTGCAGCGCATCGAAAGGAACTCGGCCTTTCCGCCGAGGAGGCGGAGGTGATCGAAGGGGCGGGCAGCGCTTTTTTCGGAAAAAGCGTGGACGAAAATAAAAAGCACCTTGCCGTCACGCTGGAACGGCTTGATTTTCTGATCGGGGCAAAGCAGAGCGGGCAGAAGGAGAAGCAGAGGGTCTGCGGCGCGGTGAGTATTCTCGGCGGGCTGATGATTATTATTCTGCTGATCTGAGGGAGGAAGATAAAATGAGCGTAAATTTGATATTTCGGATAGCGGCAGTCGGGATCCTGGTGACGGTGATCAGCCAGGTGTTAAAACACAGCGGAAGGGAGGAGCATGCCTTTCTGACAAGCCTTGCCGGGCTGATTATCGTGCTGTTCTGGATTATCCCCTATATCTATGAGCTGTTTGAGACCATGCAGACCATGTTTTCGCTGTAGGCAGGAAGGAGAAAAGTACCGGAAGGGGGGAAGGGACGGTGGATATAATCCGGATTGCGGTTCTCGGTATCGCGGGTGTGCTGACGGCGATGATCCTGCGGAAGGAGAAGGGGGAGTACAGTGTTTTTATCTCAATGGTGGTCTGCATCTGTATGTTCGTCTATATGCTCTCAAAGGTGGAGACTGTACTGGAGTTTGCGGACCGTCTCTCATCAATGATTATGGTGGACGGCAGATATATCGGGATGGTGATAAAAATGGTTGGAATTACATATGTAGCTGAATTTGCAATCAATATCTGTAAGGATGCGGGATATGCGGCGGTTGCAAATCAGATTGAGGTGTTTGCGAAGATCTCGATTCTGGTGGTGAGTATCCCGGTGCTGAATGTTTTTCTCGAGACGATCGGGAGCTTCCTGTGAGGGGGCGGGGATGGAGACGCCGGATCCTGATGGTTCTTCTGGGGTGCTTTGCGGCGATGGGAGCCGGCTGTGTTTTTGCCCGGCCGGCAGCGGCGGCAGTGAGGGAGACGGGGATCCTGCGGCAGCGGGCGGCGGAAACAAAAGACCGGGATACGGGAACCGCGGCAAAGGAAACAGGGGAATGGGATACGGGTAATACGGCGGAGAAGGAAAAAGAGTATCTGGATCACTGGCTGGGCGAGCTGGATTTTGACGGACTGGATGAGCTGTTAGAGCGGGAGCTGTTTCCGGAGCAGCGGGAGAAGCTGCGGTTTTCCGGGATCGTGGAATCGTTTCTGACGGAGGGGATGAAAGGATTTGATTACGGCAGCCTGGCGGACTGGTTTCTGGACATGCTGTTTTATGAGATGGAGACACACCGGAAGCTTTTGGTGACGGCCGTGATGCTCGCAGTGGCGTTTTCGGTGCTGAAAAATTTCTCCGGCGGTTTTGGTTCTTCGTATATCTCGGAGATCAGCTTTCTGTTTCTTTATTGTGTGCTGGCAGTGCTTCTGATGCAGTCTTTTCTGGCCTGCGCGGATATCGCGCGTGAAGCACTGACGCAAAGCACGGATTTTATGAAAGCGCTGGTGCCAACGCTCTGTGTGAGCATGGTGTTTTCTGCGGGACCGGAAAGCTCCGCCGGATTTTACCAGCTGGCCTTTCTGGTGGTTTATCTGGTGCAGTGGCTGTTTTTAAACCTGCTGTTGCCGCTGATCCATATCTACGTCATTATGGAGCTGTTCAATCATTTTTTTGAGGATGAAAAGTTCGAAAATCTGACGGAGCTGTTAAAAAACGGGATTGAGTGGGGAATGAAGAGCGCGGGCATTCTCGTGCTCGGGTTAAATGTGGTGCAGGGGCTGATCTCCCCGGTAAAGGACCGTCTGATGAACGGAACGATAAACCGGGCCGTGTCCATGATTCCGGGAGTGGGAAGTGTCATAAACGGGGTCGGGGAGATGATCGTCGGATCCGGCATACTGATCAAAAACTGTGTCGGTGCGGCGGCGCTTGTGATTCTTGTGGTGCTCGGGATGATGCCTGTGATCAAAATACTCGGCATGTCGGTACTTTATAAGCTGGCGGCCGTACTCGTCGAGCCGGTGACGGACAAACGGATTGCCGGGTGTATAAAAGGCATGTCGGAGGGCGGTTTTTTATACCTGAAGCTGGTCGCCTACTGTGTGGCGCTTTTGTTTCTGACCGTTGCGCTGACGACGGCGGCATCCGGATTTTTCGGATGACGGCTGAAAGAAGGGGGAAGAGGATGACTGTATATGTAAAAAGCTTTCTTGTGCTGTTTGTGCTTCTGGCGCTGCTGCTGTATCTGCCGCCCGGGAGACGGCTTCAGAAATATATCCGTTTTTTTGCCGGACTGATTCTGATGATGGGACTGCTGTCGCCGGCGCTGTCTTTCTTTTTTGACAGCGAGGCGTTTCTCCAGATGATCCGGTACGAGGAGTTCGCGGAAGAGCTTGCGGGGATCTCACGTGACATGGAGCGGATCGAATACGTGGAGGAGGATTATATGATCGAACAGTATGAGAGGGCGATCGCGGAGGATGTGATGCAGCTTGCCGGGCAGTACGGATATGAAGCGTCGGATGCGCGGGTACGGCTGACGGGAGCGTACGAGGTGGCGCAGATCGAGCTGTGGATTTCTAAGGCGGGTGCGGAAAACGAGGGGCAGACGGCCGGGGGAATCGTGATCGGGGAAATCGTGCTGGGGGGAGAGGAGGCGGATCGTCCGGCACACAAAGAGGGGAACGGGGAGGAAGCAGCAGGCGGGAGTTCAGAGTCCGGCAGGGAGCCGGGAGCCGGCGGAAGTGAGGCAGGAGGGGGCCCGAAGTCCGGCGAAGATGCGGGAGACAGTGGAAGTGAGGCAGGAGGGGGCCCGAAGTCCGGCGAAGATGCGGGAGACAGTGGAAGTGAGGCAGGAGGGAGCCCGAAGTCCGGCGAAGATACGGGAGACGGTGGAAACGGAGAGGACTCGTATCCGGACAATGTGCCGGGAGCGCACGGGGAACTGGTGCGGGAAATCGCGTCATATTACCGGGTGGATCCCTCCGTGGTACGGATATACGGAAGCAGCACGGCACGGGCGGAAGACAGATCACACGCCATATACCGTGCAGCCGGCGTGCCGGGCTGACCGGATGACAGACGTATCGGGAGTCCGGATATTCCGGCGGTTCATCCCCGGATTTATACAGATCGAAAGGGGGCAGAAGATTGGATGTGAAAGGGTGGAAGGACTGGATTGCACAGAAAAAATGGCGGCGGTTAAAAAAGAGCGACTGGATTGTGATCGCACTTACGGGGGTTCTGCTTCTGGTCATTGCGGCACCGCTGGAAAAAGCGGCTTCGTCGCGAAACGGCGGCAGCGCCGGCGGCTATGCAGGGGGAAATGATGTGCAGGGAACGGATGAGGAAGGGCAGGCCGGGAAAAAGACATTATACACAGAGTCGGACGGGACACAGTACGGCGGCGAAGGATCCGGATATCGCGCAGGAACCGGCGCCAAAGGCACGGCGGCAGGCCGGGATCCGCAGGCGTACGCAGCATATCTTGAGGAACGTTTAGAGGAAGTGCTCTCACAGATGGAAGGCGTGGGCGAGGTGGAGGTTATGGTGACGGTTGCGGATGCGGGGGAGACTGTGGTGGAGAAGGATCAGACAGGGCAGACGACTGTCACGGAGGAAAGTGACAGCGCGGGGGGAAGCAGGACGGTCTCGGATTCGCGGACGCAGGAGCAGACCGTTTATGTGGAGAACGCTCAGGAATCCTGGCCGTTTGTACAAAAGGAAAAACTTCCGAACATCACAGGTGTGGTTGTGGTGGCGGAAGGAGCGGGAAATCCGTCTGTAATTTCTGAGATTTCGGATTCGGTGATGGCATTATTGCCGGTAGAGGTGCATAGAATTAAGGTAGTTAAGATGTGTTCCAAGGAGGAATCGACGTGAAAAAAATATTTCGGAAAAACCAGCTGGTCATCACAGCGCTGGCACTTATGATTGCGGTAGCAGGCTATTTCAGCTACATGAACAACAACATCGAAGATAAAGACATTGCGGCGAGCGCCAATGCGGATAACGCAAACCTGGATTATGAGATCTCGGATGACGCGCTGATGGAGGGAGAGATTTTTACGGATGAGGGAACCGGTGAGGATCTCGTGGCCGCAGGTGACACACAGACGATGGATACGGCCGACGCGGCAGGAGCGGAGAACCCGCTTGATATCGCGGATACGACGGGCGCAACGGGAGATACCGCAGATGTCGCGGCAGGAGCGGATACCGCAGGAACCACGGATGTCGCGGCGGATACGGCGGTGACGGGAGAGATCGTCGCCGACGCTTCGGGAGCGGAGAGCGTGGAGAATCCCGGAGAAGCCGTACTCACCAGCACATCCGTCGCAAACCTCGACTACGCGGCGGAGATGAAGCTGAACCGGGAGCAGGTACGCTCGAAAAACAAGGAGTCGCTATTAGAGATCGTCAACAATACGACGATCGCCGAGGGATTAAAGCAGGACGCGGTGAACAAGATGATTGCGATGACGGATATCGCGGAGCGGGAAGCCGCGGCGGAGATGCTTTTAGAGGCAAAGGGCTTTACCGATGTGGTGGTGAGTATCACGGACGACAGCTGCGACGTCGTCTTAAATATGGGCGAGGTGACGGACGCGAAACGCGCGCAGGTCGAGGACATCGTAAAGAGAAAGACGAATGTCTCCGCGGAAAATATTATTATCACGCCGATTGTGATTGACAATACGGCGCAGGAGTGAGGAATAGAATCACAGTTACATAGAAACAGGGAGCATGTCCCCCGGCTGGTCCGACAGAGAACCGGCCGGGGGACAACGGTTTGATCCGGCAAAAAAGAAGCTTGATACCGGTATGGCGCAGGCTTTTTTTTGATGATATGATAAAAGCGGCGTATACTGTAAGTAAGAACCGGAGGGCCGGAAATGAAGATTCTGAATCATGTATCGGTGAAAATTGCCCTGATTATGGTGTTTATAGTGCTTCCGCTGAATGTGATCGCGATTGTGTTTACCGAGAATGCACAGCAGACAATTGTAGATCAGGAGTCCTTTAACACGCAGAAGCTCGCGGACTATCAGATGCAGCAGCTGGAGAATGTCATGGATAACGCGCGTGCGCTTCTGACCATCTTTCAGAGGCAGGATGCGGATCTGCTGATCATAAAAAATGAAAATGTAAACGGATATGAATATGAGTCGTCGAAGCTGAAGTTTTTTTACCGTCTGAAAAATATGGCGGAGACAACAGATGGAGCAGACGGTTATTTTTATTATTTTCCGGACCGGCGGGACGGCGTGGTATATGGAAATTCGGACGGGAAGGGACAGATGGTGGCGGATCTTTGGGACATGCTCTTTCGCTATGACGGGGAGTGGAATCCGGCCGGATGGCATCTCTATGAGAACGCAGGTCAGAAGTATCTGATCTTTCTGATCGTGGAACCGCAGCTTGTCTATGGCGCAGTGATCCGTTTGGAGGACGTTCTGACTGCGGCTGCACAGAGCACGGAATGTCCGGATATCCGGATGGAGCTGTCCGAGAAAAATACGGGCCGTACCATAAAACGGGTGACAGAGGAGGAGACTGGCGGATCCGGCTGGATTTATTTTGAGGAGGACAGCGTGGGAGAGACCGGAACAGATCCGGGCAGGCGGGATGCGATCGTGATCCGGTCGGAGGCGAAAAATCTGATCCTGACGATGGAGCTGTCCCGGGCCCAGATCTTAAAAAACGTCACGGCTCCGCAGAGGCTGCTCTGGATTACAGCCGTCTCCTATCTGTTTCTGATTCCTCTCCTCTACGGCGTGCTGCGTCTGCTCCTGATCGGGCCGCTGAACCGGATCAATGAGGCGCACCGGCAGATTGAGCGGGGAAATGCCGGTTACCGGATTACGGAGATGCCGAAGACGGAGGAATTTCTGGAGCTGTCTGTCTCCTTCAACCGGATGATGGACAACCTGGAGCGCCTTCGGATCGAGGGTTATGAGAAGGAGCTGTCGCGCCAGCGGATGGAGCTGCGGAATCTTCAGCTTCAGATCCGCCCGCATTTTCTGTTAAATACGTTTAACCTGATCTTTACGCTGTCACAGAGGCAGGAACATGGCGCGATCCAGCGGACGGTGATCTGGCTGTCTGATTATTTCCGCTATATTTTCCGGGAGGAAAAGGAGCTGGAGCTGTTCTCAAAGGAGCGGAAACTGATCGAGGGCTATGTGGAGCTGGCGAAGGTCCGTTATGGGGGACGGGTTACGGCGGAATACGAGCTGGATCCGGAGATGGATTTTGTGCGGGTACCGCCGCTTTTGATTCATAATTTTGTCGAGAACGCGGTAAAATACGGGATCAAAAAGGATGAGACGCTGCATATCCGGCTGGAGGGAGAGTATGCGGAGGGGACGGTGACTTTTTATATCCGGGACGACGGAAAAGGGATGACGGAGGAGATATTAGAGCGCAACCGTGCGATGTTTTGCGGGGAATGGGAGCCGGAGTGTCAGACAAAGCACCTGGGACTTTACAATTCCCTGCGGCGGCTTACGTATTTTTACGGGGAGGAAGCGAGGATTACGGTATCCTCCCGGCTGGGAGAGGGGACGTGTTTTCAGGTGCGGTTCCCGTATAAGGTATAGAGGGTGCGTCCGCCCGGTCATGGAGCGGAATCGGACAAAGGGCACGAAGAAGGGGGAGAGAGATGAAGCTTCTGATTGTAAATGACGAGGAACTGACGGCGGAGACGATGAAAAGCGATATCGGCTGGGCGGAGTATGGAATCGATGCGGTGTATACGGCCTATGACGCCGCGCAGGCGAAGGAAGTGATCGGAACAGAGCAGATTGACATCCTGCTGTGCGATATCGAGATGCCGGGAGACAACGGTATTGAGCTGCTTCGATGGGTGCGGGAGGAAGGGCTTCCCATTGAGTGCATCTTCCTGACCTGTCATCCTTCGTTTCAGTATGCGCAGGAGGCGATTAAGCTGGACTGTCAGGATTATATTCTGATACCGGCGCTCTATGAGGATATTGGCGCGGGCGTCAAAAAGGTGGTGGAGCGCATCCGGACGGAGCGCGAGATGCGCCAGTACGTTACCTACGGAAAGCGCGCGATAGAGACAAAGATTGACGAGGCGGCAAAACAGCATGGGGAGAAGAAATCCCGGGAAAAGCTGGCGGGGGAGATCGAGCGCTATATTCTGGCGCATCTGGGGGATCAGGAGCTGTCGGTCAATGAGCTTGGCAGCGTCTTTTATATGCATCCGGTGTCCTTAAACCGGAACTTTCGGGAGGAAAAACAGATTCCGGTCAGCCAGTTTATCCTGGAGGAGCGGATGAAGCTGGCGGCATCGCTGTTGGAATCCGGCCGGCTGGGAGTGGAAACCGTTGCGCTGCAGACCGGCTATCAGAGCGCGGCGGGATTTTCCAATGCATTTAAGAAGTATTACGGGTGCAGCCCGGTGAATTATGGGAAGAGGGGATAGAATAACATGGAAATAAACGATATTTGCTTCCTGACAGAACACTTTGGATCAGCGACGAAGATTCCCTGCCGGGTGCTGATGCACGGCGGATATACCATTGTGCCGGGAGAAGCGTCCGAAAGAGACAGGGAACCGTTTTTTTCCGACGAGAAGCTGGCGACGGGGATGTGGACGCTGGCGCAGGAAGCGTATGGCGTGCAGATTGTGAGCGAGGGGGACTGGCTGCGCTATGCTTTATTTCATGTGAAGAATGAGATGTGTGTCGTTCTGGGGCCGGTCTGTTACGGGATGCCGGAAGATGCGGAATGCGCCCGGTACCGGGTACGCCATGCGCTGCGGGCATCGGACTGGAGGCCTGCGGTTCTGGATCGTGAAGCCTTTGTATCGGCTGTCCTGCTGGCATATTTCTGCTTTACGGGGGAGCGGCTGACGCCGGAGGAGATTGGCATGCCAAAGACCGGGGGATATGATCTGGATCAGAACAGGCTGGAGCTTTATATACATGAGCAGAAGCTGGAGGAGAACGAGCGGAATCAGATCACATACCAAAGGGAGCAGGCGTCGCTTCAGACGATTCGGGACGGGGATCCGGAAACGGCCAGGGCCCGGTCCATGGAACTGGGGGCGTTAGAGCTTCTGCCGCGCAAGGCTGCGGATGTAAGGAAGCATTATGAATATCTGGCATGCAGCACGATCGCCGTTGCCGCCCATGTGGCGATGGACAGCGGCGTGCGCGCGGAGCTGGCCTATTCTCTGATCGACGTCGGGCAGCAGCGGCTGTCGGTATGCCGCACGATCCAGGAGATGGTACGGCTGATGCAGGATACTATGGTAGGCTTTGCATATTGTGTACAATCCTCACGGGGGCGTAAGGCGATCGGATATTATACGGAAGGCTGCGAGGAATATATCAGACGTCATCTCTACACGCCGTTTACGGTGCGGGAGATGGCCAGGGATCTGGGATTTCATCCGAATTATCTGTCCGCGAAATTTGTGAGGGAGAACGGGATCAGCATCACGCGGTATGTCAGAAAGCTGCGGATGGAAATCGCCGCGAATCTGCTGCGGTATTCGGATATGGAGATCGGGGCGGTCGCGCAGCATCTGTGCTATGCGACGCAGAGCCATTTCGGAGAGCATTTCCGTGCCGAGTACGGTGTCAGCCCGCAGCGGTTTCGCATGAGAGAAAAACGGAAGTGAGTTAGAAATAAGACAGATAAATGAGTTTTATGATATACCGGAACATGAAGATGCGCTATGCTTTGTTTATCATCAAATCTGATATCCCCGAAGGCGGGAAGAAAGTGAGGAAGCAGTATGGGAAGAACAAAGCATCCGGAGCGGAAACTGGGACTTGGGAGACTGCTGCTGTGGCAGACAAGTTCCGTATCAGTCGCAATCTCGACACTTGTGATTGGATTCGTGACATTCTATTATACGGATATGCTGGGACTGGAGCCGGTTATGGTCGGAACCGTGCTGATGTTAAGCAAGCTGGTTGACGGCGTGACGGATTTTGTGGCGGGCGTAATCATTGACCGGACGAAGACAAAATGGGGAAAAGGAAGGCCCTATGAGATCTTTATGATCTTTTTGTGGCTGTGCACATGGGGGCTGTTTGCGTGTCCGACAGGGTTTTCGACGACGATGAAGTATATCTGGCTGTTCTTTATGTATGTCTTTGTGAGCGCCGTGTGCCAGACGTTCCTGAACGGCAATAACGTGGTCTACATGGTCCGTGCCTTTCAGACGAGGGAGCAGCAGACGAAGCTGGTGGCGTATGGCGGTTTTTTCACGATGGGAGCAGGGTTTCTCTTTAATATCGCATTCCCGATTGCGATGGGGCGGATTGCGACGTCGGCTTCTGGCTGGAACCGTCTGATCGGCATGATGGCGGTACCGATGACGGTGCTCGGGATGGTCCGGATGCTGACGATTAAGGAGCAGTATAACAGTGAGGCGGATGACATGCAGGAGCAGATTAAGCTTCGGGATGTGGTGACGCTGTTTCGCACAAACAGAAGCGCGGTGCTTCTTTGTGTGGTACGTTTCCTGCAAAATACAATTGTAAGTATGGGTGTGGTAACTTATTATTTTACATACATTATCCAGGATGTCTCCCTGATGGGCGTCGTCTCTGCCTTTACCATCCTGGGCCTGCCGCTTGCGTTTCTCATGCCGGTGTTCCGGAGAAAATGGGGAATGGATAAGATGGTGGCCGGAGGTTTCGCCGTGGTGCTCGCCGGCTATGTCGTGATGCTGTTTGCGGGTGCAAATCTTGCGCTGGTCATTGTATCCGGGCTGATGACGAGTATCGGCGCCGTGCCCTTTACCATGATGTTTAATATGTATATCGTGGACTGTGCGGATTTTAATGAAATGATCGGAAATCCGCGTATGGAAGGAACGATGGGAAGCGTGTTTGGTCTTGCGGCAAAGGTCGGCGGTGCGTTCGGCGGATTTGTGCTCGGCGCGATGTTAAGCCTGGCGGGCTATGACGGGGCGCTGGCGATGCAGGGGGATGCGGCGCTGTTCATGATCCGTGCGCTGGCGAGCGTGATTCCGTTTGTATTCTATGTGGTGATTATTTTTGTCATGAAAAAAGTGAAGCTCGATGAGAAATTAAAAGATTACCGGGAGAATTTAAGCCGGAAGGCGGAAGGATAAGGATGTGCGGCATGACGCATCAGGAAATGAAATCACAGGGAAAGGAATGGAGAACAGATGGATACGGAAACGATCTATGATGTGAGAGAGGATGAACGGTTTTGCAGCTATGAGATTGATATCAATGAGCAGCGGGAGAGGAGGCTGTCTGACGGCTCCTGTATCACCTACCGGTATCTGCACGGCTTTGTGCGGGAGCAGAATCTGAAATTTTCGTTCTGCTTTCCGTTAAAGGAGACGTACCGGGGACGTTTTTTTCAGTATCTGTCCCCGTTCCCGGGGCCGGATGAGGAGCTTGCCTCTTTAAACCGGACAGGGGCGGACGATCATATCGCGTTTGCGCTGCGCTGCGGGGCGTATTTTGTGGAGAGCAATATGTGTTCCGGCGCGGCGTTTGGCGGTATGCCGGACAATACGCTGGTGTGGAAGGCAAGCGCGGCGGCAGCGGAGATCTCAAGGATTGAGGCAAAGAAGCTGTACGGCTGCGAGAGACCGTATGGCTATGTCTACGGCGGCAGCGGCGGCGCGTATAAGACGATGGCCTGTATCGAACATACCTGTGCCTGGGACGGCGCTGTGCCTTATGTAATCGGTTCGCCGGTATCCCTGCCGAATTCCATCACGCTGCACGCGCTGGGACAGCGCTGTCTGCGACATGTGTACGGAAATATCGTGGATGCGCTCGATGCCGGCGGCAGCAAAAATCCGTATGAGGGACTGACGGAGGAGGAAGCGTCTGTACTCCGGGAAATCACGGCCATGGGATTCCCGCCGCGCGCATGGTTTATGGAGGCAGGAGGAAGGATAGACGACGGTTCCCTCCCGGTGCTGGCGCCAGGGGTAAAGGGGATGGATCCCGGATATTTCACGGATTTCTGGACGGTTCCCGGCTATGCGGGGGCGGATCCGGACGGCAGCGCCGTGCGGGACCGGATCTGTTTTACGGGGAAGGTGACGGAGGTCGGCCTGCCGCACTCCGGGAATGCGGATGGGAAAACCGGCGGGCCGGACGCTGGGGAAGCGGGTGAAAAGGCCGGCGGGCCGGACGCCGGGGAAGCGGATGTAACCATCGATGACCGCAACGGCGTGGATACCGCCTGGAAGAAGCAGCTTGCGGACGGGGAGGACGCCTGGATCGGGCTGGAAGCCGTGCCGCAGGGAGAGGATCTTTGGCTGAAGGGGGTCACCATCCGCATTGAGACAGGGGCATCCGCCGGAAAGCAGCTCCTGCTGGAGGATATCGTGGGAAACCGCCTGACCATCGGTATGTGCTACGGCATGGATGACCTGGAGGGGGTGCTTGGCGCGATCCGGCCGGGAGATGAGATTTCCCTGGATAATTCGGACTATATTGCGCTCCAGTATTATTACCGCCACCAGGTACCGGCGGATCCGTCCTTTACGGTATTTGACCAATTCCGCAAAGAAGACGGGACGCCGGCGCTGCCGCAGCGGGAGCGTGTGATGGGCCTGAATTTCAGCGGAACCGGGACGGTACAGAATGGCAATATCCAGGGGAAAGTGATCCTCCTGCAGTCCATGATGGATGAGTCCACCTGGCCCTGGTGCGCGGACTGGTACCGGAAGCGTGTGATCGCGGAAAAGGGATCCGATGCCGATCTGCGTCTCTACTACATGGATCGCTGTGTGCACGGGGATATCACGGCGCTGCGCAGCACCATGATCACCAGTTATGTCGGCGCGCTGCACCAGTGTCTGCTGGATCTCTCCGACTGGGTCGAGGGGAGAAAGGAGCCGCTGGCAGGAAGCAATTATGTCTGTGAGGACGGGCAGATTCTGCTGCCGGATGACGCCGGGGCGCGCGGAGGGATCCAGCCGGTGGTGACGCTTCTCGCGAATAAAGAGACGTGCGCGCATGTCAGGGCCGGCGAGCCGGTGCGGCTGTCCGCGAAGATCAGCCTTCCTGCGGGAGCCGGCACGGTGACGGATGTCGAATATGATTTTCACGGCGGAATGGAGCTGACAGAGGAAGGCCACGATAAGGTGCGGGGAGAATTCCATCCGGCGCCGGAAGGGGAGAAAAGCGGCGCAGTCTCAGAAACGGTTTGCAGCTATGAGAAGCCGGGCGTATATTTCGCTGCGGTGCATGTCAGCATCCAGCGGAACGGGGATGTGTTGGAGGAGTTTACAAAGATTCACAATCTGGCGAGAGTCAGAATTATGGTAGAGCCATGAGACAGATTGATTTTAACAGAGGATGGTTTTTTTCGGAAAAAGGGACGGAACGGTGCGGGGCGGTGACGCTGCCACATGATGCGATGATCCATACGAAGCGTGACCCCTCGATGCGCAATTATTTCCTGCTGGCGGGATTTCATGGCGGGGAATATCATTACCGTAAAACTTTTTATGTGCCATACGAAGCGGCCCAAAAGACGCTGCTGCTGGAATTTGAGGCGGTCTACTGCATGAGCGAGGTTCTGGTAAACGGCGTGAAGCGGAAGGAAAAGCCCTATGGATACACGCCGTTTGTCATTGACCTGAGCGGATGTCTGGAGTACGGCGCGGAAAATACGATTGAAGTGATCGCGCATGTGCCGTATGAGGGACACGGCCGCTGGTATACCGGCGGTGGGATTTACCGGCCGGTTCATCTGTATGAGGGCGGGAAGAACTATCTGCGCCCGCAGGGGCTTAAGGTCACGACGCGCTCCATTCATCCGGCGGTAATCCGTGCGGAGGCTGCCGTCAGCGGGGAAGCGGCTGTCAGCGGGGAAGGCAGTGTACATGTCACGGTACGGCGGCTCAGCCAGACAGACAACCCTGCCTGTAGTGCACAGGCAGTTTCCGGATCCGCGTCAGCGGAGAAGGAGCGCTGTGCGGCAGAGGGAAGCTGTCAGGTGCGGGACGGCCGGGCATGTATAGAGCTGACAATTGACGATGCGGCGCTGTGGAGCGCGGATGAGCCGAACCTGTATGAGGTGACGGCGGAGCTTTATGACGGCGGGATGCTGGCGGACACCGATACGGTGCAGACCGGTATCCGGACGATCGCGACGGATCCGGCCCGCGGGCTCCTGATCAACGGGATTCCGACCTTTCTGCGGGGCGGGTGCATCCACAATGACTGCGGCGTGATCGGGGTGATCAACAATGATGTGACGGAGCTGCACCGGGCCAGGAGGATAAAGGAATCCGGGTTTAACGCGATCCGGTCAGCCCATCATCCGATGTCCCGCAGCCTGATGAAAGCATGTGACGAAGTCGGGCTGTATGTGATGGATGAAGCCTTTGATTACTGGTACCGTCCGAAATGCCAGAATCCCTACGGCGGCGTTTTTTTGCAGGAGTATGAGGAGGATGCCCGTCTGATGGCAAAGGATGCTTACAATCATCCCAGCGTGATCCTGTATTCGATCGGCAATGAGATCCCGGAGGCGGGGAGCGTGAAAGGGGTGCGCGTCGGAAAAGCGATTCTTGACGCGATACGCAGTGTGGATGAGACGAGGCCCTGTACCTTATGTCCAAGCGTGCACTGGCTGCGCGAATATCTTGCGGGGACGCCGTATCTCACCGTGGATGAGGATGAATGGATGGCGGGATCGGATGAGCGCAAAAAAGCGGACTGGGAACATTATATGCAGATATTTCTGGGAGCCGTCAATAATCTTCCGGAGGAGGAACGGGGACAAAGCTATCCGGACACATACATCCGTCAGGACGAGGAGGCGACAAAGAAACTTTATCCGCTGCTGGATGTGGCGGGCTATAATTACTATGAGAACCGCTACGACGTACTCCATGCACTGCACCCGGAGCGCGTGCTTCTCGGTACCGAAACGAGGGGAAACCACATCGTGGAGACGATGCGTTACGCGCGGAAACATCCGTTTCTGATCGGGGATTTTGTCTGGACGCTGCAGGATCATCTGGGCGAGGCAAACTGCTGCGATCTGTATTATGACACAAGGGATCCGGCGGATCCGGACAGCAGAGAGAACCGCAGGCGTTATCCGTGGCTGGTGAATTACGGAGGGGTGCTGAATCTTACCGGCGGGATCCTGCCTGCGATCCATCGTTATCGTTTTGCATGGGACGAAGGGTATCACGGGATCTGGCTGGCCACACAGCCGCCGGTGCATGGCGGAAGACTGCCGCAGGTATCCAGTTACCGCTGGACCGATACGGTGGAGGGCTGGACGTATGAGGGATGCGAGGGCAGCCCGACCTGGGTCGACGTCTACACGGATGCCGTGCATGTGGAAGTGTATGTGAACGGCGTACTGGCAGGGAAGGCGGAGGCTGTGGATTATTTTGCGAAGATCCCCTGCACGTATCAGCCGGGTGAGCTTCTGGCAATCGGATATGACGGGGAGGGAAACGAGTGCTGCCGTACTGTTATGCATACGGCCGGTACCGACACGCGGATCTGTGTAAATGCAGATAAAACGACGCTTGTGGCCGGAGGGCAGGACTTCTGTTTTGTGGATATTGCGGTCACGGACGAAAAAGGGACGGTGAAGCTTCTGCCGGAGCGCAGGGTATCCGTCCGTGTGGAGGGCGCGGCGGTGTTACAGGGTTTTGGCAGCGCGTACCATAAAAATGAGGAGCGGTTTGACCAGACGGACCATATGACTTATATGGGAAGGCTGCAGGCGGTTCTGCGCTCCGGGGCGGAGCCTGGAGACGCGACGGTTATCCTGACATCGGAGGGGTTGCCGGAGCAGCAGCTTACGCTCCGTGTAAAGAGCGGCGAATGACATCAGAAAGGCGATGAGGCGGATGAGATACGGGATGGATATGACGGTGGGGCAGGCGCTGAAGGAGGAAGGATCCAGGAAGCTGATTGAGACATATCTGCCGGGACTTGCGGCACGTGTGTGCGGACAGAACATGGCGATGGAGCTTTCTATAAGAAAGCTGCTTTCCTATCAGAAAGAGAGCTGTGACGCAGAACAGATTCGCGGGCTGGAACTGGAGCTTGAGCGGTTAAATGAGCTGCACAGCGGGCTGACGGAAGAGGAGGCCGGAAAGATCGCAGCGTATCTGAAGATTGCAGAACAATACAAAACAGCAAAAGAGACAGGGACGGAAAACAGGAAGCGGTATGACGCGATCCGTCCCGGAGCGGAATGGCTGGATACCATGGGCCATCCCATCCAGGCGCATGGCGGCGCGCTGTTTTATGAGGATGGCACATGGTACTGGTACGGCGAAAACAAAGAGCATACGGACGGCGTATGCGATATCTGGACCTGGGGGATCCGGGCCTATGCGTCGACGGATCTGTATAACTGGAGGGATCTCGGCCTGATCATCGAACCGGATGTGACAGACCCGGATTCACCGCTGTTTCCGGAGAAGCGCCTGGACCGTCCGCATATCATAAAATGCGCTGCGACCGGAACCTATGTCTGCTGGATCAAGCTGTCCGGGACGGACGCCTGCTTTGTCATACTGCAGGCGGATGCGTTCTGCGGGCCGTACCGTCTGGTGAGAAAGGCGTACCGCCCGTTTGGCTTTGAGGCGGGAGATTTTGATATTACTACAGATGAAGAAGGAAGGGCATATCTGTTTATGGATGGCAGCCATTCCGGGATTTACGGGATCCGGCTGTCGGAGGATGCCCTGACGGCGGAGCGGATTGTATCCCGCCAGTATGAGAATCTGCATGCGCCCTTCTGCCGGGAAGGCGTGGCGGTATTTTCCCACGGAGGGAAAAAATATATGCTGACCAGCGGGATGACCGGCTATCTGCCGAACCAGAGCGATCTGGCAGTGGCGGACGGCTGGGAGGAGACGTTTGTGAGCATCGGGAATCCGCACGAGGCGGATGAGACGGACGCTTCCTTTAACAGTCAGATTTCATTTGTATATGAGATGCCGGGGGAGGACCGGTATATCGCGCTGGCGGACCGCTGGGTGCCGGATGATCCGGTTGACAGGCAGCGGGCAGATCTGATCCGCCGGGCGGTGGCTTCGCGCTATGAGCCGGACCGGTATCCGGTGACGGAGGAGGAAAGGGAGATCTTCCGGCAGGCGCCCATGTTAAAAAATGCTGCCACGTCCCGGGCCGGTTATGTGTGGCTTCCGGTGCTGACGGATGGAGGAAGAGTGCGGATTGAATGGAAGGATTTCTGGAGAGTGTAACATGCAGATACAGGCCGCCAATGTGTGGTCGATACGGAAAGGAGACTGATATGGGACAAATTCTGGACGGAACGTCATATACGCTTGGCGTGTGTTATTATCCGGAGCACTGGCCAAAAGCAGTGTGGGAGGACGATTTAAGGCGCATGAAGGAGTGCGGGATTTCCGTGGTGCGCATTGCTGAGTTTGCGTGGAACTTAACGGAGCCAAAGGAAGGGAGTTTTACGTTTGATTTTTTTGACCGTTTCCTCGATCTGTGCCAGAGGATGGACATGCGGGTTATCTTCGGAACGCCCACCGCGACACCGCCGGCATGGCTGACAAAGAAATACCCGGAGGTTCTGAATGTGCGTGAGGACGGCATTCGTCTCACCCACGGGGGACGGCGTCAGTACAATTATAATTCACCGGTTTACCGGGAGAAAACGGCGCTGATTGTCGAAAAGATTGCGGAGCATTACGGGCCGCATCCGGCGGTGTGCGGCTGGCAGATTGACAACGAGATCAACTGCGAGCTGGACGTTTTTTATTCGGAGGCGGACGAGGCGGCCTTCCGGATCTGGCTGCGGGAAAAATACGGGACGCTGGAGGCGCTGAATGAGGCATGGGGAACCGTATTCTGGAATCAGACCTGTACGGACTGGGAGGAGGTGCTGATTCCGAAGCGTGCCAGAAGCGGAAGCGTGAACCCGCATGCCATGCTGGACTATGCGAGATTTATTTCACACAGCGCCAGAAGCTTTGTGAAGCTCCAGAGCGATATTCTGCACAGATATAGAAAGCCCGGTGACGTTATCACCACAAACGGGCGGTTCGATCACCTGGACAATCACCGGATGACAGAGGAGAGCCTGGATTTCTTCTGTTATGATTCTTATCCGAACATGGTTTATGACGCACACAGCGGGAAGGAGGCGGAGGGGCTGAAGGACAGACTGTCCGGGCAGTTTCTTTCGGAGGTGAGGTCGGTTTCACCGGTATTCGGCATTATGGAACAGCAGTCCGGCGCAAACGGAGGAACCGGCGGCATGGCGGCTCCGGCGCCGAAGCCGGGACAGATGACGCTTTGGACGATGCAGAGTATTGCCCATGGGGCGGATTTTATCAGCTATTTCCGCTGGCGTACCTGTACCTTTGGCACGGAGATGTACTGGCACGGGATTCTGGACTATTCGGGCAGGGAGAACCGGCGGATCGCCGAGGTGCGGCTGATCAGAGAGAAGCTGGATGCGATCGGAGAAGCCGCGGGTTCCCGTTATCTGGCAGGAGTGGCGGTGATAAAGGACTATGACAATTGCTGGGATCTGCGTATCGATACGTGGCACTGGGATTTGGAGGCAGTCAGTCAGAATGCGGTCTTTGCAGCGGCGCAAAAGCTCCATACGCCGCTGGATTATGTGTATCTGTCCGATGAGGGGGCCAGCGCGCCGCTTTCCGGCTATTCCGTGCTGATCTATCCACATCCATGTATCCTGTCGGCGGCCCGGACGGCACAGCTGGAGGAATATGTGAAGGGCGGCGGAACCCTGATCCTGGGCTGCCGGAGCGGGTACAAGGATATGGACGGGCACTGCGTGACGGAGGATCTGCCCGGTCTTCTTCGGCCGCTTACCGGGGCGGATATCCCGGAATTCACCAGGACCTGTGCGGGGGATGCGCCGGTGCTGATTCGCTGGGGGGAACGGCAGTATGAGGCGGAGGTGTTCTGTGATCAGCTGACGCCGCTGGAGAGTAAGAATCCGACGGAGCGTCCGGGGAGAGTCGCAGAGTGCACCGGGGAAACAGCGGAGGTGCTGGGGGTGTATGAGAACTGTTACTTTGCGGGCTCCGGTGCTCTGCTGCGTCACCGGTACGGAAAAGGCTGTGTCTATTCCCTTGGAACCGTCTTTACGGAGGCGCTTGCCGCTGCGCTGCTGCGGGAGACAGGGGCGGCGGAGCCGGAGGCGGATATTATGAAGCTGCCGGAGTGCTGCGAGCTGGCGATTCGCGTGAAATGTGGGGTAAAGTATTATTTTGTGCTGAATTACAGTGACAGCCCTGCGGAGGTATTGTTAAATCATCCTTTCATAAATTTAATGGATGCGAAAGAATATAAAGAAAAAATGACGCTGGAGCCATTTGGCGTTGCGGTGCTGCGAAGGCCGCAGGAAGGCTGACAGAGGGCGGCGCTGCAGAGCTGGCCGGGATGGATAGAAAGAGGAAAGGAATGAAGCAGAACTTATATCAGAATACACACAATCCACTGCTTCCGACGGAACATCATATGCCGGACGTGGAAGCGCATGTCATGTCTGACGGTAAGCTTTATCTGTACGGAAGCTATGATGACTGTAAAAATGCTTATTGCAGTAATGCTTACCGAGTGGCTTCTACAGCGGACATGAAGAGCTGGACGGTATCGGACAGGGTGTTTGAGGGAGGCTGTGTCCCCTGGTTTGATGAGACGGCAGATGTAGAGAAAACGCATACAGAGCCGACACCCTTTATTCGCAGGATGCAGCGGGAGATGGAGCTTCATCCGGAACTGGATTATTTTGGCACGACGATGGAGAAGGAACAGCGGGCGCTTTTGTATGCACCGGACTGCCTGGAAAAGGACGGAACCTGGTATCTGTATTTTTGCATGGAAGACGGAAGCGAAGGGGTGGCGGTATCAGAGAGGCCGGACGGTCCCTTTCGGGATCCGGTCCGGCTTCCCTGCAGCGGGATTGACCCGGCTGTCTTTTTAGATGAGGACGGATCGGCATATTATTACTGGGGACAGTTTGCAGCCAGCGGAGTACAGCTGAATGCGGACTGCAGATCCTTTGACAGGAGCAGGGTGGTCCAAAGGATTCTGACGGAAGAGGAGCATGGATTCCATGAGGGATGCTCTATGCGTAGAATCGGGGATACATATTATGCGGTGTTTGCGGATATTTCACACGGAAAACCGTCGTCGCTGGGATATGCGACTGCCAGGACACCGCTGGGTCCCTTTACCTATCGGGGAATTATCATTGACAATGACGGCTGCGATCCGTCGGACTGGAATAATCATGGGTCCATCGAATGCTTCAGGGGGCAGTGGTATGTCTTTTACCACAGAAGCAGCCGCAATTCCAAAATAAACCGGCGGGTGTGCGCGGAGAAGATAGAAATTCTGCCGGACGGCAGGATCCCGGAGGTGAAGATGACGTCCCAGGGACCGGGAGAACCTTTCCGGCCGGGTGAGCTGATCTATGGCTGTCAGGCATGTGTCTGCCGCGGGGGATGTTATATCGATTATGACGCGAAACGCAAAGAAGAGTATGTAAGGATTACGGCGGACGGGCAGTCGGCAGTGTTCCGGTACGTGTCACTTCAGCCGGGAAAGATGAGGATGCGGGCCGTCTGTACCGGCAGCATGCAGGTCGGGATTTTTCTGAATGGCCAGTGTGCCGGCAGCGGTATCCTGACGGAAGGAGTCAGTGAAATTCCCGTTCAGGTCTGCGAAAATATGGCAGAGCTTCCGCTGGAGGCGGAACAGGTTTTTCATGGTGCAACAGAGGGCGGATTATTAAAGTTCAATTTTATTTTTGAATAGCATGGTGATCGCGGAATGTGGTCGGGAGCTGCTTGGCGAAGTTTCAGGAGACAAAAAACGGTTTGATCTGATAAAACAGAGGTTTGATGCTGGTATGGTACAGACCTTTGTTTCTTTTTATAATTGTCCTGTAAAAGCAAATGATCGTCAGATCGACAAGCCCCTGGACGAACCGGATCAGAGATGCGATCCGGAAATCGGGAACCGGTGGCGGAATGGAGGAGAGATGAAGAAAAGAATGGTATCAGCGCTTCTTTGCGCGGTGATGACGGCATCACTGCTGGCAGGCTGTGGAGACAGCGGCAGCGATGCGCAGACGGGGAGCGGGGACGCTGCAGGAGGTTCTGCGGACGCGGCAGAAGCAACGGAGACGGCGGCGAATACGAATGCGGGTTCCGATGCAGACAAGGAATCTGACACGGCAGCAGACGGTGAGATCGTGGAGATCATCTGGCAGTATCCGGCGACGATGGATACGACGCAGGAAGGTTTTATCAATGTCGAAAACGCATTAAATGAGATGATGGAGCGCGATATCGGCGTGCATGTGACCTTTGAGCCGGTGGAGCTGTTAAATGCGCAGAGCGATGCGATCCTCGCCGCATCTTCGGGAGAGAAGCTGGATATCATGCTGACGGCATTTACCAGTATGGGAAACGTGGTGAATAAGGGTCTGATCATACCGCTGGATGATCTGCTGAAGGAGTATGGACAGGATATCATCGCGAATTCCCACACGCTTGATAACTGTGGCTATCAGGGACAGACTTATGGTGTAACGACCGGTGATGTGATGGGGAATTCCTATAGCTATCTGATAAAAAAGAGCTATTGGGATAAGTATAATCTTGAGGAGCTGACCGGATGGACAGATGACAAGATTTATACCCTGGACGAGATCGAGGAAATTTTTGAGATCGTAAAAGAGGGCGAAGGCGATAAATTTTACTGTGATGTCCCATGGCCAGATCCGGAGCCGTTAAACCGCGGTTATATCGAGTATGATGAGATCGGCGGATCTCTGGCTTGTGGTGTATTAATGTTAAATCGTGATTTTACAGATACCACCGTATATAATCTGTTTGAGACGGAGGAGTACGCGGAATATTGTAAGATGCGTTATGACTGGGCGCAGAAGGGATATCTCGCCCCGGATGCGGCTGTGACGACAGAGTCGGTGGATGTGCTTGTCGCCCAGGACAACTATCTGGGATGCTTCTCCTGGGGCGGGCCGGTGTCCATCAACTCTTCCAGCTGGGGCCAGGAGGTCGTTCCGCTGGATACGGTGCCTTTCTATCAGCCGTTTAACGGCGGAGCGGTGATCCAGTGGAGTATCCCGATCACCTGCGAGCGGCCGGATAAGGCGATGCAGGCGCTGAATTATATTTATCAGAATCCGGATGCAGCGGCGCTGATCCAGTTCGGGATCGAGGGTGTGGATTATGAAGTCGTTGCGGAGGAAGGAGATTTAAAGCAGATTCAGTACACGGTAGAGAACGCAGCGGATCGCCCCTATAACATGGGCTATGGTATCTGGGGGGATTCTCTCTCCTGGCCGGCTGTGGCGCCGCAGGATATTCACAGAAGTGAGATCCGGCGCTCCATCGATCAGGAATGCCCGGACAGCCGGAAATCGCCGGCCTTCGGATATTCCTTCGTGCAGGAGCCGGTGGCATCCGAGGTGGCAGCGGTCAACACTGTGATCGAGCAGTATGCGAGGAGCCTGAACTGTGGCGCGCTGGATCCGGAGAAGGCGCTGCCGGAATTCATCGACGCGTTAAAGGCCGCCGGAATGGATAAGATCATTGAAGAGCAGCAGAGTCAGCTGGACGCATGGCTGGCAGGAAAAGCAGAGTAGTGATGTGACGGATGAGGCGGGGCTGTTACAGCTCCGTCTCATTTTCTACCATGAAGTAATGTTCAGAGAGGAGAAGAATTATGTCTGATTCGGTGACACGGGCAGGGAAGCCGGGAAAAAAACGGTACAACTGGAAACACTATATTCCGTATTATGTCATGGTGCTGCCCGGCCTGATTTATCTGCTGTTCAACAATTACATGCCGATGTTCGGCGTGATCATCGCGTTTAAAAATCTGGATTTTTCCAAGGGCATTTTCGGGAGCGACTGGTGCGGATTTAAAAATTTCCGCTTCCTGTTCGGCACGAAGGACGCCTGGACGATCACGCGGAATACGGTGGGCTACAATATCGCATTTTTCCTCGTGGGAACGGTGCTGGCGATCACACTTGCGATCTGCTTAAATGAGGTGCTCTCGAAGCGTGCCTCGAAGATTTATCAGACCGTGATCCTGCTGCCGTATCTGATGAGCTGGGTTATCATCGGATATCTTGCATACGCATTTCTTTCCGGCGAGACCGGGCTGATCAACCGGACGATCTTAGAGCCCCTCGGGCTGCAGCCGGTCAGCTTTTATCAGGAGACGCGTTACTGGCCCTTTATCCTGGTGCTGGTCAATACCTGGAAGGGCGTCGGCTACAGCATGATTATTTATTATTCTTCCATTGTCGGGATCAGCACGGATTATTATGAGGCGGCCAAAATCGACGGGGCGACGAAGTGGAAACAGATCCGCTATATCACGCTTCCGCTGCTAAAGCCGACCTTTATCACGCTGTTTATCCTGACGGTGGGGCAGATGTTCCGGTCTGACTTCGGACTGTTTTATCAGATCCCGCGCAACAGCGGCCCGCTGTATGCGGTGACAAGGACGCTGGACGTGTACGTCTATCAGGCGCTGATGCTAAACAGCGACTACGCGATGTCCTCGGCGGCGAGCCTTTATCAGTCGGCGGTCTGCTTCGTGCTGATCGTGTCGGCAAACTATATCGTGCGCAAATATCAGAGGGAAAGTGCGATTTTCTAAAGGAGGGCCAGAGAAGCTATGAAATCAAGAGAAGCAAAAATAACACAGGTGATATCGAACGGAATATGTGTGGTTTTTACACTGTGCGCCCTTCTGCCCTTTATCCTTCTGTTTGTCGGTTCGTTTACGGACAACGCGTGGGCGCTGGAGCATGGTTTTACCTTTTTTCCGCAGAAATTCAGCGTGGAGGCTTATCGCTATATCCTGGATAAATGGCAGCTTATCGGACGCGGATTTATGATGACAATTATAGTTGCTGCTTTGGGGACGGCCATCAGCCTGGGGATTTCGACGTTGTTTGCTTACGGCATCAGCAAATCGGAGATTCCGGGGATGAAGCTGATCAGCTTTCTGCTGATCTTCACCATGCTGTTTAACGGCGGGCTGGTCTCCACCTATTACTGCTATGTGAACCTGTATCACATCAAAGATACGGTGTGGGCGCTGATCGTGCCGAATTTTCTGATGAATGCCTTTAATGTAATCCTGATACGGAATTATTTTGTGACCAGCATCCCGGCGAGCTTAGAGGAGGCGGCCCGGATTGACGGGGCGACGGAATACCGCACGTTTTCTTCCATCGTGCTGCCCTTAAGCAAGCCGATCATGGCGACGATCGGGCTGCTGACGGCCCTGACCTACTGGAATGACTGGACGAACGGGCTTTACTATCTGTCCAGGAGAAACGGGGCGAAGTTCTATACGATTCAGAATATTTTAAATAATATCAACGAAAACCTGCAGTCGATCTTAAAGGCCTCGACCTCGGAGATCGGAGGCGGAAGCACTGCGGATATGCCCTCCACAACGATCCGGATGGCGATCGCGGTGGTCGGGATCCTGCCGGTAGTTGTGGCCTATCCGTTTTTCCAAAAGTACTTTGTGAAGGGGATCACGCTGGGCGGCGTGAAGGAGTAAATTTAGATATGGTGTCATGAGAGGAGGTTATGTTTGGAGATGAAACGTATTACATCTGCTGTGGCGCCGGTTCTTCCGGACGGAAAGGAATTAGAGAACGACGGTTCGGCGGAGCATCCGTTCCGGACGATTAACCGCACCGCAGAAATCGCAGAGCCGGGCACGCGGATCATCGTAGCCGGAGAGATAAGGCGCTGCCCGGGTGAAACAATATATCGTGTATCAAATAGAGGAGAATTGGAATGAGGCAGTATGAGACCTTTGAACTGAGCTTAAAGGGTGGCAGACCGCAAGGGAGCGAAGCGGTTGTAGATCTGCGCGCCGTATTTATCCTGGATGGGACGGAGACGTCTGTAAAAGGATTTTATGCCGGAGATGAGACATACCGGATCCGTTTTTATCCACGGAAAGCCGGGATGTGTAAATGGAGGATTGAGTCGCCGCTCGCACTGAAAGGAGCGCTGGAGGGAAGTGAGGCCTGCGAACCGGCGGAGGACGCGGTGTCCGAAAAGGATACGGATATCTGGCATACGAATCATTCCAGACGCCACGGCATGGTGCGGCCGCACGGGATCCATCTGGAATATGAGGACGGGACGCGCTATTCTGCCGTCGGAACAACCGTTTATGCGCTGGTGCATCAGGAACGGGAGAGAGTGGATGAGACAATGCGGATGTTGCGGGAGCAGGCATTTAATAAAATACGATTTTGCGTATTCCCGAAACACTATGATTTTAACCGCAATGAGCCGGAACTGTTTGCCTTTGAACGGACAGATGGCATTTTTGACGTAAACCGTCCCTGCTATGTATTTTGGGATATGCTGGAAGCGCGGATTGCGGAATTGCAGGAGATGGGGATGGAGGGGGATCTGATCCTGTTCCATCCGTATGATCACTGGGGATTGGCAGGACTTTCGAGGGAGGAATGCCTGATTTACCTGGATTACCTGACAAGGCGGCTTTCTGCGATTCCGAATCTTTGGTGGAGCCTTGCAAACGAGTACGATCTGATGGAACGGTTTGAGACGGACTGGTGGAAGGAGTTTGCGGCGTTTCTGCACGAAAATGATCCGTACGGGCATATGCTTTCTAACCATCAGTGTGTCACAATGTGGGATTTTGCGGATGTTCACACGACGCACTGCTGTATCCAGGGGGACGGGATGACACAGATACCGGATCTACAGGAGAAGTATGGTAAACCCGTCATTTTTGATGAGTGCGGCTATGAGGGGAACCTTCCCTATGCATGGGGAAATCTTTCCGCGTTTGAACTGGTGAACCGGTTTTGGACGGCGTTTACGCTGGGCGGTTACTGTACCCATGGGGAGACCTTCTATAATGAAGAGGTAGTGCTGTGGTGGGCAAAGGGAGGAAGGCTTTGCGGTGAGAGTCCTGCACGGATCACATTTCTTCGAACTGTGCTGGAAGAACTGCCGGGCGATCTTCTGGCGGCCAAAAGTCAGTGGGATCAGGAAACACTGCTGGCCGCGATGGAAGAACCGGAGAAGGCAGCCACGATGTCTACGGTTGTCAATTGCATTGCAAAAATGCCAAAAGCACAGTTTGCGGATTTTATGGCAGGGAATCGTGAGATCATGGGACATTGCGGGGAAGAGGCTTATCTGTATTATTATGGAAGGCACTGCACGTCATGGGCGGATCTCGATCTGCCGAAGGACGGAACCTTTCGGCTCGAGGTGCTCGATGTGTGGGAGATGACGCGCACAGTGGCAATGAACGGCGTGAACGGACATGTGAGAATTTCTCTGCCTGGTAAAGAAGGAATAGCGGTGCTGGCGGTCAGAGAGTCGTAGCATCCGGTATGAAAATGATTGTGAAATATTACCAGAAATGTGAAGGATGATTGTAGAAAATATAGATATGTGTTAATATGCTAACGGAGTAACCGTGTTACAAGGTGGTAGCCTCCCGACCTTTCTGAAGCGGCATTCGCCGCGAGGCCCTTCGGCGTGATCCCGTCATGGGAAATACAGAAAGAGGGAGGTGGTGCGAAATGAGTACATACGAAGTTTTCAGCCTGCTGTTTATAGGCGGTTCGTTTCTGATCGCATTGCTTACCTACATAGATAGGACTAAGCGAAAATAAATAAGCCTACCTTGTTTCTTGACCCGGACAGGTAGGCTTATATAGATACCAACGGGAGGTCAACCACTTTGTGGGCGGTTGCTCCTGCTATATGTATCATACCACAGTGATTAACATGGTTCAAGTTTTTTTTCGCATTCACAGGTCCTGTGACAGGGCTGTAAATCAGGAAAAGTCAGAATGGAGGAACAAAATGAAGGAATACATGAACAAGAACTTATCCCCGGCGCGGCGTGCCGAGCTGCTGCTGGCGGAGCTTGGCCCGGAGGAGAAGCTTTCCCAGCTGATCTGCTTTATGCCGATCCAGAAGGGCGCCTGTGACGAGCTGCGGCAGAAGTACCCGCAGGGAGCCGGGCACATCAGCTGCCTGCAGATGCGCGGATTAAAGACGCTGGAGGAAGGAGCGGAATTCCAGCGGGAGATCCAGGATATCGTGATGGCAGAGAGTGAGCATCACATCCCGGCGATCTTCCATATGGAGGGGCTCTGCGGCGCCTATATCCAGGAGGCGGCGAGCTTTCCGTCCGGGATCGGACGGGCTTCCTCCTGGGATCCAGAGCTGGAGGAGCGCGTTGGGGGGATTGTCGGCAGGCAGGAGCGTGCCATCGGGGTGTCCGAGACCTTGGCGCCGGTGCTTGACATCTCAAGGGATGCCCGCATGGGCAGGCAGGGGGAGACCTATGGGGAAGATCCCACGCTTGCGGCCGCGATGGGCACTGCTTACGTGAAGGGACTGCAGGGTCAGGATGAGGGCGGCATGCGCAGCGAGGGCGTGGCGAAGCATTTTCTCGGTTTCCATGCCTCCATCGGCGGGATCCACGGGACGGAGTGCGATATCTCGGAGCGTCAGCTGCGGGAGGTCTATGCGAAGCCGTTTCAGGCGGCCATCACGGAGGGCGGTCTGCGGGGGGTGATGCCCTGCTACAATACGATCAACGGGCAGCCGGTGTCGGCCTCCGGGGAGATCCTGACCGGTCTGCTGCGGGAGGAGATGGGCTTTGACGGGATCGCCGTGTCGGATTACGGCGCGATTCAGAATATCCATACGGTTCAGCGGGCGGCGGAGAGCCTGACGGAAGCCGGAAGAATCGCCATGGAGGCCGGGATGGATGTGGAGCTGCAGATGCAGTGCTGCTATAATGAGGAGCTGCTGAGGCAGTTCGTGGAGGGCAGTGCGGATATGCGCGTGCTTGACCGGGCGGTGCGGCGTGTGCTGGAGGCGAAGTTCCGGATGGGCCTTTTCGAGCATCCGTACGCCCTGACGGGCGAGGCGTTAAAGGCGGCATTTTCCCGCCAGGAGGACAGGGAGACGGCGCTTGAGGCCGCAAAGGAATCCCTGGTTCTTTTGAAAAACAGCGGGGTGCTCCCGATTGCGAAGGGTGTGAAAAAGATTGCGGTGATCGGCTGTCATGCGGCGGATCCGAAGATCTATTACGGCGGATACACGCATTTTTCCATGGAGGAGGGCGAGATGGCCGCGATCTCCACGATGGCCGGACTGGACGCCACGAGAAACGGAAAAGCGGTGGAGATGGAGACCATACCGGGAACGCCGATCCAGGCGGATCAGGAGGTGTTCTGGGAGGTGCTGCGCCGGCAGAATCCGGGGGTGAAAAGTATGGTCGATGCGCTGCGGGAGAAGCTGCCGGATGTGCAGATCGACTGGGCGTACGGCTATCCCTTTGCCGGAAACGACCTGTCGTATCACGAGGAGGCGCTGGCACTGGCACAGGGGGCGGATCTCGTGATCGTGACCCTCGGCGGAAAGCACGGGACCAGCTCCATCGCCTCCATGGGGGAGGGCATTGACGCGGCGGACATTAACCTGCCGGTCTGCCAGGAGGTATTTCTGGAGAAGCTCGCAGCGCTTGACAAGCCGTCGGCAGCCGTGCATTTTAACGGGAGAGCGATCTCAAGCAACGCGGCGGACCGGTATCTTGGGGCGATTCTTGAGGCGTGGAATCCGGCGGAGGGCGCCGCGGAGGCCGTCGCGTCGGCTCTGACCGGGGAATATAATCCGGGCGGAAAGCTGCCGGTAACCGTTGCGCGGCACACGGGGCAGATACCGATTTACTACAACCATAAAAACAATTCCTCCTGGCATCAGCAGGGGAGTATTGCATTCCCGGATTATGTGGACTGCCCGCATGCGCCGCGGTATTTCTTCGGGCACGGCCTGTCCTACACGACATTTGCCTATTCGGATGTTGCGCTGGAAAAGAAGGAACTGACGCCGGGGCAGCCGCTTACCGTTTCCGTCACGGTAGAGAATACCGGAACCTGCGCCGGGGATGAGGTTGTGCAGTTATACATCCGTGATCTGTATGCGAGTATGAGCCGGCCGGTCTTAGAGCTCGCCGGTTTTAAGCGGATCCGTCTCGCGCCGGGTGAAAAACAGCGGCTGACCTTCCTTGTAAAGCCGGGACAGCTGGCGTTTCTGGACCGCGCAATGCGCTGGAAGGTGGAAGCCGGGGAGTACGAGGTATCCGTGGGCAGCTCTTCCGTGGATCTGCGTTCCACCGAAACGTTTTTTGTGACGGCGGATGCGTATGTGGACGGGAAGACCAGGGGATTTTATGCGGATGTATGGCAGTCTTGAGAGAATCGGCAGGATAAAGAGCAGGGAGAATGGGGATTCTCCGAGATGTCTCAGGAGGCTTCCCTGCAATATATCGCTTACTGTATTGCCAGACGGACGGCGTACCATAATTCTGGCGGCGGATGAGTTGTGAGGCTGCGTTTAAGGCCGGGGTGTAATTGAAAAAAACAGAACGAAGGAAAAAACGATGTGGAAAGATGCGGTATGGCTGGGGGTTCCCGGCGACGAGATAGCAGAGAAACAGATATATCACGGCGATATGACCGGACGGTTTGCGTACTACAGATGCAGCTTCACGCTGGAGGAGCCTGGCACGCTGCTGGCGGATCTTTCTGCCGGCTCCCGTTATCGTCTGTGGGTGAACGGCAGCCCGGTGTGCTCCGGTCCCTGTAAGGGGGATCCCTATCGGTATTATTATGAGACCTGCGATCTGTCAGAGTATGTCAGAGCCGGCGGGAATGTGCTGGCGGTGCAGGTGCTTTGGCAGGATCCGCACGCTGTGGTCTGTCAGACGGATGAGCGGGCGGCGATCTATTCCGTGTGCAGCCCGGGCGGAGGGCACCGGCTGGCCTTTGAGGGCAGTGTGAGGAATGCAGAGGGGGAGACGGTCTGCAATCTGACGACAGGCGTCGCCGACTGGCGGGTGTATCTGGAGGGCAGCTATTTCCTGAAGTCCGATCCGGTCACGGAATACCTGGGGGCGGTAATCGAAGAGATCGACTGTGCCGAAAGGCCGGGAGACTGGAAAAATCCGGGGTTTGATGCGGCGGGCTGGCGGCAGGCAGTGGGGATGGAGCCCGTCGTGAGCAGCCCATTCATGGAGACGGTGGGACTGATCAAACGCTTTCCGATGGCGGAGCGTCCGATTCCGCTGCTGTATGAGAGGGATGCCGTCTTTGTGCGGGAGGCCGGGACGGAGACAGGCGTGCTGGAAAGAGGCTCTGTGCGGGTTCCGGGAGGCGGGACGCTTCGCGTCATCCTCGACGCAGGTGTGGAGGTGAACGGCTATCCCCGGTTTTTCTTTGAGAGCGGTGCGGGGAGCCGGGTGAGTATCACGTATCTCGAGAAGTTTACCGGAGAGAACGCACGTTCGAAGACGGATGCAGAGCGGGGGGAGGCCGTGGGGATCACGGACCGGCTGACGCTCTCCGGCGGCGGGGATGTGTTCGAGCCCTTCTGGTACCGCACCTTCCGGTTTGTCGTGATTCAGATTCAGGCGGCGGAGGATACGGTGTGCCATGCGCCGGTATACCGGAAGACGGGGTATCCGCTAAAGGTGGTGTCGCATGTCGGCTCTACGGAGCCCTGGGTCGGACAGGTGTACGACATGTGCGTGCGCACGCTGGAAAACTGCATGATGGAGACCTATATGGACTGTCCGTATTATGAGCAGAATCAGTTCCCCATGGACACGAGGCTGCAGGCGCTGTTCTGTGCCGCGGTCAGCGGGGACGTCAGACTGACGAGGAAAGCCCTGTGGGATCTGCACAGCTCGATCACCCCTGAGGGGCTGGTGCACGGAAAGTATCCGTCGGTCTATCCGCAGATCATCTCTACCTTCTCGCTGTTTTATATCGATATGCTCGAGGAGTATTATCAGCAGACCGGAGCGATAGAAGAGCTGCGGGACTATCTGCCGGATGTGGACCGGATTCTGGGCTATTACCGGGCACATCTGGAGGAGAGCGGGATGGTGGGCCGGCTGGGCTACTGGGAATTTGTGGACTGGCAGCCGGCATGGGCGCAGTACGGCGGTGTGCCGGAGGCGCTCTGCCACGGGCCCTCCACGATCATCAGCCTGATGTACGCACAGGCGCTGCAGAGAGGGCGCGTTCTCATGGAGGCGGCGGGACGTCCGGGTCTGGGAGAAGAGTACGGGGAGCGCTGTGCACGTCTGCTTGATGCGGTGATGCGTCTCTGCTGGGACGAGGAGCGAGGAATGCTGCGGGAGGGACCGGGGTTTGCCCGGTATACCCGGCACGCGCAGAGCCGTGCCGTGCTGTGCGGCCTCCTGACGGGGGAACGGGCCAGACGGGCGCTGTGCCATGCCATGGAGGATGAGGATGTGCTCAACTGTACCTTCTCCACATCCTTCGAGTGGTTCCGGGCGCTGGAGAAGGCCGGGCTCTATGAAAAGACACAGGGGGATATGGCCCGCTGGGCGGCACTTCCCGCGCAGGGCAGCACAACCTGTCCGGAGACGCCGGGGGAGAGCCGGAGCGAGTGCCATGCCTGGAGCGCATTGCCGCTCTATGAGCTGATCTGTGTGATGGCAGGGGTGCGGATGCGCCGGGGCAGAGTGGAGATCGCGCCGGTACCGTCCTGGCTTGCGGATCTGAAGGGAGAGGCCGTGACGCCGGCGGGATCGGTGGCATTTTCCTACACCAGGGAGAAAACGGGCTGGCGCTATGAGCTGACGCTGCCGGCAGGGCTGGAAGGGACATTTGTCTATCCGGATGGACGCAGGGAGAAGCTGCCGACACAGGCGGGAACCTGTGTATACATACAGGAGTCCGAGAGACAGGAGGAGAGAGCATGAGAGAATGGATGGAAAAGAGGTCGCGCACGAGGTACTTTCCCTGATTCCGGGGATCGCCTATTCCTGTGTCCCGTCATGGTACGGGAGCACGATCGAAGTCTGAACATGGATATCATCGCGCCAAAGCAGCGGGAGGGTCATGAGAAATGCCCGCTGATCGTGTGGTTCTGCGGCGGCGCATACCGGGTGGTGGACCGGTCGGTGTGGCTGCCCGAGCTGACGTATTTTGCGCGGAAGGGCTATATCGTGGCCAGCGTGGAGTACCGCACCAGCAATGAGGCAGTCTTTCCGGATCCGCTCATAGACGCAAAAGCGGCGGTCCGTTTCCTGAAAGCGCACGCAGAGGAGTTCTGCATTGACACGGACAGAATCTGCGCCATGGGGGAATCGGCCGGAGGAACGATAGCCGGCTTAATCGGCCTGACGGCAGGGAATAAGGAGTTTGAGCAGGGCGATTTTACGGAATATGACAGCTCGGTGAAGGCGGTCGTCGATTTTTACGGGCTGATGGATCTGACAGAACTGGAAATGGGAGAAGGGAACGATATTGTCCCGTCCTGGACGATGGAGGAATTCCTGGGAGTCGGTTACACGCCGGCCGCCGCAGAGCGGGCCAGTGCGGTCTCCTATGTCACAAAAGCGGCGCCGCCGTTTCTGATTCTGCACGGCGACGGGGACGTGCTGGTTCCCATGGCACAGAGCGAGATGCTGTATGAGAAGCTGCAGCAGATGGGTGTGGAGTCCGGGCTTTATATCATAAAGGGCGCGGAGCACGGTGACGACGCCTTCTATCAGGACCGGGTGCTGGACCGCGTGGACCGGTTCCTGCGGCGGGTGCTGTAATTGTTGCCGGTGTCGGCTTTTTTCATACGCTGCAGATTTACGTAATAATCATTATAAAGGGTTGTCGGAAAGGGGGAAAGCACATTGTTTCAGGCGTTTTTAACGCCGCCATGCTCATAACGCCACTGCCGCGGTGAGATTCCATACACATTTTTAAACGCCCGTGAGAAATGCAGCTGATTCGGATAGCCGACCGCATTTCCCACATCCGCGATCGAGAGGCCGGTGAGCTTTAACAGCTCGGCGGCCTTTGTCATGCGGTAGGAGATCAAAAATTCCTGTGGGGATTTTCCCATGGACTCATGAAAAATCTTTCCGAAGTAGCTTCGGTTCAGGCCGCAGGTCGCGGCGATATCCTCTACGGTGATGTCATTCTGAAAATTCTGCTCGATGTAGGAGACGGCTTCCTTCATATAAAAGTCCCGCAGATTGTTTTCGTGTCTGATATTCGTTGATGCGGACGAGCGGACAAAGCTGTCGATAAACAGATAGAGATGCCCGATCAGGTGAAAGGGCGACACCTCCCGGTGGTTTACGATATAGAGCATCTCGTCCTTCATGGTTTCCGCGATATCCTTATAGCGTGTCTTATAGACCGGCTGATCCCTGCTTAACCCTGCCAGCTCAACCGTCTCCTTTGCCCGCAGCCCGTCGAATTCCAGCCAGACATATTCCCAGGGAAGGGAGCGGTCCGCGATATAGGTACAGATCTGGTGGGGAAAGATCAGAAACCCCTGGCCGCTTTTGATCTGCCAGCAGACGGATTCGCCCCTGGAATTTTCCGCGTAGAGCCTCCCGGTGCCGGAGAGGCAGTAGTGGAAGAGATAGTGGTTCCTGGCGGCCGGACCGAAGGACTGGGAGCAGTCGCATTGTTCCCATCCGTACTGATAGAGTCCCAGGTCGATAAAATTTTCACTTGGAAAGACAGAAAAAATCACTTCACTCATAGAGATACCTCCGTTCTGGCCTTCGGTAAAGGCTATAAAAGTTCAGCCCGCGTCATTCGCAAAACCGCGCTGACGCACTCTCCACCGCTTCGCGGTTCACTTTTGCTCATATACGGGCGCTCCCTCAGTCGAAACCGATGGATGAAAATTCGTGCGAGCACGATTTTCACCCATACGATTCCGACTGGCTGAACTTTTTACATTATATACCAAAATGCGTCATGACTTCAACTATATCCTTAAAAAATTGCATTACGGTATAAATCATCAAAAATACTGCTATTTATGGTAGCATAAAGGTATGATAAAATGCGTTTATTATGAAAAGAAGGAGAAAAGCTATGAAAGGAAAACGTTTAAAATGCTGGGGAATCATCGCCTGCTGTCTGACCGGTGCAGTCTCATTTGCGGGATGCGGATCGAACGAGAATGACGGAAAGATTGAGATCGAAATTGTCCAGTACAAGCCGGAAGCGGCAAACTATTTTACGATGGTGGAAGAGAAGTTCAACGCGACGCATGACGATATCCATCTGACCATCAGCTCTCCGAATGACGCCATGACGATTTTGCGGACGAGATTTATCCGTGAGGATTATCCGGATATCATCGGCATCGGCGGTGATATCAACTATTCTTACTTTGTCGATGCGGGTATTCTGGCGGACGTATCGGATTATCCGGGTCTTGCCGACATCAACCAGGCCTATCTGGATATCGGTGAAGCGCTCGAGCTTGTCCCGGTGGACGGGACCTATGCGGTGCCCTATGTGGCAAATGCGGCCGGGATCCTCTACAACCGGGATATGTTTGCGGAGCATGGCTGGGAGATTCCGGAAACATGGGATGAACTGATGGCGCTGTGTGATCAGATAAAAGGAGAGGGGATACAGCCATTCTGTTTCGGATTCAAAGATACCTGGACGTGTCTGGCGCCCTGGAATGCGATGGCGGTGGATCTTTCTCCGGCGGATGCCGCAAAGCAGGTGAACCGCGGCGAGACCACATTTTCGACAGAATACAGGGAAGTCGCCGAAAAATATCTGAAGCTGCTGCCGTACGGACCGGCTGATCCGTTTGCCTACAATTATAATGACGCCTGTACGGCATTTGCCCGCGGCGAATCGGCGATGTATACGATCGGAAGCTACGCGGTCCCTCAGATTCTCTCGGTGAATCCGGATCTGAATATCGATTCCTTTGTGATGCCTGCAAACGACAGCGCGGACGGCAATACCTTAAATTCCGGTATTGATCTTCAGTTCTGCGTGACGGCGGACTGTGAGAATAAGGAAGCGGCCTATGAGGTGCTCGATTTTCTGCTTGAGCAGGAGAATCTTCAGGAGTACATTGACGCTCAGACGGCGATTCCCTGCAAAGTGGGTGATTTTGCGCTGGCTCCGATGCTCGACGGGATGGCGGAGTACATCACCGGCGGAAACATGACGGATTATCAGGATCACTATTATCCGTCCGAGATGGCGGTGGACGCACAGATCCAGACCTTCCTCATCGAGCAGGACGTGGATGCGTTTCTGCAGAAATTCGATACGGACTGGCTGCGCTACAATCGTGATATTATCCGGATGGTGCAGGAATACGAGGCGTCACAGGGCAGATAGCGGTTTGCGTCTGTCCCGCAGTCTGGAAGCATATGCAGCATACCTGCCGGCAGCTGTTAAAACCGTGCCGGGCACTGCATTACTGCCAATGGAAAAGAAGGAGAAATAGAATGAAAAATGACAGAAAAAGAACGTTTTTATTAATCACAATTCCGATCCTTGCCCTGTTTATCTGCTTTAATACGATTCCGCTGATCCGCGGCGTGTATTACAGCTTCACGAACTTTAAGGGATTCGGCGATTATGACGGGGTCGGTCTTCGGAATTATATCGATCTGTTTTCGGATGCCCGCGTGGGAAAATCCTATCTGTTTACTTTTAAGCTTGCGATTGTTTCGACGATTGTCACAAATGTGATCAGCCTGCTTCTGGCGCTGGCATTAAACAGCAGGATCCGCGCGAAGAGCTTTTTCCGGGGCGCTTATTTCCTGCCGAACATCTTAGGCTCTCTGGTCGTCGGTTACATATTTAACTATTTCTTTACCTATATCCTGCCGGCGTTAGCGGATATGGCGGGGATCGATTCGCTAAGCTCGAGTATCCTCTCAAGCCCGAACCGGGCGTGGATCGGAGTGATGATTGTCTGCGCATGGCAGGCGATTGCGATGAACACGATTATTTATATCTCCGGTCTGCAGACCGTGCCGGAGGATGTATATGAGGCGGGCGGACTCGACGGTGCGACGGGCTTTAAGCAGTTCCGTTACTTAACCTTCCCGCTGATCATCCCGTTCTTTTCGATCAACATGGTGCTGTGTGTGAAAAACTTCCTGATGGTATTTGATCAGATCATGGCGTTGACAAAGGGCGGCCCGGCGCAGAGCACGGAATCCATTTCCTACCTGATTTACAACAACGGTATGTCAGGCGGTCAGTTCGGATTTCAGAGTGCAAATGCGGTGATTTTCTTTATTGTAATTGTCGCGGTTTCCGTCGCGCAGACAAGTTTTTCGGGTAAGAAGGAGGAGCAGTTATGATAGAGAACAAAAAGACAAACTGGCCAGTGATGGTGCTCCTGATCTTAGGGCTTTCGACCATCGCGTTTCCGCTGTATATGACGATTATCATCGCCTTTAAGCAGCCGTCAGAGATGACGAACAGCATCAGCGGGATTTTATCACTGCCGCAGCACTGGAGCCTTGACAATTTCCGCGAGGCCATGCGGGTGACGGATTTCTGGCATTCGCTTACAAACAGCCTGCTGATCAGCGTGATCACAGTGGTGCTTTCCGTGATCATTCATTCCCTGATGGGATATGCGCTCGGGAGAAATAAAGCGAAAAGTAAATTTTATAATATCGTGTACTTATTTATCGTCAGCGGTATGTTTGTACCGTTCGCAATCCTCATGATGCCGCTTGCAAAACAGACGGCGGAGATGGGGCTTGGAAACTGGGCAGGCGTGATTCTCTTATATGTTGTCTTTTATATGCCGATGAATACGATGCTGTATGCAGGGTATCTGGTCAACATTCCGATTGCGCTCGAGGAAGCGGCGCGGGTGGACGGTGCGAGCACGTGGAGAACCTACTGGTCGATCATCTTTCCGGTCATGAAACCCATGCATGCGACGGTTGCGGTTTTAACGGCGCTTTCCGTGTGGAACGACGTGATGACGCCGCTCGTCATTATGGCTGGCTCCGGGCAGAACACGCTGCCGCTCGCACAGTTAAATTTCCAGTCGCAGTTCGGAACGAACTATAACCTGGCGTTTGCCTCCTACCTGCTGTCTCTGATCCCGATTCTGATTTTCTACATCATCTGTCAGAAGCAGATCCTGAACGGTGTGGTAAACGGGGCAGTGAAGTAAAAAAGTGACAAAACAGAATGAATGCAGGACGGAGCGGTTCTATCGTATGACAGAGGAGCGCATCCGTCAGATTACCCCGCAGGATGACTGCGGGGTAATCGTGCCGACTGGCGCGGAATGCGGCCAGAGGGCAGTGAACGCACAGGGGGACTGGCCGGACGGGAGGCTGTGCGGATGAAATAAGTAATATAAGCGGAGGTTATCATGGCAATTGATTATCATCAGAAAAAACATATCTTTACATTACAGACCGCGCACACGACCTATCAAATGAAGGTGGATGCGTACGGTTTTCTTCTGCATCTTTATTACGGGGGCAGCATCAACGGTGATATGGATTACCTTCTGACCTATTATGACCGGGGATTTTCCGGAAATCCGTTTGACGTCAGAAACGACAGAACCTATTCTCTCGATATGCTGCCGCAGGAATACGCGGTGATGGGAACCGGGGACTACCGGAATCATGCGCTCGTCATTCACAATGCAGACGGCACGGACTGCTGCGACCTGCGCTACGTCCGGCATGAGATCCGGAAGGGCAAATACGGGCTGCCCGGCCTTCCGGCGGTCTTTGCCGCAGAGCAGGAAGCGCAGACCATAGAGATCGTGCTCGAAGATCCGGTCAGCCGCGTACAGGTGAGCCTGCTCTACGGGGTGCTGGAGGCGGAGGATATCATCACGCGCAGCGCCGTGATCCGAAACTGCGGGAGCGGGGAGATCGTGGTGGAGAAGGCGGCGTCCGTCTGCCTTGATTTTATCACCGGAGAATATGACCTGATCAGCTTTTACGGACGCCATGCAATGGAGCGCAGTTTTCAGCGCACACGGATTGCACATGGCACGCAGGCCATCGGAAGCCGCAGAGGAACCTCGAGCCACCAGTATAATCCGGCGGTGATCCTTGCGGGGAGAGATGCGACGGAGGATACGGGCTCCTGCTACGGGCTGATGTTTGTCTACAGCGGTAATTTCCTGTGCGAAGCGGAGCGGGATCAGTATGACCAGACGCGGGTCGTGATGGGCCTGCAGAGCGATCAGTTCCATTATCCGCTTGGCGGGGGAGCGTCGTTTACGGTGCCGGAGACCGTGCTGTGTTATTCCGGTGAGGGATTTGCGACGCTCTCCGGACGGTTTCACCGTCTGATTTCCGATCATCTGATCCGCGGGAAATACAGCCGCAGCCCGCGTCCGGTTCTGCTCAACAGCTGGGAGGCGTCATACTTTGATTTTACCGGGGAGACGATTGTCTCGCTGGCGGGGGAGGCCGCGAAGCTGGGCATTGATATGGTTGTCATGGACGACGGGTGGTTCGGCAAGCGGCCGGACGACAACAGCGGACTCGGGGACTGGCAGGTCAATGAGGACAAGCTTGGGTGCAGCCTGGGTGAACTGATCCGGCAGGTCAATGCGCTCGGCGTGAAATTCGGTATCTGGATCGAGCCGGAGATGATTTCGGAGGACAGCGAGCTTTTCCGCAGCCATCCGGACTGGGCACTGTGTATCCCGGGCAGAAAGCCGGTCTACGGGAGAAACCAGCTGGTGCTCGATTTTTCCAGGAAAGACGTGCGGGACGCGGTCTTTGAGCAGATCTGCGCCGTGCTTGACCAGGGAAATATTGAATATGTGAAGTGGGACATGAACCGGAGTATCGCGGATGTGTATTCGATGACCGGGACGGCGGAGAGCCAGGGGCGCGTGACCTACGACTATGTGCTCGGTGTCTATGACTTCTTAGAGCGTCTGAACACCCGCTATCCGGACATGCTGATCGAGGGCTGCAGCGGGGGCGGCGGGCGGTTTGACGCCGGCATGATGTACTATACCCCGCAGATCTGGTGCAGCGACAATACGGATGCCATCGACCGGGTGCGCATCCAGTACGGGACGTCCTTTTTCTATCCGGCGTCCGTGACAGGCGCCCATGTATCGGCGGTGCCGAACCATCAGACCGGGCGCTGCACCAGCCTTCACACGAGGGGCATCGTGGCGATGGCCGGCACCTTCGGATACGAACTTGACCCGGCAAAGCTCACCGAAGCGGAGCAGGAGGAGATCAGAGCGCAGATCCGCCGCTACAAAGAATGTGAGCAGATCATCCGCTGCGGCAGCTATTATCGCCTGTCCGATCCGTACCGCGACGCATACGCAGCCTGGATGTTCGTCTCGGAGGATGAGATGCGGGTGCTGATGAGCGTTGTGATGCTGGAGAACCACGGGAACATGACGGTGACATATGTAAAATATAAGGGGCTGCGGCCGGATGCGGTCTACGAGGACCAGAGGACACACTGCCGGCATTACGGCTCTGCGCTGATGGAGGCTGGGATCCCGATGCCGGTGGAGCCCGGGGAGTATCTCGCGTATGAGACGGAGCTTGTGCGGGTGCAGTAAGAACGGGAAGGAGCTTCTGACGGGCAGGAAGATAACGGACAGCGGGAACATCGGACGCAAAGATCCGGCCTGGCAGGAATAAGAATTGTATTACACGGAGAAATCGGTTATAATCAGGTAAACGCCTGGGGATAACCGGTTTTTTATTGCAGGAAGCCGGTTCGGCGCATTCGGGAAGCCGGATTATAAAGGAGAACGAAATGGCAGACAAAAAACTGAATGTCACGCAGAAGGAATTTAAAGACAGCTTTCGGATGCACTATCATCTTTACAATCAATCTTGTGGAAGTGAGAAAACAAGGCGTCTGATTCTGTTTTATTCGGTAGAATGCGGGCTAAAATATCTGATTCTGAAAAACAGTGGGAAGAATTCGTATGAAGAGTACTGTGCTTCCGGTCAGGGCAGTTGGAAAGGGCATAATGTAAAAGACATGATAAAGGAAGTCAACCCGCGGAATGATTTTGTACTGAGGGATATTCAGCTGAAGCACGGCGGAGGATCGGTACACCCGTCCCGGTTTAACGAGCTGTGGCGATACGGAGTGGAGACAGCGGATCCAAAGGAAGAGGAGAAGGCGGAGAGGACGCTGGTAAAGGTTGCAGAGTGGCTGAAAACAGTCGTATAGGAGGGAATGGATGCGCTTTTTTACATGGTTTGATGTGGAGACGGAACTGATGAAGAACAGAAGCCGGTGGCCAGAAAGCTGGAACCGGGTGGATGTGTATCAGGATGAGATTGTGATAGATATTGATCTGCGTGAGGATCAGTGGGAGGAGGACGAGGAGACCTTTAAAGCGATATTTGGCAAAAATTATGATGACGGAGAGATCACGATTGATTTTGACGGAAGTATCATGAAGGTGGTCTACACGGAAGGGGAGACACAGGAACGGATCCTGCCGCCTCAGATGCCGCTGTTTCAGGATATCTATGTCAGAGATCACATGTCCGCAGAAAAAAAGAATCTGCCGGGAACTCCGATTGTGGCGTTCCATTCTTTTAAAGGAGGTGTCGGCAGAACGCTGTCGCTGATTGCGCTGGCGAAGGAAATATCGGAGCAGTATGGGGACCGCAAAAAAATACTGGTAATCGATGCGGATCTGGAAGCGCCGGGGCTTACCTGGATGCTGGAGGAAGGGCAGGAACATGCGCCGGTCAGTTACCTTGATCTTTTGTCACTGATACATCTGAATCACGCTGACAAAAAGCTTGCGGAACAGATTGCGTCGCTGATCGAGGCGTCGAATATGGTGATTGAGACCGGACGCCTGCAGGTGGAGCACTATTTTCTGCCGGTATACCGGAGAAAGGATCAGGTTTTCCATATATGCTCGAGCCCCGAACAGATTATCCGGTCGCAGAATAACAAATATATCATCACGGAATTTCTTTCCATGGTTGGCGCAGCGCTGCATGCGGATCTTGTGCTGGTTGATCTGAGAGCAGGCATCACGGAATTTTCGGCGCCGTTTCTCTTTGATTCGCGTGTGCAGAAATTTTTCGTTTCCTCGACATCAATGCAGTCGGTGGAGGGGACGGTACAGATTTTAAATGAAATCCATGAAAGAGAGAAAGATGGTCTTTGTAATTCGAAAGTGCTTCTTACCATGATCCCAAGAGAGATGGAGACGGGGACACTGAATCGGATTGAGGACCGGCTCGCGCTGCCGATCGAACAGGAGATTGATTCGGAGACAGCGGATCTGCGTGGAAGCTACCTGATTCGGATTTTGTTTGATCAGCCTTTTATCTCCCTGGGTAATTTTTACGAGATCTGCGAGATGCTGAAAGGAAAAGAATTGAGCGACACGATGTCAGAGCTGGCCACGGATCTGTTTCAAAAAGAATCCTCGGAAGAAGAGGGGATTTCCTGGGAGAAAGCGAAGACCGTGCTGCGCAGATTACATCAGATCGCGGAGAGAGAAATCACGGCGGAGGGAAACGATACCTCCAGTATGCTCTCTACAACATCGATTCGGGAAATCGCAAAAGATTACCGGGAAGGAATCCCGCAGCTTGTTGTCCTGGGGGCAAAGGGTTCCGGAAAGACGTATATTTACAAGCAGATGCTTACGAAAAAAACATGGGAAGCATTTCAGGTTTCGGCAGATCAGAGGACGGTTCGTTCAAAAAATGAGACAAATATAGTTCCACTGCTTTCTTCCGTAAATCTGAAATATCTTCAGACTCCGATCCGGGAATGCATCCGGTTTGCAAACGACGCGCTTGGGGAGGAACGGATCGGGATGGATGCCGTGGGCTTAAATTATAACTTAATTCAGGAATATTCCGAGAAGAAGCTTTCGCTGACAGACTGGGCGGCAGTGTGGGAGGAGCTCATTTCACAGATGCCGGGAGCTGATTTTTCGAATCTTGCGGAGCTGGATGAATATCTGGAAACGAAAAAAAAGAGACTGATATTTCTTGTGGACGGACTGGAAGATCTGTTTATGGATGCACTGATCCGAGAGGAAGAGAACTGGAAGTATGCCATCCGTGCCCTGTGTCAGAACACGATCAATGATATGAGAAATCTGAAATTTGGGAATATCGGAATGATTGTCTTCGTCCGGAAAGATATGGCGGAAGAGGCAATCGGAGTCAATTTTGAGCAGTTTAAAAACCAGTATTCCAGATATGAGCTGAAATGGACGCCGACGGAGGCGCTGCGCCTGGCATTGTGGGTTGCTGCGCAGGCGGATCCGGCATTCGGCATCGATATTGATATTTTAAAAGCCAGCCGGGAAGCGCTCGAGGAGCGGCTGGAGCTTTTATGGGGGAAAAAGCTGGGAAAGAGCGATTCCAGGGAGGCGGTCTCGGCGCGCTGGATCATTGCGGCGCTGTCCGATTTTACCGGTCAGCTGCAGGCGCGGGATATCATCCGGTTTTTAAAATGTGCGACCGGGAATTTCCCCGAGAACAGACCGCCGTATCCGGACCGGTATCTCATGCCTGCGGAGATCAGAAAAGCGATTCCGGAGTGTTCTGCAGATAAGTATAAAGAGATACAGATTGAGATGAAAACGATATATTCCGTGCTGAAACGATTTGAGGATATGAAGGCGGGCGACAAAAAACTTCCGCTGACGCTGGATCAGATCAGTCTGACCGGGGAGGAGATTGCAAGACTTGAAAGTCAGGGATATCTGATCACGTCGGATAAAAAATATTATCTGCCGGAGATTATACGGTTTGCGCTTGGATTTACGTATGTGAAGGGCGCGCGGCCGAAGGTGCTGTCTCTTCTGGCAAAATAAATTCAGAATCAGGAGACCTGTCATGATATTATTACAACAGATGCTCGCCATTTCCGGTATGATGCTGATCGGATATTTCGGCGGGAAAAAAGGCGTGCTGAACGAAAAAGAGACGAAGGCGGTTTCATGGCTTGTCGTGAACATTGCGAATGTGGCGCTGATTATAAAAGCAGGCTTAAGTGATGTCAGCGGGATTTCAAAGCAGAACTTTATCCTGGTTGGCTGCCTTGCGGTTGCGGTGTATGCGGCGCTGCTGCTGATCGCGGCGGTGCTTCCCGCAGTGCTTAAAGCGAAGCGGGGAGACCGGGGGATCTACCGCGTGATGTTTGTGTTTTCCAATATCGGCTTTATGGGGATACCGCTGCTCTCGGCCTTAAGCGGAGCGGAGGCGGTGCTTTATTACACGTTTTTCCAGCTGGTGTTCTGCGTGCTGATCTACACCTACGGAATCGTGATGATTCAGAAGGATGCCGCGTACCCAGAGGACGCCGCCGGTGCCGCTGCAGATAAAAATGCGGGAGCCGGGACCACCGCCGGGGATACAGCCGCCGCTGCAGATAAAAACGCGGGAGCCGGCCGCGCGGACGCAGAGAGTGTCTCCGCCGGGGATGCAGAGACCGGTGCAGTCACTGCAGGGAACAGAAGGAAGCCCTGGTGGCGTCAGATGTTCAACGCCGGTCTGATCGCCTGCATGTTTTCGCTTGTTTTCTTTTTCTGCGGAGTGAAGCTGCCTGGATTTGTCACGACGCTGCTTGAGAATCTAAGCGGTCTGACACTGCCGTTAAGCATGATCGTGATCGGTCAGTCGTTTACGGGATTTCATATAAAAGAACTGTTTACGGATGTAAGGCTGATTCTGTTTTCCGTGATCAAGCTCATCGTGGTTCCCGTGGCGGGCCTTTTTCTGATCTGTCAGTTTGTGGCAAACGATGCGATTCTGATCCTTTGCATGGTGGTGCTCTCTACACCGGCGGGGAGCATGACGGCGATGATGGCGCAGCAGTATGACGGGAATTTTAAACTGGCATCAAAGGGCGTAGCGCTCACAACGCTGCTTTCTGTGGCGACGATGCCGCTGGTGTCGCTGCTCACGGGAATCTGAGAGAACGGGCTGTCTGAAATCCTGAACAGGGAGCGGGACGGGGAGGAAGCGGACGGGGAGGCGGACAAGGAAGCGTGAGATTCGTCCCGCCGTTATCCGGGTGCGCCGGAAAATATTTTGCAATTCCGGGTAAAATATGGTATAGTTCCATCGGGCTGCTTTTACGCTCGCCGGGGGCGGAGGCAAAACCTCCCGGATGACAGGAAAAACAGCCTGCAGAGAGACAAAAGTTACTGGAGGAACAGATAGTTTGGATGATTTAAAGAAAGAAATAGAAAAAAGACGCACGTTTGCGATCATCTCCCACCCGGATGCCGGAAAGACGACGCTGACCGAGAAATTTTTACTCTACGGCGGCGCGATCAACCTGGCCGGCTCCGTCAAAGGAAAGGCGACGGCGCGCCATGCGGTCTCGGACTGGATGGAGATTGAGAAGGAGAGAGGTATCTCGGTGACCTCCTCGGTGCTGCAGTTTCATTACGACGGATACTGCATCAATATTCTGGATACGCCGGGACATCAGGATTTCTCGGAGGACACGTACCGGACGTTAATGGCTGCGGATTCCGCGGTGATGGTCATCGACGGCGCAAAGGGCGTCGAGGCGCAGACGAGGAAGCTGTTTAAGGTCTGTGTGATGCGCCATATCCCGATTTTTACGTTTATCAATAAGATGGACCGGGACGCGAACGATACCTTTGAGCTCTTAGACGAGATCGAAAAGGAGCTCGGCATCGCGACCTGCCCCGTCAACTGGCCGATCGGTTCCGGAAAGGGCTTTAAAGGCGTTTACGACCGGAATACAAAAAAGATCAGAACCTTTTCCGACACGTTAAAGGGCACGAAGGAGGGAAAGGAGACACAGATCGCGATCGACGATCCTTCGCTTGCCGGCCAGATCGGGCAGGAGGCGATGGAGAAGCTTCTGGAGGAGATCGAGCTTCTGGACGGCGCGAGCGCGGAGTTTGATCAGGAGCTTGTGACAAAGGGAGAGCTTTCCCCGGTCTTTTTCGGGTCCGCGCTGACGAATTTCGGTGTGGAGACGTTTTTACAGCATTTTTTACAAATGACGTATTCGCCCCTGCCGAGATATTCGGATATCAGGGAGATTGATCCGTTCGGGGAGGAATTCTCCGCGTTTGTCTTTAAAATACAGGCAAACATGAATAAGGCGCACCGTGACCGGATCGCATTTATGCGCATCTGCTCCGGGAAATTTAACGCGGGCATGGAGGTCATGCACGTGCAGGGCGGAAATAAAAAGATGCGTCTCTCCCAGCCGCAGCAGATGATGGCGCAGGAGCGGCACATCGTGGACGAAGCGTATGCCGGGGATATCATCGGCGTGTTCGATCCGGGGATTTTCTCGATCGGGGATACGATCACGACGGCGAAGCCGTTCCGGTTTGAGGGGATTCCGACGTTTGCGCCGGAGCATTTTGCCAGGGTGCGTCAGGTGGATACGATGAAGCGCAAGCAGTTTATGAAGGGCATGCAGCAGATTGCGCAGGAAGGCGCGATCCAGATTTTCCAGGAATATAATATGGGGATGGAGGAGGTCATCGTCGGCGTGGTCGGCGTCCTCCAGTTTGACGTCTTAAAATACCGGCTGGAAAATGAATATAATGTCGAGATCCGCATGGACAATCTGCCTTATGAGCACATCCGCTGGATCGAAAATCCGGATGTGGATATGGATAAGCTGGTCGGAACCTCCGACATGCGGAAGATTCAGGATTTAAAAGGGCGTCCGCTGCTGCTGTTTGTCAACGCGTGGAGCGTCGGCATGGTCTTAGACCGCAACAAAGGGCTGGTGCTCTCGGAATTCGGGCGGGAGTAGAGGAAAAAGAGCGTCTGTGCGGGGAATCAGTGTTCGTATCCGGCGGAATGGAAAAGCATTTTCGCCCGGAATAAAAGTCCGGGGCCGGCGGAATGATAAATAGTGAAAAACAGAAAGGGGTACAATGGATATGGCTGTAGTTACAATCACAAACGACAACTTTGAGACCGAGGTGCTGGCGGCGGATACGCCTGTGATCCTCGACTTCTGGGCGGACTGGTGCGGCCCGTGCAAGATGCAGGGCCCGATCTTTGACGCGCTCGCGGAGGAGATGGACGGGAAGGTGAAGTTCGGCAAAGTCAACGTGGACGAGGAATCCGCACTGGCATTAAAATACCAGGTGATGAGTATCCCCACGATCATCGTGATGAACCACGGCGTGTTTCAGACAAAGGCGATCGGGCTGCAGACGAAGGAAGCGCTCATCGCGCTGCTCGACGGGTGCAAAGAGGAGTAGGGACGATCGGCGACCGGTACAATTTGCAGGGACAAAAAGCGGGGCTTTCGGCACATGACGTGACCGGGAGCCCCATTTTCAGGCCTGAAAAGGAACAGCTCTGAGCTTGATTCGGATGCTTTTCGGCAGGAAAATATGGATTCATGGAATTCCATATGGTAAAATGAAGATAAGCGAAGACATTGGAAAGCGAAGTGTCGGTCAGTGTAATTTTGCCGGGACGCTGAAAGAATCGTTTTCCGGAACGGAGGAGTTTCTTCATTGAGACGGATACTAATGATTGAGGATGACGATGCAATTATATACAGCCTCTCGGAGTATTTCAGGGAGGAAGGATTTCTGGCGGATGCGGTGCGCTCACTGCGGGAAACAGAAACGATAAATATCGATATATACTGCCTGATCCTGCTCGATCTCGGTCTGCCGGACGGGGACGGATGGACGTTTCTGACCCGGCATTTTACCGGCGGGAACCCCTTGTATGCCGGGGAGAAAGCAGTCATGAACAGAGCCGTCGTTCCGCCGGTCATCATCCTGACTGCGCGCGACGGGGATGCGGACATCATGCGGGGGCTGGACATGGGGGCGGACGATTATGTGACCAAACCCTTCCGGGCGGGCGTGCTGCTGTCGCGCGTCCGCGCGGTGCTGCGCCGCCGGGAGCGGATGGAGCCGGGGGAGACGCTCTCCTGCGGAGAGCTCCTTTTGAATAAGACGACGACCACAGCGACGATCGGGGGAACGCCACTTGTCCTCACGGCAGGGGAATTCCGGCTGCTGATATATTTCATGGAGAACCGCGGCCGCACGCTGACGCGTAATGCGCTGCTGACGCATCTGTGGGACAGTGACGGGGCGTTTGTCAACGACAATACACTGACGGTCACGATCAGGCGCCTGCGGGAGAAGCTCGGGGAGGAAGGCAGGCAGATGCTAAAGACCGTGCGAGGGATCGGCTACCGGATGGAGGCGTGTGATGACTGAAAGAAAAAGAGAGGTTCTGTTGCTGGCAGCGGTGTTTGCTGTCAGTTTTTGTTTTGCCGGAATGCTGCTGCTCGGGAGCTACCGCTGGAATGAGAGCCTGTTTTATGAGCGGATCTCGGCTGCTGCGGCTTCCTGCGACGGGGCGGAAGAGATTATGCGGGCGTTAAAGGATCCGGCGGGCTGCGATATCGGGGCGGGGCGGGAGCTGCTGCGCCGCTACGGCTACGAGGGACGCCTGCCCGCCGGACAGCTGTATCCCGCGGCTGCCGGCATCGGGCTGCTGTTTGCCACAGCGGTCGCCGCGGCGTTCGCGTGGCATGCGGCGGGGAGCAGGAAGCGGCTGCGGAGGCGCACGGAGGAGCTGACCGGGTATTTGCGGCAGGTGGAGGAGGGCGGCTACACGATTTCACTGGAACGCAGGCAGGATTTGTTTTCTGGCCTTGAGGACGAGATTTACAAGACCGTGCTTGCGCTGCGTGAGAGCCGGGAGCGGCTTGGGCGGGAAAAGGAGACGCTCGCGCAGAATCTCGCGGACATTTCCCATCAGTTTAAGACGCCTCTCACGTCCATTGCGGTGCTGAGTGAGCTCTTAGAGCGCCATGCAGCCGGTTCGGAGGATGCGGAGCTGATCCGCAGGCTCGCAGAGCAGATCGAACGGCTCACGACCCTGACCTCCGTGCTGCTGACGCTGTCGCGGGCGGATGCCGGAGCGATTACGTTTGACATTAGAAATGTGCCGGTGAGTGAGCTGACGGAGTGCAGCCTGGCAGCCGTCTCGCCGCTTTTGGAGAGGCGGGGGCAGCGTGCAAAGGTGCTGTGGGACGGCGGAACGCATGAGGTGTTCCTAAGCTGCGATCCGGGCTGGATGGAGGAGGCGCTTTCGAATCTGCTCAAGAATGCCTCGGAGCATGCGCCGGAACACACCGATATCTGTATACGTGTGCGGGACAACCCGGTTTTTACGGAGATTGCGGTCGAGGATGCAGGCCCCGGTTTTTCGAGGCGCGATCTGCGCTGCCTGTTTGAACGCTTTTACCGGGGAGAGCATGCCGCAAAGGACAGCACGGGCATCGGGCTTTCCCTGGCGAAGGCGCTGATCGAGGGCCAGAAGGGCGAGCTGCGCGCGGAGAACCGGAAGGAGGGAGGAGCCAGATTTCTGATAAAATTTTATAAGCATGTGTAAATGTCACCGGAATGTCATGTTGGAGTGTTAAGCTTTAGAAGCCCGATTAAGGGAACGCACCGCTGCAGACAGCCGATAGCCGGTAGCGCTGAAAGGTTCCCGGAAGGGGCGGAAGGCCTGTAAGACGGCATGAGAGGAAGGGGCAATGATATGGAAATCCTAAGATGTGAACAGTTGACAAAGATTTACGGCGCCGGGCAGACGCAGGTTACGGCGCTTGACGCGGTCGACCTGACGGTGGAGATGGGGGAATTCGTGGCGATTACGGGAGCGTCGGGCTCCGGCAAATCCACGCTGCTGCATCTTTTGGGCGGAGTGGACCGGCCGGATGACGGAAGAATCTGGATTGAGGGGACGGACATTGCGACGCTGAATGAAAAACAGCTCTCGATCTTTCGGCGGCGCAAGGTCGGGCTGGTCTACCAGTTTTACAACCTGATTCCTTCGCTGGACGTCAGGCAGAATATCCTGCTGCCGATGCAGCTCGACAATCAGAGGCCGGACGAGAAGCGGTTTGCGGAGCTGACAGAGGTCTTAGGGCTTGCGGACCGTCTGACGTATCTGCCGAACCAGCTCTCGGGCGGGCAGCAGCAGAGGGCGGCGATCGCACGCGCGCTGATCTACCGCCCGGCGATTCTGCTGGCGGATGAGCCGACCGGAAACCTGGATAAGCGGAACTCGGAGGAGATCCTGGGTCTTTTAAAGCTGTCCAACAAAAAATATAAGCAGACGATCCTCATGATCACGCACGACGAGAAAATCGCGCTGGAGGCGGATCGTGTGATCGCGATCGAGGATGGGCGGATCGTGAGCGACGAGGAGGTGGCGGGATGAGGACGCTGTTTGCATATACCTGGCAGATGGTCCGCAAAAATAAGCGGACATCCTGGTCGATTCTGATCTCTGTCCTGCTCGCATCCACGCTGCTTTGCGCGATGTGCACCTATGCCTGGACGCAGCTTAGGTGGCGCGTGGATATCGAGGAATACGAAAACGGCTCCTGGCACGGGGAGATCGGCGGGGAGATACCGGCGGAGCGGCTTTCGGTCGCAGAACAGAATCTGTACGTGGCGGCGACGATGATCAAGGGGCCCTACACCTGTCTGAAACTGTCGGAGGAGAGCCGCCTCCCCTATTTGCTGCTCCGCGATGCGGATGAGAATTACTGGACCTATATGGGAGAGCGGAACGCGATTCTGGAAGGTCATGTGCCAAATCGGCCGGGTGAGATTGTGGTGTCAAAATCCTTTTTTGAGCAGAATCCGCAGTACCGGCTCGGCGATACAATCACGCTGCCGGCCGGGGAGCGGAGGCTGGGGGAGGATGCGCTCGATGTGATCGCCATCCGGCAGGAGGGGGAGACTTTTTTCCCGACCGGAGAGTCGGCGGTGACGCTGGTCGGAATAATGGATGTCACCACGAACACGACGATCCCCGGATATTATGCGATGGGATTCCTGGACCGCGCGTCGCTCACCGGCGGCGAAGATCTGGTCATTTATGTAAAATTGAATGATATTCGTAAAACTTACGAGGTCATGCCGCAGCTCGCCGATGCGATGGGGGTCGGGAAGGATGAGTACGGACGGTACGAAAATCATTTTTCCTATCACACGATGCTTCTGAGCCTGAATTTCGTGTTTCCGCCGGATATGGAGCTTCGCCTGGAAAACATCGGCGGGATCTTAAGCTACTGCGTGATTCTGCTGCTGCTTATGGGGACGTTTGCGACGATCATATGCAGCGCATTCTGGGTGTCCGCCTCCGCACGGATGAAGCAGCTCGGGATGTTCCGCTCGATCGGGGCGACGCCGGGGCAGGTCGCGGCCTCTATCCTGATAGAGGGGCTGATCCTGTCGGTGTGTCCGATTCTGTTCAGCATCGGGATCGGATATGGATTTACGGCTGTCCTGATAAAATTATACAGTAATATTGCGGGGGATTCGCTGTATTTTCCGATCACGGTCCGGTTTTCCCCGCTGATTGCACTCTTTGCCGCGCTGCTCTCGCTGATTACGGTTCTGCTCGCGGCGTTCTGGCCGGCGGTAAAGGTGGCGCGGCTCTCTCCGCTGGAGGCGATCCGGATGCAGGAGAGCGTTTCGGTGCGGCACCGGCGTCCGAAAAGACGGCGTTTGACGAAAACAAAGGAACGGAAGCATGTGGGAGTGCAGCAGCCTGTTTGGGGAACGGACAGCGTCGGGGAGTCCGGGCCCGTCCGGCAGGATGGAAGGCACTGGCGGCGCAGGATCAGACCGCGCGCTGGCATCGCGCGGCTGTCCGGATATGAGGCGGAGCTGGCGGAGGCATCGTATCGGGCGAACCGGCGGGCGTTTCGGGCGGGCATGCTGTCGCTGACGCTCTGCCTGATGCTTCTGATCGGATTTTTCGCCCTGATGAGCCTGAATGATTACTTAAGCGAGCGAAACCGCAGTGCGGATGAATACAATATCTATGCGCGGCTGGATATGATGACGGAAGCGGACCGGGAGCTGCTTGCCGGGTTGCAGGGGATCCCGGGTGAGGAGAAGAGTGTCTGCTACTGCGTGACGCGGCTGGCGTACTGGGCCTCGCCGGAACAGGAGACAGAGGAATTCCGGGAGCGCGGCGGATTTGCGGGGCTGGATCTGAACCGGTGGGCGCTGGTGGAGCGCGACGGAACGTACCGGGTCCGTGTCTGGCTCTACGGGGTGCAGGAGGAATTTTTTGACGCGTACTGCCGCAGGCTGGGGCTGGATCCGGCTGAATTCTACCGGACGGACCGGGTGCGGGCGGTCGCACAGAGCATGGCGCCGCTATACCCGGAAGTGGTGAACAACGCGGAGAAATCAGATCTGTCCTACCCGCACCTGACGTTTTCCGCCGGGGAGGAGCTGCTCTGCCTGGAGAAGACGGAGGATTCTGTCGAGGGCGATGCCAGGATTCCCATCGAGGTCGGTGCTGTCGCGGAATACGCCCCGGAGCTTGGCGATATCCGGAATTCTTATACCGTGAATCTGTATCTGCCGCTGGAGGTCTATTATTCCGTGATCGCACAGCTTTCCGGGGAACAGGCGGGAGGATATAATACAATTGTAAAAGTGAAAACGGCGCCGGAGGACGACCTCGCCGTGACGGACCGGATCACAGCGCTGTGTGATTCGGTGATGGCGGGCGAGGATATCTATATCACGAGTACGGCGAAGGAGCAGGAGGAAAACGCGGCGGGAATGCGGGCGATGGGACTGGTGATGAACTGCATCGGCCTTCTCCTCGGCCTGATTGGCGTCTCGAATACGCTCTCGGCGGTCTCGCACATTATGCTGCGGCGCCGCAGGGAATTTGCGATGCTCCGCTCCGTCGGGATGGATGCGGACGGCGTGCGGCGGCTGCTTCTGCTGGAGGGAATCCGCATGGCAGTGACGCCGGTTGCGGCCGCGATCACGGTGTCCGTCGCGATCCTCGCAGCGCTCATGCACATCGTGGACGTGTCCTGGGGAGCCTTTCTGCCCTGGCTGCCGTGGGGAAAGATCCTTGGCTGCATCACGGCCGTGATCCTCGCAGTGGCGGCGTCCTATCAGCTCTGCGCCGGGCGGATAAAAAAAGACACAATCATCGAGGCGGTGCGGGAGGAGACTGTGTGACGGTGCGGCAGAGAGTGTGTTTCCTGAAAATGAATGTCTGATAGCGGTTGTCATGGAATGGCCGGCGATTATGTATTATCCGGAGAAATGACGCTGTATACCAGTATTGCGACTGCTGTCTTCTGTATAGTTGGTTCAGGCTGGTTTGCGCGAAGTTCGGACAGGGAAAGGCGCCTGTAGTTGAACCGGGATGTCCAAAGAGCGGTGCGGAAGCATATGCGATGCAGTATCAGGCACTGGAACGCATTATAAATCACATATTATGATGTTGGGGTCAAAAGCATCTGACCCCATGATGCCTTCGGATTTCTGCGTGTTTCACACTCCCGAAATCCGAAAAACATTCGAAATCCGCTTATGTTCCTGTGGAAAACAGCTGCTTTCTCATGTTTGGCGGGTCACAAAGTCATGCTTTTTCATGCAGGCGTGAAACACATGACCTTTTGACCCTGGCATCATATTATAAAATTTTGTATATGATATCGGTGGTGATTCATAATATTTTTACTGATATTCATAAAAATTTTTCTCGCAAGACTGCCTCTGGTATGATATAATTGCTTGTATACAAGGGGCAGTCTTTTTGTTTTTCGGGAAAATGCTGTACCGGAATGCTCTTTTGCGGGCATTTTGTATGAATTTTGGGGAAAGGAAGGTATTGGGATGAAGGAACGTCTGGTGATTTCCGGATTTGCGGACGAGATCAGCTCCGACTTTGACGCGCAGTTAAAGACAGTGACAGAGCTCGGGATGAAGTATATCTCCCTGCGCTCCGCGGACGGAAAGGGAATCGCGGATTACACAGTGGAGGAAGTGAGGGAAAGGCTTGTGCCGCGGCTTGACGCGGCCGGGGTGAAGGTATCCTCCATCGGCTCGCCGATCGGGAAGGTCGGGATCGCGGATGAGGAAGGGTTTCAAAAGCAGCTTGCGCGGCTTGATGAGCTCTGCCGGATCGCACGGCTTCTGGAGTGTCGTTTTATCCGCATGTTCAGCTTCTTTATGCCGGAGGGGGCGAATCCGGCGGATTACCGCGAGGCGGTTTTGGAGAAGATGAAACAGTTTCTTGATGTGGCAAGGCAATATGACGTGGTTCTGATGCATGAGAATGAAAAGGACATCTACGGCGATACAGGAGCACGCTGTCTGGATCTGATGGAGAGCATCGACGACCCGCTTTTCCAGAGCGCGTTTGACTTTGCCAATTTCGTTCAGTGCGGGGAGGATCCCGCCGCATGCTGGGATCTGCTGCATGAGTATATTGTATACATACATATTAAGGACGCGGTTTCGAATGACAATGAAAATGTCGTCTGCGGGACCGGCGAAGGGAAGATTAAAGAGCTTCTCGACCGTGCGGTCAATCAGGAAGGGTATGAGGGTTTCCTGACGCTTGAGCCGCATCTGGTGCTGTTCGACTCGCTGGCATCTTTAGAGACGACGGATGCGAAGAACATCATTAAGGAGAACAAGGCGAAGGACGGCGCGGAGGGGTATGCGATGCAGTACCGCGCGCTCTGCGGCATTCTGGATGAGATCTGACCAGAGAGCTGAGTATGGCTGAAAACGTTTAGCCGTCCTTTGCGACATGGGCTGAACGATCATTTTCATGTAAAAGAAGAATAGAAGAAAAGGAGAAGAGGACTATGGACAAGAAGATTCGTTTCGGACTGATCGGAATCGGTGCGCAGGGGGGCGCATATGCAGGCTTTCTGACGGGAAAAGCAGGATTCCCGGGGATGCCGGCGCCGGAGTGCCCGCCGCACTGCGCGCTGGGGGCGCTGTGTGACACCGACCCGGCCAAGGAGGCAATGTGCAAAGAAAAATATCCGGAATATCCGTTTTACACGGACTGGAAAGAGATGGTTGCATCGGGGAATGTGGATGCGGTGATCACGACGGTGCCGCATTATCTGCACACCGAGATCGCGATCTACTGCCTCGAGCACGGCATGCATGTGCTGGTTGAGAAGCCTGCGGGCGTTTATTCCAAAGAAGTGCGTCTGATGAATGAGTGTGCGGCGGCGCATCCGGAAGTATCCTTCGGCGTGATGTTTAATCAGAGAACCAATGTTTTATATCAGAAGGTAAAAGAGCTGATCGCATCCGGTGAACTCGGCGAGATCCGCCGTACCAGCTGGATCATCAATTCCTGGTGGCGTCCGGACAGCTACTACCGTCAGAGTGACTGGCGTGCAACCTGGGGCGGAGAGGGCGGCGGCGTCCTTGTCAACCAGGCTCCGCATCAGCTGGATCTGTGGCAGTGGATGTGCGGCGTGCCGAATAAGGTTTACGCGAAGTGCCTGTATGGCTGCCACAGGGATATCGTGGTGGAGAATGACGTCACGGTTGTGACGGGGTATCCGAACGGTGCGACCGGGTCCTTTGTCACCTGTACGCATGACGCGATCGGAACCGACCGTCTGGAGATCGACCTTGACGGCGGAAAGATCGTTGTGGACAACAGCAAAACGGCAACCGTATACCGCATGAACAAGACCGAGAGTGAGATGAACGATACCATGAGTATGATGGAGGTCGCACAGCTGACATCCGGTAATTCCGCGGGCGGCGGCCTGTATACAACGGAGACGTTTGAGAACACGGACGGCTGGGGGAAACAGCACACGACGGTCATGGAGAATTTCGCGATGAATATCCTTGAGGGGACACCGCTTCTGGCTCCGGGTTCCGACGGCATCAACGGTGTGAACCTGGCCAATGCGATCCTGCTTTCCTCCTGGCTCGAAAAGGAAGTTGATCTTCCGGTGGATGAGGATCTCTATCTCGCGGAGCTGAATAAGAAGATCGCGGAAGAGGGCAAATTCCCGACGAGATAAAAAGACAGTGTGCGGACGGCTTTTCGCAGCGCAGGATGTCCGCAGAAAATGTGACGCCGGTCCGCCGTCTGCGTAAAATGCGGCGGCTGCCGGCGGAGAAATGAGGCAAATATGAAAAAAGCAGCAGTAATCGGAATGGGCGTAATCGCGCCGATTCATTTTGCAGCGATCGCGGGCAATCCGAATATTACACTTGCAGGCGTGTGCGACATTGAGGAGAGCAGACGCGAAGCGGCGCCGGAGGGCGTTCCGTTTTTTACGGATTTTAAAGAAATGATCCGCGAGGTGAAGCCGGATGTGGTTCACATCTGTCTGCCGCATTATCTGCATGTGCCGGTGTCCGAGGAGGCGGCCCGCATGGGCGTTCATGTCTTCTGTGAGAAGCCGGTGGCCATGAACCGGGAGGAAGCGGAGGAATTCGCGGAATTTGAGGCGGCACATCCGGACATTCACATGGGGATCTGCTTACAGAACCGGTGCAACGAATCGGTGGAGATGTTAAAGGAGCTGATCGACGGCGGAGAATACGGTGCAGTGACCGGGATCCGGGGTACGGTTCCGTGGTTCCGCGAGAAGGGATATTATGAGGTGCAGCCCTGGCGCGGTAAGTGGGAGACGGCCGGAGGCGGCTGTATGATCAACCAGTCCGTACATACGCTGGATCTGCTGTATCATCTCGGCGGTCCGATCCGGGAGTTAAAAGCAGTGACGGCGCAGCTTCTGGATTACGGCATTGAGGTGGAGGATACGGTTGCGGCGAGACTGACCTTTGAGAACGGCGCAAACGGCGTTTTTCTGGCGACGATCGCCAATTATGCGAACGAGAGCGTGCAGATTTCCGTGCAGACGGAGCGCGCGCAGTTTCTGATTATGGACAATATTCTTTACCGCATTCGTGAGAACGGGTCAAAGGAGCTTCTGATGGAGGATGCGAAGCTGCCCGGCACCAAATTTTATTACGGAGCGAGTCATGGAAAGCTGATCGGGAAGTTCTATGAGGCGCTTGAGAACGGTACGCAGGATTATCTGCACGTGCGCGATGCGGTGATGAGCATCCGTCTGATCGACGCGATCCACGCATCGGCAAAAAGCAGGAGTGCGGTTGCGGTCTGAGAAAGCCGCAGGGAGAGCGGGCCGGCCGGTTTGAACGCGAGTCAGGCCAAAGAACGGTTGCGGGATCTGGCCGGTCCGAACGTGAGTCGGGCCGGGGAGCCGCCGGATATCAGGCGGGCAGGAACGATATGTTTCTGCACCGCAGAAATGGAGGAAAAGATGGACAAGGGATTAATCGGTATTCAGATGAGTACCATCAAAGCAAAAGTAGATGAACTGGGCGCATACGAGACGTTAAAGGCGTGTGCGGAAATGGGATATCACTGCATGGAGGTCAGTCAGATCCCCATGACGCCGGAAAATGTCTCCGGGATGAGAAAAGCCTGCGACGAGTTCGGCATAAAGATTGCTGCCAATACGGCTGCGCTTGAGCCGATGATGCCGGGCATGCCGGGAGAATTTCTGACCACGGATTTTGACAAGATCGTGGAGGACTGCAAGGCGTTAAATACCGATATGCTCCGGATCGGTATGCTTCCGATGACCTGTATGGGCAGCCGTGAGAAGGCGCTTGATTTTGTAAAACGTGCGGATGAGATGGCGGAGCGCTTAGGCGAGCACGGCATTGATCTGTACTACCACAATCATCACGTGGAGTTTGTCAGATATGACGGACAGTATCTGCTTGATATCATCAAGGAGAATACGAAAAAGATGGGCTTTGAGCTTGACATTCACTGGATTCACCGCGGCGGTGAGAATCCGGTGGAATTTATCAGACAGTATGCGGGACGCATCCGCCTGCTTCATTTAAAGGATTACCGGATTGCTCCGCCGCAGATGCCGGAAGGCGAATTTGACATCAAGGCATTTATGGGAACATTCTTTAATCTCGTCGAGTTCGCAGAGGTCGGAGAGGGCTCTCTTCCGATTAAGGAATGCATCGAGGCCGGTTTCGCAGGGGGAAGCGAGTATTTCCTGATCGAGCAGGATTCCACCTACGGACGCGACCCGTTTGAGAGCCTTAAGATCAGCCGCGACAATCTGATCGCAATGGGCTATAAGGACTGGTTTGAACTGTAAGCAGCCGCTTCCGCGCCGAGTTCTAAGAGCAGGCGAAGCACCGTCCATCTGCGGTTGGACGGCGTGAGGATGGCTTTGTAATCCGTCTGCACACCCGTTTTTTTTAAGGCGGCAAGCAGCGCATCCAGCCGTTTGTCGGCAAGACCGCAGATCAGAAGAAGGCGTTTGTCGGGAACCCCGCCGTTGTATGGTGATACGGCGGGGTTCTTTCTGCCCGCGGCAAGCGACTCAAGCGTTTGGGAATAGTCTGCGGCATCCACTGCCTCGCAGGGGATATGCAGGCTTCGGGCGGCCCGGCGCAGCTTTCGGTATTCCGTATCGTCAAAATAAAATGCAAGCAGTTTTTCCATGAAAATCTCCATTCCGGAGCGTTCCTGCGACGTGGCAGCGCAAATCTCAGATTTGCCTCTGCAACCCGGGCTTATTTGTGACGCTCCGGCACAAATAGCCGTGTGAAAAATCAGCTGTCAGGCTGCTTTTTACACTGCACTCCTTTTGCTGACGTCCATTGTATCACAAAAACACGGATCCGGCTATTGTGTTTTTGTTTCGTAGAAAATACTTGCACTTTCATCTGTAGTATGTTATATTCCTGTTATCATCGGTTCGCGATGGCCCGACGGCGCAGTCTGACTCGGGCGTCTGTATCATTTCACAGTTATATTTATTCTGCCGGGCACGGGCTGCGGCAGTATCTTCGGCGGAGCATCTCTGCCAGGGGAATCAGCGGCATTTTATATGGAACAGCAGTTTTGTATGCGGGTAAAGAAGGTGATGTTGGAACGGTTACGGATTTTTTTTGAGCAGAGAGAGTAAAGTCCGCATTATTGGACAGATCATGTGGTAATTTAGTTATTGACAATTGAAAGGAAGTATACTACTATTAGAACAGAAAACGAACATAAGTTCGCAATATGCGAACCGGTTCGCATGGAGGAAGAGAGATGGCAAGAGAAGACAGGCAGGATAAGTCAAAGATGGACAGGACAAAGCCGGTGGATAAGCAGGATAAGTTAAAGGCGCTGGACGCTGCGATTTCGCAGATTGAGAAGCAGTACGGCAAGGGATCCGTCATGAAGCTCGGGGACAGCCGGGCGCAGATGAATGTGGAATCAGTGACGACAGGCTCGCTCAGTCTGGATCTGGCGCTTGGGATCGGCGGTCTTCCGAAGGGCAGGATTATAGAGATTTACGGACCGGAGTCGAGCGGTAAGACGACGGTTGCACTGCACGCGGTGGCGGAGGTGCAGAAGCAGGGGGGAATCGCCGGCTTTATCGACGCGGAGCATGCGCTCGATCCGGTATATGCGAAGAATATCGGAGTTGACATCGACAATCTTTACATATCACAGCCGGACTGCGGCGAGCAGGCGCTTGAGATCGCGGAGACGATGGTGCGTTCCGGCGCCGTGGATATCGTGATCGTGGACTCTGTGGCCGCACTGGTGCCAAAGGCGGAGATCGACGGCGATATGGGAGATTCCCATGTGGGACTGCAGGCCCGCCTGATGAGCCAGGCGCTGCGCAAGCTGACCTCCATTGTCAGCAAGTCGAACTGTATCGTGATCTTTATCAATCAGCTGAGAGAGAAGATCGGCGTGATGTTCGGCAGCCCGGAGACGACGACCGGCGGACGCGCGTTAAAGTTCTATTCCTCGGTCCGGCTGGATGTCCGAAAGACGGAGACATTGAAGCAGGGCGGAGAATTCATCGGCAACCACACCAAGGTAAAGGTGGTCAAGAACAAGGTCGCACCGCCGTTTAAGGAGGCGGAGTTTGATATTATGTTCGGGCAGGGGATCTCAAAGGAGGGAGATATTCTGGATCTTGCGGCGGATGCGGGGATTGTCAGCAAGTCGGGCGCGTGGTATGCGTACAATGGAGACAAGATCGGCCAGGGCCGTGAGAACGCAAAGAACTATCTGCGCGAGAATCCGCTGATCTGTGAGGAGATTGACGCGAAGGTCCGTGCAAAATACAGCGCAGACCTCATGGATGATGAGGACGACGAGGACGATGACGTGGAGGAAACCATGACAAAGGGAGCAGAGCCGGCGGAGACGGCGCCGGCCAGGGGCAGAAAGCCTTCCGCGAAAACAGGGAGAAAGCAGGATGCCGCGGAGGAAGCGGGGATGCCGGATGATCTGCCGGGCGGGCAGGGAGAAGTCATCCCCGCAGAGGCAGCGATCGAATAGACGGTGCGGGAGAGCGGTATGATGTCGCAGAAAAGGACAGAGAGGATGGAAGAGCAGGATGTCAGAACGACAGATCCGGGAGATTGTGCCGGGTGAGAAGCGGCGTGTTGCGATCCGGTTTGACAGCGGAGAGACGTGTACATTATACAAAAGCGAGCTTGGCAGGCTTCCTGCAAAAGAGCGGGAGCTGCTGCTCGAGGAGGGAGCGTATATTGTGGAGGAGCTGTACCAGAAGGTTCTGCATGGAATCATCACGCCGCGGGCGAGGAAGCGGGCGATGTTTCTGTTAGAACAGATGGACCGCACGGAGCACCAGCTCTGCGAAAAGCTGCGGCAGAACGGATATCCGGAGGAATGCATCGGGGAAGCGGTTGATTATGTGAAGCGCTACCATTACATCGATGATCTGCGGTACGCCAGGTCGTATGTGCGCTGTCGTCAGCAGAAGAGAAGCAGACAGCGGCTTATGACGGATCTGATACAGAGAGGAGTTGCAAAACCGACGATTGAGCAGGCGCTTTTGGAGGAATATGAGGCGGACGAGCGCGGAATGATCAGGGAGCTGCTCGGGAAGCGGCGGTTCGATCCGGCGGAGGCGGATGTGAGGGAAAAGAGGCGGACCTACCAGTTTCTGCTGCGCAGAGGATACCGGTCCGGGGACATTCTGGCTGTGATGCAGACCGTGGCGGAGGATGAATTCTGAACATCCGCCGGGAAATTCTGAACATCCAAAGGAAGATAGTTTGCGTTTTTTTCAGATACAACAGCAATTTACTTGACATAATGCACAAAATAGACTAAAATTTATATGTTGTAATTATGACAGACGACAAGTATGTTTTAATGTTATATGTACAATGAAAATTTTATAAAGGAGGTGCTCCTGTGTGGACAGAAGTGATTGCTGTTGTTATTACTCTGATTGTCACCGCGATTGTTGTGTATTTTGCGACAACTGCCTATTATAAGAAGGTATCGGAAGCAAAGCTTGGCAATGCGGACGAGAAGGCGCGTGAGATTATCGATGAAGCGGTGAAGACGGCAGAGACCAGAAAGCGCGAAGCAATGCTCGAGGCGAAGGAAGAGTCCATCCGTGTCAAGAATGATCTGGACAAGGAGGTCAAAGAGCGTCGGGCGGAGATTCAGCGAAGCGAACGGCGGATTGTGCAGAAGGAGGAAAATCTGGACAGGAAGCTCGAAGCGATCGAGAAGCGCGAAGCAGGTTTTGCTGCAAAGGAAGAGGAGATTAACAAACAGAAAGCGCAGGTCGCAAGGCTCAATGAAGAGCGTTTACAGGAACTGGAACGAATCTCCGGCTTAACCTCCGAACAGGCAAAGGAATATCTCTTAAAAACCGTTGAAGAAGATGTAAAACATGATACTGCAAAATTAATCAAGGAAATGGAGCACAAGGCAAAAGAAGAGGCTGACAAAAAGGCGAAAGAATACGTGGTTACCGCGATTCAGAAGTGTGCGGCCGATCATGTTGCCGAGACGACGATATCTGTCGTACAGCTCCCGAACGATGAGATGAAGGGCAGAATCATCGGACGTGAGGGACGGAACATCCGTACCTTAGAGACGATGACCGGTGTGGATCTGATCATTGACGATACGCCGGAAGCAGTGATTTTGTCCGGATTCGACCCGATCCGGCGTGAGGTGGCGCGCATCGCGTTAGAGAAGCTGATCGTGGACGGCCGTATTCATCCGGCCCGGATCGAGGAGATGGTCGAGAAGGCGCAGAAGGAAGTGGAGACGATGATCCGCGAAGAGGGTGAAGCGGCGACGCTCGAGGTTGGCGTTCACGGGATTCACCCGGAGCTGATCCGGCTCCTTGGACGAATGAAATTCCGGACAAGCTACGGTCAGAATGCCCTCAAGCATTCCATCGAAGTGGCACAGATTTCAGGGCTTCTGGCGGCCGAGATCGGTGTGGATGTCAGGATCGCAAAGCGTGCGGGTCTGCTGCATGATATCGGCAAATCCGTCGATCATGATATGGAGGGATCCCATATTCAGCTTGGCGTCGAGCTGTGCCGCAAGTATAAGGAATCCGCGACCGTGATCAATGCGGTGGAAGCGCATCACGGTGATGTGGAAGCACAGTCTCTGATCGCATGTCTCGTACAGGCGGCGGATACCATCAGTGCAGCCCGGCCGGGGGCGAGAAGAGAGACACTGGAAACATATTCAAACAGATTAAAACAGTTAGAAGATATATCAAACGGATTTAAGGGAGTAGACAAGTCTTTTGCCATTCAGGCAGGCAGGGAGATTCGCGTGATGGTTGTTCCGGAGCAGGTCAGCGATGCAGATATGGTGCTGATGGCCCGCGATATTTCCAAGAAGATCGAAGCGGAGATGGAATATCCGGGACAGATCAAAGTAAATGTAATTCGGGAATCAAGAGTGACAGACTACGCGAAGTGACAATTGGTGTTAACCACAAAGCTTGAGAATTCAATGTTTTCTTAAAAAGAAGTATGAGTTCTCAGGCTTTTTATTTTGTATTTTTGCAGCCTGTCCATTTCCAGGCCGGAGAAAGTAGTGTATAATATGATCTGTAATGGAATCAGGAACGGAGGTTAAATGATGGATGCATTAAGAAATGAGGATGTTTACACAATAGAGGATATTTATGCATTACCAGAGGGAGAACGGGCAGAACTGATTGATGGTAAAATATATTATATGGCTCCGCCAGGTACAAGACATCAGGCACTTGTAATGGATTTATCTTATCAGATAAAAGACCATATCAGACATAATAATGGAGAATGTAGTGTGTTTCCGGCCCCATTTGCCGTATTCCTGAATGAAAATGATAAAAATTATGTCGAGCCGGATATATCTGTTATCTGTGATAAAAATAAGATTACGGATAAAGGATGTAATGGCGCACCGGATTGGGTGATTGAAATCGTTTCGCCAGGCAGTAAACAAATGGATTATTACAAGAAACTGTTTAAATATCGAACAACAGGAGTCAGAGAGTATTGGGTCGTAGATCCTGAAAGAGAACTTGTAACAGTATATAGCTTTGAAAAAGATAGTATGGAAGAGTATTCTTTTGATAAAGATATACCGGCAGGAATTTACGAAGGAGTTTCATTAAAAATAGAGTAGATTTTAAATATCGTTTTTGACACCACCCACAGGAAAGGAAGAGAGCAGATATGGAAAATCAGATTAAGAGAGTGAACCGGGAACTGATCAGAAGGGGAGCGATCCTGGACATTTATACGGATACGATGGAGCTTCCGGACGGAAAGAAGGAGGAGTGGGATTTCGTCTCACACAGAAAAGGAGCTGCGGCGGTCGTGCCGGTGCGCGAGGACGGAAAGATCCTGATGGTGCGGCAGTACCGCAATGCGATCGAGCGTGAGACGCTTGAGATTCCGGCGGGATCAAGGGACAGTGTGACGGAGGATACACGGATCTGTGCGGCGCGCGAGCTCGAGGAGGAGACCGGGTATAAGAGCGACCGACTGACATTTCTGATTTCGCTGAAGACCACGGTGGCGTTTTGCGACGAATTTATTGACGTTTATCTCGCGCGGGAGTTAAAGCGCGGGACACAGCATCTGGACGAAGGGGAGTTTATCGATGTGGAAGCGTATGAGATTGATGAGCTCTGCGATATGATCTATGAGGGAAAGCTGCAGGACGCGAAAACGGTCTCTGGGCTTCTGGCATATAAAAATCTGCTGAACCGGGAGGAGCCGCACCAGGCCAGATAGCATGTGAACCGGGAACCGCGTCTGCCCGGGGAAAAGAAAAACAGGAGCTGAGATCCACGTCTGCCGGATAGCGTGTGAATTGAGGTCTGCGTCTGCCCGGGGAAAGGAAAACCGGGAGCTGAGAACCGCGTCTGCCCGGATAGCATGTGAACCGGGAACCGCGTCTGCCCGGATAGCATGTGAACCGGGAACCGCGTCTGCCCGTCGAAAGAGGAAAGACCGTCGTTTTGCCGCAGAAGAAGACATGAAACGGCCGCGACGGGCATAGATTGTAAGAAAGAACTACCTGGGAGGTCGCCGGGTGAAAAAAGAACAGTGGGTGATTGTGGCTGCGTTTCTCACAGGAATCATTTTGGCGAATCTGGCGGAGAAAGAGCTTTTCGTAACCAGCGGCATTTTTAACGGGTATTATCTGCATCAGTATTCCTATCGGATGATAGACGGAAACCGGCTGTTCTGCCATATTCTGCTTGAACGCGGCAAAGCGGCTCTTTTCATCTTTCTGCTGGGGCAGACCCTTGGCGGAAGGGTATTTTCTGTTCTGATGCAGGGGCTGATCGGGCTGACATTCGGATTTCTGGCAGTGGCATCCATCGTCAATCTGGGAGCGCGCGGGATTCTGATCGCAGTGGGCGGCCTGTTTCCGCAGTGGATGTTTTATCTCACGGGAATCGTTTACTATATCAATTGCAGAAGGGAGCCTTATGAAGTGCTGACCGCCGGGAGCCGCGCGGGAATTTTTTCCATGCATCTGACGCGGCTCTTCTTTTTGCTCGGGGTGCTTCTGACCGGGATCATAGCGGAAAGCTATGTAAATCCGCTTCTTTTTGAATATTTGGCAAAACTTTTTTAATCGTCCGCCTGCAGGCGCAGCCGGCCCGGAAAACAGGGCGGCCCCAAAACGCATGATGCGATCAGCCCGTTTCTGCGATCTGATAAATCAGCTGTAAAGCGGACGGTGTGATCAGCACATTTCGGCAAACAGACCAATCAGCTGTAAAGCGGACGGCGCGATCAGCACATTTCGGCAAACAGACAAATCAGCTGTAAAGCGGACGGCGCGGTCAGCACATTTCTGCGATCTGATAAATCAGCTGTTCGGAATCCTTCCAGCCAAGGCAGGGATCCGTAATGGATCTGCCATAGACGTGGCTTCCGATTTTCTGACATCCCTCTTCTATATAACTTTCGATCATGACGCCTTTTACCATCCTGTGTATCTCGGGGGACACCTGACGGTTGTGCATGATTTCCTTTACAATCCGGATCTGTTCTCTGAACTGCTTGCCGGAGTTCGAGTGATTGACGTCGATGATGGCGGCGGGATTTTTCAGATCCATTCCGGCATACATGTCGCAGAGCCGGATCAGATCTTCGTAGTGATAGTTCTGGGTGCTGTTGCCGTGTTTGCTGACAGCGCCGCGGAGAACCACGTGAGCCAGCGGATTCCCGGTGGTCTCCACCTCATAACCCCGGTAGATGAAATGATGCGGATGCTGGGCAGCGTACACGGAATTGAGCATGACGGAAAAGTCTCCGCTGGTCGGATTTTTCATACCGGACGCCACGTCAAAACCGCTGACGGTCAGACGGTGATGCTGATCCTCCACGGAGCGCGCGCCGATGGCGACATAGGAGAGCAGATCTTCGACATATCCCCAGTTTTCCGGGTAGAGCATCTCGTCCGCACAGGTCAGACCGCTCTCTGCAACGGCGCGGATATGCATTTTTCGCATCGCAATCAGACCTTCGAGCATGTCGGGCGCTTTTTCCGGATCCGGCTGCGAGGCGATGCCTTTGTAACCCTCTCCGGTGGTGCGCGGTTTATTGGTATAGACGCGCGGAATCAGGATCAGACGATCCCCTACCTTTTCCTGCACGGCGGTAAGGCGGCTGACATAATCGCAGACCGCATCTTCATTATCCGCGGAGCAGGGGCCGATAATGACGAGCAGATGATCATCCGTTCCGGTAATCACGTCGCTGATCGCGGCGTCGCGTTCTTTTTTTAACTGCTGCAGTTTTTCGGGAAAAGGAAAATCCCGTTTGATCTCTGCCGGTGTGGGCAGCTGATTTAAAAATGTAAAACTCATGATTTCCTCCGTTCTGTAATGCCGTGATGTCAGGACAGGCGAATCTGACCCTGTGATGCCTTCGGGTTTGTCTGCATTTCCAACGCCGGAAATCCGAAAAAAGTTCAGTCCGCGCCATCCGAAATCCCTGGCATCATATTAATGAAAAACAGGATACATGTCAAGCAAAAGTCAGGGATTTGAAGGTTGAAGCCGGATCCTGTCTGCGGTATAATGAGCGTTGACGGGAAGGCGTGTCTGCATATCGGTATGAGAGAAACGGAGGTTGGGATGGGAGAGCTGAAGATAAAAAAGAAAGAGATCGGATCCGGGCGTCCGCTGTTGTGTGTTCCGGTGATGGAGGAGCGCACAAAGGATGTGGTGAGAGAGATGCGGTATCTCTCGGAGAGTTGTGCGGACATGATAGAGTGGCGCGTGGATGCCTACGGGCAATATGGCGATTGCAATGCGGTGCGCGAGGTGCTGGAGCGTGCCGCGGAGCTTTTCAAAGACAGGATTTTTTTGTACACATTTCGCTCCAGAAAGCAGGGCGGACTGGCACAGGCGAGTGCGGAGCAGTTAAAAGATCTGTACGACCTGGCGGCGGAGTCGGGCTGTGTGGATCTGGCGGATTTTGAATATTTTGAGGAAACGCATCCGCATCACAGGATACGCCAGCTGAAAAAAAAGGGGCTGCGTGTCGTTGCGTCGCATCACGATTTTGAGCGGACGCCGGAAACGGAGGTGCTGCGGATGCTGTTAGAGCAGATGTGCGAGGGCGAAGCGGATATCGTAAAGCTTGCGGTGATGCCGCAGAACGAGGAAGACGTGTTGCGGCTGCTGGACGTGACGGTATGGTTTCGCAGGAAATATCCGGATACGCCGCTGATTACGATGTCGATGGGACGGCTCGGAAGCGTCAGCAGACTCTGCGGGGAGATCTTCGGTTCGTGCGTGACTTTCGGATCTCACGAAAAGCCGAGCGCGCCGGGGCAGTATCAGATGGACAGGCTGTGCGGGATGCTTGATATGATTCATGAGAGCAATCAGTAAAAAAACACAGGGAGATTACTTGACAAAGTAATCTCCCTGTGTTAATATTTACCATAGAAATAAGATAACAATGTTAATTAATAACAAGGTGGTGAATTTATGGACGAGCTGTATGGAAAGCTCTATGAAGCACTGGGAAGGCTGAAGCGGCTTCGGATCGGCGATCTTTTTCAGGAAATGACAAAAACGGACGGTATGACACTGCTCGCAATTGATCATTTTAATAAGGAGAAGGAAGACGGTGTTCTGACCGTGTCCGAGCTGGCCGAGAAGATCCATATGAAGCCGTCAGCCGTTTCGCGGACGCTGAAAAGTCTGGAGGACCGCGGGCTGATCGAGCGCACGGTAAACCGGGCGGACCGCAGGAATACGTACGTCGTAGTGTCGGAGAAAGGGCGGGAAGAGTGGAAGAGGATGGAGGCATTCGGAAAAGAATTTGCCAGATCGGTCTTTTTGCGGATGAGCAGAAACGACATTGAGAATCTGCTTTCTTATATCGACCGGTTTGCCAGTGTGGCGGAGGAGGAGATTGAACGCATCGTATCGGAGCGCGCCGCTGCGGAAGAAGAGAAGAGGAAAGGAATGGAGGGTTAATATGGGAAAGATTTTTAAAAACATGGTTCCGTACTGGAAACCGCTGATCGCCGTGCTGCTCCTGCTGTTTGTGCAGGCGTGGTGCGATCTGTCGCTACCGGAATATACATCGGATATCATCGATGTCGGAATCATCAATAACGGTGTGGAGCACGTGATTCCAGAGGCGGTCACGGCGGAAGAATATGAAAAGGCGATGATTCTGATGACGGTGGAGGAGAAAGCGGCCTGGGAGAGTTGTTTTGTCAGGGAAAATGACCGGTATGTCCGCAGCGTATCGGATCGTGAGACATTAGAGGAGATGGATGAGACGCTGCTGCTTTCCCTGCTGATGAATCAGCAGATGTCGGCGGTGACGGAAGAGGAGTTCCGGCAGCTGTCAGCCGGGCTGGCGGGAGACGGCGCTGCAGCGTTGGACGGAATGTCGATCGGGGAGATCGAAGGGCTGCTCGGCGTGGATCTTGGGATTACAGAGACGGAATCGACGGATGAGAACGGGGTGGTCAGGAATGTGGTGTACATGGATCTGCGGCCGCTGTTCGGACGGATGACGGAGCAGGGGCTGATGGACGAATCCGCCCTTCTGGCAATGAGGGAGGAGATCGGGCGCACGATCGATACGATGGGCAGTTCGCTTGTGAAATCGATGGGAATTGCCTACGCTTCCGCGTGTAACCAGAAGGCAGGGCTTGATATGGAACACATACAGTCCTCCTATCTGTGGAAGGAAGGACTTAAGATGGTCGGCATCGCGCTTATCATGGGAGTGGTCACGGTGCTGGTCGGATTTCTGGGCTCGCGTGTCGGCGCGGGGATCGGACGTGATCTGCGCGGAAATATGTTTCAGAAGGTGGTGGGATTTTCGAATGCGGAGATGGACCGCTTTTCCACGGCTTCCCTGATCACCAGGAGCACGAACGATATCCAGCAGATTCAGATGGTGTGCGCGATTCTGATAAGGATGATCGCATATGCGCCGATCTTAGGGATCGGCGGGGTGATAAAAGTGATCGAGACCGGTGCGGGGATGGGATGGATTATCATTCTGGCAATCCTTGTCATCCTCGGTTATATCAGTATCCTGATGTCGGTCGCGATGCCGAAGTTTAAACTGATGCAGAAGCTTGTGGACCGCATCAACCTGGTGGCCAGGGAGATCCTGACGGGACTTTCCGTCATCCGTGCGTTCAAGCGCGAGGATACGGAAGAAAAACGTTTTGATGTGGCAAACCGGGATCTGACCAGGACGATGATTTTTACCAATCGCGTGATGACATTTATGATGCCGGGCATGATGATGATCATGAATCTGCTCACGGTCGGCATCGTGTGGTTCGGGGCGCATAAGATTGACGCCGGCACGATGCAGGTGGGTGCGATGACGGCGTTTATCACGTATTCGATGATGATCGTTATGTCGTTTCTGATGCTGACGATGCTCTCGATCATGCTCCCGAGGGCCGCTGTGGCTGCGGAGCGTATCGACGAAGTGCTGCGGACGGAATCGTCCATCCGGGAAAAAGAGCATCCGGACGCGCCGGGGGAGAGAAAGGGCGTGATCGCATTCTCGCATGTGAATTTCCGCTATCCGGGTGCGGAGGAGGATGCGCTCTCGGATATTGATTTTGTCGCGGAGCCCGGAAAGACAACTGCGATCATCGGAAGCACGGGCTGTGGAAAGTCTACACTTGTAAATTTGATTCCGCGTCTCTATGATGTCACGGGAGGATCTGTCACACTCGACGGAAAGGATATTCGGGATATTTCCATGTCCGATCTGCGGGAAGGGATCGGATTTGTGCCCCAGAAGGGTGTGCTCTTTTCCGGAACGATCGCTTCCAATCTCCGGTTCGGCAGGACGGATGCGACGGACGAAGAGATAAAGGAGGCCGCGCGGATTGCCCAGGCCGATGATTTTATTGAGGAAAAAAGCGACGGGTATGAGAGTGCGATCGCACAGGGCGGAACCAACGTTTCCGGCGGCCAGAAACAGCGGCTTGCGATTGCGCGGGCAATTGCAAAGGAGCCGCAGATTTTTATCTTTGACGACAGTTTTTCCGCGCTTGACCTAAAGACGGATGCCGCGCTGCGGAGAGCGCTGGCGGAAAAGGTAAAAGAGAAGACGGTGATCATTGTAGCACAGCGGATCAGCACGATTCTGCACGCGGAGCAGATACTGGTGCTCAACGAAGGGCGGATCGTCGGCAGGGGAACGCATGAGGAGCTTCTGAACAGCTGTGAAACCTACCTTGAGATCGCAAAATCACAGATGTCGGCGGAGGAGCTGGGGCTTTCGAAGGAAAACCTGTCGGACGCGGAAAAAGGAGACCTGCCGGCGAAGGAATCCGGCTGCACAAAGGAAAACCTGTCGGACGTGGACAGAGGAGACCTGCCGGCGGAGGAATCCGGCCGCATGGAGGAAAAACAGCCGGCGGAGGAGACGGCGCAGGCAGGACACAGGGAAAGCGGGGTGTGATCAATGAGTGAAGAGAGAAAGAGAACGGTCCGCCGGGGGCCGATGGGCGGACACGGCCCGGGAGGGACGGAAAAAGCGAGAGATTTTAAGGGGTCGATCGGAAGACTGACGGCCTATATCGGCAGATACAAATTTGCGATTCTTATTGTGATGATTTTTGCGGCGTGTTCCACGGTCTTTGGCGTGATCGGGCCGAAGATTCTGGGAAAAGCGACCACGGCGCTCTCGGAGGGTCTGCTCGCGAAGATCCGCGGGACGGGCGGAATTGATTTTACGTATATCGGACAGGTGCTTATGTTTGTACTCGGCCTGTATCTGCTCAGCGCACTGTTTTCCTTTGTGCAGGGCTGGATCATGACCGGTGTGACGCAGAAGCTCTGCTATCGTCTCAGAAAAGAGATTTCCGAGAAGATCAACCGCATGCCGATGAAGTATTTTGAGAGCCGCACATACGGCGAGGTGCTCTCACGCATCACAAACGATGTGGATACGCTCGGACAGGGGCTCAATCAGAGCATCACAACGATCATCACCTCAGCTGCGACGCTGATCGGCGTGCTGATCATGATGCTCGGGATCTCGCCTCTTATGACGCTGATCGCCCTGGTGATCCTTCCGGTTTCGGCATTTCTGGTGTCGTTTGTGGTGAAAAAATCACAGCGGTACTTTAAGGATCAGCAGGAATACCTGGGACACATCAACGGGCAGGTGGAGGAGGTTTACGGCGGACATCTCGTGATCAAGGCGTTTAACCGGGAAAAAGACACCGTGGAGGAGTTTCACAGAACGAATGAGATTCTTTACGAATCCGCATGGAAATCGCAGTTCCTCTCCGGCATGATGCATCCGATCATGATGTTTGTCGGAAATCTCGGATACGCGGCGGTTTCACTGGTCGGCGGTCTGCTCGCGATCCGCGGCGTGATCACGATCGGAGATATCCAGGCGTTTATCCAGTACGTCAAAAACTTTACGCAGCCGATCCAGCAGATTGCGCAGGTGATCAGCCAGGTACAGTCAATGGCGGCAGCCTCGGAGCGTGTGTTTGAGTTTCTCGGGGAGGAAGAGGAGGATCAGACGGTCGGGCATCCGGCGGACGTTTCCGCCATCACGGGCGAGGTGACGTTTGACCACGTACAGTTCGGATATCAGCCGGAGCAGATGATCATCCACGATTTCAGCGTAAAAGTGAAACCGGGACAGAAAATTGCGATTGTAGGGCCGACCGGCGCCGGCAAGACGACCATGGTAAAACTCCTGATGCGATTTTACGATGTCAATGCAGGTTCGGTGTGTCTGGACGGCCACAACATCCGGGAATTTAACCGGAGGGATCTGCGGGACGCGTTCGGCATGGTGCTGCAGGAAACCTGGCTGTTTAAGGGGACCATCATGGAAAATATACGGTACGGAAGGCTGGACGCAACGGACGAAGAGGTGATTGCCGCGGCGAAGGCCGCGCATGCGGATCACTTTATCCGGACGCTGCCGGGAGGCTATCAGATGGAATTAAACGAAGACGCGAGCAATGTCTCACAGGGTCAGAAGCAGCTGCTTACGATCGCGCGTGCGATTCTGGCGGATAATAAGATCCTGATTCTCGACGAGGCGACGTCATCGGTCGATACCAGAACGGAGGTCTCGATTCAGAAGGCAATGGATAACCTGATGCGGGGCCGTACCAGCTTTATCATCGCACATCGTCTCTCCACGATCCGGGATGCGGATATCATTCTGGTGATGAAGGACGGAGATATCGTGGAACAGGGAAATCACGAAACGCTTCTCGCCGCCGGCGGATTTTACGCGAATCTGTATCAATCCCAGTTTGAGCATTCGGTGGCATAGAAAGGAGTAGTGTGAAAAATCGGCCTGACAGCTGATTTTTCACACGGCTGTTTGAGCCGGAGCGTCACAAATATGCCCTGGCGGCAAACGCAGGCATGCGTTACGCAAATTTGAGATTTGCGCCGCCCCGTCGCATAAACGCTTCGGAATGGAGGTTAAGATGAATATCCGTATTTATACGATGACGCACAAGACGTTTGACGTTCCGAAGGATCCGCTGTATCAGCCGCTGCATGTCGGGCATGCGGTCAGCGGGGACCTCGGCTACCCGGGAGACGATACGGGAGAGCATATTTCAGCGTTAAACTGTTATTACAGTGAGCTGACCGGACTGTACTGGATCTGGAAAAACTGCCATGACGTGGACTATGTCGGAACCTGCCATTACCGGAGATATCTGATCAATGAACGGGAGCAGGTGCTGACCGCGGCGGAGTACGGCCGGCTGCTGTCGGAGTATGATCTGATCACGACAAAGCGTGTGGTGTTAAATCACTCGTATGAATACGGGTTTTCGGCAAATCACAACGGCGCGGTGTTAGCGGCGGCCGGAGAGGTGATCCGGGAGCGGTTTCCGGAATATCACGCGGCTTTTGAGCGGCTGGTACACGGAAGGGAGACCTACTTTGGAAACATGTTCGTCACATCAAAAGAGCGGTACGATGCGTACTGCGCCTGGCTGTTTGCCATTTTTGAGGAGGTGGCGGAACGCGTACCGCTGGAAAACGGGGAGGATGCCTATCACAAGCGGGTGTTCGGGTTTGTCTCGGAGTTTCTGCTTCTGGTGTGGGTGACGGTACAGGGGCTTAAGGTCTTCGAGTGCAAAGTCGGGATGCTGGGGGAAAAGGCGGAGACGAGAGAGCTCAAGGAACGGCTGGCGGAGTTTTTTCTGCGCAGGGATGCCGACGGGGCGAAAGCATATTTCCTGAAACGCAGACAGGAGCGCCCGGACGTGCTGATGGAGGCGTCCGACGTGACAGGCGAGCTCAGGCTGTCCATGCAGGTGATCGCGACAGCGGGGATGGAAAAGGAGCGGTACGGGACGAGCATTCTTGATCAGGAGAACCGGTTTGCGCAGCTGATGCGGATTTTTGCGGAGCTAAACAGGATCGTCTGCCGCTATCAGGACGGCGGGGAGACCGCGGAGGATCTTGCGTTTTTGAGAAGGCACCGGATCTCGGAGGTCGCGGTAAAAACCGCATTTGCGGTGCATCCCTCCGAAAGCGGGATGGCCGGGCGCACCCCGGACAGCCTGTTTCTGGCCTTAAGCCGGGAGCCGGACAGCCGGTGAGCACCGGTATACGCTCTGTTTTTCGCAGAATCCGGCCGACTTCGAAAAAAAATTATTAATTTTTCAGGAAGGACTTGAAAAAAGAAATCAGATCTGTTAACATAAATGAGCTGTCACTGATATATATCATTTCTGGACAGTCTGCAACCGTAGTCTAACGGATAGAACACCGGACTCCGACTCCGGCAATGCGGGTTCGATTCCCGCCGGGTGCATTTTTTGGGAAACGGCGCAGGAGATCTGCCACTGCGCTGTGTAATATTGGAAAGACGGCAGGAGGAATATTTGCCGTCCGGATGGAAAACATACTTTTATATGAGGTGTGTTTTTTTTCTTAGCGGACAGACGAGAGAGAATCGGGGCAGATTGCGATAGAAAGGTACGGTGGAGAACAGATGGAGAGGTTTCAGCCAGAGAATAAATCAAAAAAAGAAAAGATGAACGGCGCTTTGAAGCTTGTGAAGGAGCACATCAGATACTTTGCAGCCGGAGCGCTGTTTTTGACGCTGGTACTTGTGCTGGTGAACTGCGCAGGTCCGAAGGAGCCGCAGGACGGTGAGAATCCGGACGCGGCGGGGGCAGGGCCGGCCGGTCCGCAGCAGGTGACGGAGCAGGCGTATGAGGTGGATACCCATCAGGATGTGAATGAGCTGATCACCCGGTATTATACGGCGTATGCGGCAGGTGATGTCGCGACGATCTCGACGATCGCGTCACCGGTGACGGCGAACGAGCAGAGTTATATCACCATGTTCAGCCAGTATGTGGAGGAATACAGAAACATTTCGTGCTATACCAAGAGCGGGCTGACGGAGGGATCCTATCTCGTCTCCGTTTCTCTTGAGATAAAGTTTGCAGGCGTGGAGACGCCGGCGCCGGGACTGGACTTTTTCTATGTACAGACCAATGATCAGGGCGCGCTCTACATTGATAATCTCTACAGCCAGTACAATCTGGCAAGCAAGGAGAATGCGTTAGATACCGGTGTGCACAGCCTGATTTCCGATTTTGAAAACGATGCGGATTTTCTCTCGCTTCAGAGTGAAGTGAAGACGAAATATGATACTGCGGTATCTGCCGATCCGAACCTGGCGACAATGATGCAGACGACCGTTCCGGGTGCGATCGATGGCTGGAAGACGCAGATCGCGGCGAATCCGCCCGCCGCTGTTCCAGAGACGCCGCCGGCATCCACAGAGCAGCCTGCGGAACCGGATGCGTCGCAGGAAGTTCCGGCTGAGGGTGCGCCCGAGACGCCGACACAGACCGAGCCGCCGGCACAGACCGAGACGCTTGCGACGACGGATCGCGTGAATGTGCGTGCGGGAGCCGATACGACGACCGATGTTCTCGGTACGGTGGAGAAGGGTACGATCGTCACGAGAACCGGTGTGTCCGGTGACTGGAGCGTGATCGATTACAACGGTCAGACGGGTTATATCAAAAATGAATTTCTCACCTATGACACCGCATCGGTGACAGCGGATACCGGGAATGACACAGCGGATGCCGGTGATTCGGATACCGCGACGAATCACGCGGAGGGGACTGTGATCACGTTAAGCGATACGGTCAATATCCGTTCCTCGATGAGCGAGACTGCGTCAAAGGTCGGCACGGCATATACCGGGGAGCAGGTCACGGTGGTGATGAGTTACGCGGAGGGCTGGACAAAGGTGACCTACAACGGCCAGACCGGCTACATCAAATCATCTTTACTGAAGTAAAAGAAGCATATGGATCAGGCGCTGCCACAGAGCCGGCTTGTTGACAGAAACGGAGACTTTTCGAAAGCGAAGCCTCCGTTTTTCGATCAGTCAGACAGGGAAAAATGTGCGCCAAAGTTTGGCGCGGGGCGGAAAAGCCGGGAATAAGTGTCGGAGTCGGAGACGGGAAAAAGCAGAGATTTGTGTCGGTGCGGGGCGGAAAAGCCGGGAATAAGTGTCGGAGTCAGAGACGGGAAAAAGCAGAGATTTGTGTCGGCGCGGGGCGGAAAAATCGGGAATAAGTGTCGGAGTCAGAGACGGGAAAAAGCAGAGATTTGTGTCGGTGCGGGGCGGAAAAGCCGGGCAAGGCAGAGACGGACAGAAAAGAGCGGGGGATTCGCATGGAACAGGACGGAGTAAGGATCAACAAATACCTGAGCGCGGCTGGCGTCTGTTCGAGACGGGAGGCGGACCGGCAGATTGCGGCGGGTCATGTCACGGTGGACGGCGTGACGGCGGAGACGGGCACGCGGGTGAGGCCGGATCAGACGGTGATTTTCTGCGGGCAGGAGGTCAGGAAGGAGGAGGAGAGGATTCTCCTTGCGCTGTACAAACCGACCGGTATCGTCTGTACGGCGGAAAAACGTGAGAAGAATAACGTGATTGATTATCTGCATTATCCTAAACGGATTTACCCGGTCGGCAGACTGGACAAAAATTCGGAGGGGCTTTTGCTTCTGACGAATCAGGGGGAGCTTGTCAACCGGATCATGCGTGCCAAGAATCTTCATGAAAAAGAATATATCGTCACGGTTCATAAGCCGGTGACAGAGTATTTTCTGCGCGGACTTGCCGGCGGCGTGCCGCTTGAGGAGCTGCAGGTGACGACACGCCGCTGTCTGGTGGAGCGGCTGGGAGAGCGGGAGTTTAAGATCGTGCTGACGCAGGGATTAAACCGGCAGATCCGCAGGATGTGCGAATATTTCGGATACCGCGTGGTAAAGCTGGTCCGTGTGCGCATTATGAATATTCTGCTCGGCGATTTAAAACCCGGGGAATACCGGCCCGTGACAGAGCAGGAGTACCGTATTTTGCGCGAGCTGACGGCGGATCAGCCGGATGAGCCGGCGCGTGAGGAAAAGCGGAACGTGCAGAGAGAGAAGGGAGAAAGCCGTCCCGGCGGCCGGGTTCGAAAGAACGTGGGCAGGCAGAGATCCCGGGAGAAAGCCGGGGCGTCCGGTCCGGGGGAGACGCGCCGTGCAGACCGAAAAGAACGGGTGCAGCCGGCGCGCAGAAAGGAGAACACATGACACCGGAAGAGAGGATCAGAGATCTGCGCGGGCAGATCGCATACCACAGTGACCGTTACTATAATCAGGACAGTCCGGCGATTACGGACTATGAGTTTGACCAGCTGATGCTGGAACTAAAAAAGCTGGAAAAAGAGCATCCGGAGCTTGTGACACCAGATTCCCCCACGCAGAAGGTGGGCGGATCGGCGAAGCGGACGGCAGGCGTGCTCGTGCGTCACAATGTTCCCATGCTGAGTCTTCAGGATGTTTTTTCAAAGGAAGAGGTCTTTGAATTTGTGGAGCAGATGAGGGAGCAGACGGATGATCCGGAGTTTGTAGTTGAATATAAAATCGACGGGCTGTCTCTGGTGCTGCGTTATGAGAACGGTGCGCTCGCACTTGCGGAGACAAGGGGAGACGGCATAAATTTCGGCGAGGACGTCACGGCGAATGCGCGCGTGATTTCCGATGTGAAGCAAACATTAAAAGAAGCGCCGGAATACTTGGAGATCCGCGGTGAGGTCTATATGAAAAACGAGGCGTTTGAGCGTGTGAACGAGAGACAGGAGCTCGCCGGCAAAAAGCCGTTTGCCAATCCGAGAAACTGTGCCGCGGGAACGCTGCGTCAGCTTCAGACATCCGTGACGAAGGAGAGAGAGCTGTCCTTATTTATTTTCAATATACAGGATGTCAGGGGAATGGAATTCGCCACACACACGGAGGGCTACGAATATTTAAAGAAGCAGGGAGTCCGCGTGATCGACGATTACCGCGTCTGCAAAACGGCGGAGGAAGTGTGGAGGGCGGTGACGGAGATCGGTGAGAACCGCGGGAAACTGGGCTATGATATCGACGGAGCGGTGGTAAAACTGAACCGGCTCGCGGACAGGGAGCGGCTCGGCGCGACCTCAAAAGTGCCGCGCTGGGCGGTTGCGTATAAATACCCGCCGGAGGAAAAGGAGACGACGCTGCTTGAGATCGAGCTCTCGGTCGGAAGAACCGGGCGCATCACACCGACGGCGATTTTTGAGCCGGTTCGTCTGTGCGGGACGACCGTTTCGCGCGCGACGCTGCACAATCAGGACTTTATCGACAAGCTGGATCTCGGAATCGGGGATACGATCACGGTATACAAATCCGGCGAGATCATCCCGAAGGTAAAGGAAGTGAAAAAGGAGAAACGGCCTTCCGGCTGGCAGCGGTTTATGATACCGGATGTCTGCCCGGCGTGCGGCGCGAGGACGGAGCGGGAGCCGGACACGGCGGATATCCGCTGTACCTCGCCGAACTGTCCGTCACAGCTGGAGCGGCGCATCATCAATTTTGTGGGCCGTGACGCAATGGATATTAAGGGATTCGGCACGGTTTTTATTGAAGAACTGGTCAGAATGCGCTATATTAAAGATGTTGCGGATATTTTTGCGCTGAAAGAGCACCGTGACGAGCTGATTGAACAGGGAATCATCGGAAAAGAAAAGAATACCGACAAGCTTCTCGACGCGATCGAGCGGTCGAAGGAGAACGATGCCTGCCAGCTTCTGACCGGACTCGGGATTCCGAATGTGGGAAAAGCCGCGGCAAAAGCCGTGATGCGGTATTTTCAGACATTTGACCGCCTGATGGCCGCCTCTGCGGAGGAGCTGACTGAGGTTGACGATATCGGTGCGGTCAGTGCGGAATGCATCAGGAACTTTTTCGCGGAGGAGAAGAACCGTGAAGTGATCCGACGCCTGCAGGAGTATGGCGTTCGCATGTCGGCGCGCGAGGAAGAGATTTCCGATTCTCTGATCAGCGGAAAGACGATTGTCGTGACAGGGACGCTCCCGACACTTGGCAGGAAAGAAGCGCAGGAACTCATCGAGCGCCACGGAGGAAAGGCTTCCGGATCCGTGTCGAAGAAGACGGATTATGTCCTTGCGGGAGAGAATGCGGGCAGCAAACTCAAAAAGGCGGAAGAACTCGGCATACCTGTCCTGACCGAGGAGGAGCTGCTTGCGATGATCGGAAGCGGAAGCTGAGGGTGCTGCCCCGGCCCGTGACAGATAAAAGAGCGTAAGAACAGCCGGCAGCCAGAAAGAAAGGATGAGAGCAATGCCAATTAAGACACAGAGCGATCTGCCAGCAAAAGAAATACTGGAAAAGGAAAATATATTTGTTATGGATGAGACACGTGCGATGCATCAGGATATCCGTGCGATTGAGATCGGGATTCTCAATCTCATGCCGTTAAAGGAGGAGACGGAGCTGCAGCTTCTGCGGTCGCTCTCCAATACGCCGCTGCAGGTGGACGTCACCTTTCTTACGGTGTCGGGCCATGAATTTAAAAATGTGTCCATGAGCCATCTGAACAAGTTTTACGAGACATTTGACGCGGTGCGTGACCGCTGTCTGGACGGACTGATCATTACCGGAGCGCCGCTTGAACAGATGGAGTTTGAGGAGGTGGACTACTGGGACGAGCTCTGCCGGATTTTTGACTGGACAAAGACGCATGTGACATCCACGCTTCACTTGTGCTGGGGCGCGCAGGCGGGTCTGTATTATCATTACGGCCTGAAAAAATACATGCTGGAGAAAAAAATGTTCGGCGTCTACGAGCACCGCGTGAAAAACCGCAAGGTGCCGCTGGTGCGCGGATTCGACGATTATTTCATGGCCCCGCATTCGAGGCACACCGAGATCCGGGCCGAAGATATCCGCAGTGTGGGTGAGCTCACAATCCTTGCGGAATCGGATGAGGCCGGCGTGTTTCTGGCGATCGCGGATGAGGGCCGGAGGATTTTTGTCATGGGACATCCGGAGTATGACCGAATCACGCTCGATAAGGAGTACAAGCGCGACCGTGACAAGGGACTGCCGATTGAGCTGCCGGTCAATTATTATCCGGATGGGGACGATACGAAAAAGCCCAGGCTGCAGTGGCGCTCCCACGGGAATATTTTGTACAGTAACTGGCTGAATTACTATGTCTATCAGCAGACGCCGTATGAATTTATTCATACTGAGGAGATCATAAGTAAAGAATAAAATAATATTTTTTTGGTTTCCAAAACAGGAATAGTCTGCTATAATAAATGCATACTATCACTGGGAGGCGTATGGCGATGGGTGAGGACAGAAAGATATTTAAAATAAAGGATGGGAATTTAGGAGAAGTGAAGATCGCAGATGAGGTGGTTGCCATCATCGCGGGTCTTGCCGCTACCGAGGTGGACGGTGTGGGCTCCATGGCTGGCAATATTACAAATGAACTGGTAAGCAGGCTCGGTATGAAGAATCTCTCCAAAGGGATCCGTGTGGAAGTGCTTGAGGGGATTGTGAATGTGGATGTTGCGCTGAATATCTCCTACGGATATTCGATTCCGGAGGTGTCCGCGAAGGTGCAGGAGCGCGTGAAGAATGCCATCGAGAATATGACCGGCTTAGAGGTGTCTATCGTAAATATCCGTATTGCGAGCGTGGATATGGGCAGCGGCAGATAGCTGGCGTCCCGCGCAGCAGATCAGAGAGGGTGTCCGCGCGACATCCTTTTTTTCCATCCGGAAGTGTGCGCAGGATGGAGCGTTTTGTTTGACATTACAGAGACACGAGAGGGCAGAGGATGACCAGGAGAGAGTTAAGGGAACAGGTTTTTATTATGCTGTTTAGCGCGGAATTTCACGATGCGTCGGAGATGCCGCAGCAGATGCAGCTGTACCGTCAGATGCAGGCGGAGTGGGAGGCGAAGGACGGGGAATATATTTCCCGGAAAGCCGCGGATATCGTCGCGCACCTTCCGCAGATTGACGAGGCGATCAATGAGGTTGCGGAGGGCTGGAAGACCGTGCGTATGGCAAAGGTGGACCTGACACTGATCCGTCTGGCCGTCTATGAGATGAGATACGAGGAAGACATACCGGTGGGAGTGGCGATCAACGAGGCCGTGGAGCTCGCAAAGCGCTACGGGACGGATGATTCCTTCTCCTTTGTCAACGGTGTGCTGGCGAGGCTGGCATGATGGGAAATATCTATTCGGTCGCACAGGTTAATACATACATCAGAAACATGTTCGCGCAGGACTTCATGCTGCATCATATCCGCGTCAGAGGAGAGGTCTCCAACTGCAAATATCACACATCGGGCCATATCTTTTTTACGTTAAAGGATGCGTCGGGGACGATAGCGGCCATCATGTTTGCCGGAAACCGCGGCGGCCTTGCTTTCCGCATGAAAGACGGGGACAAGGTGATCGTGACCGGTTCCGTTGAGGTCTATGAGCGGGACGGAAAATACCAGCTCTACGCCAGGGAGATTACGCGTGAAGGGGCGGGCGATCTTTGGCTGAGATTCGAGGAGCGAAAGCGTGAGCTTGAGGAGATGGGTATGTTCGCTGCGGAGTATAAAAGGCCCGTTCCGCGGTTCGCGACGCGCATCGGCATCGTGACGGCGGCCACGGGAGCGGCGATTCAGGACATCCGCAATATCGCGGCGCGTAGAAATCCTTACGTTCAGCTGTTTCTTTACTCTGCGCTGGTGCAGGGAGAGGGCGCGGCGGCCGATATCGCAAGAGGCATCCGGACACTGGACGCCTTTGGCGTGGACGTTCTGATTGTGGGACGCGGCGGCGGTTCCATCGAGGAGCTGTGGGCGTTTAACGAGGTGGAGGTTGCACGGGCGATTTTCGAGTGTGAGACGCCGGTGATCTCTGCGGTGGGGCATGAGACGGATACGACGATTGCCGATTTTGTGGCGGATCTTCGCGCACCGACTCCGTCTGCAGCGGCGGAGCTGGCGGTCTTTGACTTTCTGGGGGCGAAGGAACGGCTGGCATCTTATGAGAGCCGTCTGCAGCGTCTGATGAGGCAGCATCTCACACTGCTGCAGATGCGCGCGGCACATGCGAAAGAAAAGCTCCGCTACCTGTGCCCGGAAAACCGTCTCAGGGAAAAGCGCCGGTATACGGCGGATCTTGCCGGGAGGCTGGACGAGCTGATGGAACGGCGGATGCAGAGCTGCCGGCATCGTCTTGCGCTGATGTCGGGGAGGCTTGAGGGACTCTCGCCGGTGAAAAAACTCGCGGGAGGCTTTTCTTATGTGGAGGATCAAAACGGCAGGGCGGTGACAGACGCGTCGCAGACAGCGTGCGGGGAGGAGCTGTCCATTCATTTATATAAAGGTTCCCTGGGGGTAACCGTTACGGAGGTAAGAAGTGAAGATGGAAGAACAGGAGAAACTGCCGACGCTGGAGGAGAGCTTTTCGGAAATCGAGACGGTGATCACACAGCTCGAGAAGGGTGAGATTACGCTGGAGGAATCTTTTTCGCTCTATCAGAAAGGGGTGGAGCGGTTAAAGCACTGCAACCGGCTGCTAGATACCGTGGAGAAAAAGCTGCAGATCGTCAGTGCGGACGGTGAGGTCAGGGAAGGCTGAGATCCCGGGAGAGGGGATCTGGCGGAGATGAGAAGGGTACGGCGTCATGCTGTGCGGATGACGGGAAGGAACGATGGATATGGAGATCAGAGAGGAGCTTTTGCGGCGGACGGAGGAGATTGAACGGATCATATATGCATATCTGCCGGCGGAAGAGGGATATCAGAAGACGATCATGGAGGCGATGAATTACAGTGTGAAGGCGGGCGGAAAGCGCCTTCGTCCGATGCTGATGCTGGAGACTTACCGCCTGTTCGGGGGAAAATCAAAAGTGATTGAGCCGTTTATGGCGGCGATCGAGATGATTCATACCTACTCGCTGGTGCATGACGATCTTCCGGCCATGGACAATGACGAGTACCGCAGGGGAAAAAAGACGACCCATGCGGTATACGGGGAAGCGATCGGGATCCTTGCGGGGGATGCTCTGCTGAACTATGCCTATGAGACGGCGGCGCTCGCGTTTGAGATGGAACCGGGACATGCGGGGGTCGGCCGCGCACTGGCGGTTCTCGCGCGGAAATCCGGCATTTACGGCATGGTGGGCGGACAGACTGTGGACGTCGAGTCGGAGGGCAGGCCGGATATGACAAAAGAGAAGCTGGATTTTATCTACCGGCTGAAAACAGGGGCGCTGATCGAGGCTTCGATGCTGATCGGGGCGATTCTTGCCGGCGCCACAAAGAACGAGCAGAGAGTGATTGAGGAGTCGGCTGCGTCCATCGGGCTGGCATTTCAGATCAGAGACGATCTTCTGGATGTCACCGGTACGCAGGAGATACTGGGCAAACCGGTCGGAAGTGACGAGAGAAATCACAAGAATACCTATGTGACCTTTGAGGGAACGGAGCAGGCGAAGCGGGATGTGGCCGAACGGTCGGAGCGCGCGGCGGCGTGTCTTAATTCCCTTGTGGTAAAGAACGAATTTCTGACAGAGCTGATCCGGTACCTGATCAGCCGGGAGAAGTGAGCATCCGGCGCGTCGGACGGATCAGCCGGGAAAAGTGAGCACAGTGTCTGATCTGTCGGAAAATGGGGTTGGGGGATTCTGTATGATACTGGAACGGATAGAGAAGGAAAACGATATCAAGCAGCTGAGTGAAGAAGAACTGAAACTCCTCGCGACTGAGATCCGGGAGTTCCTGATTGAAAAGATTTCGGTGACCGGGGGGCATCTGGCGTCCAATCTCGGCGTGGTGGAGCTGACGATGGCGCTCCACCTGTTTTTGGATCTGCCGAAGGACAAGCTGATCTGGGACGTGGGACATCAGTCCTATACGCACAAGCTTTTAACCGGGCGCAGGGAGGGGTTTGACGGGCTGCGCCGGTACGGCGGGATGAGCGGTTTCCCGAAGCGCAACGAGAGCGCCTGTGACTGTTTTGATACGGGGCACAGTTCCACATCGATCTCCGCCGGACTCGGCTATGCGCATGCGCGTCAGCTTAACGGGGAGGATTACCGGGTGGTTTCCGTGATCGGAGACGGCGCGCTGACCGGGGGCATGGCCTATGAGGCGTTAAACAATGCGGCACAGCTGGATTCCAATTTTATCATTGTTTTAAACGACAACAATATGTCCATCTCGGAAAACGTGGGCGGCATGTCGGCGTACCTTGCGGGCTTTCGGACAGCGGACGCCTATCTGGATCTGAAAATCGGCGTGATCAATTCTCTGCAGAAGATTCCGGTGTACGGGGACAAGATGGTGGCGAAGATCCGGCGAACCAAGAGCAGCATCAAGCAGCTTCTGATCCCGGGGATGCTGTTTGAGGAGATGGGGATCATTTATCTCGGACCGGTGGACGGAGGAGACATCCGGGGGATGACAAAGGTTCTGTCGGAGGCGGAAAACATCGACGGGCCGGTGCTGGTGCACGTGATCACAAAAAAGGGTGCGGGATATCCGCCGGCGGAACGGCATCCTGCGCGGTTTCACGGAACCGAGGCGTTTGACATCGAGACAGGGATCCCGAAACATCCGCGGGTAAAAGCAAATTACACGGACATTTTTTCGACTGTGATGCGGAAGCTGGGCGACCGCGACGAGAAGGTGGTGGCGATCACGGCCGCGATGACGGACGGGACGGGATTAAAGCGTTTTCACAATATGTTTCCGGAGCGTTTTTTCGATATCGGAATCGCGGAGGCGCATGCCGTGACGTTTGCGGCCGGACTTGCGGCTGCGGGGTTAAAACCGGTGTTTGCCGTGTATTCCTCCTTTTTACAGAGAGCGTACGATCAGATTCTCCACGATGTCTGTTTACAGAAGCTGCCGGTGGTATTTGCGATTGACCGGGCCGGGCTGGTGGGAAGCGACGGGGAGACGCATCAGGGAATCTTTGACATCTCCTATCTTTCTTCCATCCCCAACATGACGATCCTTGCGCCGAAGAACAAATGGGAGCTGTCGGATATGATCAAGTACGCGGTAAACCTGGGCGCGCCGGTGGCGGTCCGCTATCCGCGCGGGGAAGCGTATGACGGCCTGCGGGAATACAGGGAACCGATTGTCTTTGGAAAGAGCGAATGGATCTTCAGGGAAAACGGGGTTGCGCTGTTTGCGCTGGGTTCCATGGTAAAAACGGCGGAGATTGTCCGGTCACGGTTAAAGGAAGCGGGCATCGGCTGCAGTCTGATCAACGCGAGGTTTGCCAGGCCGCTCGATCGGGAGACGCTTCGCCTGGCGGCGGAGGAACATGCGCTGATCGTGACACTCGAGGAAAATGTGCTGACCGGAGGGATGGGGGAGCAGGTGATGCGGTTTTACAGCGAATCCCGCATGGCGGTGCAGGTGCTGGCCGTGGCGATTCCGGACGAATATGTGGAGCACGGGAATGTGTCGATTCTGTACCATGAGGTGGGGATTGACGCGGATACGGTGACAGAGCGCGTGAAAAAGGCGTGGGAGGATCTCGCGGGAAAGTAAAATCACGGCTGCCTGCGCAAAAAAACGCAGGCGGGATTGATACACGGCGGGAAGAGAGGAACAGGACGGCCGCCTGTGTAAAAAAATGCGGTCGGAATCAGTGTGCAGCGGGAAGAGAGGAACAGGACAGGTTGAAAGAAAGGCTGGATGTGCTGCTGGTGCAGAGAGGACTTGCCCCTTCCAGAGAGAAGGCGAAGGCGATAATCATGGAGGGCATGGTCTATGTGAAAGAGCAGCGGGAGGATAAAGCGGGCGCTATGTTTGACCCGGAGACGGCGATCGAGGTGAGGGGCAATCCGCTCCGCTACGTCAGCCGCGGCGGGTTGAAGCTCGAGAAGGCGATGGAGTGCTTCGGGATTTCGCTGAAGGAGAAGGTCTGCATGGATATCGGGGCGTCGACCGGAGGGTTTACGGACTGTATGCTGCAGAACGGGGCAAAGAAGGTTTATGCGGTGGATGTCGGATACGGACAGTTTGCCTGGAAGCTCCGCCAGGATCCGCGTGTGGTCTGCATGGAAAAAACAAATATCCGCTATGTCACGCCGGAACAGATCGGTGAGCCTTTGGATTTTGCATCCGTGGACGTGTCCTTTATTTCGCTGACAAAGGTCCTGATGCCGGCAAAGGCGCTCCTAAAAGAAACGGCGGAGATGGTCTGTCTGATCAAGCCCCAGTTTGAGGCGGGAAGAGAAAAGGTCGGAAAAAAGGGGGTCGTCCGGGATCCGGCCGTGCACGAAGAAGTGATCGGGCGTGTGACCGGCTGCGCAGAAGAGCTTGGTTTTGCGGTGCTGGCGCTGGAGTATTCGCCGGTCAGGGGGCCGGAGGGAAATATCGAATATCTCGTTTATCTGGGAACGGGAGAGTCTGTCAGGAGAGAGGAGTCTGCGGAGGTTCATGCCGTGGTGAAGGCCGCGCATGAAGCGCTGGATTGAGTCGATGAGACATTTTCTGATTATCACAAATACATACAAGGACGCAGATCATGCGCTGACAAAGAAGCTGAGCGACTACATCCGCAGCAGAGGGGGAACCAGCAGCTGTTTTTACAGCGCAGGGGAGACATTTGCAGCTGCAGCGCCGCTTCCCGGTGAAATCCCGGCGGAGACGGACGGCATTCTCGTGCTGGGAGGGGACGGCACGCTGATTCGTGCGGCGTCGCGGCTGGTGCAGACACGGCTTCCGCTGATCGGAGTGAATCTGGGCACGCTGGGCTATCTGTGCGAGCTGGAGGAGCAGAATCTGTTTGCGGCGATCGACCGGCTGATGGCGGAGGATTATATTGTGGAGCGCCGCATGATGCTGGAGGGGGGCTGTATCCGGGCCGCAGATGCGGGAGAAGGGACAGACAGCGCGAGACAGGCAGTGAAAACGCATGTGAGCGGCGAGCCCGGCATCCGGAACGGGGGAGCAGGGAGCGCGGCCGGGACCGCATTAAACGATGTGGTGATTCACCGGACCGGGGCGCTTTCCGTCGTGAGCCTGGTGCTCTACGTCAACGGGGAATATCTGAATACATTTCGCGCGGACGGGATGATCATCGCGACGCCGACCGGGTCGACCGGCTATAATATGTCAGCCGGCGGGCCGATCGTGGATCCGAAAGCGGAGATGATTCTGATCACGCCGATCAATGCGCACAATATGAATTCGCGCAGTATTGTGGTCGGCGCGGAGGATGAGGTTGTGGTGGAGATTGCGAAGCGCCGCTATCAGAGGGACGAGCTCGTGGAGGTCAGCTATGACGGGGACGGCGCAGGAAAGCTTTCGGTGGGCGACCGGCTGATCGTGCGCCGGGCAAAAGAAACGGTGCGTATCTGCAAGCTCAGCAGAAAAAGCTTTTTAGAGCTCCTGAGCAGAAAAATGCAGGTGTATACCTGATATAGAGAGTGTGTGGAATGAAAACAAAACGACAGGCGAAGATACTCGAATTAATCCGGAAAAATGATATAGAGACGCAGGAGGAGCTCTCCGATTATCTCGAATGTGAGGGATATCAGGTGACGCAGGCGACGGTGTCGCGCGATATCCGTGAGCTGAAGCTGACGAAGGTGGCGATGAAAAGCGGCAGGCAGAAATACGCCGCGTGGGAGACTGCAGGAGAGGAGCTTTCCGAAAAGTACATTCGCGTGCTCCGGGACGGTTTTGTGTCCATGGATATGGCGCAGAATATTCTTGTCATCAAGACGGTTCCCGGAATGGCAATGGCAGTGGCGGCAGCGCTGGATGCATTAAACATCAGCGAGATTGTCGGCAGCATCGCGGGGGATGACACGATCATGTGCGCGATCCGCAGCGCGGATGACACGGTGGCGGTGATGGAACGCCTGAAAAAAATTGTTGCGGTATAGATGAGAAAAAGAATGTAACGGATATCTGGGAGAGTAGAAGGAGATTCTATGTTACAAAGTCTGCATGTAAAAAATCTGGCGCTGATCGACGAGGCTGAGGTGGATTTTGGCCGGGGATTAAACATCCTCTCCGGTGAGACCGGAGCGGGAAAATCCATTATCATCGGTTCGATTAATCTTGCGCTGGGCGGAAAAATACAAAAGGAGATGCTGCGCGAGGCAGCGGACGGCGGGGAGGCGGAGCCGGCGCTTGTGGAGCTTATTTTTACCGTCGAAGACGAGAGAGTGCGCGCAAAATTAGAGCAGCTCGGGGTGGAGCCGGAGGACGATGAGGTGATTTTAAGCCGGCGCATTGCCGGAGGGCGCGGTGCGGCGAAGGTAAATGCACAGAGCGTCCCTGCGTCCCGGGTGAAGGAGATCGCTGCGGTTCTGATCGACATTCACGGACAGCATGAGCACCAGTCCCTGCTGTCGAAAAAAAAGCATCTGGAAATCCTGGACGACTACGCGGGAGAAGCGCTTGCGCCGAAAAAAAAGGAGCTGGGGCAGATATACCGCAGCTACCGGAAGCTGGCGGAGGAGCTGCAGAAGGCAGACGTCGATCCCGGGGAGCGCACGCGGGAACTCTCGTTTTTACAGTACGAGATTGACGAGCTGGAGAACGCCGCGCTCACGGAGGGAGAGGACGAGGAGCTGGAATCGGATTTTCGAAAATTCAGCAACGGAAAGCGGATCATCGAGGCGGTGAGCGGCGCATACAACAGCACCGGCGGCGATATGGGAAGCGCGACCGAGCTGGTCGGCGGCGCACTGCGGGAGCTCTCGGGTGTCTCCGCCTACGACAGTCAGATCGAACAGCTCGAGCAGGAGCTTTTAGAGATCGATAACCTGCTCAATGATTTTAACAGAGAGCTGGCCGGTTATATCGGAGAGATGGAGTTTGACGACGAGACCTTCTACCAGGTGGAAAAGCGTCTCGATGAAGTCAACCGTTTAAAGGCGAAATACGGCAGCACGATACCTGAGGTTCTGGATGCGCTTGAGCAGAAAAAACAGCGTGCCGCGCAGCTTATGGATTATGACCGGTATCTTGAGGAGTTAAAAGAACGCGTCCGAAAAGAGGAGACGAAACTAAACCGGGTTTCCCTGGCGGTCTCGAAGATCCGGAAGGAAGCGGCGGAGAAGCTCACAAAGGCAGTGACGGAGGCGTTAAAGGATCTGAATTTTCTGGAAGTCCGGTTTCAGATGCAGTTCGGACGTCTCGGGGATTACACGGCAAACGGGTTTGACGATGCAGAGTTTCTGATTTCCACCAACCCGGGAGAACCGCTCAAACCTCTGGGAAAAGTGGCGTCCGGCGGCGAACTTTCGCGGATTATGCTGGCGGTAAAGACGGTCCTTGCGGATGCGGATGAGGTCGGAACCCTGATTTTTGACGAGATTGACAGCGGGATCAGCGGCCGGACGGCACAGATGGTATCCGAGAAGATGAACATCCTGGGACAGAGCCATCAGATCATCTGTATCACACATCTCCCGCAGATCGCCGCGATGGCGGATGCCCATTATCTGATTGAAAAATCCGTGATGGGCCGGTCGACGGTCTCCACGATCCGCAGACTGAAGGAGGAGGAGAGCGTCGACGAGCTCTCGCGGATGCTGGGCGGGGTTGAGATTACGGAGACGGTGCAAAAAAGTGCAAAAGAGATGAAAGCGCTCGCAAAAAAGAAAAAAAATGTTTGAAATACAAAAAAACTCATATACTAAGGAAGGTGCCGGCCGGCATCTTCCTTTTTTTCATGAGACGCCGGCGTGCGGCGGATATTGATCCGGTCAGGAAACGAATTTAGAACAATACGTACAGGTAGGGAGCGCACATGAAAAAAAGGTTTTATCACTGGATACAAAAGATAACCGTGCTTGGATTTTGTCTCGTGGCGGTATTTGCGGGAAAGACATTTTATCAGGCGATTCCGGATGAGATGTATGTGGTTTTCGGCGAGGAGGTCCGCTATGATTTTCATGTGCCGGTCAGCGTGGTATTAAAGGATGACAGCACGGAGGTATTTGAGAATCTGACAAAGCCTGTGGAAGGGACGAACCCGTCCTATACGGTTTCCTGCCGTCTGTTCGGTATCTTTCCGGTCAAGGATGTAAAAGTGATGCTGGTCGGCCGCGGAAAAGTGCTTGCGAGCGGGATGCCGATCGGAATCTATGTGAAAACGGACGGGATACTCGTACTTGGAACGACGGATGTAGAGGATTCGGGCGGACGGGAATGTCATCCCGCGCAGAATCTGGTAAAAAGCGGGGATTATATCGTGAGCGTGAACGGTGAGCCGGTCTATGAGAAGGAGGAGCTGATCGAAAAAATCGACGCTTACGGGGAGGACCGGGAGATTTTGGGGCTTCGGAGAAACGGGGAGTATATAGAGGTGTCCATAACGCCTGTGCTCGGAGCGGAAGGCCGGCATCTGCTCGGCATCTGGGTCCGCGATGATCTCGCCGGTGTGGGAACACTTACTTATTACAGGGACGACGGAAGCTTTGGCGCGCTCGGACATGCGGTCAGCGACGGGGATACGGGAACGCAGATGACAATGTCGGAGGGCTGGGTCTACCTGGCGGATATTATCGGTATCAAAAAGGGAGAAAAGGGCAGACCGGGGGAACTCTCCGGCATGATCGATTACAGCAGGGAATGCTGTCTTGGCACGATCACCGAAAATACGCAGCTCGGCATCCGCGGGGAACTTGCGGAGAGCGCGAAAACGTCGGGGGAGAGCTACGAGGTCTGTTACAAACAGGACATCCGGCTGGGAACCGCATATATCATCTCGCAGGTATCGGGTGAGAGAGAACGCTACGAGATCAGCATCGAGAGTCTTGACTACAGCGGGGAGGTGGAGAATAAGGGGATCTTATTCCGCGTGACCGATCCGAAGCTGCTGGAGCTGACCGGAGGGATTGTGCAGGGGATGTCCGGCAGCCCGATCATCCAGGACGGAAAGATCATCGGAGCGGTGACGCATGTATTCGTCTCGGACGCATCGATGGGATACGGGATTTTTATCGAAAAGATGCTGGGACAGTAGCCGGGGTTGGCAGCCGCACTTTTTCCTCATTCTGTCCCCGTTTTGTTCCCGTCCCGAAGATCAGTTCCGGGAGATCTGTTTCTGGCTGCTCTAATCTCACGCCGGGCGGTGTTTCCGGCCTCGCTGAGATTTTTATCCTTCAGGGTCTGTCTGTCAGTGACGCATGTCCCCTCGTGATATACATCATCAAATACGATCTGTTTTTCGGCAGCTCCGAAAGAAAACGGTCCGGCGCCTCTTTAAACCGGGCTGAGGTCTTAAACCCGATCCGGTTTTTCACGTGTTCTTTGTACGGCGAATCCGCAAGGAGCGTTTCTAAAAAGTTGTTCCGCGACTGCACGTTTCTGCCTTTTATGATCGCGTGAAGAAGATCGTCAGACACTGCGGAGACAACGTTATCTTCTCCCGGATCGGGCGGCACGTCAAAGATATACGGCTCAAAGGCAGCATTGGGGGAAAGAATCGGGATATTGTTTGCGGACAGCTGCAAAACAACGGGGGAGTTATGAGATACGATCAGGATGGAACGTAAGATATGTCAAAAAATTCCGGGAAAATACTTGCAATTTCCTTATTAAAGTGCTACTATAATAATGATAACATTGATGATTCGGTTGAGAGAGGGCAAAGGTCCTCTCTCAATTCACGTTTACCGTTAACCCGCTCCGGTGTACACCGGGCGGGGCCGTGGAAGAGAAGCCGGCATCTGCGGGAAGCAGCAAAAGGCGGTGGCCGGCCGAGGGAGGAGAATCGGCAGTCCCGGGAAGCCGGGGCGGGGCCGTGGAAGAGAAGCCGGCATCTGCGGGAAGCAGCGAAAGGCGGTGGCCGGCCGAGGGAGGAGAATCGGCAGTCCCGGGGAGCCGGGGCGGGGCCGTGGAAGAGAATACAGACAGAAGGGAAGGTGGATTGATGTCGAAGCATGGGGATTACGAGGCGCGTACGGAAGCGCTTATTCTGCCCGTTTTAGAGCGGATGGGGTTTGAACTTGTGGATGTGGAATATGTAAAGGAAGGAAGTTCCTGGTACTTAAGGGCCTATATCGATAAGGAGGGCGGGATCACCGTAAACGACTGCGAAGCCGTGGCGCGGGAGATGAATGAACTCCTTGACAAAGAGGATTTCGTGGAGGAATCCTATATTTTTGAGGTGAGTTCCCCGGGACTCGGCAGGCCGCTGAAAAAGGAAAAGGATTTTGCGAGGAGTGTCGGTCAGGAGGTTGAGATCCGCACATATCGGACAGTGAATCACAAAAAGGAATTCCGGGGGATACTGTGCTCCTACGATAAAGCTTCCGTGACGATTCAGCCGGAGGGAGAGGAAGAACTGACGTTCGACCGATCGGAGGTCGCGCTGATCCGGCTGGCGTTTGACTGGTAAAAGATGCGTCTGAATAACGAATAATAAGAGGAGGATAATAAAATGAGCAATACGGAGTTATTAGAAGCGTTAACGATATTAGAGCAGGAAAAAAACATCAGCAAGGAGACGCTGCTTGAGGCGATTGAGAATTCCCTGGTCACGGCGTGCAAAAACCATTTTGGCAAATCGGAGAATGTGAGGGTGACGATTGATCCGGAGACCTGTGAGTATCATGTCTATCTCGAAAAGACAGTGGTGGAGCAGGTGGAGGATACCGCGGATGAGATCAGTCTGGTAAACGCGAAGATGATTGATACCAGATATGAGCTGGGAGATATCGTAAATGTGGAGGTACAGTCCCGTGAATTCGGACGAATCGCGACGCAGAATGCCAAAAACGTCATTTTGCAGAAGATCCGCGAGGAGGAGCGCAAGGTATTATTTGATCAGTATTACAGCAAAGAACGCGATGTCGTGACAGGCGTGGTGCAGAGATATATCGGAAGAAATGTCAGCATCAATCTCGGCAAGGTGGATGCGATGCTGTCGGAGAACGAGCAGGTGCGGAACGAGATTTTCCAGCCGACCGAGCGTATCAAGCTTTACGTTCTCGAGGTGAAATCAACCTCCAAAGGGCCCAAAATCCTCGTGTCGAGGACACACCCGGAGCTGGTGAAACGCCTGTTTGAATCCGAGGTTACCGAGGTGAGGGAAGGCATTGTCGAGATCATGGCGATTGCGCGGGAAGCGGGCAGCAGAACCAAGATTGCGGTGTGGTCAAACGACCCGGATGTGGATCCGGTGGGCGCCTGTGTCGGTATGAACGGCGCGCGTGTCAATGCGATCGTCAGCGAGCTTCGCGGCGAGAAGATTGATATTATCACCTGGAATGAAAACCCGGCCATGCTCATTGAGAATGCTTTAAGTCCCGCGAAAGTCATTTCCGTCATCGCGGATGCGGAAGAAAAGTCGGCAAAAGTCGTCGTGCCGGATTACCAGTTGTCCCTGGCGATCGGAAAAGAGGGACAGAATGCGAGACTGGCGGCAAGGCTTACCGGATTTAAGATCGATATCAAGAGCGAGACTCAGGCGAGAGAGTCCGGAGATTTCCTGGATTATGAGAATGAGTATGAGGATGACGAGTACTACGACGACGAATATGCCGACAGTGAATACGCGGATGACGGATCGTATGCGGACGGTGAGTACGCAGAAGGCGAAGGTTACG
>CAJUNX010000006.1:101573-103555 GCA_910587865.1 uncultured Roseburia sp.
TACGCGGATGACGGATCGTATGCGGACGGTGAGTACGCAGAAGGCGAAGGTTACGTGGACGACGGATCGTATGCGGACGGTGAGGTCGCGGGCGACGGATCGTATGCGGACGGTGAGTATGAAGACGAAGCATACACACAGGACGGGACGGAGGATACGGGAGAATCCGCCATGGATGATACGGATACAGATATTCGATATATAGAAGAAGACACAGAGACCGGATCGGAAGATGCCGGGGAGGAAGACACAGACACCGGATCAGAAGATGCCGGGGAGGAAGACACAGACACCGGATCAGATGAATCCGAAGAGGAAACGTGACAGGGGTTTAAGACAGATGGCAAACAAAAAAATTCCAATGCGTCAGTGTATCGGCTGTCACGAAATGAAGGCGAAAAAGGAGATGATCCGTGTGATAAAAACCCAGGAAAAGGAAGGCGGTCCGTGTGAGATCCTTCTTGATACGACAGGGAGGAAAAACGGCAGGGGAGCTTATCTTTGTCCTTCGGGCGAGTGTCTGCGTGCAGCGATAAAAAACAAAGGACTGGAACGATCATTTAAAATGCCGATTCCAAAAGAAGTATATGAGATGCTGACAAAGGAGATGGAGGAGTTTGAAACCTGATAAGGTGTTATCCATGCTTGGCCTTGCGGCAAAAGCCGGCAGGGTGGTAAGCGGAGAATTTTCTACAGAGAAGGCGGTCAAAGCCCAGAAGGCATATCTGGTGATCGTGGCGGAGGATGCGTCGCAGAATACGCAGAAGATGTTTACAAATATGACGAATTTTTATAAGGTTCCGATGTACCGGTACGGGGTGAAAGAGGTACTCGGAAGAGCGCTCGGAAAAGAAATGCGCGCATCACTTGCAGTGACGGATCAGGGGCTGGCCCATTCGATTGAGGATAAATTAAAGCAAATGTTAACAACTGAATAATGGAGGAAACAGGATATATGGCAAAAATGAGAGTTCATGAGCTGGCAAAAGAATTAGGGATTGATAATAAGAAAATTATAGAGTTTTTAAGCACCACGGAGCACGCGGTAAAGACGCACAGCAGCAGTGTGGAGGAGCACGTGCAGGAGCTGGTGCGCAAAAAATTCGGCAGATCGGCAAACAGCTCAAAGGAGACGGATGCGGTCAGAAAGCAGCAGGGGGCAGCGCCGGAAAAAAGTGTGTCGCCGGAGCCGCGTGCAGAGCGGCCGGCCGGTGAGAACCGCACGGCAGGCGCGCCGGAAGGATCCCGCCCGCAGGGACATCCGGCAGGGGAAGAGAAAAAGAGCGGCACAGACACCGCAGCGGGGACGGCGGAAAAGCATACGGAGCATTCGGCCGGGAGAAATGCAAACCGTCCGGAGGGAAACGGCGCAAAGCAAAACGGCGCAAAATCGTCCCGCCCGGAGAACGGCCAGGGAAAAGGCGCAGACTGTCCGAAAAAGAAATCGAGCATAACGTCCGTGTTTAATGCACAGTATAGTAAGCAGGGATCCATGCACGGAGGCAGAAGACAGGGAGGCCAGGGAAACGGCCGCCCGCAGGGAGGTCAGGGAAACGGCCGTCCGCAGGGTGAGAGAGATCGTCGTCCGGGCCAGGGAGACCGCAGACCGCAGGGGGGAAGACCCTTGCAGCAGTCACGGCCGATGAGTGATTATGACGTGAGAAAGGCATTTGACCGTGCGATTAATCCGGAGGCGGTAAAGGCAGCCGAGGAGGCGGAGCGCATCAACGCGGAGCGGGCGCTGGCAGCGCAGGCGGCCAGGGCGGAAGCAGAGCGCGCGGAAGCGGAAAAGGCGAAAGAGGCTCCGAAAAAGGAGAGCCGACCGCAGAATATCTTTGGAAATATTTATGATCAGATGGCGGAGGCGCGCCAGCAGGGCGGCCAGGGAGACCGCCGTCCGGGTCAGGGAGACCGCAGACCGCAGGGAGGAGACCGCCGTCCGGGTCAGGGAGACCGCAGACCGCAGGGAGGAGACCGCCGTC
>CAJUNX010000006.1:103655-131136 GCA_910587865.1 uncultured Roseburia sp.
ACCGCCGTCCGGGTCAGGGAGACCGCAGACCGCAGGGAGGAGACCGCCGTCCGGGCCAGGGAGACCGCAGACCGCAGGGAGGAGACCGCCGTCCGGGTCAGGGAGACCGCAGACCGGGCCAGGGAGGATTTGGCCAGAACAGAGGAGGAAGAGGCGATGGCAGTGCGAGACCTTTCCAGAATGGCAGACCGAATCAGAACGGCGGCCAGGGTGACAGAAACAATAACCGCGGCAATTCGTATCGCGGCGGTCAATCTGGCAGACTCGACCGGGAAATCGACCGCTTCAACAAAGAATCTTCTGCCCAGGCGGAGGAGCTTCGCGGAAAAGAGTCCAGGGACCGTGACAAGGATCGCAATAAAAACAACAGACAGAGGGGCGATTACGATGCGCTCGGCGGAAAGAAGCAGGAGCGTTTCATCAACCTTGAGAAGGGCGGCGGCAGAAGACGTCCGCAGCAGCCGCAGCAGCCGAAGCAGGAAGAAGAGGTAATCCGCACGCTGGTGCTGCCGGAGAAGCTCACAATCAAGGAGCTGGCGGAGAAGATGAAGCTGCAGCCGGCCGTGATTGTCAAGAAGCTCTTCTTAAAGGGAACCATGGTGACGGTGAACCAGGAGGTGGATTACGATACCGCGGAGGAGATCGCACTCGAATTCAACTGCATCTGCGAGCCGGAGGTAAAGATCGACGTGATCGCAGAGCTTTTAAAAGAGGAGGACGACCCGGAGGAGACACTTGTCGCACGTCCGCCGGTTGTCTGTGTGATGGGGCATGTCGATCATGGTAAGACATCGCTTCTGGATGCGATCCGTTCCACGCGCGTGACCGACAAAGAGGCAGGGGGAATCACCCAGCACATCGGTGCGTCGGTGGTATCGATCAACGGGCAGAATATCACGTTCCTCGATACGCCGGGCCATGAGGCGTTTACCGCGATGCGGATGCGAGGCGCAAATTCGACGGATATCGCGATCCTTGTCGTGGCGGCGGACGACGGCGTGATGCCGCAGACGATCGAGGCGATCAACCATGCGAAGGCGGCAGGGGTTGAAATCATCGTTGCGATCAACAAGATCGATAAGCCGAGCGCAAATGTGGAGCGCGTCAAACAGGAGCTCTCCGAGTATGAGCTGATTCCCGAGGACTGGGGTGGAAGCACGGTATTCTGTCCGGTGTCCGCGCACACAAAAGAAGGGATCGAGAACCTGCTTGAGATGATTCTGCTGACGTCCGAGGTGCTCGAGCTGAAGGCGAATCCGAAGCGGAATGCGAGAGGTCTGGTCATTGAGGCACAGCTTGATAAAGGGCGCGGCGCGGTTGCAACCGTACTGGTGCAGAAGGGTACGTTAAAGGTCGGTCAGCCGATGGCGTGCGGAAGCTGCTACGGCAAGGTGCGTGCCATGATTGACGATCAGGGAAGAAGGGTCAAAGAAGCGGGTCCGTCCACGCCGGTGGAAATCTTAGGACTTTCCGCGGTGCCGGAGGCCGGAGAGACATTTGTCTCGACGGATACGGAAAAAGAGGCGCGCTCGTTTGCGGAGACCTATATCTCGGAGGGCAAGAGCCGTCTGATCGAGGACACGAAGGCAAAGATGTCCTTAGACGATCTGTTCTCGCAGATTCAGTCCGGAAATGTCAAGGAGCTTGACATTATTGTAAAGGCGGACGTACAGGGTTCCGTGGAAGCGGTAAAACAGAGTCTGGTGAAGCTCTCCAACGAGGAGGTTGTGGTCAAGGTGATTCACGGCGGCGTCGGTGCGATCAACGAATCGGATGTCAGCCTGGCATCCGCGTCCAACGCGATTATCATCGGATTTAACGTCCGTCCGGATCCGACGGCGAAGATTACGGCGGAGAAGGAAAATGTGGATGTCCGTCTCTATAAGGTCATCTACAACGCGATTGAGGACGTGGAAGCGGCCATGAAGGGAATGCTGGATCCGGTCTTTGAGGAGAAAGTGCTCGGCCATGCGGAGGTGCGCCAGATCTTTAAGGCATCCGGTATCGGAAATATCGCCGGTTCCTATGTGCTTGACGGCATCTTCCAGCGGAACTGCAAAATCCGCATCACCCGTGAGGGCGCGCCGGTTTACGAGGGCGCGCTGGCATCCTTAAAGCGGTTTAAGGATGATGTGAAGGAAGTGCGCGCCGGTTACGAGTGCGGTCTGGTCTTTGAAGGATTTAACGATATTGCAGAGTTCGATGTCGTGGAGGCATACACGATGGTGGAGGTGCCGCGTTAATGTGCTGACACATTCATTTTCAGCTGTTTTGCAGGACGTATCTTCAGACTGCGGGACAGCTGAATGAGGCGATGCGCCGGTATCGTTCAGGAAGGCTGGCACAGCAGATGGAACGGAAGGAATATCGGTTGGCGAAACAGGAGCATGCCGGTATAAAAGAAGGGCTGACGAGACCTGCAGGGCGTACGGCTTTGTGTGCCGTACGACTGCGGAGCGAAGAGTGACAGGAGGATAGGATGCTGGAATTTCGGTATGATACGCAGCTTCTGATTGAAGGAAAAGATCTCAGCGAGGATGCCATCAATGATTATTTCATGAGCCATTTCGCGGGGGACTGTCTTCTGGCAGTCGGGGACGAAGAGCTGATCAAGATTCATTTTCACACGAACGAACCTTGGAAAGTGCTGGAATACTGTGCTTCCCTTGGAGAGATTTATGATATCGTGATAGAGGATATGCAGCGGCAGGCAGCCGGACTGCGGGGCTGAATCTGCGGAAATAACAAAGCTGATTCAGCAAAGCGGAAACAATAAAGCTGATTCCGCTTTGCCGGGACACTGCCGTCCGCATAAAACTCCGGCATGGAGGAAGAGATGAGAAAGAACAGTATTAAAAATACAAGAATTAACGGCGAAGTCCTGCGGGAATTGTCCAACATCATCCGCGGGGACATTAAGGATCCCCGGATTCACCCGATGACAAGTGTGGTGACCGTGGAGGTTGCGCCGGATTTAAAAACCTGTAAGGCGTATATCAGCGTGCTCGGGGATGAGGAGGCGCAGAAAAACACGCTTCTGGGGTTGAAAAGTGCGGAGGGCTACATCCGCCGCGCTTTGGCCCGCAGCATCAATCTGAGAAACACGCCGCAGATCACCTTTATTCTCGATCAGTCGATCGAGTACGGTGTGCGGATGTCGAAGATGATCGACGATGTGACGAAGGATCTGCATGAGGATTCCATGGAGGAATCTGCCCCGGAGTCTTTGGCGGAGGAATACGCCGCAGAAGATTCTGATGTGGAATGAGGAAACGGAATGAAGAAGATCGACGAATATCTGGGACAGGTCAAATGCGTCGCGATTGCCGGCCATATCAGGCCGGACGGCGACTGCACGGGATCCTGTCTCGCCACCTACAATTATATCAGAACGTATTACAAAGACATCCGGGTGGATCTGTATCTGGAGCCGATTCCGAATATTTTCAAATTTCTTCCCGGTGCGGACGAGATTTGTTCCGAAATACCGGAGGATGTAACGTATGATCTTTTTATCGCGCAGGACTGCGGGGATACCGCGCGGCTCGGAAAGGCAGTGCGGCTGTTTGAGACGGCGGGGACGACGATCTGTATCGATCATCATATCAGCAACCAGAGCTTTGCGGATGTCAACCACATTTTCCCCGGTGCGAGTTCGACCTCGGAGCTGATTTACGGGCTTCTCCCGGCGGAGCGGGTGACGGAGGGGATCGCGGAATGTATTTATACGGGGATCGTACACGATACCGGAGTGTTTCAGTATTCCTGCACCTCCCAGAGGACGATGCAGATCGCGGGAGAGCTGATGCGCCTTGGCATTCCCTACACAAGGATCATCGAGGAGACGTTTTACACAAAGACGTATCCGCAGAACCGGATTATGGGGCTTTCCCTCATAAAAAGCGTGCTTCATCTGGACGGGCGCTGTATCTCAAGCTTTATCACTGCCGCGGAGATGGAGGAATATGACGTGCTGCCAAAGCATTTTGAGGGAGTGGTGAGTCAGCTGCGTGTCACAAAGGGAGTGGAGGCGGCTGTCTTTTTATATGAGACGGCGGAAGGCGCCTGGAAGGTGAGCCTGCGGTCAAAGGAACGGGTGGATGTCGCGGCGGTCGCCGTACAGTACGGCGGCGGCGGTCATGTGCGTGCGGCTGGCTGTACGGTGGAGGGTGAACCGGAGGAGATCATAGACGGGATCATTGACCTGGTCAGGCGGCAGATGCAAGATGCTGCATGCGGTGCGGAGGGAGAGCGTTGATCAGCGGAATTATTAATGTATACAAGGAAAAAGGCTACACTTCCTTTGATGTGGTGGCAAAGCTGCGCGGTATTCTGAAAATGAAAAAGATCGGACACACAGGGACACTGGATCCGGATGCGGAGGGAGTGCTGCCTGTGTGTCTTGGCAAAGCGACAAAGGTCTGCGGGCTGCTGACCGACGAGGACAAGGAGTACGAGACGGTCATGCTGCTCGGCACGGTTACCGACACGCAGGATATCACGGGAACCGTGCTGCGCCGGCAGGAGGTCACGGTGACGGAGAATGAGGTGAGAGCGGCCGTCATGCGTTTTGTCGGGCCGTATATGCAGGTCCCGCCCATGTACTCCGCGAAAAAGGTCAACGGAAAAAAGCTGTATGATCTGGCGCGGCAGGGGATGACGGTGGAGCGCAGTGCGCAGCAGGTGAATATCGCTTCGATCGAGATCCTCTCGATTTCTCTTCCGCGGGTGCGTATGCGCGTCACCTGCTCGAAGGGAACCTATATCCGAACGCTCTGCGAGGATATCGGACAGACATTAGGCTGCGGCGCCTGTATGGAGAGCCTCCTTCGGACGAGGGTGGCCGGCTTTTGTCTCGCCGATGCGCTTGCCATCGCGCAGATTGAGGAGCGGGTGCGAAAGGAGGCAGGAGATCTGCCGCCGGAGGAATGGCGCACGGAGCAGTTTTCGTTTCTGATGCGCACGGACGCGGTGTTTCCAAAGTATCAGAAGGCGATGGTAAAAAAGGAGGCGCAGCGGCTTTTGCGGAATGGGAATCCGCTGCCGTCAGAGCTGCTTTTAAACGACGGTATGTCGTGGGAGGAGGAGCTTTGCGTGTATGACGCCGCGGGGCATTTTGCCGGCATTTACCGCTTTGATGCGAAGATATGCGCTTACCGGCCATACCGGTTTTTCCTGGAGGAGTGAGCGATCAGAAGGTTCGGGCCGTCATTTTGCAAAGGAGCGTGGCGTGGAGGTTCGGGCCGCTATTTTGCAAAGGAGCGGGAGCGTGGCGTGGAGGTTCGGGCCGCCATTTTGCAAAGGAGCGGGAGCGTGGAGGTTCGGGTCGTCATTTTGCAAAGGAGCGTGGCGTGGAGGTTCGGGCCGCCATTTTGCAAAGGAGCGTGGCGTGGAGGTTCGGGTCGTCATTTTGCAAAGGATCGGGGCGGTTTCCGAAGGACGGAGCCGGTACATATACAGAAGGATTGTGATTGCAGAAGGGGAAGAAGATGAAATACATCCGGGGTACCACAGACTTTTATATAGAAGAAGACACCGTGCTTTCTCTTGGAAAATTTGACGGGATCCACAGGGGACATGAGCTGTTGTTAGAACACCTCTCGGCGAAAAAGGAATGTGGCCTTTCCGCCGTTATTTTTACGTTTGATATCCCTCCACGCAGAAATGTGTCGCATGTGGAGGCAAAGGTTCTGACGACAAATGAAGAAAAGCGATATATGTTTGAGCATCTGGGGATGGACTATCTGGTGGAATGCCCGTTTACGACAGAGATCATGCATATGGAGCCGGAGCAGTTTATCGAAAAGCTGGTTCGCCAGCTTCATGCCCGCTGTATCGTCGCGGGGGCGGATTTTCATTTTGGGCACAACCGTGCGGGGGATGCGCAGACGCTGCGCGAATGTGCGTCCCACTATGGCTATGAGGTGATCGTGATCGGAAAGAAAAAAGAAGGGGATCGCGACATCAGCAGTACCTTTGTGCGGGAGGAAATCGAACAGGGGCATATCGGGATGGCAAACCGCCTGCTCGGATACCGGTATTTTGTGACGGGTGTGGTGGCTCACGGCAATCAGATCGGCAGGCAGATCGGCATTCCGACCATCAATCAGCTGCCGCCGGAGGAGAAGCTTCTGCCGCCGAACGGCGTGTATGTCACCGAGGTTTACATGGAGGAGCAGAAATACCGCGGTGTGACCAATGTCGGAAGAAAACCGACCGTGGGAGTGGACAATCCCGTCGGGGTGGAGACGCATCTTTTGGATTTCCGGGAGGATGTGTATGGCCGGATGGTCACGGTTGAATTTCTAAGCCGGATCCGCGGGGAGCGGAAATTTCCGTCTGTTGACGCGCTGCGGGAGCAGATGATGAGCGACATTGCGTTTGCGCGGGCGTATTTTAACGGGGATGGCCATCTTTTCCCGTCGTGACGATGCGGCGCATTCCGGATATTACAAATGTTACGCAATTATTACAAAATTATGTTGACATCGTAAAACATGACTGCTATACTTGGTAATGGAAAACATACGACGACGAGGATAAGCAGCCAGGAGGTTTTATGAAGACGAAGTTAATAAAGGCAGCAGGCATATTGCTGGCGGGGACGCTGGTTGTCGCCACAGCATATACGAATCAGACGCAGGGAAAGGAAGCGGGCGCAGCGGACACGCGGATGAATGCCGGGGTGGACGTCAGTGCGGGCGCGACATCCGAGCTTGTTGCCGGGTTAGACGGTGATACAGACAGGTCCCTGGTATCGGGAGCGAACGGAGCGGTTTCGGAGTATTTAAGCGATACGGGAGCCGTATCGCCGGAGATTTCCGGGACGGATGTCGCAGTGACGGCCCTGGCGCAGGAGCCTGTGACGGAGGATGAATTCGGATATATCAATCTCGGTATCGCCAGTGTGGACGGGAATCTGAACGTGAGGAAGGCTCCCGGGACGGATGCCGATGTTGTGGGAAAGATGCAGAACAATGCGGGATGTGAGATTTTAGGCGTCGAGGGAGAGTGGACGCAGATCCGTTCCGGCAAGGTGGAGGGCTATGTGAAGTCCGAATATCTGTTAAACGGTGATGCCGCACGGGTGAAAGCCCAGGAGGTGAAGCAGACCGTTGCGACGGTGACGACGACCACGCTCTATGTCAGGGAGCAGCCGAATACGGATTGTTCGATTATTACGATGATGCCGGAGGGTGAGGAGCTCGAGGTGGTCGAGACGCTTGACGGCTGGGTGAAGATCAATGTCGACAGCGACGAGGGATATGTATCTGCGGATTATGTGGAGATCTCGGTTCAGCTGCCGAAGGCGATGACCATGACGGAGGTGCGCTACGGCAACGGCGTGTCCGATGTGAGGGTTTCGCTGGTGCAGTTTGCGACGCAGTTTGTCGGCAATCCTTATGTCTGGGGCGGCACGAGCCTGACAAGAGGGGCGGACTGTTCGGGATTTGTCTTAAGCGTATTTGCCAATTACGGTATTTCGCTGCCGCACTCCTCAGGTGCGCAGGCCGGCTGCGGCACGAAGATTTCCGCATCCGAGGCACAGCCGGGCGATCTGTTCTTCTACGGGAACGGCAGCCGGATCAATCACGTTGCAATTTATATCGGAAACGGTCAGGTGGTTCATGCGAGCTCACCGAAGTCCGGCATCAAGATTTCCGGGGCCTATTACCGGACGCCGGTGAAGGTGGTGCGGATCATCAACAATTAATGATCTTCAAATATGGTATTTACAAGCAGGGATGCCTGTGTTATACTGTATCAGTATGAGTCAGCCCATATTCGGCGGATGGACACTCCGACCTTCCGCTGAGTATTTCAGTAACAGGGCGATCCGGCAGCCTGTAACGGCGCCAGTAGAAGGAGGAAAAGAGCATGATTGCAAAGGACAAGAAACAGAGTATTATCGCAGAGTATGGCAGAACACCGAATGACACCGGTTCGCCGGAGGTACAGATCGCGATCTTAACCGCGCGTATCGGTGAGCTGACCGATCATCTGAAGGAGAATCCGAATGACCATCATTCCAGAAGAGGTTTGCTTAAGATGGTAGGTCAGAGAAGAGGATTACTGGCATACTTAAAGAAAATTGATATCGAGAGATATCGTTCTTTGATCGAACGTCTGGGTCTTAGAAAATAGTGCTGTGATAGAGCGGGGACGTTGTTTCCGCTCTATTTTTCATATCATGGGAAACCGCAGTCTGATTTCCCATGATGTTTTATGGTTTTCGGGCAGAAGAAAGATCCGGGACCACTGAAATGCACACAATGAGCAGGCGCAGCCGGGCCGGGACGAGCCGTCTGAGGGAGCCGGTGAAGCAGAAGCTGTCCGGGCGGGGACGAGCCGTCTGAGGGAGCCGGTGAAGCAGAAGCTGTCCGGGCGGGGACGAAGGCGTCAGAGAGAGCCGGTGAAGCAGAAGCTGTCCGGGCCGGGACGAGCCGTCAGAGAGAGCCGGTGAAGCAGAAGCTGTCCGGGCCGGGGCGAAGCCGTGACAGACGGCGGAATGTGTGTGTTTCAGTAGTTTCGGGTTTTCTGCTGGAAATAGAGAATATCAGTAAAAAGGAGAATGGATATGTACAAAAGTTATTCCATGGAACTTGGTGGCAGAACGCTCACCGTGGATATCGGAAGGGTGTGTGCCCAGGCAAACGGAGCCGCGTTGTTAAAGTACGGCGAGACGACGGTGTTATCGACGATTACCGCGTCGGACAAGCCGAGGGACGGGATTGATTTCTTCCCGCTCAGCGTGGAATTTGAGGAGAAAATGTATGCGGTCGGCAAGATCCCGGGCGGTTTTAACAAGAGAGAGGGCAAGGCATCGGAGAATGCAGTCTTAACCGCACGCGTGATCGACCGTCCGATGCGCCCGCTGTTCCCGAAGGATTACCGCAATGATGTCACGCTCAGCAATATGGTAATGTCAGTGGATCCGGCATGCCGTCCGGAGATTGTGGCGATGGTTGGTTCCGCGCTTGTGACGGCGATTTCCGACATACCGTTTGCAGGTCCGTGCGCGACGACGCAGATGGGTATGGTGGACGGGGAATTTATCGTCAATCCGTCCCAGCTGCAGTGGGATACGGGCGATCTGCAGCTCACGGTGGCTTCCACGTCGGAGAAGGTGATCATGATCGAGGCCGGGGCGAACGAGATTCCGGAGGACGTGATGATCGACGCGATTTACAAATGTCATGACATCAATCAGGAGATTATCGCGTTTGTCAACCGGATCGTATCGGAGTGCGGAAAGCCGAAGCACACCTATACGAGCTGTGCGATTCCGGAAGAGATGTTTGCGGCGATCCGGGAAATCGTGACGCCGGAGCAGATGGAGGAAGCGGTATTTACCGATGAGAAGCAGAAGCGCGAAGAGAATATCCGTGTGATCACGGAGAAGTTAGAGGAGGCGTTCGCGGAGAACGAGGAATGGCTTGCGGTGCTTGGCGAGGCGGTTTACCAGTATCAGAAAAAGACGGTGCGCAAGATGATCTTAAAGGATCACAAGCGTCCGGACGGACGTGCGATCGATCAGATCCGTCCGCTTGCCGCTGAGGTTGACCTGATTCCGAGAGTGCACGGCTCCGCGATGTTTACGCGCGGACAGACGCAGATCTGCGATGTCGTGACCTTAGCGCCGCTTTCGGAGGTACAGAGGATCGACGGTCTTGACGAGAATATCACGACGAAGCGCTATCTGCACCAGTACAATTTCCCGTCTTATTCGGTGGGTGAAACGAAAGTTTCCCGCGGACCGGGGCGCCGCGAGATCGGTCACGGTGCGCTGGCGGAGAAGGCGCTGACCGCAGTGCTTCCGACGGAGGAGGAATTCCCGTATGCGATCCGTGCCGTGTCGGAGACGTTTGAGTCAAACGGATCGACCTCGATGGCCTCCACCTGCGCGTCCTGTATGGCGCTGATGGCGGCCGGGGTTCCGATCAAATCCATGGTGGCGGGTATTTCCTGCGGACTGGTGACCGGCGATACGGACGATGACTATATTGTTCTGACCGATATTCAGGGACTTGAGGATTTCTTCGGGGATATGGACTTTAAGGTAACCGGTACGCACAAGGGTATCACGGCGATCCAGATGGATATCAAGATTCACGGACTGACCAGGCCGATCGTGGAGGAGGCGATTGCGCGCACGAGAGAGGCGCGGCTTTATATCATGGACGAGGTGATGTCAAAGGCGATCGATCAGCCGCGGAAGGAATTAAGCCCGTACGCGCCGAAGATTATTCAGATTCAGATCGACCCGGCGAAGATCGGTGATGTGGTCGGACAGAGAGGCAAGACGATCAATGAGATCATTGACCGCACCGGCGTAAAGATCGACATCACGGACGACGGTTCCGTGTCAATCTGCGGTACGGATCCTGTGATGATGGAGAAAGCGGTAGAGATGGTAAATATGATCGTGACCGATTTCGAGGAAGGACAGATCTTTACCGGTACGGTGGTCAGCATCAAGGAGTTTGGCGCGTTCTTAGAGTTTGCGCCGGGTAAGGAGGGCATGGTTCACATCAGCAAGATTGCAAAGGAGAGGATCAACCGCGTTGAGGATGTGCTGACTCTGGGCGATAAAGTGACAGTGGTATGCCTCGGCAAGGACAAGATGGGAAGAATCAGCTTCTCGATCAAGGATGTGCCGCAGGAGGCCAGACAGAAGCAGGCTTAAGAAAAAAGGATTCTGAATGCCGTCGTTCGGACGGTTTTCGGACAGCGGAGTGTGAGGCGGACCGCTGTCTGAAGGCCGGCGAAGGGCGGCGTTCTGTCGTTTTGGGGAGGATAAACATTTTCTGTCGATGCTGCATAGATTAGAAGAGAGAGGATTTTTGATCATGTGAGGAGAATATGAATCGTGTAAAAAAGCTGATTCATACGGATTATGCATATAAATCGGGTTTGAGCGGTCAGAATGTGACGGTTGTGGTGATGGATACCGGCATTGCGCCGCATCCGGATTTTGGCAGAAGGATTCTTGATTTTCAGGATTTCTGCAACGGTAAGACAGGTCTTTATGACGATAACGGACACGGCACGCATGTCTGCGGAATCATCGGAGGCGACGGCAGAATGTCGGAGGATGCGCGGCATATCCGCATTTACAGCGGCATTGCGCCAAAAGCGGATCTGATTATGTTAAAGGTGCTGGATGAAAAAGGAAACGGCAGCACCGAAAAGGTGCTGGCGGGGGTGGAGTGGGTTGTGCGCAATCAGAACCGGTATGCGATCCGTCTGCTAAATATTTCGGTCGGTATGCTTCCGAATGCGGGGAGAAAGGAGCAGAGCAGCCTGCTTGCGGCCGTGGACGATCTATGGGAGCGCGGGATTATGGTGGTGGCGGCAGCGGGAAACAACGGGCCGAAGGAGAATTCCGTGACGATTCCGGGGATTTCGCGGAAGATCTTAACGGTGGGCAGCAGTGACGATGCGGAGATTGACGCCAATGTCCGGGGGCTGAAAAACGGGTACAGCGGCAGCGGGCCGACCGAATGCTGCATCGTAAAGCCGGAGATTCTCGCGCCCGGGACAAAGATCACAAGCTGCAGCCGCACCGGAAACGGCTATCAGGTGAAAAGCGGGACATCCATGGCAGCCCCGGTCGTGACGGGAACGCTCGCGCTGGCGTTTCAGAAATATCCGTATTTTACGCCGGCGGAAATGAAACTACGATTGTATGAGCGTGCCTATCCGAGAGGAGAACAGCTGGGAAAAAAATGCTGGGGTGTGATTCATGCGGATCATCTGGTGCGCAGTTGACTTTTTAGGTAAAAACTTTTAATATGATGACATGATGCCAGGGGCGGGGCATCATGGGAGCAGATACGTCTGACACCGGTATCATGATATGGCTTATCGAAGAGGTTTTCCGATCTGAAGATCGGAATCGGAGGAAACATATGAAAAAAATCATCAATCTTATTTTGGGAAGGGCATCGATTATCGCGTTGTTTATTCTGCTTCAGGTGGCGTGGGCGATCGCCGTGCTGTGGCAGTTTTCCTATAAATTTACCTATGCGAACCTGCTTTTTCGGGGAATCGCGATCCTTGTGGTGCTCATTATCGTAAATAAATGGGTGAATCCCGTCAATAAGCTCTCCTGGACGTTTCTGATTCTGCTCTCGCCCATGGTAGGGCTGCCGGTGTATTTTCTGTTCGGCAGATCCGGTCTGACGAAGGGGACGCAGCGGAAGATGGATGAATATAACCGTATGGTGAGCGCGTATCTGGTGAGGGACGATGCGGTTGAGCGGAAGCTCTCGGAGGAGGATGCGTCCGTTTATAACCAGTCGCGGTATATCAGCGAGTATGCCGGTTTTCCTCTGTATCAGAATACCGGCACAAAGTATTTTGCGTGCGGGGAAGTCATGTTTCAGGATATGTTGGAGGATCTTAGGAGCGCGGAGCATTTTATTTTTCTGGAATACTTTATTATAGAAGAGGGAGAAATGTTCCGGGCCATTGTGGATATCCTGGAGGAGAAGGTGAAGGCGGGCGTGGAGGTGCGGCTGATCTATGATGATGTCGGCTGTATTTCCACACTTCCGCCGAAATATTACCGTGTTCTGCAGGCAAAAGGGATCAGGTGCGCTGCGTTTAACCCGTTCCGTCCGATCATTTCCGTGGTGATGAACAACCGCGATCACCGGAAAATCCTGGTGGTGGACGGCAGGGTCGGCTACACCGGGGGAATCAATCTGGCGGACGAGTATATCAACCGGATTGAGCGGTTCGGATACTGGAAGGACACCGGAATCCGTATTGAGGGCGAAGGCGTCTGGAGCCTGACAAATATGTTTCTCTCCATGTGGGATTATATTACACATATGACGGAGGACTGCCGGAAGTTTATGCCGTCGGTCTATCAGAAGGAGCCGTTTGTAAATGACGGTTATGTGCAGCCCTACGGGGACAGTCCGCTGGATCAGGAAAATGTCGGGGAAAATATTTACCTGAATATCATCGCGCGCGCAAAACGGTATGTCTACATTTTTACCCCGTATCTGATCATTGACAATGAGATGCTGGTGACACTGTGCAACGCGGCGAAAAGCGGCGTGGATGTGCGGATCGTCACGCCCGGCATCCCGGATAAAAAGATGGTGTACCTGCTCACACAGTCCTACTATGCGCCGCTGTTAAAAGGCGGTGTGAGGATTTATCAGTATACGCCCGGGTTTCTCCATGCGAAAAGTTTTGTGTGCGACGATGAGATCGCGACCGTGGGCAGCGTCAATCTGGATTTCCGCAGCCTGTATCTTCATTTTGAGTGCGGCGTGTGGCTGTACCGGTCCGCGGCGGTCCTTCAGGTAAAGGAGGACTGTCTGAATACCTTTGCGTGTTCGAAAGAAATCAGTCTGGAATTCTGCCGCGGGAGAGCGCTTCCGATCCGGATGGTGCAGAGTGTCCTGCGCCTGTTTGCGCCTCTTCTGTAGACGGACAACCTTTTGCCGGTCAGGAGAACGGCTGTCAGGCGATCCGTATTAAGGGAAACATTCAGATAATGGTATGAGAACCGGTGCAGGGGGCTGCCGGGAAAGAGCGGTTTCTGTCCCTGACAGGCAGGAAGGAGACAGTCTTTAAACATTCAGGCTTTTCAGGCACTGGATTTTTATCAGACTGTCTCCTTCTTTCTTTAAGTCAGATAGTAGGAGAGTGCCTTTAAAAAATAATCCTTATAGGTGGCAACCGGCACGTCGTCGGTATAGAGGAGGTTTACGCTGCCGATTTCTCTTCCGTCTAAGGTGTAGACCGCTCTGCCGGCGACGCCGCCCTTTTTGACGGGCGCGGCTGCGGATTCGGGCAGTTCGAACGCCTTTTCGATGCCGGAGAGGTCGGAGCCGTCGGTGGAGACATAGGAAAACGGGGAGGCGTACACCAGGTTTACATATTCGACGATGCCTTTTTCCACCGCGACAGGTTCGAGTTCGTCCCTGTTCGGATCGGAGAAGATATGGCACTGACCGAAACCGTAGTTGAGCAGCGTCGTTGCGTCCGCGGTGCGTGCCTTCGGATCCGGCGCGCCCATGATGACGGCGATCAGCTCCATATCGTCTTTTTTTGCGGTCGCGGAAACACAGTATTTTGCGAGGCTGGTAAATCCGGTTTTTAACCCGGTCGCATACTGGTACTGACGGATGAGCTTGTTGGTGTTGGCAAGCCCGAATTCACTGCTTCCTTTTGCCGTCGTGTGGGTGATATTTTCCATCCAGATCATGGAATACTGGTGGATTTCCGGATGGCGGACGGTCAGCTCGCGCGACATCAGCGCAACGTCATGGGCGCTTGTCATATGTCCGTCGACATCGAGTCCACAGCAGTTTACAAATGTCGTATCATTCATGCCAAGCCCTTTGGCGCGTTCGTTCATCTGGCGGACAAATTCGGATTCGGAACCGCAGAGATGCTCCGCCATGGCGACACAGGCGTCATTGGCGCTCGCGACGCTGATGCATTTGATCATGGTCTCGACCGTCTGTGTCTCTCCGGTCTCGAGGTAGACCTGGGATCCACCCATGCTGGCGGCGTATTCCGAGACAGTCACGGTGTCGGAGAGCGAGATTTTTCCGCTCTCTAACGCGTCGAAGATTAAGAGCAGCGTCATGATTTTTGTGATGCTCGCCGGGTGCATGGCCTCGTGCGCGTTTTTTTCGTAGATCACGGTGCCCGTGGAAGCTTCCATGAGGATGACGCTCGGCGCCTGGATGCTTAAGGCAGCTTCCGATGCGGCCAAAGCGCTGTCTGCAGGATCGGAACCGTCTGCGGCCATGGTATCTGCGGGGATGTCCGCAGCCGCTGTCAGGTCATCGTCTGCAGGATCGGAACCGTCTGCGATGATCCCGGCGGAAGGGGCATCCGTCATGGTTTCCGTGGAAACAGGAGCGCCGGAAGCATCGCCTGCAGCCGCGGATGCGGTGAGACAGAAACATAATAAGAAAGAAAGTAAAAAATTCACGAAGATTCCTCCTGATTCGGAAATGAAAACCGGCGGGCCGGACATTTCGCTTCTCTACATTTTAGCGTCTGTGCCTGTACAATATGCAAAATTTGTGCTTGTATTTTTGGAAAAAGCAATGTAAAATGAGGAAGATTATGGATATGACAGTGAAACTGCAGGTGTTTGAGGGACCGCTGGATCTGCTTTTGCACCTGCTCGAAAAAAACAAAGTAAATATTTATGATATTCCGATTGCCGAGATTACAAACCAGTATCTCGCCTACATAGCCGAGATGAAGCGGCAGGATTTAAACGTGGTGAGCGAATTTCTCGTGATGGCGGCAACGCTGATTGACATCAAATCCAGGATGCTTCTGCCTGCGCCGGAGACGGAGGAGGAAGAGGAGGAGGACCCGCGCGCCGAGCTGGTTCAGCAGCTGCTCGAGTACAAGATGTACAAATGCATGGCGTACGAGCTGCGCGACCGTCAGATGGACGCGGAGCGGGTGCTCTTTAAGCCAGCGACGATTCCGCCCGAGGTGGCGCATTATGAGCAGCCCGTCAATCTGACGGAGCTGATGAGCAATGTCACGCTTGCCCGGCTGAACGACATTTTTAAGTCGGTCATGAAAAAGCAGGCGGACAAGATCGACCCGGTGCGCTCGAAATTCGGCAGGATTGAGAAGGAAGAGGTGTCTCTTGCGGAGAAGATGGCGAACCTTGAGAGCTACTGCATGACGCACAGTCATTTTTCGTTCCGCAGTCTTTTGGAAGCGCAGGCGGGCAAAATGGAGATCATTGTGACGTTTCTTGCGATTCTTGAGCTGATGAAGATGGGCAGGATTTTTATCTCGCAGGAACATACCTTTGACGATATACTGATTGAATCAAAGGTTGTGGCGTAGCGGCAGGGGGACGGCAGATGGAAGAAAAAAAGTACGAGGCGATTATCGAGGCGATTCTTTTTACCATGGGGGAATCGGTGGAGCTTGAGAAGATCGCTGCGGCAATCGAGCTGGATAAAAATGAGACAAAGCGTATCCTGGACGGGATGATGCGGCATTATGAGGACGATTCCACCGGGGTGCAGATCATTGAGCTGGACGGGGCATATCAGATGTGCACGAAAAAGGAGATGTACGAGTATCTGATCCGGATTGCCAGGCAGCCCAGGAAGCATGTCCTGACAGATGTCCTTTTGGAGACGCTTTCGATCATCGCCTACAAACAGCCGATTACAAAAGTAGAGATTGAGAAGATCCGCGGGGTATCCTGCGATCACGCGGTCAATAAGCTTGTCGAATACAATCTGGTCTGCGAGCTCGGCCGTCTTGACGCGCCGGGCAGACCGCTTTTGTTCGGGACGACGGAGGAATTTCTGCGCAGCTTCGGCGTGCAGTCCGTCGAGGAGCTGCCGGTGTTAAATCCGGTTCAGGTCGAGGAATTCCGTCAGGAAGCGGAGGCGGAGATGCATATGAAGATGGATATTTAAGCCGGCCCCGGGCAGAGGAGGCGCCGGAACCGCCCGGGAAAGGGAACACATCGGATCCGGATGTCCGGGGGACGAGGGCTGCCCGGCAGAGGAGGCGCCGGAACCGTCCGGGAAGGGGGACACATCGGATCCGGATGCCCGGGAAGGGGAGATGCCGGATCTGGCATGAGAATGCGAACAGGCGCATATAAATCTATGAAACAACTTTTCGGAGTACTATGAAACGAATCATTTCTTTTTTTCTTGTTTTTTTTACCCTGTTTACCAATGCTGCGAACACAGTCGTTTCCGGCGCGCAGACGACGGCGGGACATGTGGAGATGACGGCGGAAGAACCGGCGGTGGAAACAGCGGGCGCTGACGCGGGGAGCAGAGGAGAGCCTGCGGAGACGGAGCTTTATGCAAAATCAGCCGTTTTAATCGACGGTGACTCCGGCCGGATCCTCTATGAAAAAAACGGTCACGAGGCAATGGCAAACGCCAGCACGACAAAAATTCTCACCTGTATTCTCGCGCTGGAGCACTGTGATCTGGACAGTAAGGTGACGGTGTCGGTCAATGCGGCCTCACAGCCGAAGGTGCATCTTGGGATGCAGGCAGGTCAGACCTTTTATCTGCGGGATCTGCTCTATGGTCTGATGCTCGAGTCCTATAACGACTGCGCGGTGGCGATCGCGGAATATGTTTCCGGCGACACGCAGGGGTTTGCCGGGCTGATGAACCGCAAGGCGGAGGAGATCGGCTGTCTGGATACGCATTTTGTCACGCCGAACGGGCTGGACGGGGAGGATGCGGGAGGATTTCACCACACCACGGCGGCGGATCTCGCCCAGATCATGCGCTACTGTATCAAAACATCGCCCAAAGCGGCGGAATTTCTTGAAATCACACGGACGCAGCAGTATTCTTTTACGGATGCAGACGGAAAATCCGGCTACAGCTGTTACAATCACAATGCATTTCTGCAGATGATGGACGGGGCGCTTTCCGGCAAGACCGGGTTTACCGGGACGGCGGGATACTGCTACGTCGGCGCTCTCACGCGCGATGAGAGGACGTATATCGTAGCGCTGCTTGCCTGCGGCTGGCCGAATAACAAGTCATATAAATGGTCGGATACGAAGCGGCTGATGGAGTACGGGATTGCGGGATTCCAGACACGGAATCTGGAGGAGCTTCTGCCGGATCAGAAAAAGCTTGCGCCCGTCCCGGTCGAAGACGGGCAGAGCGACCGGATCGGCGGGGAGGCATTTGTGATGCCGGAGCTCTCGGCGTATGAGGGATATTCGCGGCTGCTTCTCGCAGCGGACGAACAGATCGTGATCCGCTACGAGATCAGGGATCATCTGACCGCTCCGGTGGCGGAGGGGGAGGAGATCGGAAAAATCACGTATCTGCTCGGCGATGAGACGGTACGGGAATGCCGGATTACCGCGGGCTGCGGGGTGGAAAAAATCGATTTTTCCTGGTGTCTCTCACGGCTGATGGAACTGTTATGCATTGTGTGAGTCAGGCGGACCGTGACGGTTCTGGTCCGGCGGAAGGCCGGGGAAACCGCCATCGGTTTATAAATCGTCAGAAATTTAACAATTTACCGGATTTTTACTTGAAATGTGGCAGGAAAACAACTATAATTTAACATAGCGGAATTTGTTGATTTTACAATATTTCACAAATATCTTATAGATGGAGGGCAAACGAATGAGTAGTAGTAGTGATAATCTGGCTATGCAGCGCATCACCAGATTAGTCGATGAGAACAGCTTCATTGAGATCGGTTCTCTCGTAACAGCAAGAAGCACAGACTTTAATCTCGCAGCCGCCGGCACACCGTCCGACGGCGTGATCACGGGTCACGGTCTGATTGACGGAAGCCTGGTTTTTGTATACAGCCAGGACGCGTCCGTGTTAAACGGAACGATCGGTGAGATGCATGCGAAGAAGATCGCGGCGATATATGATATGGCGATGAAGATGGGCGCGCCGGTGATCGGATTTATCGACTGTGCCGGAATGCGTCTGCAGGAATCTGTGGATGCGCTCGACGGTTTCGGACAGATCTATGCGAAGGAGGCTGCGGCATCGGGTGTGATCCCGCAGATCGCAGCGGTATTCGGCAGCTGCGGGGGCGGGCTTTCCGTTGTCCCGGCACTCTGTGATTTTGCGTTTATCGAGGAGAGCAAAGGGAAGATGTTTGTGAATTCCCCGAATGCGATCGACGGAAACCGCATCGACAAGTGCGATACCTCCGCGGCGAAGTTCCAGAGCGAGGAGAACGGCTGCATCGATGCAGTGGGAACGGAGGATGAGATTCTTGCCTCCATCCGCGAGCTGATCGGCCTTCTGCCTCTGAACAACGAAGGCGATACGTACACCGGCGACTGCGAGGATGACTTAAACCGCGCATGTGAGAGCATGGATGCGATGAAGGGTGATCCGAGGTATCTGCTCGCCGAGATGGCGGACGGACATGCTTTCTTTGAGACGAAGAAGGATTATGCAAAGGATATGGTGACCGGTTTTATCCGGTTAAACGGCATGACGGTAGGCGCTGTGGCCAACTGCTCCGAGGTTTATGACGCAGAGGGAAACCGGGCGGAGGAATTTGAGCCGGTGCTCTCGGCGAGAGGGTGCAATAAGGCGGCAGATTTCGTACGGTTCTGCGATGCGTTTGAAATTCCGGTGCTGACCCTCACGAACGTGAGAGGCTTTAAGGCATGTATGTGCTGTGAGAAGAATCTTCCGCGCGCGCTTGCGCGTCTGACGAGCGCATTTGCGGGAGCGGACTGCCCGAAGGTGAATCTGATCACGGGCGAGGCGTTCGGCAGCGCATATGTAACGATGAATGCGAAGTCAATCGGAGCGGATTTTGTCTATGCGTGGAAGGATGCGAAGGTGGGCATGATGGAAGCGGAGCTTGCCGCAAAGATCATGTATGCGGACGCTGCGGCGGACGAGATCGCAGAGAAGGCAAAGGAGTACGATGAGCTGCAGGGCAGTGCGGAGACGGCGGCCCGCAGAGGTTATGTGGATCTGATCATCGATCCGGCGGACACGAGAAAGTACCTGATCAATGCGTTTGAACTGCTGTACACAAAGTGCGCGGGCGTACCGGACAGGAAACATGGAACAAAATAGAAAGGTGAAGTTTATGAAGAAAAAATTATCTCTTATACTTTGTCTTTGCTTTATGGTTTTGGGGTTCGCTGCGTGCGGGGAGGATCCGCGCACCGTGGATTACTTCGGGATGACGTATGACGAGCTGCAGAATCTGGCGGATCAGAATGTGAATGCGCTTGCGGTGATGAGCGATGAGCAGAAAGAGCAGCAGAAGAGCTACCAGTCGGAGGCGCTGGTGAATCTGATCGATTCCTGGGATGAAGTGACGGCGGATCTGGGCGGGTTTCAGAACACCGGGGAGTTTTTGATTACAAAGACACAGGATACCGTGACTGCGGAGCAGAGAGCTGAGTTTTCGGATCGTGAAGTAGTCGTCACATTTGTATATAAGTACGATTATGAGACAGAACAGCTTAATCTCGTCGACGCGACGGCGGATCTGAATTACACGCTCGGCGAGAAGATGACGAAGGCGGGGTTAAATACCCTGATGGGTATGGGCACCGTGTTTGCCGTGCTGATCTTAATCAGTCTGATCATCTACTGTTTCCGGTATATCTCAGTTGTGCAGGTAAAAATGTCCGGTAAAAAGACGGAGGAGAAAAAAGAGCCTGCCGCAGTGGTCACACAGATAGAGCAGAGAGAGGAACAGCAGCAGCTTACGGATGATCTGGAGCTTGTTGCCGTGATTGCCGCAGCGGTTGCTGCGGATGCAGGGGTTCCTGCGGATTCTTTTGTGGTTCGTTCGATCCGCAGAAGGTAAAGAGTGCGAAGCAGAACTTCCGCCTGCCCGGGCGGTATGCTGCAGAGAAGTTCTGCGGATTCACAGAGTGAATCTTTCTTATGGGGAAGAGCGCAGAAAGCGGCGTTCTTCGGGTATGAATTCAGTAATAAGAAAAACAGGAGGAAAACAGAATGAAAAGCTATACGATTACGGTAAACGGAACCGCTTATGACGTGACGGTGGAGGAGAACGGGACAGTCAGCGCACCGGCGGCAGCGCCGAGACGTGCGGCAGCGCCCGCGCCGGCGGCAGCGCCTGCAGCAAAACCGGCAGCACCGGCCGGCGGAGCAGGCAGCAACGCTGGAAGCGTGAAGATCGAGGCCGGAGCGGCAGGAAAGGTATTTAAGATCGAAGCTTCCGTGGGAGCTTCCGTGAAGAAGGGAGACACCATCTTAATCTTAGAGATCATGAAGATGGAGACTCCGGTTGTTGCGACCGGGGACGGTACCGTGGCAAGCATCAACGTGAGCGTTGGAGATATGGTAGAAGCGGGTGCATTACTTGCAACTTTAAACTAATTTAGGAGGAAGACAATGAGCTATTTTACGGAGACAATGGGAAACCTCCTGCATCAGACTGCCTTCTTCAATCTGACAATCGGAAATCTTGCCATGATTGTCGTCGCCTGTTTCTTCCTTTATCTGGCGATCCGCTGGGGGTTTGAGCCGCTGCTGCTGGTTCCGATTGCGTTTGGTATGCTGCTTGTAAATATTTATCCCGATATTTTCGCGCGGCCGGAGCAGATGAGCAACGGGGTGGGAGGTTTGTTCCACTATTTTTATATCCTGGATGAATGGTCGATTCTTCCGTCGCTGATTTTCCTCGGCGTCGGTGCGATGACGGACTTCGGGCCGCTGATCGCGAACCCGATCAGTTTCCTGCTGGGAGCTGCGGCACAGTTCGGCATCTTCGGTGCGTATTTCCTGGCGATCCTGATGGGCTTTAACGACAAGGCGGCCGCAGCGGTCTCCATCATCGGAGGAGCGGACGGGCCGACCTCGATCTTTCTGGCCGGCAAGCTGGGACAATCGGGTCTGATGGGGCCGATTGCCGTGGCGGCGTATTCATACATGGCGCTCGTGCCGATTATCCAGCCGCCGATCATGAAGCTGTTTACGACAAAGAAAGAGCGTGCGATCAAGATGCAGAACCTGCGTCCGGTATCCAAACTGGAGCGGATCCTCTTCCCGATCGTTGTTACGATTGTCGTCTGTACGATTCTGCCGACGACAGCACCGTTAGTGGGTATGCTGATGCTCGGAAACTTATTCCGTGAGAGCGGCGTGGTGCGCCAGCTGACGGATACGGCTTCGAACGCGCTGATGTATATCGTGGTAATCCTGCTCGGCACTTCCGTAGGTGCATCCACAAGCGCGGAGGCATTCTTAAACTGGACGACGATCAAGATCGTGATCTTAGGACTGGTTGCGTTTATGTTCGGTACACTGGCAGGCGTTCTGTTTGGTAAGCTGTTGTGCGCGATTACCAAGGGAAAGATCAACCCGTTAATCGGTTCCGCAGGTGTGTCCGCGGTTCCGATGGCAGCACGTGTGTCGCAGAAGGTAGGCGCGGAGGAAGATCCGACGAACTTCCTGCTGATGCATGCGATGGGCCCGAACGTTGCCGGTGTCATTGGTACCGCGGTAGCGGCCGGTGTGTTCATGGCGATTTTCGGAATATAATTTAGGAGGAGGATTCATTCATGTCAGAAGTGGTGAAAAAACCGTTAAAAATAACAGAGACAATTCTGCGTGACGCACATCAGTCCCTGATTGCAACCAGAATGACGACAGAGCAGATGCTTCCGATCATCGATAAGATGGATCAGATCGGCTATCATGCGGTTGAGTGCTGGGGCGGCGCAACCTTTGACGCATCCCTGCGTTTCTTAAAGGAGGATCCGTGGGACCGTCTGCGCCGGTTAAAAGCGGGCTTTAAGAAGACGAAGCTTCAGATGCTGTTCCGCGGACAGAATATCCTGGGCTACCGTCCGTATGCGGACGATGTGGTCGAGTATTTCGTACAGAAGTCGATTGCAAACGGAATTGATATCATCCGTATTTTCGACTGCTTAAACGATATGCGCAACCTGCAGACCGCAGTGACCGCATGCAACAAGGAGAAAGGACATGCACAGGTTGCCCTGTCCTACACATTAGGCGACGCTTATACGCTGGAGTACTGGACCGGTGTGGCAAAGAAGATCGAGGAGATGGGTGCGGATTCGATCTGTATCAAGGATATGGCTGGGCTTTTGGTGCCGAAGCAGGCGGAGGAGCTCGTGACGGCGTTAAAGTCCGCGACACACCTTCCGATTGAGCTTCACACCCACTATACGTCCGGTGTGGCTGCCATGACGTGTATGAAGGCCGTGGAGGCAGGCTGCGATATCATCGATACCGCGATGTCGCCGTTCGCACTCGGCACATCCCAGCCGGCGACCGAGGTTATGGTGGAGGCGTTTAAGGATACCGAGTATGACACCGGCCTTGACCAGAATAAACTGGCTGAGATCGCAGAGTATTTCCGTCCGCTTCGCGAGGAAGCGCTTGCAAGCGGCCTTATGAACCCGAAGGTGCTGGGTGTGGATATCAAGACCCTGCTTTACCAGGTGCCGGGCGGTATGCTCTCCAACATGGTTTCTCAGTTGAAAGAGCAGCATGCGGAGGATAAGTATGAGGAAGTGTTAAGGGAGATCCCGCGCGTGCGTAAGGATCTCGGTGAGCCGCCTCTCGTGACGCCGTCTTCCCAGATCGTGGGTACGCAGGCCGTGTTCAATGTCTTAATGGGTGAGCGCTACAAAGTGGCGACCAAGGAGACGAAGGATGTGCTGCTCGGCAAGTACGGCCAGACCGTAAAGCCGTTTAACCCGGAAGTTGTCGACAAGGTGCTCGGCGAGGAGAAGAAGAATGCGATCACCTGCAGATATGCGGATCTGCTCGAGCCGGAGCTTGACAAGATCGAGGCCGAGATGAAGCAGTGGAAACAGCAGGACGAGGATGTGCTTTCCTATGCGCTGTTCCCGCAGGTGGCGACCGAGTTCTTCAAGTACCGCGAGGCACAGCAGAAGAAGGTGGACGCTACGATTGCGGATACGAAGAACGGTGCGTATCCGGTGTAAGGAAAAGAAACCCGCGATGCGGGCGGTATTCTGACAAAAAAGACTCTTTGGGGAGACCCGGGGAGTCTTTTTTGGGATAAGAAAGCTCTGTCACGGGATCCGTCTCAAATCCATTTCCCTTTCCGCGGATGAAAGAGTCTGCAGAGAAAATGATTCACCATTCCTTCTGGTTATCTTTCCATTGACGAGAGAGTGAATATTGCGGATCAGGTCTTCGGATCAATCCGTGGATTTGGGTTCCTGGATGTGTCATGAACGATGAGCGTATTACGGAGATGAGTTAACTAAAATAATTTGCTTTATTTTCAAAAAGCAGCTTGAAGTTATTCGGCTGGACGTATATAATTATACTGACAGAAATTAGAGAAAGGATGAACAAAGATGCCAGAGTATATTTCTGCCCCGGAAGCAGCAAAAAAATGGGGCATTTCAGAAAGACGGGTGCAAAAGCTGTGTGAGGAAAACCGCATACCGGGCGTGGCAAAATTCAGCCGCCTGTGGCTGATACCAAAGGACGCTGAAAAGCCCGCTGACGGAAGATTCAGGAAACGGAGTGAACGCATTGGTACGGATAGCGATATGTGACGATGATAAGGAAGCTGTCAAATCTCATGGGGATATTGTGAAAGATTGTCTGCGCTCTTGCGGAATAGGTTATGAGATTGCAGCCTATACACAAAGCAGCAATCTTCTTTTTGATATTACAGACGACCACTTTTTCTATGATTTGATTTTGCTTGATATAGAAATGCCCGGAATGACAGGCATGGAATTATCTGAAAAGATCAAACCTCATTTACCAAATGTAAAGATTATTTTTATCACGTCGCATATCGAATATGCGATTGACGCTTTTGAGCTTTCTATTTTCCGTTATGTGCCAAAAAGCGACCTGAGTAGTCGGCTGGTGTCCGCTGTGACAGACGCTGCAAAACTGATTGAGTTAGAGGCTGGCAGGGAGTATATTATACAAGCTGCCGGACGCATGGAAAAAATACCGTACAAAGACATTTTCTATATCCAGCGTGACGGCGGAAAAAATTCTATGATATGTTCGCGTTTGGGGATATCGAAAGTTAGAAAAAGTTTGCAGCAGGTTTTTGATGAACTGCAGGCACAGGAATTTATTTTCATTGACCGGGGTTGCATCGTGAATATCATACAGATTATGAAAATCAGTGACAGCATGGCATATCTCAAAAACGGTGAAACGCTTCCGATCAGCCGTTCCCATTTGCAGGAAGTAAAAAAACAGATAAACAGGTTTTGGGGGGCGCATATATGATGACCTGGTATCAGATACTTTCATTCTTTTTTACAAATGGATTGCGCATATTTTTGGGGCTGTATCTTGTTATAACATTGCAGCAATTAACCGGAAACAGGAAAAAAGCAGGCGTCATTTCTGTGTGTGCAGCAGCCTTTATTACCGTGCTGTCCTGTTTCCACATTCAACAGTTTTATATGACGGGTATAGAAATAATTTTTGTAATACTGATTGCATATTATCTATATGCGGCGCAGCTGCGGGTGAGCCTGTTTTTCATTTTCTTTTATGAAGTAACGGTTGCTTTGTGGGAATTTATTCTATCGGCCGGGCTGGGAGTTATCTTTCAATCAGACCGTTTTCTTGATATGCGGTCAAATGGATATATAACGGCAGTTTGGATTGTCCGGTTTTTTATGCTGGGAATTGCCTTTCTTACTGTGAAATCGCATAAAAGAAATGAAAAGCTGTCACCACGGATAATCGCCGGAGTTGCAATCGCCGGCTTGCTGGGAGTCGTTCTTTTATCCGGGCAGAATACCATATCTATAAGTGACGATAGGCTGACAACCTGGATTATCTTCTCTATGCTAATCCTTGTTGCAATCTTATTTTTCAACCTTAACCGCCAATATGAAATGGAAAAAAAGATTATGCTGCTTGAAAAAGAAAAAAATGCGTTATTGGAGCATGACTATCAGACCCTTAAAAATGTTTATGCCGCTAACGCAAAATTGTTCCATGACTTCCAAAATCATATTGATGTAGTGTATCACTATCTGTTAAAAAATCATACAACGGAAGCCGCCCATTACATTGAAAATCTGCGCTCTCCAATACAGGAAATTACACAGACAGCATGGGTAGGCGACGAAGCCGCAGACTATCTGATCAGCAGCAAGATTGCCCTTGCTGCTTCCCAAAATATACAGGTAGGTACAAACATTGAATTTCCACGCCACACCAATCTGCAAAGTGATGATCTGGTTGCGATTTTAGGTAATCTTTTGGATAATGCCATTGAAGCGGTAAAAAATGAGGAAGATAGATTACGCTTTGTCAATTTAACAATCCGCCGCATAAATGATATGCTGGTTATCAAGGTGGAAAACGGGTGCAGTGCTGCACCTGCCGAAATGAACGGCAGTTTGCAGACTTCCAAAGCAGATAAAACGCTGCACGGCTGGGGACTTCAGAGCGTCCGTGCCGCCGCTGAACGCTATGACGGGACGATCGAAACAGAATACAGCAATCAGATCTTCCGCGCTGTTGTCACATTATCTTTTGAAGCAGTAAAGGCATAATCAATCTATCGGGAAAGCAGACCGTCCATACTGGCGGTCTGTTTTTTCATGGACAAAAACCTGCCGATTATGGACAAATCGGAAGAAACGCCGTTTTTGCAGTATGCTATGACTGTAACAGAAACTTACACACAAAACGAAACGGAGGTTGTCTTATGCGTCATTTTTATTTTCGATTGATTTTGGGTATTGTCTGGCTGGCTGCTGCGCTTGTTAGTGCCGTGAAAGCAAATCTTTCCGTTGCAGCCCTGTATGCCTCGCTTGGTATCGTATTTCTATGGTCTGTTTATTCAATTTGGAAAAAGGAAAAGGACAAACGGGGGTAATAGAATGAACAACGGGAAAATGCTTGTCCTTGATGATTTGAATGTGTGGTATACGCCGGGGAAACCTGTTCTTGAAACATTATCTATGGAGCTGGGAACGAATGAAGTGATAGGGCTGATTGGATTGAACGGGGCGGGCAAGACCACTTTTATCAAAACGCTTTCCGGGCTGCTTAACACTTTTCAGGTGAAAGCTGCCTGGTGGCAGGGAAAACCGCTTCTATTCCGTGACCGGGAATTTAAGAAAGAACGGTATGTTGTTTTTGCCGAAGATCATTCCTTTCAGTTTTTCACATTCCGCGAGTATGCTTCCTATGCGGCAGCGTCTTACGGCAGGAAGTTATCAGATATGGATGAATTGATACATGGGTTTCACTTTGAAGAATATACCGATGTTCTGCTGAAAGAACTGTCAACGGGCAATCTGAAAAAGGCTTATTTAATTACAGCTTTTGCCTTGAAGCCCAAACTGCTCATACTGGACGAGCCTGTGAATGGACTTGATTTTCAGAGTACCGAATACCTGTACCAGCAGATCGAAAGCTTCCGGCAATACGGAACAATCCTTTTTTCGTCCCATATTCTTGAAAGTATCTGCCTTACGTCTGACCGGGTAGCGGTATTAGAACAGGGGCAGATAAAAAGGTGTTTTGCCGGACAGGAAATCAAAGCAGAGAAAATACGGGAGGTATTAAAAGAATGATTCTTTTTCAAAACCTCGGGAAACAGCTTTTCGGCGCAAAGTATGAACGTGCTGTAAAAAGCCTTATTGCCTGCATGATCCTGTTTTTTGCTGTCCATACCGCAGGAATTGAAATAGAGATTGCACCGTCTGTTCTCTTGTTGACAGCTACGGCTTTTTCAATGGGTATCATGTGGCAGACTCTTCATTCTTCGGGAAATGCAGAACGTATGACCGGGCTGTTTATGCTGCCATTTCGGAACAGGGAAATGACGTTTTCACTTGTGCTGGCATTTACAGGCTATACGTTGATTACCAAAACATTCCCTGTGCTGGCTTTGTTCTTTGCCGTACAGGAATGGAGTGTGCTGCAAATTGCGGTGTCTTTGCTCTGTGCCTGTAATAGCTGTTTTTCGGCTGCTGCATGGTATACCA
>CAJUNX010000007.1:0-55133 GCA_910587865.1 uncultured Roseburia sp.
CTGTAAAGGCATCCATTTTTTCATTGGTAATCAAAGCAAAGTAGCCAAAGTAACGTAAACGGTAGATAGTCCGTACCTATGGGACAGGCGATGGGGCTATGAGTCCTATGGGGATAGCTGTATTGGGCTGGCAGGTTGCGGGCCGACAGTCTGTCTATGGTATGGTTCTATCTGACGAAGAATGAAACGTATACGCTGGACAGTATCGCCGCATACAGTATGAAAAATGGATATTATGTGGAAGGAATCGGAACATCATGGGGTTTGATGAAGGATGTGCCAAAGTTATATGGCATTAAAGTCACATCCATAAGCTCAAGTGCAAATAAAATGATGGCAGCGGCGGTGAGACACTGACAGATTCCAAATCCCAAAAAAATCCCGGATTTCGAAAAAATCGTAATGGATGTCTGCTGCGTTTTATTATATAATAAATAAAACATATCGGCCGGCTGTATACCTGGGAGGCCGGTATGGGAGCAGAATACAGGAAGGGGGAACGAGATTTATGTCACAATCAGTCCGACTCGCGCCTGGTGAGTTAAAGCCACTGCGCGAGATCAATCCAAGAATGATGTCCTACAACGTGGAGTTTGCCGAGGTAACAGGGGGAACCTTCTGGAAAGCCTACACGCCCGGACAGGTCGCCGGAACAGAGGAGTTTTATGTGGAGCCGACGTCAGAGGGGATCGCGGCCATGTACAAGGATCTGATGCAGGTGTATGCACCGATTGATCTGTATGATGAGAAGCTGCGCAGCCTGGCAAAGGAGCTTGGGCCGGCATGGGTCCGCGTCTCAGGTACCTGGGCAACGAAGACGTATTACGATTTTGACGGAACGACAAACGGCCAGGTGCCGGAGGGATATTTAAACGTCCTGACAAAAGAGCAGTGGATCGGGGTGCTCGATTTTGTCAAAGCGATCGGTGCGAAACTGATCGTTTCCGTGGCGAACTGTCCGGGACTTCACTCCGCAGAGGAGCCCTGGCATCCGGCGGAGGCGGAGAAGCTGTTTTCGCTGAGCAAAGAATACGGTGTGCCGATTGATGCGGCGGAATTTGCAAATGAGCCGAATATGATGGAAGAGACCGGTTTCCCGAAGGGATATACGCCGGCTCATTACCGTCGGGATCAGGATCTGTTTTTCAAATGGCTGCGCGCGAATTACCCGGACTGCCTGTGCGTGGGACCGAGCACGACCGGCGGCGAAGAAGGACTTTTCTTCGGAAAGGGCGGCGAAGAGGGAAAAGGCGGCGGTGTCGAGCAGCTGATCGAAAGCTGCAGCTGCGCGGAGCTGCTGGAGGGAACCACGGAGCCGCTTGATGTGTTCAGCTATCATTATTATAACGGTATCTCCGAGCGTCTGGCATCCGTGATGCCGGCCGGGCACTGGCTGGCGGAGGAAGCGACAACCGAAGCGTATCTTAAGACGGCGCCGTTTATGGCAGAGTTTTATGCGCCGATGCGCGATAAATACTGCCCGGGCGGTGAGATGTGGGTGACCGAGTCCGGTGATGCCGGCGGCGGCGGTGATACCTGGGCATCCACGTATCTCGATGTGATCCGTACTATAAATGAACTCGGTGGCTTCGCGGCGGTTACAAACGGTGTGATCTTCCACAATACGCTGGCGTCCTCGGATTACGGGTTCCTTGCCCGCGGGGTGTTTGATCCGCGCCCGAATTATTTTGCGGTGCTTTTGTGGAACCGGCTGATGGGAACGACCGTATACGATACGAAAGAGCCGATTCGTGAAGGAGCGCACGTCTATGCGCATTCCGCGAAGGGTGCAGAAAAAAAGGTCACGTATCTTGTGATCAACAATTCCAAAACGGAGTCTGTCCGTGTCGAGCTGCCGAAGGAGGCAGAGCGCTACACGCTGGCAGGGGAGAACGGCAATCTCCGCGCAGCCGTGATGACGTTAAACGACAAACCGCTTGTTTTGGGAGAAAACAACAGTCTGCCCGCACTTGATCCGGCTGTACAGGCGGCAGGAACGGTGGAGCTTGCGCCGGGAACCTGCACCTTCTTTGTACTGTAAACGCATATCCGTGTCACGGCCCATGTGCCACAGATAAATGATATATGAATGTGCGAACCCGCGGGAATGTTCCCGCGGGTTTTCTGTATCTGTGGCTTTTGCGTCCGAAGTGATGAAAACAGTTGCTATTTTTTTGTGTTCTGAGTATACTAAAACCAATGCAAAAAGGCTTGGGACGGAAAGGAGCATATCATGTTTGCGGAGATGGCCGGATATTTTCAGAATAATATGGATGATTTTCTGCGCGCGATTGCGACGCATGCCGGTATCAGTGCGCTGGCGCTTTTGCTGGCGGCGGCCGTCGGCATCCCGGCCGGAATCCTCTGCGTGCGATGCCAGAGGCTCCAGCGGTGGGTCGTGCCGCTGTTCCAGGGACTGCGCATTCTGCCGAGTCTTGCCGTTTTGTTTCTGCTGATCCCGGTGCTCGGAACCGGACTTCTCCCGGCGCTTGTGGCGCTTGTGCTTCTCGCGGTTCCGTCCATCCTTTTAAATACGGTCGCAGGACTGACGCAGACGCCGGAATTTATGCTGGAGACAGCCGCTGCGTGCGGGATGACATCAGGGCAGATCTGGCGGCGTGTATGGCTCCCGATGGCGCTGCCGATGATTTTGACCGGTATCAAAAATGCGGTCACAGAGATCATCGCGAGCGCGACCCTCGCCGCGAAGATCGGAGCCGGCGGACTGGGGGAGATCATCTTTACCGGACTCGGACTTTACCGCTTTGACCTGCTTCTGGCAGGCGGGGTTACGGTTGCGCTGCTGTCGCTGCTTTCGGCCGGAGCGGTCGGTCTGCTGGGCCGTATTCTGATGCGCTATAAGTATATTTAACAGAGTTGGAGGAAGTTTCATGAAATTCACAAAAAAGATGACAATGATTCTGCTGGCTGTCATGACGGCATGTACCGCTGTTGCCTGCGGATCGGGAAAAGATACCATCCGCGTCGGGTCAAAAGATTTTACGGAGGGCCTGATTGTCGCGGAAATTTACGCGCTGGCGCTGGAAGATGCCGGCTATGATGTGGAGCGAAAGATGGATATTGCGGGTTCGGTGGTGCATACCGCGATTATGAACGACGAGATTGACCTTTATCCGGAGTATACCGGTACGGGACTGCTCTCGGTGTTAAAGATGGACGTGATCACCGATCCGGACGAGGTGTACCGTGTGGTAAAAGAGGAGTATGAGAAACAGTTTTCTCTGACCTGGCTTGAATCTTCACAGGCAAATGACGGGCAGGGGCTAGTGATCCGTACACAGCTGGCGGAAGAACTCGGCATCTACACGATCTCGGATCTTCAGGCGCACGCAGATCAGATCCGGTTTGCCTCCCAGGGGGAATTTGATCAGCGGGACGACGGGATCCCGGGACTGGAAAAAATATACGGCGAATTCAATTTTGCATCCTCCAAAGTCTATGACAGCGGGTTAAAATATCAGCTTCTCCAAAACGATGAGGCGGATGTCACGCCCGCGTATACGACCGACGGTCCGCTCGCGGACAAGGAACAGTTTACGCTGCTCATCGACGACAAACAGATGTGGCCGCCGTATTATCTGGCCCCGGTCGTCCGGGACGACGTGCTGGAGGAGCATCCGGACATTGCGGATGTCTTAAATAAGGTCAGCGCTGCGCTCGATACGGAGACACTGACCTCGTTGAACGCCAAAGTGGATGTGGAGAAGCGGGAGTACGAGGAAGTGGCCGCGGAATTCTGGGAGTCGATCCGGTAATTCCGGACCGCGGAAAAAGCCATGCACAGGCAGCATATCCGCTGAGGCGGGCATCGGGCAGCGAAGAGACCGCGGAAGAAAGGGTGCGCTGGCGGTCAGGGAGGGAAACATGGTTCATGCAATCGAATTTTGCGATGTGAGCAAGAAATTTCACGGGTCGGCTCAGAACGCGGTCGACCATGTCAGCTTTACAGCGGAGGAGGGAGAATTTATCACGATTCTCGGCTCCTCCGGCTGCGGGAAGACGACGCTCTTAAAGCTGGTCAACCGGCTCTGTGAGCCGGACGCGGGGAAGATCCTGCTTTTTGGCGAGGAGATCGGGGCCGGCGACGTGACCAGACTGCGGCGGCGGATCGGATATGTGATTCAGCAGATCGGTCTTTTTCCGCATATGACGGTGGCGGATAATATCGCAGTGGTGCCAAAGCTCCTGCACTGGGAAAAGGAGAGGATCAATGCGCGCGTGGATGAACTGCTTACGCTTGTCGGACTTTCGCCGGAGGAATACCGGTCCCGCTATCCGGGCCAGCTCTCCGGCGGGCAGCAGCAGCGTGTGGGACTCGCGCGTGCACTTGCGGCGGATCCGAAGCTTATGCTTTTGGACGAGCCGTTCGGGGCGGTTGACCCGATCACGCGCGCAAAGCTTCAGGAGGAGCTTCTTCAGATTCACGGCGGACTCGGGAAGACCTTTTTATTTGTTACGCACGATATTGAAGAGGCGTTTCGCCTCGGAAACCGCGTGATCATCATGAACGGCGGAAGGATCCTTCAGTTTGACACGCCGTCACAGATTTTAAAGCATCCGGCGGATGAATTTGTGGTGTCGATGATGCGTTCGGTGCAGGAGAAGGAGCGGTTTTGGAGGGATCTGCTGCAGGCGGAAGCACCGGAATTGTGAATGAGCATGCGCCGGTATCATGAGCATGCGGTGCGCCGGAATTGTGAATGGGCATCATGAGCACGCGGTGCACCGGCATTGTGAATAGGCATGCACCGGCATCATGAGCATGCGGTGCACCGGCACCATGAGCATGCGCCGGCATCATGAGCACGGTGCGCGGAGGAGAGAGCGAACCAGGATAAAAGAGGAGAAGGCATGTTTACTTATGTGATAAAATATTATGACAAATTGCTGGGGGCACTGGCGGAGCATCTGCTACTGGTGTTTCTTACGCTTGTGTTTTCCCTGATTCTGGCAGCGGCGCTCACGGTGCTCTGCGTCTGCGTAAAACGCGTGGAAGCGGCGCTGATCGGCGCATGCTCCATGATCTATTCGATCCCGAGCATCGCGCTGTTTGCCATGCTGATCCCTCTCACGGGACTGGGAAAGACAACCGCTGTGATTGTTCTTACCTTATATAATCAGTATCTTCTGCTGCGCAATTTCCTGACAGGACTTCACGAGGTGGACCGCGGGATTACGGAGGCGGCTGCCGGGATGGGGATGACGACGGGGCAGACGCTCGTATACGTCCAGCTGCCGCTTGCAAAGGAGGCCATTTTCTCCGGGATTCGTCTGGCAGCGGTCTCCACGGTCGGGATTGCGACGATCGCGGCTTCCGTCAATGCGGGAGGACTCGGGTCGATTCTCTTTGACGGGCTTCGCACGATGAATATGAGCAAGATTCTGTGGGGAAGCATCCTTTCCGCGGGGCTGGCCCTCGTTCTTGACCGGGCGCTTTCCGCAGCAGGGCGGCGGTTCTGACCGGAAAACCGTTTGCTGCGATGCAGAGAGCGGCTGACGGAACGCACGGCATTTCTATGGAGAGCTTAAGGGAGACAGTTTTTTCACAAAAAAACCCCCGCGGATGCGGGGATTTTCATTCACTCACTATGCTCTTTCGACTTTGCCGGATCTTAAACAGGAAGCACATACGTATAATTTCTTCGGTGTTCCGTTAACCCTGCAGCTGACGCGCCTGATGTTTGATTTCCACATTCTATTTGATCTTCTATGAGAATGGCTGACATTACATCCGAAATGAGCGCCCTTTCCACAAACTGCACACTTTGCCATAGCCTTGCACCTCCTTGCACTAAACTCGTTCCCCTGCCTCATGTACAGGCTCACAATACGGATATTTTAGCAGATTCAGGATCGGAATGCAAGTGTATTTTTAAAAAAATATAAAAAAATAAAAATATAGCTATGCATTTTGACAAAAAACGGTTATAATAGTTTTAAATAGTGTCAGCATGGCTTTGAAAGGAGCGTCGGCGATATGAACGGACAAATGGAGACCTCGTTGGGGAAGGTGATCATAGATCAGGATGTAATCGCGACCTATGCGGGTTCGGTGGCGGTGGAATGCTTTGGAATTGTGGGGATGGCGGCCGTCAATATGAAGGACGGACTGGTAAAATTATTAAAAAGGGATTATCTGACACATGGTATAAACGTGTCCATAGATGAAGAGAATAAAATTACGATTGATTTTCACGTGATCGTATCCTACGGTGTGAGCATCGGCACGGTAGCCGACAATCTGATCGACACCGTGAAATATAAGGTGGAAGAATTTACCGGGATGGAAATCAGGAAAATGAACATCTACGTTGAAGGCGTACGTGTGATTGATTAAGGAGGACGTTAGAAGTGGAAATCACTACGATAAATGCGGAATCTCTCGCCAAGGCATTCTTAGCGGGGGCAAAGAATCTGGAAGCGAAAAAGGAATGGATCAACGAACTCAATGTCTTCCCGGTCCCGGACGGTGATACGGGGACGAATATGTCCATGACGGTGATGTCTGCAGCGAAGGAGGTTGCCGCGATGTCCGGGCCGGATATGAAGGCTCTTGCAAAGGCGATTTCTTCCGGTTCCCTGCGGGGGGCACGGGGGAATTCCGGTGTGATCCTTTCGCAGCTGTTCCGCGGGTTTACCAAGGTGATTGCGGAGTACGACGAGCTGGATGTACAGATTCTTTCCGATGCCTTTCAGAAAGCGGTGGAGACGGCGTACAAGGCGGTTATGAAGCCGAAGGAAGGTACGATCCTTACGGTGGCCAAAGGGATGGCAAGCCGTGCGGCAGAGATCTGCGAGGATACGACAGAGCTTACGGTGTTTCTGGACGACGTGATCCGCGAGGGTGACCGGGTGCTGGCAAAGACCCCGGAGATGCTGCCGGTGCTAAAGCAGGCCGGCGTCGTGGATTCCGGCGGACAGGGACTGATGCAGGTCATGAAGGGGGCATACGACGCGCTGCTTGGCAAAGAGGTGGACTATTCCTTCGCGGAACCGTCCGCGCCTGCGGCTGCGGAGGGTGACCGTTCTTCCTACAATCTCGACGCACAGGCGGCGCAGGAGATCAAATTTGCGTACTGCACGCAGTTTCTGATTATGCTGGATCAGACGTTTACCGAGAAGATGGAGGATGGATTCAAGCGTTTTCTTGAGAGTATCGGTGATTCGATTGTTGTGGTTGCAGACGACGAGATCGTGAAGGTACACGTACATACCAACGATCCGGGCCTGGCGATGCAGAAGGGACTTATGTACGGAAGTCTCACCACGATTATCATTGAGAATATGAAGCTCGAGCGCGACGAGAAGATTTCCTCTCTCAAAGAAAAAGAGATGCAGGAGGGCATGATCGGCGCCGGGGACAGAATGCAGGTTTCCCGTGCAGAGACAGGCACCGGGACGTCATCTGACGGCGCTGCTGCGGACGGGAAAGCGTCTGACGAGCCGCCGAAGGAGATGGGCTTTATCGCCGTGAGCATCGGCGAGGGGTTAAACGAGATTTTCCGAGGTCTCGGTGTCGACCATATCATTGAGGGCGGGCAGACGATGAACCCGAGTACGGAGGATATGTTAAACGCCATTGCGGAAGTCAATGCAAAGACGGTTTTCATCCTCCCGAATAATAAAAATATTATTCTCGCTGCGAATCAGGCGGCGTCTCTCGTGGAGGATAAGCAGATTATCGTGATTCCGACCAAAACGATTCCGCAGGGGATTACGGCGCTGGTCAGCTATATTCCGGACAGTTCGTCCGCGGAGAACGAGGAGCGCATGAAGGAAGAGATCGGCATGGTGAAGACCGGCCAGGTGACTTATGCGGTCCGGGATACGGTGATCGACGACAAGGAGATCCGTCAGGATGATTATATGGGGATCGGAGACCACGGGATTCTCTCGGTTAACCGGGAGCTTGAGACGACCGTGCATGATATGGTAAATCAGCTGATCGACGAGGATTCTGCGATTGTGAGCATCTATTTCGGTGAGAATGTGACGGAGGAGGAAGCAAATGCCGTCGGCAGCCGGATTGAAGCGGATCACCCGGAGGTTGAGGTCGAGATTCATTACGGCGGGCAGCCGATCTATTACTATGTGATCTCGGTGGAATAAAAGGGTGCGATAAAATGGCGGGGAACGGCAGGGAAGAGTCAGACGGTTCCCTGCCGTTTCTGCATGTGGAGCCGGAGTGCGGAGAGCACAGAAAGCAGCGAAAAGCGCGGGTAGTCAGAGAGGGCTGTGCAGCGAAAGGCCAAAGAAGTCAGAGAGGCTGCGCAGCGAAAAGTCAAAGAAGTCAGAGAGGCTGTGCAGCGAAAAGTCAAAGAAGTCAGAGAGGCTGTGCAGCGGAAAACGTGGGCCGGCGGAGCGCGAAGTGCACATCGCAGGGCCGGAATGCGGGAGGGAGGATGAGATGAACCGGGAAGCTTCGATTACGTCGGTGAAAGGGATCGGCGAGAAAACCGCGGCCCTGTTTCGCAAACTGAATATTGAGACGATCAGCGATCTGCTGCGTCATTATCCCAGGACATATGTGCAGTTTCCCGTGGCGAAGGAACCGGGCGGGGTCACGGAGGGGGAGACGGCCGCGGTGCTCGGGCGGGTATTAAAGACTCCGATGGTACGGCAGACGCAGAGAATGGCAGTGACCGCCACGACAATCGGCGACGGGGAGACGCAGATAGAGCTGGTATGGTTTCGTATGCCTTATATCAGGAGCCAGCTTACGCCCGGAAATACCTATGTATTTTACGGAAAAGTAATTCGGAAAAACGGACATTTTGTGATGGAGCAGCCGGTGATTTATAAGAGAGAGCAGTACGCCGCGATGGAGCAGGAATTTCTGCCCGTCTATGCGCTGACCGGCGGCATTTCCAACAATCAGATCACAAAGACCGTGCGCACGATTTTTGAAAAGGATCCGCTGCTTTACGATCCGCTGCCGGCAGAGATCCGGGAGGAGAGTCTGCTGTGTGAATACAACTACGCGGTTCGTCAGATCCATTTTCCGGATGATATGGAGACGCTGATCATCGCGCGCAGGCGGCTGGTGTTTGACGAATTTTTCTTTTTTATCCTGAATATGCAGTACCATAAAGAAAAACGGATCCGCGACGCCAATGAATTTGCATTTACAGAGGATTCCTTCACGGAGGATCTCGTGCAGAAGCTGCCGTTTACCCTGACCGGCGCGCAGAAACGGGCGTTCGAAGAGATCAGAAACGATATGAGAAGCCCGTATACGATGCAGAGGCTGGTTCAGGGGGACGTCGGTTCGGGAAAGACGATTCTTGCATTTCTTGCCATGGCCGACGCGGCGCACAGCGGGTATCAGTCCGCCATCATGGCGCCGACCGAGGTGCTGGCCCGTCAGCATGAGGCCACCTTCCGTCAGCTGTGCAGTCAGCTCGGATTAAAGATTCCCGTTGTGCTGCTCACCGGTTCCATGACGGCGCGCCAGAAACGGATGGCGTACGAGGCGCTGCAGCTTTACCCGAACGCGATGGTCGTCGGGACGCATGCGCTGATTCAGGAGAAGGCCGTCTACGACAATCTGGCGCTGGTGATCACGGACGAGCAGCACCGGTTCGGCGTCAGACAGCGGGAGGTGTTTGCGGAAAAGGGAAGTCATCCGCATATTCTGGTCATGAGCGCAACGCCGATTCCGAGAACGCTGGCTATCATTCTCTACGGTGATCTCGACATCTCTGTGGTGGACGAAGTACCGGCGCGTCGGCTGCCGGTAAAAAACTGTGTCGTACATACCGGATACCGGCCGAAGGCGTATTCCTTCATTGAGCAGGAGGTGCGCGCCGGGCATCAGGCTTATGTGATCTGCCCGCTCGTGGAGGCCGTCGAAAATATGGATCTTGAAAATACGACCGACTACGTGAAAAAGCTGCGGGGGATTTTCCCTGAGGAAATCCGGCTCGGTCTGCTGCACGGTCAGATGAAGCCCGAGCAGAAAAACAAGGTCATGGAGGCGTTTCTGGCGAATGAGGTACAGGTACTCGTGTCGACGACTGTAGTAGAAGTCGGGGTAAATGTGCCCAATGCCACGGTGATGATGATCGAAAATGCCGAGCGGTTCGGGCTGGCACAGCTGCATCAGCTGCGCGGGCGCGTGGGGCGCGGGGATGCCCAGTCCTATTGTATCATGGTGAATGCGTCGAAAAGTAAAACGGCGGAGGAGCGGCTTTTGATCTTAAACCGTTCCAACGACGGCTTTGCCATCGCGTCGGCGGATTTAAAGCTGCGCGGCCCCGGGGATTTCTTCGGCATCCGGCAGTCGGGAGAACTGCAGTTTGCACTCGGGGATATCTATCAGGATGCCACTGTGTTAAAGCAGGCTTCCGGCTGGGCGGAGCGGATTTTAAAAGAGGATCCGCAGCTTGACGCGCCGGGCCATGAAAATCTGAAGCGGTATATGGAGCGCGCCGCGGCGGAGCAGGAAAATCAGCTGAGTCTGTGAACGACGGATAATGTGTGGAAGCAATCGGCCGGCATCGGCCGGAAATTGGCAAAATCAGTGCGGGAAAACGAAAATTCCGGGGAATTCCATACGGAATTCCCCGGAGTGCGGCAGCAGTCATATGCCGCTGAAAACTGCAGTGCGGGATTAGTTGCCCGCCATCTGACGCTCCTGCGCCTCGATCATTTTCTTAACCATATAGCCGCCGACGGAACCGTTCTGTCTGGAAGTCAGATCACCGTTGTACCCTTCCTTTAACGGTACGCCGATCTCGCTTGCGACCTCGTACTTGAAACGGTCTAATGCACTTTTTGCTTCCGGAACCGCCGCTTTGTTCGATGAACGATCTGCCATGATAGTTTCCTCCTTTTTGTACATCTGATTTCTTTTGCATCCTGTATTCTGTTGTAAAAAGCGGAGGAGGAACACCTGCTCCGCCCTGTGAGACAAACCGTATCCCTGGGCGAAGCAGTGTCTGCTTTGTCCGGTACGTTTTGTTCTGTGATAGTATGTGCAGACGTTCAGAGGATAAACATGAAGTTCTTGTCAACAGTTGAAATTTTTTGTAAAATTATCATAGGGAGGAGATCACGGAGATTCGGATATGAAGCGATCGGTTAAATATTTAAAAATTTTCTGCAACCTTCTTCTGGCAGCGGGAATCGCTCTGTTTTTCATTTATATACTGCCCGGACTGCTCGGATATTTTATGCCATTTGTATTTGGATTTGTTTTTTCGCTGATCGCAAATCCGGTGGTACGTTTTCTGGAAAAGCGCATCCGCATCAAGCGCAAATACGGATCGGTCCTGATTATCATACTGGTCATCGGTACGATTGTCCTGATCTGCTACGGCGTCTTTACGGTGCTTGCGGCAGGGCTGCGCAGTTTCGCGGACTATGTTCCGACGATGTACGCCAACGCCGCCGCGGAATTAAGCAGCGCGGCGGAGCACCTGCAGGAGCTTCTGCACCGGTTTCCGCTGACGCAGAATATCGACCTGGATAAGACCGGCGCAATGATCGGAGAATATATGGCGGAGCTGATTCCGAACGAGACGTCCGTATTAGTCATCGGGGACGTCGCAAAGCGGATCCCGGATGTGCTGGTCGGGCTGATCGTCGGACTGCTCGCGACCTATTTTTTCATCGCGGACCGCGATCGGCTGGTCGGGTTTATCGACCGTTGGGCGCCGCAGTCCGTCCGCACGTATACCGGACGAATTTACGGTCAGATCAGGCGGGTGGTCGGCGGCTATTTTAAGGCGCAGCTTCAGATTATGATGGTCATCTATGCCGTGGTGCTGACGGGACTCGTTCTGCTTGACGTCAGGTATGCCTGGCTGATCGGCTTCGGCATCGCGTTTCTGGATATGCTGCCGGTGTTCGGGACGGGGACGGTACTGTGTCCCTGGGCCGTGATCAAGCTCTTTTCGGGGAATTATGCGACGGCTGCCGGGATGTTTGCGCTGTATGCCGTGACACTTGTTGTGCATCAGCTGGTACAGCCGAAGCTGGTGGGAGATTCCGTTGGCATGGATCCGTTTGCGGCGCTCTTTTTTATGTTTGTCGGATACCGGATCAGCAATGTGACGGGGATGATCCTCGCGATTCCGGCTGGAATGATTCTGATCAACCTCTGGCAGGCGGGGGCATTTGACACACTCATCTGGTGCGTGAGGGAGATCATAAAGGATTTCAACGAATTTCGAAAAATACCAAAAGATCAGAGAGGACAAGGAGGATGAAGCGATGGAACAAAAACGATGTATGAGGGCGGCGCTTGCACTGGTTCTCGCCGGAGGACTGGGCATATCGGCCTGTGCCTCTCCGGCACAGAGCGGGGATGTGGGAGAGCGGTTTGACGCGTATATGGACGATCTGTTTTACGAGGATATCGTGCTCAATACGGTCAATCTGCACTACACGCTCGCACATCCGGAAAACTATGGTATCACGGAGTATGAGGTCACACTGGGCGATTATTCCAGAGAGAAGATGGAAGAGGGCTACGAGGATCTGGAGGAGATGAAAAAGGAGCTTGAGTCCTATGACCGTGAGGATCTGAGTGCGGATCAGCAGCTGACCTACGATATTTTCATGGACTATGCGGATACGGAGCTTGACGTAAAGGATCTGACGTATTATTCGGAGCCGCTCGGGCCGCTCGGCGGGGTGCAGTCGAATCTGCCGGTGATCCTGGCGGAATACACTTTCCGCACAAAGCAGGATATCGAGGATTATCTCGCGCTTGCCGGGCAGATGGATGAGTATTTTGCCGATGTCATTGAGTTCGAGAAAGAAAAAGCAGATGCCGGATTGTTTATGCCGGACGATACGGCGGATGATGTGCTTGAGCAGTGTACGGAATTTATCGCGGATATTGAGAACAACTATATGATCGATGTGTTCAACGATAAGATCGATGCGTTTGACGGGCTTTCCGACGAGGAACGGCAGGCGTATAAGGATCAGAATTATCTGATTGTGACGACAGATGTCAGAGAAGCGTTTCAGATCGTGATCGACGGGCTGACGGAGCTTAAAGGAAGCGGGGAGAATGAACTCGGACTCTGCTACTACGAAGACGGGATCCGCTATTATAAATACCTCATCCGCACCGGGGTCGGCACGGACGCATCCGTTTCCGAGCTGATACAGCGCACGAAGAATTACATGGACCGGTGCATGGATCAGATGGTGGATGTGATCACGGAGAATCCAGAGATCTGGTATGAAATCGACGATTACGCATTTCCGCTGACGGATCCGGATGAGATTCTTGCGGATCTGACGGAAAAGATTAAAACGGACTTCCCGGAGCCGCCGGATGTGGGATATGAGGTCAAATATGTGCATCCCTCCATGCAGGAGCATATGAGCCCGGCATTTTATCTGACTACACCGATAGACGATATTGACAACAATGTGATCTACATCAATCCCGAGCATCTCGGGGAGGATTCCGTGCAGGATCTCTATACGACGCTGGCGCATGAAGGATATCCGGGTCATCTCTATCAGAACAGCTGCACGAATTCGAGCAATCTGCCGCTGGCGAGAAACCTTTTGGGCTGTTCCGGTTATACGGAAGGATGGGCGACATATGTAGAATTTTATTCCTACGGAATCAGCGGGCTTGACAAGAATCTGACGGATGTACTGCGCTGGAATCAGGCGTTTACTCTCGGCATCTATGCATATCTGGATCTGCAGATTCATTACAACGGATGGGACAGGGACGATGTGAAGTCTTATCTGAATGACTACGGGATTGACGATGAAGAAGCGGCGGATGAGATCTTTGAGACGCTTCGGGCGGAACCGGCCGAATATCTGAATTATTTTATCGGCTATCTGGAGTTTTTAGATCTGAGGAACAATGCGAGAAAGGAACTGGGAGATGCATTCTCAGCGAAGGAATTCCATCGGTTTCTGATGGAAACCGGTCCGGCGCCGTTTTATATCATTCGACAGCACATGGGGACATGGATCGAGGAACAGAAGGCAGCGTAAACGTGCTGCGGGATCAGGAATGGGACCGGGCCGCTGCCGGCGGCTTTGCATGGGCCTGTGCAGTCGGGCAGGGAAGATTCGCTTCCACGGCCCGCCGCGCAGCCCGGGGGCCGCAAGGGCGGCAGATTCCTGATCCCGGTCCTGCACATGAAAAAAATACCGCGGAGATATCTTCCTCTCCGCGGTATCACGATAAAACGTGATTATTCTGTAAAATCTCTCGAGTAGAGCTCTGTGCCATCCGGATTCAGAGCGATCAGACGAATGACAACATCCTCTGTGCTGGTCTCCTTTAATACCTCGCTGCGAAGCTCGGAGAAAACAGACACCTGCGCATCGAACATTGAGTCGTAGGTAGCAGCCAGCTGATCAAGCAGCTCTGCATTGGAAGCGTCCACTGCGTATTCGTCATTCAGCGTGTAAGCGAAGATCAGCGCATTGCCGTCTACGGAAAGCTTTAAGGAGCATCCCATGGTCGCGGACTGTGCGTTCACTTCGTCCTCGATCGCCGTAAACTCGGACTGATTTTTGGTGTACCAATCCGCCAGAGACGGTTTTCCGCAGCCTGCGAGTGCAAAAGCCATGGTCAGCGCTAAGAGCGCCGCAACTACGAGTTTCAGTTTGTTCTTCATTTCTCATGACCTCCTGGGTTATGTAATATTTAATGGCCTGCGGTCTATGGACACAGGCATATCTGTAATTATAAAAGCTATCACTGTCATTTGTCAATGGTGATACAAAAATATTAATAATATCTTAATCTTATGATGGCAGGGACCGATCTGTCTGCCCTGGCATCCTTCAGAGAAAGCGGTACCGGAAAGGAGAAAAACAAGATGAGAATGTGTGATCTGATTTTAAAAAAGAAGCGCGGAGAAGAACTTGCTACAGATGAAATCAAATTTATGATTTCGGGATATACGGATGGGAGCATTCCGGATTATCAGATGTCCGCCATGACGATGGCGATCTGCTTTCAGGGGATGAGCCGCAGGGAGACCGCGGATCTGACGCTTGCCATGCGCGACAGCGGGGACGTGATCGATCTCTCCGCGATCAGGGGGATTAAGGTGGATAAGCACAGCACCGGCGGAGTCGGCGATAAGACCACGCTTGTGCTCGCGCCCCTTGTGGCGGCGCTTGGTGTGCCGGTGGCAAAAATGTCCGGGCGGGGACTCGGGCATACGGGAGGGACGATTGACAAGCTTGCATGCTTTCCGGGCTTTTCGACGGCGCTCTCTGCGGAGACGTTTGTGCACAATGTCAACACAGTCGGGATCGCGATCGCCGGGCAGACGGCATCGCTCGCCCCTGCGGACAAAAAACTCTACGCGCTCCGCGACGTGACGGGAACCGTGGATCAGATGTCCCTGATCGCAGGCTCGATCATGAGTAAAAAGCTCGCGAGCGGCAGCGATGCGATCGTGCTCGACGTCAAGACCGGAAACGGCGCGTTTATGAAGCGCTATGAGGATGCCGTCGCGCTGGCCGAAGAGATGGTTTCCATCGGGACGCTTGCGGGAAAGAAGACGGCTGCCGTCATCACGGGAATGGACCAGCCGCTCGGCTGCGCCGTCGGCAATTCGCTCGAGGTGATCGAGGCGATCGATACACTCTGCGGCAGAGGGCCGGAGGATCTGAAACAGGTCGTATTCGCACTCGGCGCCAGAATGCTCATGTTTGCGGAGCGCGCGGCGGATGAAGCGGCGGCCGTTCGGATGATGGAGGGCGCGATCGCGGACAAATCGGCGTTACAAAAGCTGGCGGAATTCGTGGAGGCGCAGGGCGGAGATTCTGCGCCGGTCTATGATACGTCCCTGTTCCCCACTGTGAAACAGACACTTGTAGTAAATGCGCGGTCAGACGGATTTGTGAACCGGATTTTGGCGGAGGAGATCGGCACGGCCTGCATGCAGCTCGGCGGCGGGAGAGAGAATAAGGACAGTGAGATCGACCTCTCGGTGGGGATCATCTTAAAGAAGAAAAACGGGGACGCCGTGTCTGCGGGCGAACCGCTTGCCGTACTCTGCGGCAATGATGAAAAAAAGCTTCACGCCGCCGCGAACCGCGCTGCGGCAGCCTTTGAGATCGGAAAAGAGAGAAAGGAGCCGGATCCGGTCATTTACCGCAGGATCGATGCATGAGAGAAACCGGCGGAAACCGGGCGAATGCCGGTTCATCGCTCGCGTGCATGAATAAGATCCGGATAAATTTCATATAGTTATATATGAAAAGAAATCGAAGACAATCATCCGAACGCGATATACCGCTACGCGAAAAAATGATAACCAGCTTAGAGCTTCCCAAAGATCTGATGCTCGGTGCGGCGATCCTTACCGTCACCGGCAGGAGGGAGGCTCTGATTGCAAATTATAAGGGGATCCTGGAATACGAGGATTCCTTTATCCGGGTTCAGACAAAAACCTGCAGGATTCAGATTACCGGCGCGCATCTTGCAATCGATTATTATACAAATGAAGAGATGAGAGTCACCGGACTGATTGAATCCATACAGTATGAGAGTTAAAGCCGTATGCTGCTGTCACTGATCAAATATTTTCAGGGATATGTCTATGTCCAGCTGACTGGATATGCGCCGGAACGTTTCCTGAATCTGTGCGGTAGCCACGATATTCTGATCTGGAATCTGACGCCCTGCGAGGACGGGGAAGGTTACCGGTTCTGCATCAGCGTCCGCGGCTTTTTCCGGTTAAAACCGATCTTAAAAAAAACACGGACACATATCCGGATTTTAAAACGGACCGGTGCGCCCTTTGCCGCGTTCCGCTACCGCAGACGAAGGGTATTCGCGGCCGGCATTTTTCTTTTTGCGGGTCTGATCTGGTATCTCTCGGGGTTTGTGTGGAACATCGAGATCAACGGAAATTCCTATCTGTCGGACGAGATGATCCTCGATTTTCTGGAGGAGGAGCACTGCACCTTCGGCACGAGGAAACGCCTGATCAACTGCGAGGAGCTCGAGGAGGCGCTGCGCAGCCGTTACGGGGATGTCATCTGGACGTCGATCAAGCTGTACGGGACGAAAATGACCGTGGATGTGCAGGAAAATCTGCTGCCGGCGGAGGAATACGAGGCGAAACCGGATCTCATCTGCGATATCGTATCGTCAAAGGACGGTGTGATCACGGATATCATCACAAGGAGCGGCACGCCGCTTGTCGCGGCCGGGAGTGAGGTGAAAGCAGGGGATGTTCTGGTCAGCGGAAGAATCGAAGTGACCGACGACAACGGCGAGGTGTCGCAGTATCTGTATCACAGCTCGGATGCGGATATCTATGCGCGCGTGGTCTATCCGTATGAAGATGTGATCGAAGCAGATTATACAGATGTAGTCCAAACCGGTGAAACGAAGGAGGACTATTCGGTAATGGCGGGGGATAATCTGTTAAAAAATCCGTTTTTCCGCAACCCGTTCACCGAGTATCAGGTGACCTCCGATACCTGGCAGCTGCATCTGAGCGAACATTTTTATCTGCCCGTCTGGTTTACCAGACATCACTACGAGGAGGTCACAAAAACACCAAAAACGCACTCGGAAGAAGAAATACAGCAGATTGCGACAAAGAATCTTCAGAATTATCTGGAAGATTTGGAAGAAAAAGGTATTCAAATTTTGGAAAAAAATGTTATGATAGAGAAGATAGACGGAACCTACGTGGCGCGCGGGACGATTGTGGTGCGTGAATCCGTGGTTTCCTATCAGCCAACGGAACAGACCGATACAGGAGAAACGGGGCAGAGTACAGATGAGTCTGAGTGAAATGACGTTATCCATTCCGGCCGGCCACATGGCGAATGTGTTTGGCCAGTTTGATGTGTATATGAAAAAAATAGAGCGGACGTTAAACGTGACGGTGGTCATCCGTGACGGAAGCATAAAGCTGATCGGGGAGGAGGCGGGCTGCCGGCGCGCCATTGAAGTGTTCACGCAGCTGACGAAGCTTGCGGAGCGGGGCAATGTCATCACCGAACAGAATGTCAATTACGCGCTTGCTCTGATGGAGGAAGAAAAGTCTGCGGAGCCGATCGTGGCGATCGACGAGGACTGCATCTGCCATACGGTAAACGGAAAACCGGTGAAGCCGAAGACGCTGGGGCAGAAGAGCTATGTCGACGCGATCAGAGAGCGGATGATCACCTTTGGGATCGGGCCGGCCGGCACCGGCAAGACTTATCTCGCGATGGCGATGGCGATCACAGCGTTTAAAAAAGAAGAGGTCGGCCGCATTATCTTAACGCGCCCGGCCATCGAGGCCGGGGAAAAGCTGGGATTTCTCCCGGGCGACTTACAGAGCAAGGTGGATCCGTATCTGCGGCCGCTCTACGACGCGCTGTATCAGATTATGGGCGCGGAGAGCTTTGTGCGCAATATGGAAAAAGGACTGATCGAGGTGGCTCCGCTCGCCTACATGAGAGGCCGCACGCTCGACAATGCATTTATCATCCTCGACGAGGCGCAGAATACGACGCCTGCGCAGATGAAAATGTTTCTGACCAGAATCGGGTTCGGCTCAAAAGCCGTGATTACCGGCGACGCGACGCAGAAGGATCTCGCGCCGGACGCACAGTCCGGGCTTGACGTGGCGGTCCGTGTACTCTCCGGCGTGGAGGAGATCGCCGTCTGTGAGCTGACAAGCCTTGACGTGGTGCGTCATCCTTTGGTTCAGCGGATCGTAAAGGCGTACGAGGATTACGAGAAGCGGGAGGAGAAGGCCGCGGCGACGCGCAGGGCGCGGACTTTGGAGCGTGAGTCCGGCCGGCGGAGAGCGGCGCGCAGAGGAGCGGCGGACGGGACAGACAGCCGCAGGAGATCCAGGTAAGGGAGAAGAAGGGATATGCTTCGCAGAGAACAGGTAAAGGAAGAAAAGGAATGAGTGACCGTTATGTGGCAAAACGTGTGATCAATCTGTTTTTAATCGTTTTCATAACACTTGCGGGACATATGTTTTTCGCATCGCTTTATGACCGGTTTTGGGACGAGCGGATCGTCTATCTGATCATTGATCTGATTTTTTCGGTATTGTTTTTATTTGTACTTGAGAGAAGCCGTATGTCGCGGCTGTTCGGAGGGAACCGCGAGACCGTATATTCCAGGATCGTGCCGGGGTATCTGTTTGCATGGCTGCTGCTGATCGCCGGATCGTTTCTGCCGGAATTTCTGCGGCCGGTGCTATTGATCGCGATTCTGATGACGGCGGTCGGGACACATGAGATTTCTCTGTGCACGGGGATTTTTCTGGACGTGGTGCTGTGTCTGACGCTGGAATGCAGCGCGCAGGAGCTGGTGCTTTACTGTCTGCTGACGCTTGCCGGCTGTATGCTGGCGGAGGCGATCGCGGAGAGCCGGACGCGGTTCTGGTATGTGGTGGCCGTGTGCTGCCTTACCACGGTTCTGCCCGGACTGTTTTATTATATCACCTATCGCGAGGTGCGGATGTATCTGTTTTTGTACGGAGCGGCGGAAGGGCTTCTGATAGATGTCCTGCTTCTCGTCTTTTATCAGGCGATCGCGTCCGGCAGAGACGCCGAACTCTCCGATGCGATGGAGGATATTCTGGAAGATGCCTATCCGGTGAAGCTGGAGCTGAAGCAGTTTTCAAAGGCGGATTACAATCACGCCGCGCGTGTCTCCTCCCTTGCCGCGAAATGTGCCGCGCTGGTGGAGGCGGACGAGAAGATCTGTGCCGCGGCCGGTTTTTATTACCGCATCGGGATCTTAGAGGGCGGTTCGATCACGGAAAACGGGGTGAAAATCGCGCAGAGAGAGTGTTTTCCCGAGTCCGTGATCCGGATTATCAGTGAGTATAACGGGGAGCATGCGCTTCCGTCGAGTACGGAGTCCGCGATCGTACATATGGTGGACGGGCTGATCAAGAAGCTGGAGCTGTTCGACGCGAATACGATGTCGAGCGACTGGAATCAGGATATGGTGATCTATCAGACACTGAATGATTTTTCGGCGAAAGGGATCTATGACAGATCCGGCCTTGGCATGAATATGTTTTTAAAGATCCGTGAGTATCTGGTCAATGAAAAAGAATTGCTGTAGATGCGGCGTGCGCCGTGTCTGCGGGGATGGAGGATGCGATGAGCCTGCAGATAGAGGAAGAAGTTAAAGTTACATTTGATTTTCAGTACGCGCGGCTGGCCGGTGAGACCGTCGATTTTGTGATCGGCCATGAGTCGTTTCCCTACGAGGCGGAGGTGACGCTGACGCTGACGGACGATGCGGGGATTCGTGAGATCAACAGGGAGCACCGCGGGATCGACGCTCCGACGGACGTGCTGTCGTTTCCGATGCTCTCCTATGCGTGTGCGGGGGATTTTTCCGCGCTCGAGGAAGATTACGAGGATAATTTCAATCCGGACACCGGCGAGATCCTGCTGGGTGATATCGTGATCTCGGTGGATCGCGTACGCGCGCAGGCGGCGTCCTACGGGCACAGCGAGAAACGGGAGTTTGCATTCCTGATCGTGCACAGCATGCTGCATCTGTTCGGGTATGACCACATAAAGCCAGAGGAAGCGGCAAAGATGGAAGAGATGCAGCGGCGGATTCTCGACGGGATGCAGATCACGCGTGATCCGGCCGTCTCTGTGGATTAGAGGAAGGTTTATGGGGAGAAAGAAGGAGAATAACACAAGTTTTCTGGTGCAGGGCAGCATTCTCGCAGCGGCATCCATGATCAGCCGGATCATCGGCCTGATCTACCGGATTCCGCTGACTGCCATTCTCGGCGATACCGGAAATAATTATTACGCCAGCGCGTTTAAAATTTATAATATTCTTTTGATCATTTCATCTTACAGTCTGCCGCTCGCGGTCTCGAAGCTGGTCTCCGCTAATATCTCACAGGGAAGACGGCGGAATGTGTACCGGATTTTAAAGTGTTCGCTTATGTTCGGAGCCGTTTCCGGTCTGATCGCGTCGACGATTTTGTTTTTCGGAGCGGAGAAAATCACAGAGCTGATGCGCACGCCGCTTAGTATTTTCGCGGTGGAGACGCTTGTGCCGGTTCTGTTTATCATGGCGATCTTAGGAGTGCTGCGAGGATTTTTCCAGGGACTGGGCACGATGATGCCGAGCGCAATGTCGCAGATTCTGGAGCAGATTGCAAACGCTGTCATGAGCGTATGGGCGGCATACATGCTGTTTTCCCACGGTTCCAGAGTCGGGGCGGTGCTCGGCGACGCGAAGGAATACGGAGCGGCCTACGGAGCGGCGGGCGGAACGATCGGTACGGGAACCGGTGCGATCGTGGCGCTGCTGTTTTCACTGTTTGTACTTTTTGCCTATCTGCGGTCGTTCAAGCGGAAAATGAAAAAAGAGCGCCCGTCAAACGTGGATTCCTACGGATCAATCGTAAGGCTGCTGGTTATCACGATCATTCCGGTTTTGCTCAGCAGTACGATCTACAACTGTAATGCATTGATCGACGAGGCGGTATTTAAAAATATCGCGCACTTTCAGGGATATGCGGAGAGTGAGTACGGCGCGTGGAACGGCATTTACTCCGGAAAGTATCAGGTACTGATCAATGTGCCGATCGCGATCGCCTCCTCGATCGCGGCTTCGAGCGTGCCGGCGCTTACCGCGGCGTACGCCAGCAGAAAGCGCGGTGCGGCAAAGCGTCAGATCGCGACGGCGACCCGCTTTATCATGGTGATCGCGTTTCCGTGTACGGTGGGGATGGGGGTTCTGGCATCCCCGATCCTGCAGCTTTTGTTTCGGGATTCATCGGAGCTTTCGGCGCGTATGCTGCAGGTGGGAGCGGCCGCGATTCTGTTTTATTCACTTTCAACGCTCACAAACGGTCTGCTGCAGGGGATGAACCGCATGAAAGAGCCGATCAAAAACGCGTTGATCGCACTGGTGCTTCACGTCGGGATTCTCGTGGGGCTGATGCTCGGCTTCGACTTAAATATCTTTGCCGTTGTCATCGCGAATACGGCGTTTGGCTTTATCATGTGCGTGCTGAACGCGCGTTCGATCCGGCGTTACGGCGGAGCGAAGCAGGAGGTGCGCAGAACGTTTTTTGTCCCCGCCGTCTCGTCCGCCGTGATGGGGATTGTGGTGTGGCTGGTCTATACGCTTCTGATGAAGGTATCCGGCAGCAATCTGCTCGCGACGCCGGTTGCAATCTTAGCGGGCGTGCTCGTCTATGCCGTGCTTCTTCTGCTCTTAAAGGGACTGACGGAACAGGAGATACTGCGCCTGCCGAAAGGGCGGCTTTTGGTGCGTCTGGCAAAGAAGCTGCATCTGCTGCGGCGGTGACGGCAGTTTACCGGCGTCTGACGGGAGCTTTCTTTCGGTATGGGCGCACGAAAAACGTGTATCATTAAAAAAACGTGTATAAAGTGGAAGGATCTGGCAGATACTGATTGCAAACGTTTGTGGGAGGATGCAATGAAAAAAATTATCGGTATCTGCCTGGCTTTTGTCCTGTGCGGCGTGACGATATGGGGAGCAGGCCGGCTTTTAACGCCGAAAGAAGACCCGCCAAAAGTCCCTCCGGCTGCGCCGACAGAGCGCATGGAGACGGAGGAGACGGACACGCACGACGAGGAGACGACGGAGAGTATGACCGTGCAGGAGCCTTTTTTGTATATTCTGCGTGAGACGGACGGGATGCTTGTCGTCTATGAACAGGACGGAACAACCGTCTGGATGGAGACGGGAATCCGGACGGAGCATATGGAACCGGAGGTGGCGCGTCTTTTTCAGGAGGGCGTTACGATCCGCGACGAGAGGGAACTTTATGATCTTCTGGAAAGCTACAGCAGCTAGTGTACTGACACATTTCAGACTGAAAATTCATTCTGCGTCATTTGTCTGAAAGTAAAGGTGTCAGTACACTGATGCATGGTCTGTTTCCTGTGAAGTTTCGTGGGATATTCGTTTATCGGCAGGACAGCCGGTACACCAAAGGGCGCGGCTTGAATAATCGGGCGGTGTGTGATAGAATCGTTAGAACCGGATGCGGCGCGGACGCATCGGAGAGATCAGGCGAAGGAAGAAGGTACGGGATGAGGGATACACAGGTGACGGTGATCGGCGGGGGAGCGGCCGGTATGACGGCGGCGATCACGGCGGCGCAGAGCGGTGCGGATACGGTGCTGATTGAGCACATGGACCGCGTCGGGAAAAAACTGCTTTCCACGGGAAACGGAAAGTGCAATTTTACCAATCTAAAGCAGGATCTCTCCTGGTACAGGGGCGAGAACCCTGCTTTTGTGCTGCCTGTTTTTGCGCAGTTCGGACAAAAGGAGACCTTTGCCTTTTTTGAGACGATCGGCATTTATCCGAAGGTAAAAAACGGCTATTGTTATCCCGCCAGCGGACAGGCTTCCTCCGTGCTCGACGCGCTTCGGATGGAGTGTGCGTATCAGGGGGTTGAGACCGTTACGTCCTGCGCGCTTTGGTCTGTGGAAAAGAGCAAAAACGGCTATCGGATCGGAACGGATAAAGGAGCATTTTTTACCACGTCTCTTATCTTCGCCACCGGACTTCTGGCAGCGCCGAAGACGGGAAGTGACGGAAGTGCAATCCCATATATAGAAGGGCTTGGACATCATTTTATAGATATTGTGCCGGCGCTGGTACAGTTGCAGGGAAAACAGTCGTTTTTCAAATCGGTTGCAGGAATTCGTGCAGATTGCGAGGTGACGCTGTTTGTGGAAAATGAGCAGATCTGCTCAGAAACCGGCGAGCTGCAGCTGACCGGTTTCGGGATTTCCGGGATCCCCGTTTTTCAGCTGAGCCGTTTTGCGACCAAAGCGCTGTTTCAGAAAAAGGAAGTACATACCAGCCTGAATTTTCTGCCGGAGCTTCTGCCGAGCCAGGCGTTTACGCTGATGCAGAAGCGGTTCCGCCAGAACGGCCACGGGAAAAATGCCGCGGAGGCGCTGATCGGCCTCTTCCCGAAAAAGCTAATCGACGTGTTTCTCGCAGAGAGCCGGATCAGCCGTGACATGCCGGCTGCCGATGTGCGTCTGGCGGCGCTGCAGCGTCTGAGCGAGACGGTGCGCGCGATCCGTGTGGACGTGATCGCCAGCCGGGGGATGGAGGCGGCACAGGTGTGCGCCGGCGGTGTGGATACCCGCGAGGTGGACAATGAGACGCTCGAATCAAAATTTGCAAAAGGTGTCTATTTCGCGGGGGAAGTGCTCGACATCGACGGAGCCTGCGGCGGCTACAACCTGCAGTGGGCCTGGTCGAGCGGCCATGTGGCGGGAATCCATGCAGCGGAGCGCGCAAAGCAGAGCGCGCCGCGGAAACGGGGGACTTCATGATACGAATCACTCAGATCAGGCTTCCTGCGGATCATACGGGAGAGCAGCTCGAACAAAAGATCAGGAAACGGCTGCGCCTGCCGGCGGGAATCCCCTTTCACTGGCAGATCAGAAAGCGGTCTCTTGACGCGCGCAAAAAACCGGATCTGTCCTATGTGTACACGGTGGATGTGACGGCGGAACAGGAAGCGTCGCTCCTTCGCGTGTGCCGGGATGATAAGATCAGTCTGGTTTCAGAGGAGCCGTACGGTATCGCGGATATCATGGCGCAGGCGGGTCATCCGAAATCTGCGCCGACGCGCCGTCCCGTCATTGCGGGGGCGGGGCCCGCCGGCCTGTTCTGCGCTTATGCGCTGGGGCTTTCGGGGTATGCGCCCGTTGTCGTCGAGCGCGGTAAGACGGTGGAGGAGCGGACGGCGGATGTGGAGCGTTTTTTTCAGACGGGGGTGTTAGATCCTTCCTCGAATGTGCAGTTCGGGGAGGGCGGCGCCGGAACCTTTTCCGACGGAAAGCTCAATACGCTTGTAAAAGATCCGCACGGAAGAAACCGTTTCGTGCTGGAGACGTTTGTAAAATTCGGCGCGCCGGAGGAGGTTCTCTATGACGCAAAGCCTCATATCGGGACGGATGTCCTGACCGGCGTCATCCGGCGGATGCGGAATGCGATGGAGGAGACGGGGGTGACGTTTCGCTTCGGCACATGCCTGACCGAATACCGGACAGAGGGAGGACGTCTGACGGCAGTCGGCGTGGAGCGCAGAGGGAACGCGGATGCGGATCACGCGGGCGGGACGGAATGGATCGAAACGGATCTTCTGGTCCTCGCGGTCGGTCACTCGGCGCGCGACACCTTCCGCATGTTAAGCGCCCGTGGTGATCTTATCATGGAGGCAAAGCCGTTTGCGGTCGGATTTCGTGTGGAACATCCGCAGGCCGAAATCAATCTCACGCAGTACGGGGAGCGCTATGCGCAGCGTCTGCCCGCCGCTCCCTACAAGGTTACGGCCCGCGCAAAAAACGGACGGGGCGTCTATTCGTTCTGTATGTGTCCGGGCGGCTATGTGGTAAACGCCTCCTCACAGGAGGGATATCTGGCCGTCAACGGCATGAGCTACGCGGGACGGGGCGGCGCGAATGCGAACAGCGCCATCATTGTCTCCGTGACGCCGGAGGATTACGGCGGGTCATCCGCCCTCGCAGGCGTGCAGTTCCAGGAGCTTTTAGAGCGCCGCGCCTTTCTGCTCGGAGAGGGACGGATCCCTCAGCAGCTCTTTTCGGACTATTGCAGTGACCGCCCTTCACATTCCTGCGGCTCATTTGAGAGCGCGCGCTGCGGCGCGGGGGTGTGGGGCAATTTAAGAGGGCTGCTCCCTGCGGGGATTGAGGAGGCGTTTTTAGACGGCATGCGCCGGTTCGGACGGACGCTTCCCGGTTTTGACCGGCCGGATGCGATTCTCTCCGGCGTGGAGAGCCGCACTTCCTCGCCGGTGCGCATCCTGCGGGACAAGCGGCTGATGTCGCCCGTTTACGGGATCTTCCCCTGCGGGGAGGGCGCCGGGTATGCGGGCGGCATCATGTCAGCGGCGATGGACGGACTTAAGGCTGCGGAGGCGGTGATCCATACCGCAGAGGAGCTTTCATCGACAGGCAGAGCATGAATTTACAAAAGTAGTGAACAGAGGAAAAACAAAGTGGCTGAATTTACACCGATGATGCAGCAGTATCTGCAGACAAAAGAAGAATATAAAGACTGTATCCTGTTTTACCGGCTGGGAGATTTTTACGAGATGTTTTTTGAGGACGCGACGCTCGTCTCAAAGGAGCTCGAGCTGACGCTCACCGGAAAAAACTGCGGGATGGAGGAGCGTGCGCCGATGTGCGGGGTACCCTATCACGCGGCGGAAGGGTACTTAAACAAGCTGGTGGCAAAGGGCTATAAGGTGGCGATCTGCGAGCAGGTGGAGGATCCGAAGCTGGCAAAGGGGCTGGTAAAGCGCGAGGTCATCCGCATCGTCACGCCGGGTACAAACTGCGATATGCAGGCGCTGGACGAATCGCGGAACAATTATATCATGTGCATCGTGTATCTGGCGGACCGTTACGGGATTTCCGTCGCGGACGTCTCAACCGGCGATTATGTGATGACAGAGGTGGAATCCGAGCGCAGGCTGATGGATGAGATCAGCAAATATTCTCCGGTGGAAATCATCTGCAATGACAGCTTTTATGTGAGCGGCGCCGATATAGATGACCTGAGACATCGACTTAAGATTACAATTTCCGCGCTGGAGGCATGGTATTTTGGAGACGAGACGGCAAAAGAGATCTTAAAGGAACATTTTAAGGTAACGCAGCTGGAAGCGCTCGGGCTCGACGGTTATGACTGCGGCGTGATCGCGGCCGGCGCGCTGCTGCGCTATCTCTATGAGACGCAGAAAAACCAGCTGGCGCAGCTTCTGACGCTCCGCCCGTATACGACGGGAATGTACATGCTGCTCGACGGCGCGACAAGGCGCAATCTTGAGCTGACGGAAACGCTTCGTGAAAAGCAGAAGAGAGGCTCGCTGCTCTGGGTGCTGGACAAGACAAAGACGGCGATGGGCGCCCGGCTCCTGCGCTCTTATGTCGAGCAGCCGCTCATCACACCGGAAGAGATCGGGAGGCGTCAGGATGCGGTCAGCGAACTCTGCGGCAATATGATCACCAGAGAAGAGATACGGGAGTATTTAAGCGCGATCTATGATCTGGAGCGTCTGATGACCCGCGTGACATATCTCACCGCAAACCCGCGGGATCTGATCGCGCTTCGAAATTCCCTTAAGATGCTCCCGCCCGTCCGTACGCTGCTTGGCGAAGCATCGAGCGGACTGCTTTTAACGCTGCGGGAGGAGATTGATCCGCTGGAAGACTCCGCTGCGCTCATTGAGGCGGCGATCTGCGAGGATCCGCCTGTTTCCGTGCGGGACGGGGGAATCATCCGCGACGGCTACCACGAGGACGTCGACCGCTACCGGAAGGCGGGGACGGAGGGAAAGACCTGGCTGGCGGAGCTTGAGGCAAAGGAGCGCGAAAAGACCGGGATCAAAAATTTAAAAATCAAGTACAATAAGGTGTTTGGCTATTATCTCGAGGTCACCAATTCCTACCGGAACATGGTTCCGGATTATTTTATGAGAAAACAGACGCTCGCCAACGCGGAGCGCTACATCACGCCGGAATTAAAAGAGCTTGAGGATATGATTCTCGGGGCGGAGGATCAGCTGATGACGCTGGAGTACGATCTGTTCTGCGACGTGAGAAATCAGATCGCGGAGCAGGTGGGGCGGATCCAGCAAACGGCCCGGGCGATCGCCGGACTCGACGTGTGCGCCTCTTTAGCGGCGGTCGCGGAACAGAACCGTTACTGCCGGCCGGCCATCACAGCGGACGGTATCATCGACATCAGGGGAGGCCGCCACCCGGTCGTGGAGCAGATGATGAACAACGATATGTTTATTGATAACGATACCTATCTGGACAACGGTGCGAACCGGATTTCCATCATTACGGGGCCGAACATGGCGGGGAAATCCACCTACATGCGTCAGACGGCTCTGATTGTGCTGATGGCCCAGATCGGGAGTTTTGTCCCGGCGGAATCCGCAAAGATCGGCATCGTCGACCGGATTTTCACACGCGTGGGAGCTTCCGACGATCTGGCGAGCGGACAGAGCACATTTATGGTGGAGATGAACGAGGTTGCCGGCATCCTGCGGAATGCGACGGCGGATTCCCTGCTGATCTTAGACGAGATCGGACGCGGGACGAGCACGTTCGACGGTTTAAGCATCGCCTGGGCCGTGGTGGAGCATATCAGCAACCCGAAGCTTCTCGGTGCGAAGACGCTGTTTGCAACCCACTACCACGAGCTGACGGAGCTGGAGGGAAAGCTCGGGAATGTCAGCAATTACTGTATTGCAGTGCGCGAAAAAGGGGACGATATTGTGTTTCTGCGCAAAATCATAAAGGGCGGTGCGGACAAAAGCTACGGTATTCAGGTTGCAAAGCTGGCCGGCGTGCCGGACTCGGTGATTGCACGCGCGAAAGAGATTTTAGAGGAGCTGAGCGCAAATGATATTGTAACGGCGGCCGGCAGCATCCTGGCAGGCGACGGCGGCGCGAAAAAAAGCGGCGTGCGTGCGGGGCGTGAGAAAAAACCGGATGCGGTGGATCTGGCGCAGATGTCGCTGTTTGACACGGTAAAGGATGACGATATCATTGAGGAACTGCTCGCGGTTGATGTCGGCAATCTGACGCCGGTGGCGGCGCTCAACAAGCTCTATGAGCTGCAGAATAAGGCGAAGAACCGCTGGCAGGCCGCCACGGATACGGGAAGCGGCCGGTAGACAATTTTTAAGGCAGACCGCGGGAATTGTTTGCAGGAGCAGCGACGGCTTCGCGTGAGAGATGCGGGCGTCGTTCTGCCGCGGACATCGGCAGCATTTGCAGGAGCAGCGGCTGTTTTGTGCGAGAGATGCGGGCGTCGTTCTGCCGCGGACATCGGCAGCATTTGCAGGAGCAGCGGCCGCTTCGCATGAGAGATGCGGACGCCGTTCTGCCGCGGACATCGACAGCATTTGCAGGAGCAGCGGCTGTTTTGTGCGAGAGACGCCGGAGACAGGGATGGATGCAGGAGGAAACGGGATATGCCGGAAATTGCATTGCTGAGTCAGGAGACGATCGATAAAATTGCCGCCGGAGAGGTGGTGGAGCGACCGTCATCCGTAGTTAAGGAACTGGTGGAAAATGCCATTGATGCGGGAGCGACCGCTGTGACAGTGGAGATCAAAGAAGGCGGGATTTCCTTCATCCGCATCACGGACAATGGCTGCGGGATTGCGCGCGCGCAGATCCCGATCGCATTTTTGCGTCACTCTACCAGCAAAATCCGGGGGGCGGAAGATTTGTTCCGCATCCGTTCGCTCGGGTTCCGCGGGGAGGCATTATCGAGCATCGCGGCCGTCTCGCAGGTGGAGCTGATCACAAAGGTATACGGGGAGCTGACCGGCACGCGCTATGTGATGGAAGGTGCAAAGGAAGTAGCGAATGAAGAGGTTGGAGCGCCGGACGGGACAACCTTTATTGTTCGCAATTTATTTTATAACATGCCGGCCCGGCGCAAATTTTTAAAGAGTGCGCAGACGGAGGGCAGCTACATCGGGGATCTGATGGAGCGGCTCGCGCTGTCGCACCCGGGAATTTCGTTTCAGTTTATCAATAACGGGCAGACGAAGCTTCACACCTCGGGAAATTCAAACGAAAAAGATCTGGTCTATCATATTTACGGGCGGGATATCACGGCGGCGCTGATTCCCGTCGATGCAGAGACGGAACTGTTTTCGGTGAGAGGTTTTTTGGGAAAGCCCGTGGTTTCCCGCGGGAACCGCAACTACGAGAACTTTTTTGTCAACGGCAGATATATCCGCAGCAACCTGTTTTCAAAGGCGGTCGAGGAGGCGTATAAGGGATTTCTGATGCAGCGGCAGTATCCGTTCTGTGTGCTGCACGTCCGGATGGACACGGAGCTTTTGGATGTAAACGTGCATCCGACCAAGATGGAGCTTCGTTTTTCCCGGAACGAGGAAGTCTACCGAAGTCTCTATGACACGGTGCGGGGGCTGCTTTCGCGCCGGGAGATGATTCCGGAGGCGCCGGTGGGACCGTCCGCCGGCAGGAGAAGGGAGGGCGTAGGACGGCCGGAAAACGCCGTCGGAGAAGGCGCCGGCCGACCGGGCGGAGCGGAAAGCCGGGGAGGGCCGGTGCATACGTCTGCCGGGTTGTCCTCCTTTTTGGGGGAGAAAGAGCTTATACAGATTCGTCAGGCAGTGGCAAAGGACAGTCCGTATGAGCCGCGGTATCCGGGAAAGAAGACTGATTTTGGACCGGGTATACCCGGTCCCGGCCAGCCGGGGGACAGCAAAGATCTGTCAGGCCGCCCGCAGTCGGAAACCAAAGATCTGTCAGGCCGCCCGCAGTCGGAAACCGGGAAGCCGGCCGGTCAGACGCGGCCAGGAACCGGAAAAACGACAGAACAGGATCTGCCGGAAAACCTCGGGGTATTTCAGAGTCTTCTGCCGAAGCGAAGTACGCCGGCAGAGAGCGGTTCATACGCAGCGGCCGGTCAGACGGATCTTATGGTCAGTGAGCCGGGGATCGCGTACGGCCCGGCGTCAGCCGGCGGAGATTCAGAATCCGGAGCCGGCCGGAGATCTGCGGGCGCAGAATCCGAATCCGGAACCGTCCTGCCGCCTGCTGGTGTCGGGGATCTGTCCGAACCCGGCCGGAGATCTGCGGGCACAGAATCCGAATCCGGGACCGTCCTGCCGCCTGCTGGTGTCGGGGGTCTGTCCGAATCCGGCCGGAGATCTGCGGGCGCAGAATCCGAATCCGGACGGCCGTCTGTACCGCAGATGACGGCAGAACCCGGGCGGCGGAGTCAGGCGGCCCAAAACCAGGAAATGTATGAGCAGCAGAGCTTATCCGCGCTCGATGCCGGTTTTCTGACCGAGGAAGCGCGAAAGCGCCACCGGATCATCGGTCAGCTGTTCGACACCTACTGGCTGGTGGAATATGAGGATAAGCTTTTCGTGATCGATCAGCACGCCGCGCACGAGAAGGTGCTCTATGAGCGCACGATGGCGCGTGTCAGAAAAAACGAATTTACCTCGCAGGCGGTAAGCCCGCCGGTCATCCTGACCTTAAGCCTGCAGGAGCAGGAGGTGTTAGAACGTTACCGGGATCAGATCACGTCCTTCGGCTACGAGATCGAGCCCTTCGGCGGAAAAGAATATGCGGTCACGGCGATGCCCGCGGATTTCGAATCGGTTGACATGAAAAGCATGTTTGTCGAAATGCTCGGCGATTTTTCGGGGATCAGCGGGCGCGAGGCTCCGGAGCTGATCCTGGAGAAGGTAGCGTCCCTCTCCTGCAAGGCCGCGGTAAAAGGCGGCAGCCGGTTAAGCCGCGCGGAGGCGGAAGCGTTAATCGACGAGCTTTTAACACTGGAAAACCCGTATCACTGTCCTCACGGAAGACCTACAATCGTCTCCATGAGCAGATACGAGATTGAAAAAAAGTTTAAGAGGATTGTAAATTGACCGAAAAAAAACCAATGATCGTTCTGACCGGGCCGACGGCGGCCGGGAAATCGGCGCTTTCCGTCGCGCTTGCAAAAAAAATAAACGGCGCGGTGATCTCTGCGGATTCCATGCAGGTGTACCGCCACATGGACATCGGTTCCGCAAAGATCACCGCGGAGGAGATGCAGGGCGTTCCGCATTATCTGATCGATGAGCTTGAACCGGACGAGGAATTTCATGTCGTGCGGTTTGTCAGTCTGGCAAAGGGATATCTGAACCGGATTTACGCGGCGGGGCAGATCCCCATTATCGTCGGCGGAACCGGGTTTTACATCCAGGCGCTGCTCTACGACATTGATTTTACGGAGCAGGAATGTGATGCGGCTTACCGGGCGCAGCTTACGCGGATCGCGGAGGAAAAGGGAGCGGAATATCTGCACGCCATGCTGCGGGAAGTGGATCCGGCCTCCGCGGAGGCGATTCATGCCAATAACAGAAAACGTGTGATCCGCGCGCTGGAGTTTTATCATCACACCGGCGTGCGGATCTCCGAGCACAACGAGCAGGAGAGAAACCGCCCGTCGCCCTACCGGTTCGCATACTTCGTCCTCACGGAAGAACGGGAGACACTTTACCGGAAGATCAATGCGCGCGTGGACGCGATGATCGAAGCGGGACTGGTGGAGGAAGTAGCGCATTTAAAGGAGATGGGCATGCGCCGCGATATGGTCTCAATGCAGGGACTCGGCTACAAGGAGATTCTCGACTTTCTGGACGGGAAGTGTACGCTGGAAGAGGCCGTCCGTCTCATCAGACGCGACACCAGACATTTTGCCAAGCGGCAGCTGACCTGGTTTCATCGGGAGAGGAACGTGATCTGGATCCGAAAAGAGGAGTACGGGCAGGATGAGGAACGGATGCTGGCGGCGATGCTTAACGTGTTAAGGGAGAGGGAAATGATATGATTTATACGTCAAAAGGCATGCTGACAATCAGAAATATCAACCGGACTTTAAAACCCATGTAACTGTTTAAACAGCGAATCGCAGGCGCATGACCGGGGGGAGAATGAAATGACAACAGACGAAATCATGTTCTGGGAGCAATGGACGCAGCTTCTGCCGCTGTATGAAGCGCTCAGAAACCGCCTCGCGGAAACGTATCCCGGGATGCGGGTAAAGGTATCAAAAACACAGATATCATTTTATAACAATCATATGTTTGCGATGGTGTCACCTCCGATTCGCCGCAGGAAGGGCTGGCCGAAAACGTTTGTCATGGTGTCATTCGGACTGCCGGGCAGGATCGTCTCGCCGCGGATTGCGATGAGCGTGGAGGCATATCCGAACCGCTTTACGCATCATGTCATCGTGGAGCGGGAAGACGAGATCGACGGGACACTGCTCGGGTGGATTGATGCGGCGTATTCGTTTTCGGAGAGCAAACGGTGAGAATCACGAGGAGAGAACATATGATACCTGAAAGAGCGGAGGCCGAGAGACTGTTACGGGAGGCCGAACAACACAACCCGGGGCCATGGGGAAATCACAGCCGCGTTGCGGCACATTGTGCAGAAAAAATTGCCGGATTATGCGATGGGACAGACCCCGAAAAGGCATATGTACTGGGGCTGCTTCACGACATCGGAAGAAGATTCGGCATCAGGCATTTGGGACATGTGGCGGACGGCTACACCTATATGATGTCACTGGGATATGAAGAAGCGGCCAGAATCTGCCTTACGCATTCCTTTCAAAATCAGTCGTTAAACGATTACATCGGAAATATCGACACTTCTGATGAAGAACTGGAGCTGATCCGTACAAAGCTGAAGGAAGTCGTTATGGATGATTATGACAGACTGATTCAGTTATGCGATTCTCTGGCGGGAAGCGAAGGCGTGCTGAAATTGGAGGAACGCATGGAGGATGTGAAAAAAAGATATGGCTCTTATCCGCAGGAAAAGTGGGAGTTCAATATCAGGCTGAAGGAATATTTTGAAAAGAAAACCGGAAAAGATATTTATGAGGTTGTGGAAAAAGAGACGTACAGGCCATAGAGCTGCGCATTGAGGGAACGTGTTGGAGGGATCGTTACAATGAAATTAAAAAACATTCTGATTGTAGTAAAAGAGATCGAGAGATCGAGACGATTTTATCACGACCTGTTCGGTCTTGACATGGTACTTGACAATGACGGCAATATGATTTTGACGGAAGGGCTTGTGCTCCAGGAGGAAAACATCTGGAAGGATTTTTTGGGAAAAGAGATTATCCAAAAGAGCAATTCCTGCGAATTGTATTTTGAGGAATCGGATATTGAGGCGTTTGCGGCAAAGCTGGAAACACTCTATCCGGAAACCCGATATGTCAGCCGGCTCATGACGCACTGTTGGGGCCAGAAGGTTATCCGTTTTTACGACCCGGACGGTAATCTGATCGAGGTGGGGACACCTGTGTAACAGACCCAAAACTATGGACCCCCTTTTCCTGATCCTAAAAGATGAGGAGGTCAGCCGGTTTCGGCCTGCCTTATCTACGGCAACGCATGACAGAGACAATCCGGCGGTCTTTTCTGAGAGGGCTGCGGTCTGATCCCGGACATATCCGGATTGTCGCCGGAAACGTATTTTGAAAAAATGCACATTCTTATCAGGCATACGGTCAAAGAGTGTGACTGGCAGATAAAAAAGAAAACAGATTTACAGAAACGGAGTACGTATGAATCAGCTACTGATACAGCAATACAGGCAACTGGGCATCTCGGAAGAAGTGTACGCCTTCGGCGCAGCGGTCGAGGAAACCTTATCGGAACGCTTTGCCGCGATCGATGCCGTTGCGGAATACAACCAGTTAAAAGTCTTACAGGCCATGCAGGAGCATCGCGTCAGCGCCGAGTGCTTCAGTGCGACATCGGGCTACGGCTACAACGACCTCGGCCGCGAGACCCTCGAAAAAGTCTACGCCGCCTGTTTTAAGGGGGAGGACGCTCTGGTGCGCCCGCAGATCACCTGCGGTACCCACGCGCTTGCACTTGCACTCATGTCAAACCTGCGTCCCGGCGACGAGCTTCTCTCGCCGGTCGGAAAGCCCTACGACACGTTGGAGGAGGTCATCGGCATCCGTCCGTCGAAGGGCTCGCTCGCCGAGTACGGCGTGACTTACCGGCAGGTGGATCTGCTGCCCGACGGGGAATTTGATTACGAGGGGATCAGAAACGCCGTGACGCCGAAAACAAAACTCGTGACGATCCAGCGGTCCAAAGGCTATGCGCCGCGCCGGACGCTCTCGGTGGCGCGTATCGGGGAGCTGATTGCCTTTATTAAGGGCATCCGCCCGGATGTGATCTGCATGGTCGACAACTGCTACGGTGAATTTGTGGAGGAGCGCGAGCCGCTTGAAGCGGGCGCGGATATGATTGTCGGCTCCCTGATCAAAAATCCCGGCGGCGGGCTGGCGCCCGTGGGCGGCTACATCGTCGGAAAAAAAGAGTGCGTGGAAAACGCGGCGTACCGCCTGACCTCGCCGGGTCTCGGCAAGGAGGTCGGCGCGTCCTTAGGGATCCTGCAGTCGTTTTACCAGGGACTGTTTCTGGCCCCGGTCGTGACGGCAGGCGCGCTGAAGGGAGCCGTTTTCGCGGCAAACATCTATGAAAAGCTCGGGTTTGACGTGATCCCGGACGGTTCGGAGAGCCGGCATGACATCATTCAGGCGATCTCGTTTCACAATCCGGACGCGCTGATCGCGTTCTGCGAGGGCATCCAGGCCGCCGCGCCGGTCGACAGCTATGTGACGCCGGAGCCGTGGGCCATGCCGGGCTATGATAGCGACGTGATCATGGCAGCAGGGGCGTTTGTACAGGGCTCCTCGATCGAGCTGTCCGCGGACGGCCCGCTAAAGCCGCCCTATGCCGTCTATTTTCAGGGAGGACTGACCTGGTATCACGCCAAAACCGGGATTCTGAAAACTTTACAAAAACTTAAGGAACGTAATCTTGTGCCGCCCGGTGTGATATGATAGAATATAATGTAAGCGTTTTTTCATTTGTATCAGGATGACCGGAAAAACCGGACATCCGTTGTCTGCTGGCATACTTCTGGGAGAGAAGAAAGACAGCATGAATCAGAAATTTACAACCGTAAAAGAACTGCCGGATTCCGAGAAGCCCTACGAGAAATTTCTTCGATCCGGCCCCGGGGCATTAAGCGACGCCGAACTTCTGGCAGTGATCATCCGCTCCGGGACACGTGGCAGAAAATCCGTCGAGGTATCGCAGGAGCTGTTAAGCAGAGGGAGTCAGAATCTGCTGAATCTCTACGAGATTCCCTTTGAGGAGATGCAGAAGATCTGCGGGATCGGCCCGGTCAAAGCCATTCAGCTGAAATGTATCGCGGAGCTCTCAAAGCGGATTGCACAGACACGCTACCGCAGAAAGCTCACGCTGAATCATCCGGGATCCATCGCGGCCTGCTATATGGAGCGTCTGCGCCACGAGCGTCAGGAACAGCTTATGGTCCTGTTTTTCGATGCGCGGTGCAGACTTCTTGCCGATGAGGTGCTCTCGGTCGGGAGCGCGACCTCCACGGGCGTATCGGTGCGCGAGATTTTTCTTGCGGCGCTGCAGCACAATGCGGTGCAGCTGGTTTTGCTGCACAATCATCCGAGCGGGGTTCCCATGCCGTCCGCGGAGGATGACGCCGTGACGGATAAAGTGGCGGGAGGCGGGCGTATGCTCGGGATTCCACTGGTGGATCACATTATTCTCGGTGATCATTCCTACTACAGCTACACGGAATGCAAAAGAATTCTATATAGGGGAGAGAACGATGACGAATAACGTTTATGGCATTGACCTTGGCACCTGTAATATGAAAGTTTACTGCAAGGCGACCAATAAGATTTTAAACGAGAAGAACACGATCGCACTGGTGAACAAGGACCAGATCTACGCATACGGAGATCATGCCTACGCCATGTATGAGAAAGCGCCGGAGGCCATTCAGGTGACCTTTCCGGTGGTCGGCGGAGTGATTGCGGATTTTAATAATCTTCAGTCAATGCTTCAGATTTTTCTGGAGAGAAATACAAAGGGAAAGCTGCGCGGGGCGGAGTTTATCGTCGCGGTTCCGACGGACATCACGGAAGTGGAGAAAAAAGCGTTTTTCGACATGTTCTACAAGAGTAAGATCAAACCAAAAAACGTGCTTCTCTGCGAGAAGCCGATCGCGGACGCCGTGGGACTCGGGCTCGACGTCAACCAGCCGACCGGCATTATGATCGTGGACATCGGCGCGGACACAACGGAGATCTCGGTGATCTCGCTTGGCGGGCTGGTCTTAAGCGATCTTCTGCATTCCGGCGGAAACCGGATCGACGAGTCGATCATCACCCATGTCAAGCGCAAGTACAACCTTGTGATCGGTCAGAAGACCGCACAGAGCATGAAGGAGGAATTAGGTTCCGGCGTGCCGGGCAACCTTGAGACCATGACGGTAGTCGGGAGGGATGTGGTCAGCGGACTGCCGATCGAGATGGAACTTTCCGGCGCGGTGGTCTACGACGCGATCAAGGACAACCTGAATACGATCTGCAATTCCATCAAGATGATTCTGGAGAAGACGCCGCCGGAGCTTGCGCGCGATATCATCCATTCCGGAATCTATATTACGGGCGGAAGCTCGCGGATCCACAAGCTGGACGAGCTGTTCGGACAGATTACCGGCATCGGCATCAACACCTGCGACGAACCGGAGGAGTGCGTGGTGCGCGGACTGATCAAGATCGTATCCGACGGCAAATTCCGCCATCTGGCATTTAGTATGAAGAGTAAGATTTTACTATAACGGAGGAGTATGAAACGGAAATCAAAGTTTGTTCTGCCGCCGAAGTATATACTGCTGATCATGAGCGGTATCTGCGTGGTGGCGATGATTACCTGCTTTACGATGGGGATCTCGGGCGGGCCGCTGCAGACCGTGGCGGGATATGTCTTTGTTCCCATGCAGCGAGGGATTAATACGGTGGGAAGCTTTCTCACCGAAAAGGCGGACAACTTAAAGAATCTGGGCGATGTCATGGCGGAAAATGAAGAACTGAGGCGCCAGGTGGACGAGCTTACGGTGGAGTTAAATACGATCCATCTCGAGCAGTATGAGCTGGAGAATTTAAGAGAGCTTCTCGCGCTCGATCAGAAATATCCGAGCTATGAGAAGGTTGCCGCGAACGTGATCGGCACAAACGGCAGCAACTGGTTTAACAGCTTTACGATTAACAAAGGGTCAAACGACGGCATAGACGTGGATATGAATGTCATTGCAGGGAGCGGTCTGGTTGGGATCGTGACGTCGGTCGGGCCGAATTATGCGACGGTGACCGCGATTATCAATGACAGCACCCAGGTGGGCGGAACCGTGTCGACAACCGCGGACAATCTGATCGTGAGCGGCAGCTTAAAGACGATGAACGAGGATATGGTGATCGGTTTTTCTAATTTGCGGGACGCCGACAATGAGGTTCAGGTCGGCGATCCGGTCGTGACCTCCCACATCTCTGACCGTTACCAGCAGGGGATCCTGATCGGCTATATCAGCAGCATCGAAAACGACGCAAACAACCTGACAAAATCAGGGACGATCACGCCTGCGGTCAATTTTGAACATATTGAGGAGGTCCTGGTGATCCTCCAGAAAAAGCAGGTTGTGGAGGAGTAGTGTACTCACACGGAGGTTATGAGAAGAAAAGTTACCGTATTTATCATTGTTACAATCAGTTATCTGCTGCAGGTCACGCTGTTTGAGGCGTTATCCTTCGCCTCAATCTCGCCGAATCTTCTGATTATCGTGGTTTCGGCGTTCGGGTTTATGCGCGGAAAAAAAGAAGGACTGTTCGTCGGATTTTTCTGCGGTCTCCTGCTCGATCTTTTCGGCGGGAGCGTGCTGGGATTTTACGCCCTTCTCTATATGTACATCGGCTACCTGAACGGTTTTTTCCGCAAACTGTTTTATCCGGAAGATTTAAAGCTTCCGCTGCTTCTGATCGCCGGGAGTGATCTTGGCTGTAATTTATGTGTTTATGTGATCCTGTTTCTGCTCCGCAACCGTTTCCAGATCCGGTATTATGTACTGCATATTATGCTGCCGGAACTGGTGTATACCATGGTCGTGACGATTTTTCTGTATCCGCTGATCTTAAAGGTGAACGAGCGGCTGGAGCTGATTGAGAAAAGGAGTGCAAGTAAGTTTGTTTGAGACGATAAAGGACGGACTGCGGTCGTTTTTTAAATCGCGGCTTGTGATCGCATCATTTGTCATGATCACGCTGTTTTCCATTCTGCTGTGGCGCATGTTTTACCTGCAGGTGGTGAGCGGCGCGCAGTATCAGGATAATTATACGTTAAAAATCATTAAAGAGCGGACGCTCGGCAGCACCCGCGGCAATATCTATGACCGCAACGGAAAGCTGCTCGCCTACAATGAGCTTGCCTATTCGATTACGATCGAGGACAGTGGCGTTTACAGCTCCGACAGCGCGAAGAATAAGGCGCTCAACGCCGAGATTGCCCAGGTCATCACCGCGCTTGAACAGAACGGGGATTCCATCATCAATGAGTTTCGGATTGACCTTAACGCGGGCGGCTATGCGTACAATGTCACGGGAACCTCATTAAAGCGTTTCCTTGCGGATGTTTACGGAGAGTCTTCCTATGATGATCTGAACTATGACGATAAGCTCGGTTACAATCCGGCGGAAGCGACCGAGGAACAGGTGATGGAATATCTTTCGGAGAAGCGCTATGAGATCAGCGGGGAGTATGACAGGAGCATGGCTTACAAGATCACGGTGGTGCGTTTTGCCATGTCTCAGAATGCGTTTCAGCGCTATATCGTGACAACGATCGCGACAAATGTCTCGGAGGAGTCCGTTGTCTACATCAGCGAACACACAGATGAGCTTCTGGGTGTCGAGGTGGTGGACGATACGATCCGCAGATACAATGACAGTATCTATTTTTCTTCCATCCTGGGGTATACCGGCAAGATTTCTTCGGAGGAGTATGCAAAGCTTTCCGCGGAGGACGACAGCTATACATTGAACGATGTCATCGGAAAGGGCGGGATCGAGCAGTATATGGATTCCGTTTTAAAAGGCACGAGCGGTTACGAGAAGCTCTATGTGGACCACATGGGCCGGGTGCTCCAGGTGATCGATTATGAGGAGCCGTCGAGCGGCGGGAATGTCTACGTCTCGATCGACGCCGATCTTCAGATCGCGGTATATAATCTGCTCGAGCAGGAGATCGCGGGTATCGTTTACTCCAACATCGATAACGGCGCGTCGGATATCCCGATTCCGATTACGGATGTCTACTACGCTCTGATTTATAATAATGTGATCGATTTTGAGGAATTTGAGGCTGCGGATGCATCCCCTGCGGAACGGGATGTGCAGGACATTTTTTCCGTGCGGCAGGAGACGGTAAAAAACAGGCTGAACGGGGAGTTAAACGGGCCTGCGCCGACTGACTTTAACCAAATGAGCGACGAGGATCAGGATTATTTTACTTATATCATTAACCGTTTAAAGCGAACCGGCATCCTGATGGAGAGCAGTATCGACACCTCGGACGATGTCTTTCAGGAGTGGGGGGAAGGCGGGATCTCGCCTCACACCTATTTGAATCACGCAATCGCCCAAAACTGGATCGACATCACACAGTTTACGGTCGACGAGAAATATGCGGATTCCACGGAGATCTACGATGCGCTGTGTACGCATATTCTCGAGGAGATTTTTTACGAGCGGGATTTTTCCAAGCTGATTTATGAGTATCTGATCAAGGGGGAGGCGATTTCCGGCAGACAGCTCTGCCTGATTCTGTTTGACCAGGGGATCCTCTCTTATGACGACGAGGCGATTGCGGGGTTAGAGAGCGGGTCGATACCGGCGGCGTCTTTCTTAAAGGAGCGGATCAAAAATCTCGATATCACGCCCGCCCAGCTCGCGTTGGACCCGTGCGCAGGTTCCTGCGTGGTGACGGATGTGCGGACCGGGGAAGTGCTCGCGCTGGTGAGTTATCCGGGCTACGACGGCAACCGCCTTGCCAATACGGTGGACGCCGAATATTTTGACAGCCTGCAGAAGGACAAGTCCCTTCCGCAGTACAACTATGCGACACAGCAGAGCACTGCTCCGGGATCCACCTATAAGATGGTCGTGGCTGCCGCCGGTCTCTCGGAGGGATACATCACGATCGGAGAGCGGATCCGGGATCTCGGCGAATACGAAAATATCAGCAACAAGCCAAAGTGCTGGATTTATCCGTCCTCGCACGGTGAGATCAACGTCTCAGAAGCGCTGCGCGACTCGTGCAACTACTTTTTTTACGAGACCGGTTTCCGCATGAGCACCGCAAATTACAGCACCAGCTACAATGCGGAGCTGGGAACCTCCGTGCTCTCGGAATATGCGTCCATGTTCGGCCTGGACGAGACGACAGGAATCGAGATCGTGGAGAACAGCCCGCGGATCGCCGACGACTTTCCGGTCATGGCCGCGATCGGACAGAGCAACAACAACTTTACGACGGTTCAGCTCGCGCGCTACGTGACTGCGGTTGCAAACAGCGGCAATGTATATAAGTATACCCTGTTAAGCAGGGTGGAGGATGCCGAAGGCAACGTGCTGCAGACATATGAGCCGCAGATCCGCAATACCGTGGATGCGCTGGACGCTTCCGAGTGGAATGCCATTCATTCCGGGATGCGGATGGTGGTGGAAAACGCGCGCGAATTTAAGGAATTTCCGATCACCGCAGCCGGGAAAACAGGTACGGCGCAGGAGAATCCCAAACGCCCGAACCACGCCCTTTTTGTCGGCTATGCGCCCTATGAAAACCCGGAGATTTCCATCGCTACCAGAATTGCATTCGGATATACTTCGCACAACGCCGCAGAGCTCTCGCGCAATGTGTTTGCGTATTATTTTAAAGTGGAGGACACCGACGCGCTCTTAAACGGACAGGCGGAGGATGTGGATTCTTCGTCAAATGCGTTCAACGATTAATGCCTGAAGTGAGGGAAAACATGAAACAGCCAGTTATCATAAAAAGCAGCAAATTCGGAATCACTCTGATGCTAAATTCTGAGCTTCCGTTTTCAGATCTGATGGAAGAGATCATAAAAAAATTTCACGAGTCCGAGCGGTTTTTCGCCAATTCCTCCTTTGCGATTTCGTTTGAGGGAAGGGAGCTCTCGGAAGAGGAAAAATGCAGGATTGTGGATGCCATCATGACTGATACCACGGTAAAGATCCTTTGCATTCTGGAGAATGACGAGATCCGCGATGCCGTGATTACACAAAAGCAGAAAGAAGTGAAGGAACGGGAGATGAGGGCGGCGGATCCGCAGGCGCAGGCTGTGCCGAGACGTATGGCGGGCGCGTTTTACTGCGGCAGCTTAAAACCCGGCGAACAGGTTGAGACGGACGAGAGCATTGTGATTGTAGGCGATGTTCCCAAAGGGGCGCGCGTTGTGTCAAAATCAAGCATTGTGGTGCTCGGTTCTCTGTGCGGCAGCGCATTTGCGGGGATGGACGGGACACCGGATTCGTTTATCGCGGCGCTGCATTTTCTGCCGGAGCATTACAATATCGCGGGGATCTACGGCTCCCCTGCAAAAAAAGAAAAAAGTTCGTTATTTTCTTCGAGAAATAAGCCCTCGCAGGCCAAGATAGCCGAGGCCAGCGAAGGGATTATTCATATCAGGCCCTTATACCGGGTCTGAACAATATTATAAGACAGGAGGTCTTCCGCAATGGGTGAAGTCATCACTTTTACCTCAGGAAAAGGCGGCGTTGGCAAGACAACCACAACGGCAAACGTCGGCGTAGGACTTTCACTGTTAGATAAAAAGGTGGTATTGGTAGACACCGATATCGGCTTAAGGAACCTGGATGTGGTAATGGGACTGGAGAACCGGATTTTGTACAATCTGGTCGATGTACTGACAGGCAGATGCCGGATGAAGCAGGCGCTGATTCGGGACAGGCGTTATCCGAATCTCTGGATCATTCCTTCCTCGTGCTCGGCCGACGCGAAAAACAGTCTGAACGAGACACAGATGAAATCACTTCTGGACAGTCTGAGAAATGAATTTGATTACATACTGATCGACAGTCCGGCGGGAATCGACGAGGGGTTTCGCCTCGCGACATTTGACGCGGATCATGTGGTGGTGGTGACAACGCCGCAGATCGCAGCGATTCATGACGCAGACTGTGTCCTTCAGCTCTTAGAGCGCAGGGCGAAGTCGGATATCCGGCTGTCAGAGTCCCTGAAGGAGGAAGATAAGACGGGAAAGAGACGTGCCGGAAAAGATTCCGGGCAGATAAAAGCGGCGGGAGCGCCTGCGCGCGGGCAGAAAGCCGGACGAAAAACGGAGGAAAAAAAGTCGGCGCCGGAGGAAAAAAAACAGAAGGTCAGCCTTCTTGTGAACTGTTTCCGCAGAACGATGGTGCGGGAGGGCAATATGCTCGACCTGCCGGATATCTGTGAGCTGCTGAACGCGAAGCTGCTCGGCGTGATTTTAGAGGACGAGGAAATCATCATCAGTCAGAATCACGGGGAACCCGTGATGGGCCATCACTCCGTATCGGAGTCCTGTTATCAGAATGTGGCCAGGCGGCTGGCGGGGGAGGACCTTGCGATCCCGGATTATATACGGCGCAGAAGACTGTTCTCAAAGATTCTCTTCGGGAACGGCGCCAGAAAGCTGGTGTGATATGTGCCATAGGACAAAAAAACGTTTTTCGGAGAAGCAGAACCGCCAGGCGGAAGCGTCGGGCTGTGTCGCAAAAGAACGCTTAAAGCTGATGATTGACGCTCAGAAAAGACAGTTAGACGACAATACCTTAAATCTGATCCGGCAGGAGATCGGTTCCGTCATCACAAAGTATGTCGATATCGATCCGGAAAACGTCGAGATCAAAATCGTCTTAAAGGATTATCCGCCCAATAGGAGTTAACCGTTATATGCTCAGACAATACAAACTAAAGAATTACAGGTTAATACTGGTGATGCTTGTCGCGGTACTAAGCGCAGGCGGTGTTCTGCTTGTGGGCAGCGCAAGCCCCGGGGATCAGAAGAAACAGCTCTTCGGAGTGGTCTCCGGGCTTGTGATCATGCTGATTGTCTCCGTTATCGATTACAGCTTCATCCTGAAATTTTCCTGGCTGATCTATCTGTTTTCCACCGCGCTGCTCGGGCTGGTGCTTGTGGCGGGCAAAGACAGCAAGGGAGCGCAGCGGTGGTTTGAGATCGGAGGATTCCGGTTTCAGCCGTCCGAGCTGGTCAAGATATTAATGATTTTGTTTTTCGCCTGGTATTTTATGAAGTTCGAGGAAAAAATCAACACGCTCAAAGTGATGATTCCCGCGTTTCTTCTGATCGGCGTCCAGCTCGTGCTGATCATACTGCAGCCGAATCTCTCCACGACCATCATACTTGCGATCGTATTTTCGGCGCTCGTGTTTGTGGCGGGGATCAATTATAAGCTGGTGATCGGGGTACTGATCACCGGCATCCCGGGAGGTCTGATTCTGATCACGATGATCATGCAGGACATGATTCCGTTTATCCACCGGTATCAGCTGGGCCGTATTCTGGCCTGGCTCTATCCGGACGAATATCCCGATCTGGCATATCAGCAGCAAAATTCCATCATGGCGATCGGCTCCGGGCAGCTTTGGGGGAAGGGACTCGGAAATGATTCGCCCATATCCGTAAAAAACGGAAGATTTATCTTAGAGCCGCAGAATGATTTTATTTTTGCAGTGGCAGGGGAAGAACTCGGGTTTATCGGAACCACAATTATCATAATTCTCTTGCTTTTCATCACAATTGAGTGTATATTTATTGCAGGAAAAGCAAAAGACACTGCAGGAAAGCTTATCTGCAGCGGAATGGCCGCTTTAGTCGGTTTTCAGAGTATTGTCAATATCGGCGTTGCCAGCGGCCTGATGCCGAATACCGGTGTAACGCTTCCGTTCGTAAGTTACGGTCTCACTTCACTATGGTCCTTATATATCGGCATCGGACTGGTACTGAATGTCGGTCTTCAGCCGAAAAAATACTAACAGGGGGGTACTAGCATGAATATTGGACTAATCGCACACGACTCGAAGAAAAAGCTGATGCAGAATTTCTGCATTGCGTACCGGGGGATCCTGTGCAAAAACGAACTTTACGCAACAGGAACGACAGGGAGGCTGATTGAGGAAGTAACCAACCTTAGCATCCACAAGTATCTTGCAGGGCATCTGGGGGGAGCCCAGCAGCTTGGGGCGCAGATTGAACATAATGAGATTGATCTTGTGATTTTTTTGCGGGATCCTCTGACACCGAAATCGCATGAGCCGGATGTGAATAATGTCGTCCGGATCTGTGATACACACAATATTCCGCTGGCGACAAACCTCGCGACGGCGGAACTGCTGATCAAATCACTGGACAGGGGAGATTTAGAGTGGCGTGAGATGTATAAATAAAGTTTTTTCCATGGTTTTTGTTCTGGCGTTTGTTTTTCTGACGGGCTGCGGGCAGCAGACGGAAATACCGGATGCATACGATGTCTATGAGCTGACGGACCGTTTCGGAGGTGCCGGCGCCGTTGGGCAGTCGACGCAGATTCCGTATTTTTCCGACAGTCTGTGCGTTTCGGAGGATGTTTCCATCGGTACGGATGTGACGGACTCCCAGGTAGCCGGCGCGGCGGGTGCGTTTAACCTGTCGACGGGCAACGTCATCTATGCGAAGAATCTGTATCAGCGGATGTATCCTGCGAGTACGACAAAGATTCTGACCGCTTATCTTGTATTAAAATACTGCAGCGATCTGGACGCATATGTGACGGTCAGCGAACATGCGGCCGATCAGGCCAGCGACTCCTCGGTCTGCAATCTGAAAGCCGGTGATGTCATGCGGGTGCGCGATCTGCTCTACGGGATGATGCTGCGGAGCGGAAATGACGCCGCGATTGCGCTTGCGGAATATATTTCCGGGGATGAGGCTGCTTTTGCGGAGCTGATGAACCAGGAGGCTTACGCTATGGGCGCGACCCATTCGCATTTCGTGAATTCGAACGGGCTTCCGGACGAAAACCATTATACGACGATTTATGACATGTATCTGATTTTTGCAAAAGCGCTTGAAAACGATACGTTTTCCGGTATTCTTCAGGCGAACTCCTATGATGTGTCTTACAAAAACGCACAGGGAGAGGAGGAAGAGCAGACGTGGAAGAGTACCAATCTGTATCTGACCGGAGAGACGAAGGCTCCGGAGGGGATTTCCGTGGTCGGAGGAAAGACCGGGACAACCGGCGACGCAGGCTATTGTCTTGCGCTGTGCTCGTTTAACGCGTCCGGGGAGGCGATCGTCTCGATTGTGTTTAAGGCGGACGGCAGAGCGGACCTGTATCTGCTGATGAATCAGATTCTGCAGGGGTTTGCAGGCGGGGTGTGAAGTTGACAGGAACTGATAAAATAGGTTGTATTTTGCCCCCGTTTATACTATACTAGAGATATCAAATCAACTGTTTTGTACGCCAGTCAGATATGCAAAGAAACAGTGAATCAGGAGGAAATGACATGATAGAGATTATTTCAGGTGAAAAGGGAAAAGGAAAGACAAAGGAGCTGCTTGACAGAGTGAATGCCTCTGTATCTTCCGCATCGGGGAACATTGTTTACCTCGACAAGAGTCAGAAGCATATGTATGAGCTGCACAACCGGATTCGTCTGATCAATGTGAGGGATTATCCGTTAGACGATTGTGATGAGTTCCTCGGTTTTATCTGCGGGATTGTATCGCAGGATAACGATCTGGAAGAGATGTATCTGGACAGTTTTCTTACCATCGCAGCGATTGAGACGGACGAGGAGCTCTGCCATGCGATCGAGAAGCTTGATATCATCAGTGAAAAATATAATGTAAAATTTATTTTAAGTGTTTCCAGGAACGAAGCCGAGCTTCCTGACTGTGCAAAAGCGAAAATTGTCATTTCCCTGTAATCGGAACAGAATGTCAGGGCATGAAACGGCGGATGTTCGGATTTCGGACTGCCGCTTTATCGGCAAGGGGCGCCACGCTTTGCGTGACGCCCCTTGCCACGGCAGGAGAACTTATTCGCCGACAGAGCGGATACGTCCGAATAAGCTTAAGAGATAGAGACCGCCGATGCCGACCACTGCATAAATAATACGGGAAAACCAGGTCATATCCCCGAATACAAAAGCAACCAGGTCAAAGCGGAAAAAACCGATCAGTCCCCAGTTGACTGCTCCGATAATCACCAATGCAAGTAACGTATAGTCAAGCCAGTTTGTTTTCATAAGATGCCTCCTTTTTTCTATAGTCTCTGCCAGAAATCATTTTTTATGCATGTCAGGCGTTGTTTTTCCTTCCATATAATGCTAAAATATTACTGCCGTGTGAACGACCATGGAATAAGAGAAGGGTGGATGGGTTTTTGGCAAAAAATAAAAAAGTAGTAAAATACAAAAGACCGTTCAGTCTGAATATCGGTATTGTTATTTTTCTGATTATTTTTATATATCTCGTATATAATGCGTATTCTTATTTTACTGCGATTCATGTCTCGCCCTATGAAGTGGTGCAGGGAACCATGGCGGAGAACAATATTTACCGCGGCCTGGCGCTGCGTGAGGAGCAGGTATACCGCTCCGATTATTCAGGGGCGCTCAATTATTATGTCCGGGAGGCATCGCGGGTCGGCAACGGCAATCTGGTCTGTTCCGTGGATGAAAACGGCGACATTTCAAACATGATCAACGAAGCCAGATCGGATATCGCAATGCTTGACCGGTCGGATCTCTCCGAGCTGGAGGAAGATATCTATGGATTTCAGGCGTCCTATGACAGCCAGGATTTTTATCAGGTGTATTCGTTTAAGGACGGACTCGGCTCCTCGCTCAACGAGCTGCTGAGTTTAAAAGCGTTAAACAGTATCTCGGATTATGCATCGGGTGCGCAGGCGGGAAATACGTTTCACCCGGTCAGTGCGGACCGGCCAGGGATTGTCGCTTATTATACGGACGGCTATGAAAGCGTCACAACGGATACGTTTACCGCGGATATGTTCGACGAATCCGCTTACAACCGGACAAACAGTCAGAACCTGCTGACGGTCAGCGCGGGAGATCCGATCTATAAGCTGGTCACAAGCGAGTACTGGGATATCGTGATTCCGATCGGCCAGAAGCTTGCGGACGAGCTTGCGGGAGGCAGCGGCATCCGGATCCGTTTTGTAAAAGACGACAAGAAGCTTTCCGTGACTTATACACTGACCAGACAGGGAGAGCAGAATTACCTGATTCTTCATCTGCAGAATTCCATGATTCGTTATGTGAAAGACCGGTATATCGAGGTGGAACTTCTTCTGGCAGAGGAGACGGGACTTAAAATTCCGAATTCTTCGATCACAAGAAAAGAGTTTTTCACCGTTCCGATCGAGTATTTTCTAAAGGGCGGTGATTCGGACGAGGAAGGTCTTCTGGTCCGACGGGTGGATGCGGACGGTGAAGCCGGAACAGAATTTGTCTCTCCCGAGATCTATTATCAGACAGAGAGCCATTATTATATCGACAGCGAGCAGGTATCGGCGGACGATGTGATTCTGATGCCGGATTCTTCCACGAGTTACCGGATCGGGACAAGAACCGCGAGCCTGCAGGGCGTATACAATATCAATAAGGGATACGCTGTGTTCAAACAGATTGATATTCTTTATCAGAATGAGGAATATACGATTGTAAAAACAGGAACGTCCTACGGGATTTCATTGTATGATCACATCGCGCTGGACGGAAGCAAAATCAAAGAGCATGATCTGATTCAGTAGAGAACTTTTGCATAGACAGATCAGAATGGGAGGAAGGTAAAATGTTAAAGGATAATTTAAAAAAGGTAGAACAGTGTGTGGAGGAAGCATGCCGCCGCGCGGGACGGTCCAGAGACGAAGTGACACTGATCGCGGTCAGCAAGACGAAGCCGGTTTCCCTCCTGCAGGAGGCTTACGCGGAGGGAGTGCGGAATTTCGGTGAGAATAAAGTGCAGGAGCTGTGTAAAAAGACCGGGGAGATGCCCGCGGATGTCCGCTGGCATATGATCGGCCATCTGCAGCGGAATAAGGTGCGTCAGATCATCGATCAGGTGGCGCTGATTCATTCCGTGGATACCTACCGGCTTGCGGAGGAGATCAATATACAGGCGTTAAAGCGGGGCAGAATCGTTCCGATCCTTGTCGAGGTCAATATTGCGGAGGAGGAATCGAAGTTCGGTACGAGTGCAGAGGATGCCATTCAGCTGGTGGAAGAGATCTCGAAACTGGAAAATATCAGGATAAAGGGGCTTATGACGGTGGCGCCCAATGTGGAGAATGCGGAGGAAAACCGCACGTATTTTCGGAAAATCCGGCAATTATCTGTTGACATAAGAAATAAAAACATAGATAATGTATCTATGGAAATTTTGTCTATGGGTATGACCGGGGATTATGAGGTCGCGATAGAAGAGGGCGCGACCATGGTGCGTGTCGGTACCGGGATTTTCGGGGAACGTATCTATAGCCGGACCGGCGATACCGTGTCCGCGGACAGGGATAGTGTGTAGTAAATAGGAGAACAAAATGAGCGTTCTGGATAAATTTTTAAATATTATGCGTCTGAATCCGGATGATGACGACGATTTTTATAACGAAGATTATGATGATTATGATGACGATTATGAAGATGAGCCGGTGAAGACAAAGACTTCCACGCGTAAAAGCAAGAGTAAGAGCAGAGATGACGATGATTTTGACGATGATTTTGATGATGTGACTTCGAAAGAGAAGCAGCCGCGTACCTCCTCGAAGGTGACGCCGATCCGGCCGTCAAAGAAGCAGTCGTCTTCCGGCATGGAGGTGTGTGTGATCAAGCCGACCTCCGTCGAGGATGCCAGAGAGATTACAGAGACATTGTTAAATAACCGCACGGTGGTTTTGAATGTGGAAGGGCTTGACGTGGAGATTGCGCAGAGAATCATAGATTTTACATCGGGGTCCTGTTTCGCGATCAGCGGCAATCTGCAGAAGATTTCAAATTACATATTTATCATTACACCGTCAACCGTTGATATTTCAGGTGATTTTCTGAGTCTTGTGGACAATTTTCAGGGCAGAGGACTTCACTCGGACTTTTCATTATGAACGAAGAGGAATTATGTAAAAAGCGGCTGCTTGATCTCTCGGGACAGGCGGACCGCAGAGGAATCGCTTTGTTCAGCGATTTCCTGAATCTGAACGAACAGAATATTTATCACCAGATCAGGCAGCTTTTCGCAACGCGGACAGAATGCTTTGGCGGTGTCTCGTATGCGGAGCGTCAGATGATTGCGTTCATCCCTGATGCTCTTTCTTTGTGGGGGGATACGGAGATCACGTTTCCCATTACCGCACTGCGCGCAGTGCCGGCCTCGCCGCGGTTTGCGGAGACGCTCGGTCATCGTGATATTCTCGGTGCGCTGATGAATCTCGGGATCGACCGGGGCAGAATCGGTGACATCATTGTCGGAGACGGCGAGTATTTTATCCTGTGTGAGCGCGGCATAGCGGAGTTTGTGACGGATCAGCTGCGTCAGATCCGACATACTGCCGTCCGGCTTGAGGCGTGTGCAGCGGATGAGATCCGGTCTGTTCAGACGATCACGGAATGTGACGGTATCATAACTTCCGTACGCCTGGACGCCGTCATTGCCTGTATCTGCCATTTATCGCGCAGTCAGGCCGCCGCGCTGATCACAAAAGAAAAGGTGTTTGTCGGCGGAAAGCTGATGCACAATCCCTCGGCCGCCTGTCATCCGCAGGATATCATCTCTGTGCGGGGATACGGACGGTTTGTTTTTCTGAAGGAATATGGGGAGACAAAAAAGGGAAGAATCCGGTTTGTGTACGGGGTTTACGGAAGGGAGTAGAGGATGGCAAAATCAATTACGGTGACAACGGAGGGCGCGAAAAGCTATGAGATCTGCCTGCGCCATGATTTTTCGGAGCTTGCGGGAATGCTGCGGGAACTGGGATATCAGAGGGATCAGAAGGTCTGCATTGTCACGGATTCCAATGTGAGCCCCCTTTATGCGGATGAGGTGAGACGGGAGCTTTCCGCATGTTTTGATACGGTGATGACACATGTCTTTTCGGCCGGGGAGGAGCAAAAGAACCTCGCGACCGTGGAAACGCTGTACGAGCTTCTCATCGTGAACCATTTTGACCGGAGGGATCTGCTCGTCGCACTCGGCGGCGGAGTCACCGGGGATCTGACCGGTTTTGCGGCGGCGACCTATCTGCGCGGCATTGATTTTATTCAGGTGCCGACAACGCTTTTGGCGCAGGTCGACAGCAGTATCGGCGGCAAAACGGGGGTGGATTTTTTACAGTATAAAAATATGGTCGGCGCATTTTATCAGCCGGGGCTGGTCTATATGAATCTCGCGACGCTTGCGACGCTTCCGGAAAAACAGATTGTTTCCGGCATGGGCGAGATCATCAAACATGGTCTGATCAAAGATGCCGGTTATTTCCGATGGCTCACCGCACAGCAGGAGGCCATCGCCGCACAGCTGCCGGCGGCGATGGAGGAGATGATCTGGCGCAGCTGCCTGATTAAGCGCGAGGTCGTGGAACGGGATCCGAAGGAGATGGGGGAGCGCGCGCTGCTGAATTTCGGACATACCATCGGCCATGCGATCGAAAAGCTTTCCGGCTTTTCCCTCACCCACGGGGAATGCGTGGGGCTTGGCGCGATTGCCGCCGCATATCTTTCCGTGCAGACGGGTACGATCACAAAAGACGTGTGCGATGAGATTGAGGCATGTTTTCGCAGATTTGGTTTTGCGGATCATGTCGGCGGCCTGTCGGCATCAGAGGTTTTGAATGCGACGAAATCCGACAAAAAGATGGTGGGAAATCGTGTGAAATTTATCCTGCTTACATCTGTAGGAAACGCATATATCTGCCGTGACCTGTCGGACGAACAGTTGATGGAAGGGATTGCTTATGTCTGCCGCTGAACAAAAAATAAATCAACATTTAAAAAAAGGAATTCTCGGGCTGGTGAGCGCCTGTATTCTTGTGTTTTTGGATCTTATTACAAAGCATTTGGCCGTGACGCATCTGAAGGATCAGGCACCTGTCGTTCTCTGGCAGGGCGTGTTTGAACTGCGTTATCTGGAAAACCGGGGGGCAGCGTTCGGGATTCTGCAGAACGGCCGGATGCTGTTTCTCCCGATGACGATCGTTTTTCTGATACTGATCCTGTATGTCTTCATTCGCCGGATTCCCTGTGAGCGCCGGTATTTTGGAATGAATGTGGTTGCCGTGCTGTTTTTTTCAGGGGCTGTCGGCAATTTTACCGATCGGACGATCAATGGCTATGTGGTCGATTTTTTTTATTTCTGTCTGATTGATTTCCCGATTTTTAACGTCGCCGATATCTATGTCACGACAGCGGCCGGGCTTTTGATCCTTCTTTGTCTTTGCTATTACAAAGAGGAAGATTTTGAACGTGTGCTGCCCGGATGGTTTCATGCGGATGAGAAGTGATCCGTGCGGGAGCCGGAAGACAGCCGGGGTTCACTGAAACGGAACGGGAGGGCGCGGAGGCGCCAGGACGGGGATACGGGCGTGGAGGCGCGGGAGCCGGAAGACAGCCGGGGTTCGCTGAAACAGGAACGGGAGGGCGCGGAGGCGCCAGGACGGGGATACGGGCGTGAAGACGCGGGAGCCGGAAGGCAGCCGGGGTTCACTGAAATAGGAACGGGAGGGCGCGGAGGCGCCAGGACGGGGATACGTGGGAATGGGATTCGTGGAATGGAGTGTGAAAAACAATCCGCGTCGGAACGGAAGGGAAACAGATGAGGACAGAAACCTTTGAAGTGGAAAACGAATATGAAGGAGAGCGGCTTGACAGGTATCTCGGTCTGATTTTTCAGAAAACAGATGCCGGATTGTCCCGCTCTTTTTTTCAAAAGCTGATCCGGGAAGGGGCGGTCACGGTCAATGACAGTGTGCAGAAAGCCAGTTACCGCCTTTGCGAGGAGGATATCATTGTCGTGACGATTCCGGATGCGGTGGCTACACCGGTGGTCCCGGAAGCGATTCCTTTGGATATTCTCTATGAGGATGAAGATCTTCTCGTCGTCAATAAGCCAAAAGGGATGGTGGTGCATCCATCAGCCGGACACGAATCAGGAACGCTGGTCAATGCGGTACTGTATCACTGCAGAGACAGTCTCTCCGGCATCAATGGGGAAATCCGCCCGGGCATCGTGCACCGCATTGATATGGATACTACGGGCTCTCTGATCGTATGCAAAAATGACGAGAGCCATGTGTGTATTGCGGAACAGATTCGCGTCCATTCCGTTGTGCGGAGGTATCGCGGGATTGTCTGCGGCGTGATAAAGCAGGAGACAGGAACCGTAAATGCACCGATCGGGCGCCATCCCGTTGACCGGAAAAAGATGGCGGTAAACGAAAAAAACGGGAAGCCCGCAGTCACACATTACCGCGTCCTGGAACGTTTTTCCCGCTATACGTATATGGAATTTGAGCTGGAGACCGGCCGCACTCATCAGATCCGCGTCCATATGGCATCCATCGGTCATCCGCTTCTGGGTGATACGCTGTATTCCGCCGGAAAAAGTCCTTACCGTCTGCAGGGGCAGACATTGCATGCCATGACCATCGGATTTCTTCATCCGCGCAGCCGCAAATACCTGGAAGTTTCGGCACCGCTCCCGGCATATTTTATAAAAATATTGGCTGACTTGCATTAATAATATGTAAATTTCAATTAATTCTTTCATTTTGCGTGAAAATGTAGTATAATACAAATATAGAGATTTAGAAAGGCGGGGTGACTATGGGAAATAAGATTTATACAATAGGGCGGGAATTCGGCAGCGGAGGCAAAGATGTTGCGAAAATGCTGTCTGACCGGCTTGGTGTGAAGATGTATGACAAAGAGCTGCTGCAGCATGCGGCAAAAGAAAGCGGTTTCTGTGAGGAGATTTTTGAGAATCACGATGAAAAACCGACAAATAGTTTTCTGTATTCTCTGGTGATGGATACGTATTCCATGAACAGCTACAGTTCAGCGCCGTTTCTTGATATGCCGTTAAACCATAAGGTGTTTCTGGCACAATTCGACACGATCAAGAAGATCGCTTCAAATGAAACCTGTGTGATTTTAGGGCGATGTGCGGATTATGCATTATCTGACAATCCGGACTGCATCAATATATTTGTCCATGCAGATCTCGATAAGCGGATCAAGCTCGTGAGCAAACGAGGAAATCTCACTGAAAACAAAGCGCGCGATATGATTTTAAAGCAGGATAAACAGCGTGCGAGCTATTACAACTATTATACGAGTAAAAAATGGGGAGATTCCTCAAGTTATCATCTGACGCTGGACTGCGGCAAACTCGGTGTGGAGGGCTGCGTGGAGGTCATCTTAAAGTTCCGTGAAATGATGGATGCAAAGAAATAACAAGTGAATTTATAACGATCTGTAAAAACCCGTCCGTGAAAAGCTGCGGACGGGTTTTTACAGATGTTAAAATGCGATATTTAACGAATCCGTCTGGATCCCCGGGGCAGTCTGTCCATGTTTAACAAATCCGTCTGGGCGCCCTGGAACGGCAGTCTGCCCATGTAGGCGACGGGTATAACTATTCGTTAAACTTGTGTTTTGCGAATAAATAAATCAGACTGAGCATAAAAGCAGACATACTGCACTTTCTCAAAGCTGCTCTTCAGGCGCCAAACCGCATAGATATTATTTTCTGACAGACGATATACTGACTTAAAATATTCCTGCTTAAAATATTCCGGCAGCACATGTATTGCAAGGGAAACGAACAGATCACATGAGCATCGCATACATGAGGCCAAAACAGAATTTCAGTGTTCAGCAGATTTCGTCAGAATCCAGTATAACCGTGAATGGTCCGTCGTTCACCAAAGACAGCTTCATGTCAGCGCCGAAGATTCCCTGTTCGACAACCGGGATTTCTTTTTTGCAGGAATCAATGATGTATTCATATAATTTTTCTGCGAGCGCCGGATTGCCTGCACGAATAAAGGACGGCCGGTTTCCTTTTCTGCAGTCTGCATACAGTGTAAATTGTGAAATCAAAAGCAGTCCTCCGCTGACATCTTTGAGGGAACGATTGGTTTTTCCCTCCGAATCCTCAAAAATTCGCAGATTAATGAGTTTCCTGGTCATTTTATCGGCAGTTTCCGTGGTGTCTGTATCCGAAACGCCGATCAGAACGAGAAATCCGGTCTCGATATTCCCCGTGATCTTCTGATCAACGGTACAGGATGCTGAAGCAACTCTTTGAACTACAAATCTCATTTTATCACTCCTTATCGTATGTTTTTCCCGTGTACAGACGGGAGACAAATATGCATCATGGGGTCAGATGCTTTTGCCCCAAACATCATAACATTAAGAAATGATATTGTCCATGAAAGCATGGATTTCCGCTGGAAATTATAGTATAATGATAGCATTCAGGGAGGGACTTGATCATGGATCTGCAGCGTTTGTACAGTTATGCCAGACAGGCAATTGATGATT
>CAJUNX010000007.1:55233-118768 GCA_910587865.1 uncultured Roseburia sp.
TTGATCATGGATCTGCAGCGTTTGTACAGTTATGCCAGACAGGCAATTGATGATTACCAGATGATTGAGCCGCAGGATCACATTGCTGTCGGTATCTCAGGCGGAAAGGATTCGCTGATCCTTCTGTATGCACTGTATGGACTCAGGCGATTCTATCCCGCTCCGTTTCACCTGACGGCCGTCACGGTTGATTTGGGATACCGCCCTTTCGATACAGCCAAAATCAGGTCTCTCTGCGATGAACTGCATATTTCCTACCGGGTGATCACCACAGAGATTGCCTCCATTCTCATGGCAAAGCAGTCGGAAGAACAGGTACATGCGCCCTGCTCCCTTTGTGCGAGGTTAAGAAAAGGAGCGCTGAATCAGGTGGCGATCGAAAACGGGTGCAACAAGATTGCGTATGCCCATCACATGGACGATATGGTTGAGACTGCGCTGCTCTCGCTGTTTTTCGAGGGCAGATTTTATTCGTTTCCTCCGCGCACTGCTCTCTCCCGCACCGGGCTTACCGTAATCCGGCCGCTGATGTATGTTCCGGAGGCAGATATCAGGGGACTTCAGAAGAAGCTACGGCTTCCGGTGATCAAAAATCCCTGTCCCGTCGACGGCAGCACAAAGCGCGCGGGAGTCAAAGCGCTTCTTCGACAGCTGAATCGGGAGTACCCCGGGATAAAGAAGAGAATTTTTCACGCAATATGTAATGGAGGTTTCCCGGACTGGCCTGCTCTCTCTGCGAAGTGTAATGATCCGTCATACGGGAATGTATAAAACAGGAGTGTATCTTAAATGAAAGAAAAAGCTTACCATGAAGATGTAAATGTAAAAAATGAAGTTCGTCTGAGGAATCTTTTAAAAGAGCTTCCTCCTTTCTGCCGGCAGTTTTTTATCGGAATTGAAGCTACCACAGCTTCGCGTACACGGATTGCTTACGCCTACGACATCGGATGCTTTTTTGAATATCTGCATACGGTAAATCCGATTTGTCAGCGTATGGAAATTCGGGAATTTCCGATTACGATCCTGGATCAGATCACGCCGATGGACATTGAGGAATATCTCTCCTATCTGAAATATTATGAAAAAGATGGCGTTGAGCACACGAATGACGAGCGCGGGATCAAGCGCAAACTTGCGTCCCTCCGTTCTTTTTACCGTTATTTTTTTAAAAATGAACTGATTCAGAATGATCCGGCAATCAAGGTTGACATGCCTAAAATACATGAGAAAAATATTATCCGGCTCGATGTCGATGAAGTGTCGAGACTGCTGGATGAAGTCGAATCCGGAGAAAATCTGACCGAGCGTCAGAGGAAATATCACGATAAGACAAGGCAGCGTGATCTGGCTCTTATGACATTGTTATTGGGCACCGGTATCCGTGTATCGGAGTGTGTGGGACTTGATATGGAGGATGTCGATTTCCGCAACAACGGGATTCGGATTCACCGCAAGGGAGGCGCTGAAGTGGTCGTCTATTTCGGAGAGGAAGTGCGCACTGCCCTGCTCGATTATATGGTGGAGCGTCAGAAAATCACGGCGGAGGACGGAAGCGTCCACGCGCTGTTTTTGTCGATGCAGAACCGCAGGATCGGTGTCCGCTCTGTGGAAAATCTGGTAAAAAAATACGCAAAGCTTGTGACAAGTTTAAAGCATATCACACCTCATAAGCTTCGGAGTACTTACGGCACATCACTCTACCGGGAAACAGGGGATATTTACCTGGTGGCGGATGTCCTTGGGCATAAAGACGTCAATACGACGCGAAAACACTATGCGGCACTTGATGATGAGCGCAGACGCAGTGCGGCGAAATATGTAAAACTGAGGGAAGTATAAAAGTCTGATCTGTCAGGCAGGAGCATTGACGCTGTCATGCCTTAACACCTCATTGATTTTTTCCTGAATGCGTTCGCGTACCATATCGGCAATCTCCTGCGTCTTTAAGTTTCCGTATTCCTCAAACAGGATAGGCGGCAGATAGTGTACCTGTGTCCTGACAGGACCGATTTTAAAGCTGTTAAAGACTTTATAAGAATCGATCAGAGCCACCGGTATGATCGGAGCGTGCGACTTTAAGGCAATCTTAAAGCTTCCGGCCTTAAAGCTGCAGACATTATTGCGGTTGTTAAAGTCATATCCGCCTTCCGGAAACAAAATGTAACGCCTGCCCTGCTTTACTTCTTCCGCAACCTCATTGATAATCGTAAGCGCCTGTCTCACATCCTTTTTATCGAGACGTTTTCCGTTCAGCAGATCAACAAATTCACGTACAAGAATCGTGTTTGACTTTGCCTTGTCCATCACAAGCGAACAGGGCATCCGGTGCGTATGGATAATGCCGAGCGCATCATACTTGCCCTGATGATTTGGGTACATCATGTATCCGCCGTTCTCGGGAAGATTTTCAGTGCCGTAGGCTTTGGTGAGAATCGCTCCGGTGGTCTTCATCAGACGCACGACATGACGCGCAAGCCGGTATCGTTCTTCCTCCGAATATTTTTCCGGATGATCCGCTTCCTTGCGCATTTTAGGGATAATATAAGGCGCCCTGAACAGATTCATGATAATGACATAGATAAACTTCAGCATAACAGTATATATCCTCCGTAACACTCTCCGAATCCTATTATACCGTATCTGCCGGAAAAAAACAATCGGATCACTCCAGATATTGTATGGAGTAATATGGAATTGTCAGATACTGCCCGGAGTGAATGGAATCCCTGGAGATATGGTTCAGGGCACAGATCTCTTCTATATAGTCTTCCATGCTGCCGCACTCCTCTGTTCGGTATTGTCCGGCGATCTTCCACAGCGTATCGCCTTTCTGGATCTGAATGCTGGTGTAATACTTGTAAACAGGCGCATCAGAAGCACAGGATGCTTCTGGTACAAAAAAAGATTCCTGACAGAAGACACCTTCTTTGGAAGAAGCGGCCTGCGTCCGAACTGAATCCCCGAGTATACCTGCAAAGGCCGAAATCATAATCAGCAACAGAAGAAACAGCATAAAACGGCACTTCTCTCCTGCTCTTCTGGTAATGGATATGTTCTGAATGATTGTTTCCCGGAATCTCATCGTAAATACCTCCGCTCTTCCTGTCTGATCAGCAGATGCGCTCCTCCTGTGTCTGCTCTGTTCGGTGCCGGCTCCCATACCTGAGAATATACCTGACCCCTTCTGCACATATCGAAGATGTTCTTCCTCCTGCATCAGGTTCATTCGGTTTCCATACCTGAGAAAATGCCTTTGGCCCATTCTGCACATATCGAAGATGCTCTTCCTCCTGCGTCAGGTTCATTCGGTTTCCATACCTGAGAATATACCTGACCCATTCTGCATATATCGAAGATGCTCCTCTTCCTGCATCAGGTTCATTCGGCTCTCATTCTTTGGAATAGCATCCCGAACATATTTTCCGAACGTTTGTTTCTGATAAGGGTATCTTAATATAAGAACATCTGTTTGTCAAGTAAAAATCGAACAAATTTTCGGAATATATGTTTGCATTTTCCCTTATGATGTGGTAAACTAAAAAAGAAAAGATCCACAGCGATTTTGTCAGAAACAGTATTCGATTTTTGATTCGAACCAGGAGGTTTTTATATGGGATATGGAAAGATTACCGCAAAGCAGACAGAGATTTTGGAATATATCAAACAGGAGATCTTAAATAAGGGTTATCCGCCTGCGGTGCGTGAGATCTGTGAGGCGGTTCATCTGAAGTCCACATCTTCCGTCCACTCACATCTCGAGACGCTTGAGAAAAACGGTTATATCCGCAGAGATCCGACGAAGCCGCGTGCGATAGAGATCATAGACGACAATTTTAATCTGACACGGCGTGAGGTTGTGAATGTTCCGGTGATCGGTAATGTCGCTGCCGGGCAGCCGATTTTTGCCGATGAGAATATTGAGAATTATTTCCCGATTCCGGCGGAATATATGCCGAATGTGGAGTCTTTTATGCTTCATGTAAAGGGAGAAAGTATGGTGAATGCCGGTATTTTTGACGGCGATCAGATTCTGGTACAGAAGCAGTCCACGGCCCGAAACGGCGATATCGTGGTTGCGCTGGTTGATGATTCCGCGACGGTAAAGACCTTCTATAAAGAAGACGGCTATTACCGCCTGCAGCCGGAGAATGACACGATGGATCCGATTATTGTGGAGGACTGTTCCATTCTCGGAAAGGTGTTCGGGGTATTCCGTCTGTTTCGCTGACCGGCGGATGCGGAGGACGGATCAGAGTTTCGCTTTGGGTGAAGGCCGGCTGCACCCCTTCACGTTTCTTTACAGCTCATTCTGATCCGTCAGGACGCCGTTGTGCCAGATCCGCTCCGGATCATAGAAGAGCCTGCCTTCTTTAAAAAAACGTGAAAGGGGCAGCCTGGCTGCACCCCTTCACGTTTCTTTACAGTTCGCTCTGATCGATCAGGGTTCCGTCGCGCCAGATCCGCTCCAGATCATAGAAGAGCCTGTCTTCTTTTGAAAAGATATGGATGATAATATCGCCGTAATCCATCAGGATCCAGGTCGAGTTTGAGTTGCCTTCCAGCTGTTTTTTGAAAAGCCCGGCCCGGCCGAGCGCTTCGTCGCAGGCATCCCGCATCGCCTGAAGTTGCGGCTGGTTCGTTCCGTTTGCGATGATAAAATAATCCGCGATCGGTGAGATCGACTGGATGTCTATGATTTTGATATCTTCCGCCTTGCGGTCTTCCAGCGCCGCAACCGCAATTTTACAGTATTCTTTTGATGTCATGCTGTCTCACATCCTTTCCGGTGTTGTTTATAGTATTCGTAGGTTCGTTGTGTCGTGGGATCAATCGAGCCGCCCCGGCTGGAGAGGTATTTGAGCGAATCACGCAGAATCTCTGCCATACATGCATCCAGATCCATAAATGCAAGCCTGCGCACCCGTTCCAGGTTTTCGGCTTTGTTCCGTCCAGGCTCAATATAATCTGCGATATAGAGAATCTTGTCGAGCATGCTCATTCCGGGTTCACCTGTGGTGTGTACGCGGATCGCATGAAGGATTTCCGGATTCTTTACCTCATAACGTGTTTCCGCTAAAAAGGCTCCGAGCTTTGCGTGAAGCAGTTTATCCGGATTCTCATATTCCACCTGTGTGATCGGGATATCATTTTTTTCGCAGAGCTTTATTTTCTCCTGATCCGGTATGCATTTGGCGCAGTCGTGCAGCAATCCTGCAAGCATTGCATTTTCTATGGAGTACCCGTGTGCCATTGCAAGACATCCGGCGGTGTACATCACACCTTTGGTATGCTCATAACGTGGTTTTTCCAGTGATTTTTTAACACGTTTCCGAATCTCGTTTCGTTCCATTTTTGTCTTTCCCTCCGTCATCTGCAGCCTGTCTGTTGGGCTGACAGCCATAAAGCCCGTGCGTTTTAATATATTCTGCCACGATCGGCGGAAGCAGATTCGCCGGATGCATATGTTCCGCCGATGCCGCAGCTGCAAAGGACTGTTCAGAACAGGGGCTATTGTCCGCGTCAGAAACTGATAAGCGGCAATTGTGATTCATATTGTGATCAGCAGAATAGCATTTGCAGGCCGCGTTAAGATCTGATGCGCGGCAATTATAGCCTTTCTTCCCGCAGGAAAACGCCTTTAGAGAAGAAATCTGTTCCCGCAGCATCGTGGAAGAAACACTGGTGTAGCCGCCTTGCAGCGGATAGATCCTGGCGGGAAACAGACGCTTTATGGCAGCTGCCTTCTCACGGATCTGCGCACATGAAAGGCTGTCCCTGGCAGCCACCAGGATCACCGCTTTTTCGCAGATGATCTGCGGGTAACGCCATTGTTCAAAATAATCCAGAGAATCCGCGCCCATGATAAAATAAAAATCCATATCCGGGTGCCGGTCCACAAGCTTTGTGAGTGTGCGATACGTATAACTGGTCTCCGCCGCGTCCAGTTCGATTCGCGACAGTTTAAACTGCGGGTAATCCTGTATGGCAAGCGAAACCATTCTGGCACGGCACTCCGCCGGCGTCATCTGCGCCTCGTTTTTATTGGGAGAATGACCGGCAGGGATAAACCATACCTCTGCGAGATCGTATTCTTCACATGCGCTTGCCGCAATATTCAGATGTCCCTGATGGATCGGATCAAAGGATCCGCCGAGCAGTCCGATTTTTGTCCGCTGTCCCTGTTGATACATCACCGTTCCCCGCCTTTATCTTTTGTCACGCGTCACATGTCCGCCGAAGCGGACTGCAGCCGCTCTTCCTGAAAGAACGATGCGCCCTGTCATTTTGGAAGATCATAGCGTGAGTTTTTCTTTGTCTGCCGAAACAGGATCATCTTTTTGCCGATCACCTTGACGACGGCGGAATGTGTGCGCTCCGCAATCATCTGCGCGATTTCGCGCGGATCGTCCGCGCAGTTTTTCAGCACGGAAATTTTAATCAGTTCCCTTTTTTCGAGCGCCTCGTCAAGTGCCATTACAAGCTCCGGCGTAAGACTGGCTTTTCCGACCTGAAAAACCGCGTCCATCGTATTCGCGCATCCGCTTAAATATGCGCGCTGTTTACTTGTCAGTTCCATAAATTTTTATTTCCTCCATGCCTGTGTGAAACACACGGCATATGATTGTGAATGTGGTTCGACGGCGGATGAATCGTCCTGCCATCTACTTGTAATAATCAAATTCGTTTCCATACATGCGGACGGTGTCCCCATCCTGTATGCCGCGCGCTTCCAGTTCCTTTAAAATCCCCTGCTCCTTTAAGAACTTCTGGAAAAACAGGAAGCCCTTCTCCGAATCAATATTCGTGTAACCGAGCATTTTATCGATCTTCGGTCCCTCCACGACAAATGCCGCGTCATCTGCCCGCGTGATCGTATAAGGTTCATCCTGAAAGAACTGAAGCGACGGGTCAAATTCCTGTTCATACACCACAGGCTCGCTGCTGCACGAATCAAGCAGCTCTCTGACATGCCACAGCAGCTCCTTTAACCCTTTTCCGCTGACCGCGGAGATTGGGCAGACCTTTATCCCGTCCGGCTCAAACTCGCGCCGAAGCGTCGTGATAATTTCATTTTCATCGCCGTAGACAGCGTCCATCTTGTTGGCTGCGATCACCTGCGGTTTTTCTAAGAGCTTCGGATCATATGCCGCAAGCTCCCTGCAGATCGCGTGAATGTCGGCCACGGGGTCACGCCCCTCGGTGCCGGCCGCGTCCACGATATGGATGATCACCTTTGTCCGGTCGATGTGGCGCAGAAATTCCAGTCCGAGTCCCACACCCTCGGAAGCGCCCTCAATCAGTCCCGGTATATCGGCGATGACAAATCCGCGTGCGCCTTCCAGCTCGACTACGCCGAGGTTCGGCTGTAAGGTTGTAAAGTGATAGTTTGCGATCTTTGGCTGTGCGTTTGTGACCCGGGATAACAGTGTCGATTTTCCCACATTCGGAAAGCCGACCAGTCCGACGTCCGCGATGACCTTTAATTCAAGCTTTACTTCAAGCTCGATCGACTCTCCGCCCGGCTGTGCATATTTAGGCGCCTGCATGGTGGAGGTGGCAAAATGCTGATTTCCGAGACCTCCCCGGCCGCCGTGCAGGATAATCTGTCTGCGGTTTGCGCCGGACAGATCGGCGATGACTTTTCCCGATGCCGCGTCGCGGATCACGGTACCAGCCGGCACCTTTAAGACGAGGTCCGTCCCGTTTCTGCCGTGACAGTTTTTCTTTCCGCCTTCCTCTCCCGGCTGCGCCGCAAATTTCCTTTTATGACGGTAGTCTGCAAGCGTGTTCTGTCCGTCGTCCACTTCAAAGACAATATCGCCGCCCTTTCCGCCGTCTCCGCCGTCCGGCCCGCCGTTCGGCACGTATTTTTCCCTGCGGAAACTCACATGCCCGTTGCCGCCTTTTCCGGATTTGATGATGATTGTCGCTCTGTCTGCAAACATGATCTGCACTCCATATCTGATGCTGGCATGTCCGCCCTGCAGACAGTGCCGTCCTGTTGATACCGGCAGAGCCGCGCAAAAATAACCGCACGGTCTGCTTAGAAGAAATGAACCCGGCTATCTCCCACTCATCTGTGATAAGTGCATAACCGGGTTCCGTCCTGCATTATTCAGCCACTGGATATACAGAAGCCTGCTTCTTGTCTCTGCCCTTTCTCTCAAACCGCAGAATGCCGTCTGTCAGGGCGAATAAAGTATCATCTCCGCCGATACCAACATTGATACCCGGATGAATCTTTGTACCGCGCTGTCTGTATAAGATATTGCCGGCTTTCACAAACTGACCGTCCGCTCTCTTGGCGCCTAATCTCTTGGATTCGGAATCACGGCCGTTCTTGGTGGAACCAACTCCCTTTTTATGTGCAAAAAACTGAAGGTTCATATTTAACATTGTCCTACACCTCCCTGAACTTTAAACTGAGATACTTTTTCCCGTACGTATTCTGTATTCCCTGCAAACCCAGAACCAAAGAGTTAAAAAGCAGCTGTGCATCATGGCCTGCCGGTGCATCCAGATGCAGCCGGATCATACCGGTCCCGCTGTCCGTCTCTGTCTGAAAACGATCTGCGGTGTACTCGTCGAGGGAATTGATCATATTGATCACCAGCGCGGAAATCCCCGCGCACACAATATCATCCCCTGCCTGTGCATAACCTGCATGTCCGAAGCAGTCAAATCCGAGATAACTGCCGTCCTGGTTCTTTGAGAATGTGATTGTCGTCATAACGCCGTCCCTGTCGGTTATGCGTTGATCTTTTCAATCTTAACCTGCGTAAACGCCTGTCTGTGGCCCTGTTTCTTGTGATAGCCGGTCTTTCTCTTGTACTTGTAAACGATGATCTTCTTTCCTCTGCCTTCCTTTACGACAGAAGCCTCCACCGATGCGTTCTCCACATCAGCTCCGACCTTCATCCCGTTGTCGGATACAGCTAATACCTGATCAAATGTTACCTTCTCGCCAGCTTCCACGCCAAGCTTCTCAATGGTAATGATATCGCCCTCGGATACTTTGTACTGTTTACCACCCGTTGCTATGATTGCGTACATATGGCACCTCCTATTTATCATTACTCGCCAGTCTCGGTGCTGCCTCCGGTGGTCCCGGAACGCATCCTTAAAACCTTACTGTGCGGCATACTGGAGTATCATAGCATATCCGGACGTGAGAGTCAACCATTTTTTTACTCCGTTCAGCCGCTTCACTGTTTCCGCGAGATGCGGTATGTCAGCATCATCCGCTCAAGCTCCCACCCGTAACGCCGCTGTCTTAACTCCTGCAGGCGCTCTTTTTCTCTGTCATCTGCAATATGTGTTTCCAGATACGAGAAGATCTCAAGGTACCACGCAATCCGTGACAGGTTATACCGCTTTAGGGCATGCTCCAGATAAGAAATCATCCGCATCAGCCAGTCCTGTTCCCCGGTTTCCTCATATAGCCCGCTCAGAAGCTCCACAGCGCAGCGCTCTATGTCCTCTCCCCACTCATATACCGGGATCCCGGTATCCTTAAAGCGGTGGCCGCCCTGCATAAATCCTGCTATGTGCCGGTCTGCCTCATCGAGATAATCCGCGATATGCTTCGGATCTCCCGTTCTCCGATACAGCTCCTTTGCCAGCTTCTGCCGTTCCTCCCGCAGCCGGTATGCAAGTACATCATGCCTGCTGTCTTCTTCCGCCAGCTTCTGATAGAGCGCTGGCAGGGTCAGAAGCTGATCGGTATCCGCCTGATCCATGGCAGCGGACAGGTTTGCCCAGTTCTCCTGCCAGGACAGTCTCCATTCCTCTTTTTCCGCTTCCTTCTGCCGTTCCTTTGGGCTCATCTGCGCCTGGCGCTTTGCCGTTGTCTTTTCCTCATGAATCGTGATCCGGTTTTTAAGCGGCGCATCCAGTGCCTCATGCCACGCCTTCTGCTCCGAAAGAGGAACAGGTGTTCCTACAGCTGCCCAAAGATTTACAATCCTTTCATATCCGTATTCCAGATAATACCGCACCTCGGCCGCCATGGAGGGCGCGTGCTCCCGCATCCAATTATTTTTGTAGAAATCCTTAAGATGCTCCTCTGCCGCGGACCAGGCGGATTTCGCTGCCGGAAGATCCGATTTCGAGCAGGCCACATCAAGAGCAAGAATGAGACACTGGTCTCCCAGGATTTTCTTTTTGAGCAGCTCCCGGTAAGGCTCAAGCTGCCGCACCATCAGATCCGCAGTGGTCAGATCTCCCTTTTCGTATGCGATTCTTCCACGGACATAGTATAACTGTATGAGGTAATCCTCGCCGCCGGTCACCTGCCAGTCGGTCAGCAGCTGCTCTAACTTTCCGGCTGCCTCAAGCGCCAGATCATCCTTCCGTTCCTGATAAAGCGCTGCCATATGCCATTTCAGGATATCCAGATATCTGAGAAGATTCCTGGCATTGGGCTTTCTCTCACACATCCGCCAGCCCGTCTTCTCCGCCTCCGTCAGATGCATCAGAGCCTCATTGGTCTCATGAAGCTTCCGGCAGAGCGTGCCCATGTCAAGATGCGCATCCCGTATACAGTTCATCCAGCTGTAAGAATCCTCCGGTTTCCCGGCCTCCTCATAAAGCCGGATCGCATGTTCTGCCCGCTTCCGCATCACAGGATACTTCGCCTCGTCGAAATCCAGCTCGATCCGGCAGTTACTGTACCGTACATAAAGGTTTGCCGCATCCAGCCGCAGGGCAGCGTCACTCTCATTCTCCTCCAGGAGCTGTTCCAAAAGCGCAAATCCTTCCTCCCAGCTTTCCACGCTGCTGTTTCCGATTTCATCTGACGTCTGTATCGAAGGACTGTCCATCAGGACAGAATCCGCCCGGTACGCGTAGAGAAAAAGTGCATACATCAGATCATACCGATCCTCCCGTGTCCCTCTGCGCTCCGCACGCCGCCTGGCATAATGAATCTGCGTTCGGATGACCTGGTGCTGCGTCTTCGTATCCATGAGTTTTCCAAGTTCCTCCAGGATATCGTAAATCAGCGTCAGATTCTGAACCGAGGGATATTCGTCGGCAAGTTCCATGCCCGACTTCGCAAACTCCTCCACCTGTTTTCGTTTCGCTTCCTTTGGAAGTTCCTCCGCCAGCAGCAGCTCGATCCGGCATCTTATGAGCCGCAGCAGACTCTCCGAGCAGACTTCTTCCGAAACCTGATTCCGATGCAGCTCCAGAAACAGAGAATCCTTCTCCGACTCCCGGGTGAGGATCTCCTTTTTCTGCCAGCAGGTCTCTGAAATCCAGGCACAGCGGATCCGCACCCGCCAGTATACTGCTTCCTCTTCCAAAGAGTCTTCCGCCGCTGCGACTGCAAGCGCCGCCGCCCGTTCATAAAGCGCCAGATCATCCCCCCTGCGCTGCAGTCCGGCACTCTGCGCCTTACAGAAGATCAGACGCGCCAGAAGAAGGCTCTGCTCCGGTTCCGATATCTGAAGGGCGGCCGCCTCCCCCTGCCTGCAATAAGATTCCACCCCGGGGAAATCCGATGCCTTAAGCGCATTCTCCGCAAGCCGGATGCCCAGTTCCGCGGTCTGTCTGGCAAAACAGCAGCCGCCATCCAGCAGACTTCTGCAGATGTGGTTCTGAAGTGCTTCGCAGATATTTCCATACTCCGTTCCCGGGAAAACATGGATCCAGAAATCCGCCAGCGCCTCCGTAAACCCGCCAGCTGCCATCTCCTCAAAATATGCCGTTTCTCCCTGCCTGATCAGCTCCGCCACATAATCGCATACCTTCCCCGGCTTCGCGAATTCCGCTGCCTTTTCCAGCACCATAGCGCCCTCCGGAAGGCGCGCATCCAGGATGTATGCAAATCCCTCCTGCCGAAGGAAGTCCTCATCACAGAGCGCGAGCCGGATGAGAAGCTGCCTGGCTTCCGCGATTCCGGGCTGCCGCAGCAGCGCTTCCCGGAACAGGCGATGGGTAAATTCCCATTTTCCGTTCGCAAGAAGCTGAAACGCGTCATAGAGATAGGAGACGATCTGCTGAAAACGAAGCTGGGAAAAAGTCCGTCCGGCAATTGCGAATATTTTTTCAAGCTCCTGTTCTGTCAGACCGCCCTTTGACACGGCCAGAAGCGCCAGGATCCGCTCGAATTCCCCTTCCCCGAACCGCTCTCCGGTGATGAGGAGTATTGTCTTTATCAGCTCCTCTGCCCGCTCCGGCAGCCCGGCCAGAAGCTCCGACATATAGCGGTGCAGACCCTCCATGCCCGGGGCCAGCTCCTCCGCCCTGCGGAATTCGTTTCCGTCCATCATAAAAAAGCGCTGAAGGATCAGCGAGAGATACAACGGATTCTTTGCCCCCTTTTTCTCCAAAAGTTCCCCCACCAGCCCATCATCCAGCTTTTTCCCACGTCTCCTTGTCGTCGCTTCGATCAGCCGGCGCATCTGAAAGGTCTCAAGCCCTCCCAGTGTGACACGGGATACGCTGCGGCCTGATGTTTGAAACAGCGCTTCGACCGGGAATTCCGGCACCGCGGACAGAATAAAATACACCTGGGTACACTTGCCGAGCACATCCAGACAGAGCCCGGATCCCTGGGAGAACATCTGGTCGATTCCGTCTATAAAGCAGTACACCTGACGTGTTCCCAGCCGACTGTTTAACTCGCCCAGCCGTTCTTCGTATCTGCCCTGTATGCCTTCCGCCTCCGCACCCAGGATCTGCTCTAACTGCCAGACCATCATCCGCTTTAACATATTCGGATCCTGACAGCCTGGCGCCCTGCAGAAGTAGAGGATAACCCGCTCTCCGTTCTCCCTCAGCCGGTTTGCGCAGGAGGCCATCAGCGCGCTTTTTCCGCTTCCGGCCTCACCGCACAGACAGGTGTCTTTCCACCGTTTCCCGCCATAGTCGTTCTGGTTCATCTGATACTGGACCGACTGATGCAGCAGGGCATATTCCTCCCGTCCCCGCTGAATGTAGGAAGAGAGATAGCGTTCCATCCGATAGGCGGTTTCAACGGCTGCCTGCTCCTCCGGGGTGCGGAGTTTTGTTCCGGCCAGCTCTTCCCGGATCATCGCGGAGAGGAGCGCAAACACCTGTTCCCCGAACGTTTCCATCCCGTCCGGCTGACCCTTTCCAGGATCCCACACCACCTCATATTCGACGATTTTTGCATCCGGAAGTCTGCGGATCTCCTCCTTGAGGCGGTTCAGGCGTTCCCGATGCATGGGGCTCTCCGCATCGTAGATCCGCCGTTCCTCTGAATCCATATCCGCGAGGAAAGAGGGATCCCGGAAACAGAAGATACAGCGTCTGCAAAGCTCCTCGTCATCCAGCGCCGCATAGCGGATCTCCAGATTCGTGATACTCATATTTTCCTGGTAGTGTTCATTGACCCTGGCGTCATTGGCCTCTTTTACCACGGAGAGTCCCGGGATCCAGCCGTAGCGTTCCCCTAAAAGCACGATGGTATAGGGCTTGCAGCGGTCGATGGCGTCAATACACACCTTTAAGACCTGCTTTCCGCTCTCCTCCTCCGTCATATCTGAGGTGTCCACGCCCCAGCGCAGATCCAGCTCCTGAATCGTCTCGCCCGACGCCCGAAGCTCCCGCTGGATCCGCGGAAAGATCCGTTCGTGCAGATAATCCCGCTCCGCCTGCATATCCTTAAACGTACTCGAGATAAATACTGATTTCATGCTGTATGATTCCTTTCTCTTCCCGTAGTATCGCCGTTCTCCGTGGCCGCACCGAAGCGGTCTGGCGTCCCCGTGTTTTCAGAAGCGGGGCTCCCACCCTGTCAGCATTTCCTGCAGGGATTTCTGCGTCTTTTTCCGCGTCACCTCCGCCAGTCCAAGCTTCGTCATTCCGATCAGCCGCGCCGGCACCGGATCTTTTTTCAGCGCGGCGCGAAAGACCGACAGAAGCTCCTCCTCCGCCTCCCGGTTCTCCAGATTGATAAAATCCACAATCACAATACCGGAAATATTCCGCAGCCGGAGCTGTCTGGCGATCTCCGCAGCCGCCTCTTTGTTGACGGCGAGAAAATTCTCCTGCGCATTTTTCCTGGCCATATTTTTTCCGGTATTGACGTCGACCACCGTCAGCGCCTCCGTCGGCTCGATCACCAGGTAGGCGCCGGATTTCAGCCAGACACGGGTGCTCAAGGCTTCCGAGAGCGCGCTTTTGAGCCCGTATAGCGCCGGCAGCGACAGCATGGGATCATCGTAGTACCGAAGCCGCACCCCATCCGCCGTCATGACGGCATGAACCGGGACCGGCACGCTGCCGGAGGTCGTGAGCTGTTCCGGCGGAATGTGAAATTTTTCACAAAGCTGTTCAAACACCTCCGGGTCATCGGTGACTACTTCCTCAAGCTCATTGATCCGCAGATCCCCCAGCCGTTTCAGATAGGCGGGATCATTCTGATACAGCAGTGTAAAGCAGCTCTTATGTCCGTCTGCCGCAAGCAGTCTGTCGCAGCGTTTTGCCAGGCTGCGAATCTCCGCCAGCACCGCAGTATCGTCTGCCGCCGCCGCATTCGTGCGGATGACCACGCCGTATGCCGTCTCCTGTTCCAGCAGCGCCATATAATGTGCCCGCTGGGGCTTTGTGAGCTTCGCGGAGACGCCGTGCCTTAAATTTCCGGTGGTCAGTACGGCATAGGTCCCGGCAAAGCTTAGGTTTGTGGTCACAGCCGGCGCCTTCGTCTTCTGCGCGTCCCGGGTCACCTGCACGAGCAGCTCATCCCCGATACACAGCTCTTCTTTTTTTGAGGCCTTTTTCGTGTAGATCGGGTGTTTTACATCCTCAAAGGACAGATAACAGGTCAGCGCCGGGCTGATTTTTACAAATGCCGCATTCAGGTTCCGCTGGATCGAGTCGACCCGCGCAATATAAATATTGCCGGACAGCGTCTCCTGACCGTTCGCCTCCGGCCATAATTCCACCGGCCGCCTCTTCCAGTCATACAGGGCCGCAATCCGGCACGATTTCCCGTTAATCTCCTCCCGCGTGATCACATAGCGGTTCTGCATGTTCTCAGACAATGTTCTCCCCCATCTCATCTAACGAAAGAAATCCCGCACCGGCCGCCGCGTGCGCATAGACGTTTCTCCGGTGGATGCAGACGGTCGCCGGGTCAAACGTGTGTCCCGTCGCTGCCAGCAGATATTCCAGCACAAGCTCTGGTTTGATGTTGTCCTGGCTTCCGGTCGAGAGCATCACGTAAAGGAAGGGCTGCCCGTCCTTTTCTTCCACAGAGAGCCCATAGACCAGCGGTTTTAAATCCAGCGTGCGCTCTCCTTTTTTGGTTTTCTTTGTGACAAGGGCTTCCGGCGCGCCGTCAAAGTAACGGGTGATCGCATCGCAAAGCTCTTCCGCGGTGATCCCGTCCCACAGCGTTTCTTCTGCCGTTTTGACGCTCCGCCGGCCGTCTGTGCCGCCATCCGTCATCCTGCCGGGACCTCCGTCATCCGCCGGCCCGGCACTCTGCCCCTGCCGGCAGGTCAGCTCGTAATCCGCCGCGGCAACGATCGACATCGCGGTCTTTGCGTCCTCCGGCAGACGGACGTAGGAGACAACGCGGATCCCCTCCACCATCGTATCATTGAGCGCGCGCATGGATTCCTCACTCGAACGCGAGCTGTTCACTTCGATATCCAGATATTCACCGTTACTTGTAATTCCAACGCCGAGCGGCGCGGCAAAGGACATAATCTGGTGCGGCGAAAAGCCTTCCGAATAGCGGATGTCAATCCCTGCCCGGCGCATGGCTTTCTGAAAATAGCGCATCATGTCCAGGTGCCCGACAAACTTCATCACCCCGTGTTTTTCAAACCGGATTCGTATCTTCATCGCTTCTCCCTTTCTGTCTGTAACAGTCTTTTCGCCGCTCTGATCCGGCGCGCCGGCATATGATCTCTGAACAGATTTCCGGTCCGGCCGGCATGCCTCATCTGCGGACATGTTCACCTGCCCGGCCGGCATGCCTCATCTGCGGACATGTTCACCGGCCCGGCCGCTGTTCCGCCCGACGCTTTTTCTGCTCCGCGGGTATCCGGCGCCGCTCAGACGGCCGATTCCCCGACGCAGACGCCGCAGCCGTATGCCAGCACGCCGCAGCCCGCGCACTTCTCTCTGCAGTTCGGCGTGACCTGCCCGTCCATCGCGCGCTTCCACTCGCGCTGTAAAAATTCCTTCGTGACGCCGGTGTCGATAAAATCCCACGGCAGATGCTCGTCGAGCGGCCGCTCCCGCATCGTGTAGAAATCCGGGGCGACGCTGCACTCCGCAAATGCTTCCGTCCAGCGGGCATAATCGAAATATTCGCTCCACGCGTCAAAGATCCCGCCTTTTTCGTAAACATTCCGCAGCACCGGCCCGAGCCTGCGGTCTCCGCGTGCAAGCACGCCCTCGATGACGGTCACGTCCGCCTCATGCCAGTTGTAGCGGATACTTTTGTGGTTCAGCTGCGCCTTTACGGCATCGTTTACGATCCTTGCGCGTCCGATATAATCCTCGGGGGGATACATCCTGGCCCACTGGAAGGGGGTGAAGGGCTTCGGCACAAAAAAGGAGGTACTGACCGTGATCTGACATTTGCCGTTCCGCTTCTCCTTCGGGACCGTCTCATAATAGCGCGCCGCCGTCTCGTTGGCAAGCGCCGCGATTGCACGCATGTCCTCCTCCGTCTCTGTGGGCAGGCCGAGCATAAAGTAAAACTTTACCTTGTTCCAGCCGCCCTCAAAGGCAAGCTGTGCGCCGTCCAGAATGATCTCCCCGGTCAGTCCCTTATTGATGACGTCCCGAAGACGCTGGGAGCCGGCCTCAGGAGCAAATGTCAGGCTGCTTTTCCGGACGTCCTGCACCTTTGACATAACGTCAAGTGAAAAGGCATCAATGCGCAGCGACGGCAGGGAGATATTGACGCCGCTCCCTTTCAGCTCGTCCACCAGAAAGGTGACAAGCTCGCCGATCTGCGTATAATCCGAGGAGCTTAAGGAACTTAAAGAAATCTCATCATGCCCGGTGGCGGCGAGCATCTTTATGGCGAGCTCCTTTAAGCGCCCGACATTTTTCTCGCGGACCGGACGGTAAATCATGCCGGCCTGACAGAACCGGCAGCCGCGGATGCACCCGCGCTGGATCTCTAAGACCACGCGGTCCTGCGTCGCCTTGATGAACGGAACCACCGGTTTTTCCGGATATACGATATTTGTCATATCCGTGACCACTTCCCGCCTGATCACCACCGGAATATCGTCCGCCGCCGGCGAAAAATCCGCGATCGTCCCGTCCTTCCGATACGTCGCCTCGTAAAGGGATGGAACATAGATTCCCGGGATCTTTGCCGCCTCGTGAAGAAACTCCTTCCTGGAATATCCCGCGCCGCGCATCTTAAGGTACAGGTCAAACAGCGCGTCGTACTGCGTCTCGCCTTCTCCGATATAAAACAGATCAAAAAAATCCGCTAACGGCTCCGGATTATAGACACACGGGCCGCCTCCGATCACGATGGGATCCGCATCACTGCGGTCTTTTGCACACAGCGGGATCTGGCTTAAATCCAGGATCTGCAGGACATTCGTATAGCACATCTCGTACTGTAAGGTGATGCCGAGGAAGTCCATGCAGCGAACCGGATCCTGCGACTCGAGCGCAAACAGCGGGATCTGCCGCTCCTTTAAGATCCTGTGCAGATCCGGCCACGGCGAATAGACGCGCTCGCACCAGACATTCTCTCTCTGGTTAAACATATCATAAAGGATCTGGATGCCGAGATGCGACATTCCGATCTCGTACACGTCCGGGAAACACATGGCAAACCGGATATCCACTTTTCCGGGGTCTTTCATGACACTGTTCACCTCCCCGCCGATGTAGCGGGCCGGCTGCTGAACGGATAAAAGTATCTCATCGCTTAATGCTGATTTTCTCATAAATACCTCATTTTTCCTGATTTTACGGGCTTTTTCTCAATCTGAATTATTATACGGCATTTTTCTATGGGTGGCAAGATTTTTTCTGTCCTCGCGACCGCATTTATGAGAAAACGGTTAAACGGCTAACGGTTGATTTCTAAGGCAGTCGTCTCTTTTGAAATTTCCAGCCCGTCAGAAACAGAGTCATTCCGTTATGTTTCCCTCGTCCAGAATACCGGCCTCAACAAACTCCTGATAATAATGATTATCGCTGATTGCTTCCATGATCTCTTCCGCCTTGTATCCGAACACCGTGCCGCCGTTCGACCAGAGCAGCAGAAAACAGGCGAACAGCGCTACTGCGGCAGCCATCTGCAGGCGTGACAGGGAGAGCTGCGGCTGCATCTCTTCCGCCGTCTCCTCCTCCCCGGGTTCGTCAAAGGTTTTTCGTATTTCTGAGACATAATGTCGTTTTCGCTCCGCAAAACTTTCCGTACTGTCTTCTCTTCTCAAGGGCAGTCTCCGTCATGTTTCCTTGAAAAAAGATATGAGGACAGGTGAAAAAAAATGCGTTATTCCTCAGGTTTTTCCTTTTTGAGGAACAGGGCTCTTCCGATCCGGCACAGCCCTGACCAGATGCAGGCAGCCCCCCGCTGCAACGGCAGGATCAAAAGCCGGTCGAACGCAACTGCCCCCGCCATCGAACCGGCAGCGGTGAGAACAATCATGAGCAGACAGCCTCCCCAGATACCGCCCGAGAGCACGTCCACGCGAAGGATCCGTTTGACCGCCACATGCATGACACCCCAGTGAATCAGGAGAACGGAATAGCTGTAGCGTCCCAGAAACGCGACAGGACGCGGGGTAGAGCGCATGCCGCCACACAGCCGTTTTACGCCAAGAAAGACGGCGGACGCACAGAACAGCATGGTCGGCGCATTCAAAAAAAGATAACTGTAATAATTATCCGTTGTGAAAATCAGAGCAAAAGAGACGGCCAGAGAAACGATTCCTGCGGCGAAAAAAACGCCTTCCGCACACCGGCCGCATCGATCCGCGAGAAAATAACCGAGCAGAAAAACGCCGGCAAACGATCCCGTAACCGCGGTAAACGGGGAAGGAACGCCCAAAAGCGGCAGATATGTGTCCAGTCCGCAGACCAGAAAAACGACTGCCATCACACCGTAAAAGACGGTATCCGGTATATTGTGCACGATCCAGCGCAGAAACGGCGTCAGCACATACAGTCCCAGGATCGCGTAGACCAGCCAGAAATGCGGCGCTTCCTCCGGCGGTCCCGCCAGTATCCGACGCAGCATGGGGATCCAGTGATCCGGCCGAAGCCAGAGGAATCCCTCCTTCGCACAGACATAGAGAAGATAACAGATGACCATCGGTACCGCTACTTTCAGGAAACGTTTGCGGTAAAACGTACCGGCGCGCTCCCCCTGCACCGGAAGCAGAAGCGCTCCGCTGATCATCAGAAATACCATGTTTGATATGGTAAAGACAAACCGGAACAGCTCGAGAATCCGGTAGGACGGACTGTACGGCGGCAGCATAGAAGCAGCCAGCGCAACCACATGTCCGCAGATGACGGACAGTGTTGCGCCGGCTCTTAAATAATCAAGGTATGGCCTGCGGCCGGTATGCGGTTGTATGCCCACTCTGTGTCCGTCCGTGCATTCCTGTGTCATATACCGGTTCCTTCTCCTCCTGCCTTTTCTGTGAATGTGTCAGCGCTCTTTAGCGTGTCTGAAATATCATTCCCGTCCTTTTTCGGACACACGCTAACGCTGCGACAGCTCCTGTGTGATCTCTTCCCAGGTCACGCCCTTTTCCGCCATCAGCACCATCATGTGATACAGAAAGTCGGAAATCTCGTACTTTAACTCCTCCTGATCCGGGTTTTTGGCCGCGATGATAATCTCGGTGGCTTCCTCTCCCACTTTCTTTAAGATCTTGTCAATTCCTTTGTCAAACAGATAGTTGGTGTAGGAACCCTCCTTCGGGTTCGCCCTGCGGTCCAGGATAATCCCGTAAACATCCTCAAGTACCTTAAGCGGGTTCTTTTCCATGTACTCCTTTTTCACGATCTCATTGAAAAAGCAGGTCGGACTTCCGGTGTGGCACGCCACGCCCACCTGCGAGACCTTTGCGAGTATCGTATCATAGTCGCAGTCCGCCGTCAGGGATTTTACAAACTGAATATGGCTAGAGGTCAGCCCCTTTGTCCACAGCTCCTGTCTGCTCCTGCTGTAATATGTCATCTTACCGATGTGGATGGTCGTGCAGAACGCCTCCTCATTCATGTAGGCGAGCATCAGCACTTCATCGGTGCGGTAATCCTGCACGATGACGGGCACGAGACCTTCCGGATTTTTCTTTAAGTCCTCCCACTTTAATGCCGGTTCGAAATTATCCATCTTGATGCCTGCGGAGGAAAGCTTTGACTTTAAGTCCATCACGTCCGTGGAAGGAGCGTTGATAAAATCGCCTGCAACCCCGCGGATATTGGTGCGGTGCAGTACCTCCGTCACCTTTGCCTCGTCATAGTCGTCGAAATAGACGACATACGGAATGTCGGTGATATTCTCGATCGCGTCGAGGATCTTCGGGTTTAAGACCAGAAGCTCATGGAAATTCTCATTCATCTCACTCCGGTGCTTAAAGATAAAGTCGACATTTTTGACGGAGACGAGCACGCGTTCTTTGCCGAAGCGGCGGCTGGCCTCCTCCGCGAGATCCATGCTGTTTTGTCTCGCGCCGTTTAAGATGACCTGAAGACAGCCCGCATAGACAAACTTCTTAATGTCCTCGAGACGGTTGATGTTGCCGCCCGCGCAGACTTTAATCTCAACATTGCGGTTAATGTTCTTTATCGTGTGAATATTCTTTTCATGCTCTTCATCGTCATCCGAGAGATCGAATACAATGATTTTGTCGATTCCGCTGTCATTGTACAGACGGGCGAGCTCGATGACATCCAGCTCCATCGGCGTGAAATCCTTTGTGCCGCACACCGCCTGCCCGTTTTTTAAATAGATCGTTGCAACGATATTTTTCTGTTCCATCTGCGTACCTTTCTATCGCATGTTCTGCCGCTTTTACCGCGGCCGGTCAGGTCTGTTCTGCCGTGCCGCCGCAAACGGCGCAAATCGTCGACCGGCGTCTGGCAGCGCGCGAACGCTGCGTCGGAAAAATCAGAGACTCCCTTTTGTCGACAGCACATCCGTGATGCGCGGATCAATCGCCACCGCCGCATCGAGTGCGCGCGCGAACGCTTTAAACATCGCTTCGGCCATATGGTGGTTGTTCCCGCCGGAGAGCACGCGGATATGCAGATTCATCGCCGCGGCATAGGAAACGGCGTAGAAAAACTCGCGTATCGTCTCTGTGTCCATATAGCCGACGCGCTCTGTCGTAAATGTCCCTTCAAACGCGAGATACGGTCTCCCGGACAGATCCACCGCACAGAGCACAAGCGTCTCGTCCATCGGCAGAATGCAGCTGCCGTAGCGGCGGATGCCCTTCTTGTCGCCGAGCGCCTCCCTGATCGCGGTGCCGAGCACGATCCCCGTATCCTCGATCGTGTGATGGCCGTCGACGATCAGATCGCCCTCCACACCGACATTCAGATCAAAAAAACCATGCCGTGAAAATCCCTCCAGCATATGGTCAAAAAAACCGATCCCGGTGTGAATCTCGCTGACCCCGCTCCCGTCTAAGTTCAGGCTTAATGCGATGTCCGTCTCCCTGGTCTTTCTCGTACACTCTGCAATTCGCTCCATTGCAAGCCTCCTGCTTTTCCGCTCTTTCGCCGCTTTTCTTTTTTCCGCTTCATGTGCAGCCGCATTTTTTTATCCGGTCGTCTGCATCTTTCGCTGATTTTATTATATGATGCCAGGGTCAGAAGGTCATGTGTTTCACGCCTGCGTGAAAAAGCATGACTTTGTGACCTGACATCATTATATAATACCTGCCGGGAAAAGGGAATCATTTTTTGACTGTCAAACTATTATTTGTCTTCAAATCTTACCCGGATCGAATTCGCATGCGCGGTCAGCTGCTCGCACTCCGCAAACTGCACGATATCCTTCCACACCGGCGCGAGCGCTTCCTTCGAATAAGAGACAATGCTCGATTTTTTGATAAAGTCGTCCACCCCAAGCGGGGAGAAAAACTTTGCGGTGCCGTTGGTCGGCAGCACATGGTTCGGCCCGGCAAAATAATCGCCGAGCGGCTCGCTCGAATACTCCCCGAGGAAAATCGCGCCGGCGTTGCGGATTTTCGGCAGGATGTCAAACGGTTGTTTCGTCACAATCTCAAGGTGCTCGGACGCGATCTCATTTGCCGTGGCGATCGCTTCCTCCATAGTGTCCGCAACCAGAAGATAACCGTAATTGTCCAATGACTTTACGATAATCTCCCGGCGGGAAAGCGTCTCCGTAAAGCGGTCCACCTCCGCGGATACCTGTTCGGCCAGAGCTCTGCTTGTCGTGATAAGAATCGCGGACGCGAGTGCGTCATGCTCCGCCTGGGAGAGCAGATCCGCAGCCACAAAGCGCGGGTTTGCCGTCTCGTCCGCGAGCACGAGGATCTCGCTCGGCCCGGCGATCGAATCGATGCTGACATAGCCGAAGACCGCTTTTTTTGCCAGGGCGACATAGATATTGCCCGGTCCCACGATCTTGTCCATCTTCGGGATGCTTTCGGTTCCGAATGCGAGCGCGGCAACAGCCTGTGCACCGCCTATTTTATAGATCGCGTCCACCCCGGCTTCTTTCGCGGCGACAAGCGTCGATGCGCAGATGCTTCCGTCCGCTCCCGGCGGCGTTGCCATCACGATATTCGGCACGCCCGCCACCTTTGCCGGCAGTACATTCATCAGCACGGACGACGGATAGACGGCCGTTCCGCCCGGGACATAGACGCCGACATTCGTCAGCGGCGTCACCTTCTGCCCTAAGATGATGCCCGACTCCTCCGAATCAAACCAGGAAAACTGCCGCTGCTTCGCGTGATAATCGCGGATGTTGACAAGCGCCTTGCGGATCACGTTAAGAAGCTTCGGATCCACCTTCCCGTAAGCCTCTCTGATCTCATCCTCCGTCACCCGGACCGTATCGGCGGTAATATCCGCTTTGTCGAACTGCTTCGTGTAATCAAAGACCGCTGCGTCGCCCTCCTTCCTCACACGTGCGATGATTGCATTCACACGGTCTTCGTACTCTCCGTAAGCGTTCGGGCTGCGCTTTAACAGATGTTCGAGTATATTCGTCCTTACTTCTTCCGTTAACGTTAAGATCCTCATCGTCTTTCTCATCCTCTCTGTCCGATTTCCTTTTCTTCTGACGTTCTGATGTTTCGCGGTCACTGCTTCGCGAAAACAGCCTCCTTTAAAGCCGTGATCAGCTTCGTGATCCTCTCATGCTCCATCTTCATGCTCACCTGGTTTACCACCATGCGCGCGGAGAGCGGGCAGACTTCCTCTAAAACCAAAAGCCCGTTTTCCCTTAAGGTGGAACCGGTTTCCACGATGTCACAGATGACCTCGGAGAGGCCGACGATCGGCGCGAGCTCAATCGAGCCGTTTAACTTAATGATCTCCACGGTCTGATGCTTTTTATTATAAAAATAATCCTTCGCGATATGCGGGTATTTTGTCGCGACTCGAATCCGTTCCTGATGCTGCAGCAGCTCTTTTGCGCTTTTGGGCCCGCAGATGCACATCCGGCACGCTCCGAATCCCAAATCCAGAACCTCGTAAATATTCCGGCTTTCCTCAAGTATCGTGTCCCTGCCGACGATACCGATGTCCGCGGCGCCGTATTCGACATAAGTAGGTACATCCGGCCCTTTGGAGAGGAAAAAACGCAGCTTCTGCTCTTCGTTTACAAAAATCAGCTTTCTGGTCTGCTTATCCTTCATCTCCTCGCAGGTGATGCCGGTCTGTTCAAATAATTTCATCGCCTGGCTGGCGAGACGCCCTTTGCCGAGCGCGATCGTAAGATATCTCTGTTCCATCTCTGTATCATAACCCTTCCGTCTTCCTCTATGAAAAATGTCACTTCAAACGGCGCTCAGGAAATAAATTCCAGCTCTGTGATGTGATGCCGTCTGGCATAATCCATATAGTTTTCTTTTGTCTTTGCGTCGTCCCAGAGCAGCAGCTCCACATGGTGTCCGTACTCCCGCATCCGGCGGGCTTTTGTGATCGCATCCGCACGGCGACTGGCACGGTAGACAAACAGGTGCGTCCGATGCGTGACCGGAATCGCGATCTGCTGTCTCGCAAGCGCTGCCAGAAGCTGGTCGACGACAAATGCAAAGCCGAGCGCCGCCGCATCGCGGCCGAAATAAGAAAGCAGCCCGTCATAGCGTCCGCCCTTTACGATCGGCTCTCCGCTCCCGTAGGTGTAGCCGGCAAACACGATCCCGGTGTAATAATGGTAGCTGCTGATCATGCCCGGTTCAAACGAGACATAGCGGGCGACGTCATATGCCCCGAGCAGGGACATCAGAAGTTCAAGCTTAAGAAGCGCGGAAAGGATCTGCGGATAATCGGCCGCATGGCGCTTCATCTCCTCCCACTCCGCCGCGCTGCCGTATAGACGGCCCGGCATCGAAAAAAGCTGCCGCAGATCATCCTTAAGCTGCAGCGTCTCCACGAACTCCTCCACCCCGAAAAAGTTCTTATTGGAGAGAAGGTCACGCAGCTCCTCTTCCTGCTCCCCGCTCAATCCCGCAGCATCGGTCAGCCCGCGGAAAAAACCGGCATGTCCGATACTGATCTGAAATTCCTTTAAGCCCGCGGCTTTTAAACAGGCGACCACCAGGGAGATGATCTCCGCATCCGCGTCCACCGAGGGATCTCCGACGAGCTCGGCCCCGAGCTGCGTCGTTTCTTTTAAGCGGCCCTGGTAGCGGCTGTTGTTGATAAACGTGTTTCCCATATAGCTGAGACGCACGGGAAGGTCCTCCCCGCCGAAATACGTTGCCACACAGCGGGCGACAGACGGTGTGAGATCTGGCCGGAGCACAAGCGTATTTCCCTCTTTGTCAAAAAATTTATAGAGATCCCGCGACGGCGTTGTGCCGATCTCGCGCCCGAAGATGTCGAAAAACTCAAACATGGGCGTCTGGATCGGATGATAGCCGTACCGGCGCAGCTGCTCATTCAGACGATCCTGTAAAATCAGTTTCTTTTCGTATTCTTCCTCATAGATGTCCCGGACTCCCTCCGGCGTGTGCAGTAATTCTCTTTGCATGATGCTCCTCATTTCCGCCCGTTTCTGTTCGGAGATATTTTTGATAATTTAACACATTAACGCATTGCCTTGCTACTATGATAATGTGTTAGCACATAAAATCCTTCTCATTATATGAGATCACGGCGCGATTGTCAATCCCTGGCGAGAAGATCTTTCTGCAGGGTATCGAGATAGGGAACCAGCACCCCGCGGTTTTTCGGCAGAAAAAAAGAAGGCTCAAGTTCCTCATAGCGGAAACTTTTGCGCCCGCCCGCCTTTGCACGCTCCCAGAAAGAAAGCAGCGTCGCGAACCGCAGATAATAGAACTCGTCCCGGTGCGTAAAGCTGATCAGGAAAAAGGCGATCCCGCCCTGCTTCTCGAACCGCTCCATGAAGATCACCTGATGTTCATGGATATTCTGAAGCGGAAAGGTATCCGTATGACACTCCTTCGCGTCAAAGCATACCGGAATCCCCTGCACGGCCCCGATATAATCCACCGTGCTCTTCTGGTCGAAATACGCAAGCGTGATATGTCTGGTTTCCTTGTCGATATTGATCGGCGTGATCGGCGTCGGAATCTTCTGCATCAGCGCGAGTCCGTTCTCCATATATTTTTCGTTGGTGCGGTTGACAAATTCCTCTAAGGTCGAACCGCGCAGTCCTCTGGAATTCCAGGTTGCCATATGTGCTGCTCCGTCAAATATTTTTACTGCCGCCCGTTAAAAAGCTGTTTTCCTGACGGCGCATTCTCTGATCCACATCATTATATAGTATTACGGTTGCCCGTGCAATACTATATTTGCCTGTGCCGTCTGATGCCGGACAACCGGTACTGCGCCCGGCCTTTTCCGATCCGGGTATGCGCAGACCGGACAGGGTAAGCGGTAACGGGACGGGCAAAGATTTTTTGCATCACATCGCATTCTGTGTTATACTTACATGGAAAGATGCCGGGGAAACAGAGCCTGTCCCGGCATTCTGTCAATCTGTGCGCCGGGGCGCACGTACAGGGAGGTGTCCGGAATGGTCATGAATGAATCAAATGAGAATTATCTGGAGACGATTCTCATCTTAAGCCACCGGCTGGGAAATGTCCGCTCTGTGGATATTGCAAATGAGATGAACTTCAAGAAGCCGAGCGTGAGCGTGGCGATGAAGAACTTAAGGGAGAACGGTTTTATCACGGTCGACACAAACGGCCATATTCATCTGACAGCCGCCGGCCGCAACGTGGCGGAGACCATCTATGAGCGCCATACGACGCTCACAAACTGGCTGATTCTGCTCGGTGTCGACCCCAAAGTCGCGGTTCAGGACGCCTGTAAGATTGAGCACGATATCAGCGTCGAGACGTTTGATGCCCTGAAGCGTCATATCCGCGCCGGCGGCGCAGGGTCAGAATCCCGCTGAAGCGCCGGCGGCAGCCGGCGTTCTGCCGTGCGGCGCCAGCGTGACGCAAAAGACTGTGTGCCGGCGGCAGCCGGCGTGACGCCGTGCGGCGCCAGCGTGACGCAAAAGACTGTGTGCCGGCAGTGCCGCCGGCGTTCTGCCATTCGGTGACCGGCAGCTTCAGCTGTGTGCCGGCAGCTTTAAGTGTGCTCTGACCGCTTCATATTCTGCCGGAACCGGGGCCGTGAAGATTCTCCCGTCCGCAAATTCCAGGCGGTATGCGTGAAGCAGCTGCGACGCGGCGGGGAGTATGTTTCGAAGCCGCCGGTTTTCCGCAGGATCCCCGTATTTCGGATCACCGAGCACCGGATGACCGACAGATGCCAGATGCGCGCGGATCTGATGGGACCTCCCGGTGATCAGGTGAACCTCAAGCTCCGTATACCCGTTTCCGACCGCAACCGGCCGGTAGGCGGTCTCAATCCGCTGCGGTTTCTGCCGCTGCTCTTCCATGCGCAACGCCTGTTTCTGCCGCTGCTCTTCGTGCCGTATCGTTTCCTTCTCTTTGTGCCGTATCGTTTTTGGTTTCTGTTGTTCGTGCCGTATCGTTTCCTGTTGTTCGTGCAGTGTCGTTTTTGGTTTCTGCTCTTCGTGCAGTGTCGTTTTCCGTCGGTCTGCCGGTCTTCCTGTCACGCCGGGCGCCGCTCCGCTTTCCCTTGTATTTATGGTGGGATCCGATTCCTTGTGCGTCACAATTTTCACGCGGTTTGTATGCGGATCTTTGATGAGCCAGCCGCTGATATGCGCGGGTTCTCTCAGCTCTCCCGTGACGAGACATCTGTAGTATTTTTGGATGGAGCGTTCCTTTAACGCCTCTGACATTTCCTGAAGCCCCTTTAAGGTCTTCCCTGCAATCAGAAGCCCAGACGTGTTCCGGTCAAGGCGGTTGCAGACGGATGGACGGAAGGTGCGAAGCTGTGTTTCGGTCAGCTCCCCCTTCTGTATGAGGTAGTTTAAGATGTATTCGTTTGCCGAGATATCCTTTTGCTCGGCCTTCTGGGAGAGCATGCCGGCGGGCTTGTTTACAATCAGGATATCGGCATCCTCGTAAAGTATCTCAGGCATCGCCGATGCCGTCTTTCCCGCGTCGTCCGCAGCTGCCTTAAGTATCCGAAGGCTCTCATATTCTCGCGCTTTTTGCGCCGCGCCGGCAAATTTCCGGAAGGTCTCATCCGAGAGGAACAGCTTCACTTCATCTTTTACATGAAGCTCCTCGGATCCTGTCGCCTTCGCGCCGTTTAACGTGAAGTTCTTCTTCCTTAACATCTTATAGAGGAAGCCAGAGGATGCTTCCGGCAGCAGTTTTTTTAGATATTTGTCGAACCGCTGTCCCGCTTCCTGCGGGCCGATCTGAAATTCCTGCATGGTATATCCTCCGTGATCCGTTTGTTATGCCGGTCTTCACCCGGCGTCTGCGATCTCGCTGCGATGCGTCAGATGAATCCCGATATGCCCGATTCCGAGAATCAGGACCGCAGCAGATATATCAGGCCCGCACAGGAAAATCCCAGGTTCATTTTCACACCCCCGTCACAATGGCCGGAATGCCGCCGGCCTCATTCTATGTATCTGTCTGCGCAGCGATCCGGGAAGTTCAGAATGTGATCGTCACCGGCTCCTCCGTAAACGAACTGATCGTCGCCGTGGCGTTTCTGAAATAAAAGACCTGGGTATTCCCGTCATCCGCCGCGTACCGGTTCTGAAGAGACGGATACGCGTCCAGCATCGACTGCCTGGCCTCATTCCGGTCGTCCTCGATCAGCTCGCCCGCGATGCGGATCCAGCGGCCCTTATGAAACGCACAGATCTCGGCTTTCGGGTTAACCAAAAGCTGCTTTGAAACTTCTTTTACCCTGCCGGTCTGGATATAAAGCCTGTCCTCAAAGACATGCGCCGTTCCGAACGGGCGGACTCTCGGCTGATCGCCCTCTGTCGTTGCCAGATAATAAGTGCCAGCTTCCTTTAAAAATGCTGCAACCTGTTCCATGTTTTCCTCCATTCCGAAGCGCTTTTGTGAAGGCCGCGCGCCGGATATCAGATCCGGCTCTGCGATTTCGGGTTTGTGGCTCCGAAACAAACCCGCTGTTGAAAAATCAGCACATCAGTGTGATTTTTCTATCTTTCCTTCATCTTTTTCACTGCGTGTAAGCTTTACCAGAAACTCCGTCGTCCCGTCCTCATATTTCTTTTCACCGGTCAGAACGAATCCGTGCCGTTCGTAAAAAGAGACGGCTCTCGTATTTTTTTCCAGCGCCCACAGATGGTCCGCGTGGAATTCCGTCACCGCATAGTCCAGCAGCCTTCCGCCGGTCCCTTCACTCTGAAAAAAAGGATCGACATATAGTTTACAGAGTTCCGTGCCGTCCACCTGCATAAACCCTTTTCTGATTCCGGAGTCCGCCACAAAGAGCTGCCGCATGACATCCGGACGGCGCAGCTTTCGCTCTGCCAGCGGGACAACCTGCAGTTCGCCGAACGAATAGCTTTCATCTTTGAAAATCGGAAAATAAAAAATCCTGTTATTAAAGATAAAGATTTCGGCGATTCTCGACAGATCCGTTTCCTGCGCTCTCCTGATCTTCATACATGTTCTCCCTTCCTCATACATACTGTGCGATAAAATCATCCAGCAAAGGCAGTTCTTTCGTTCTCCAGTAATATTCTCCGTCCTTCGTCCGCTCTAAAAGATGCCGGTTATACATCTCCCTGCGCAGCGTGGCCGGATCGTCAAACAGCGCATGGCGGTTTAAGCTGTCATTTAACTCAGCCTCCGTATATTTTTTTGCGGCCGTCAGTTTTGCTGCCAGATAATAGTATGCTTTCAGCTTCTTTTTATATTTTGCCGGCAGCGCCGTAAGCTGCATGGCGTCATTCAGAAACGGCTTCAGTTCGGAAAAATCATTCAGAAAATAGCCCAGCGTATGTACCAGCTTCTTCTCCTTATACAGTGTCCGGATCTCTTCCATTGTCATCCATCTGCATTCTTTTACTTCGTTTGTCGTCGCATTTGCCAGCTGCAGTTCCCCGTCGTAGTCAAACTGCCACACATCCAGGATCGAGTCTCTGCGCAGATCGGAAAATATGACGGATCCATTGTCCGGCAGAAGGTCGATCCCGACCTCTTCTTTTACTTCCCGGATTGCCCCGTCCCGGCTGCTCTCACCTTTTAACACCGATCCTCCGACACATTCCCACATAAGAGGAAAGATCGGCCGGTCCGCGGAACGCAGAGAGATGAGATATTCCCCTTTGCTGTTGCGGATCCAGACATGCACCACCAGGTGATAGCATCCTTCCGGAATCGCGTCCCTTCTCACCTGCTCTTTTCCGGTGTTTTCTCTGTATTCTGTATACAAATCCCATAGTTCCATAGAGGTCTCCTGTTCTGGTCCGTTCTTTTATTCAGCTTTTCTTTCTGTGCACGTTCCGGATCGTCTTCTTCTTTTTTGCGCCCCGGCTCTCTGCCGGCGTCTGGCTGCTGCTCCGCCCGCGTATGCCGTCCGTCCCGTCCTTCTGCCGTCGGCTGATGTCCGTTCCCGTTTTTCCGTCCTTCTGCCGGCTTTGTCCTGCTGTTTCGGGCTTCTGCCGGCCCCGTCCGTCCGCTCGCGGCCCGTCCGTCCGCAGAATCCTGCCTGATCCTCCCGTCCTTCGCGGGCGAATCAGGCAGTTTTTATCATAACCGATCAGATCCGTGCGTCCGGCTTTTGTCACCGCTTCGAGCACCAGATCATAATTTTTCGGGCTGCGGTACTGGATTAAGGCGCGCTGCATCGCCTTTTCATGCGGGCTGACCGCGACATACACCGGTTTCATCGTGCGCGGGTCAAGCCCCGTGTAATACATGCAGGTCGAGATCGTGGACGGTGTGGGATAAAAATCCTGTACCTGCTCCGGCATGTAGCCGAGATCTCTTAAAAATTCCGCGAGCTCGACCGCCTCCTTTAATGTGGAACCCGGATGCGAGGACATCAGGTACGGCACCAGATACTGTTTTTTTCCGAGACGCTCGTTCATATCCCGGTATGCCCTGGTAAAACGGCGATAGACTTCCACCGGCGGTTTTCCCATTTTCTCAAGCACCGCGTCCGAGATATGCTCCGGCGCGACCTTTAACTGGCCGCTGACGTGATGCCCGCAGAGTTCCCGGAGAAACGTCTGGTCTTTGTCATGGATCAGATAATCGAACCGGATCCCGGAACGGATAAAGACCTTTTTTACATTCGGCAGCGCGCGCAGCTTTTGAAGCAGCGTCAGGTAATCCCTGTGATCCACCCTAAGGTTTTCGCAGGGCTTCGGAAACAGACACTGCCGGTGCTTACAGACGCCGTATTTTAGCTGTTTTTCACAGGACGGTGCGCGGAAATTTGCCGTCGGGCCGCCGACGTCGTGGATATAGCCCTTAAAATCCGGCTCCCAGACCATCTGCGAGGCTTCCGCGAGGATGGATTCATGACTTCTCGTCTGAACGATCCGCCCCTGGTGAAACGTCAGTGCGCAGAAGCTGCAGCCGCCGTAGCATCCGCGGTTGCTGATCAGCGAAAACCGCACCTCCTCAATCGCCGGCACACCGCCCGCCGCCTCATACGACGGATGGTATGTGCGCCGGTACGGCAGCGCGTAAACCTGATCCATTTCGCTCTGCGTCAGCGGTTTTGCGGGAGGATTCTGCACGACAAAAAGCGCCCCGTCATAGGTCTCAAACAGACGTTTCCCGGTAAACGGATCCGTGTTGCAGTACTGCGTATAAAAACTGCGCGCATACGCCGCTTTATCGGCGAGCAGAGATTCGTACGACGGCAGTTCGACGGCATCATAGATATCGTCACGGTTTCTCGTCTTATAAACCGTTCCTTCTATAAAGGTAATGTCACGGACGGCCAGTCCGCTCTCAAGCGCTTCCGCAATCCCGATGATACTGCGCTCCCCCATCCCGTAGGAAATCAGATCCGCGCCGGAATCCAGAAGAATCGAGCGTTTCAGCTTATCGGACCAGTAATCGTAATGGGCAAGACGGCGCAGGCTCGCCTCAATCCCGCCGATGATGACCGGCGTTTTCTTATAGATACGGCGGATCAGGTTGCAGTAGACAATTGTCGCATAATCCGGGCGTTTTCCCATCACGCCGCCGGGCGTAAACGCATCCTGTGCACGCCGCTTTTTTGAGACGGAATAGTGGTTGACCATGGAATCCATATTTCCGGCAGAGACGAGAAATCCCAGCCGCGGTTCCCCGAAGATCTGAATCGAGGCCGGATCGCGCCAGTCTGGCTGTGCGATGATACAGACGCTGTACCCGTGCGCCTCCAGAAGCCGTGTGACAATGGCATGTCCAAAGGAAGGGTGATCCACATAGGCATCCCCGCAGACGTACACAAAATCCGGCTGCGTGATCCCGCGCGCCTCCATCTCTTCTCTGGTAATCGGTAAAAAATCCTGATTCATCTGTGAACCTCCGTCTCATTTCCTCTCTGCAGCCGGTTGTCGGGCGGTCGATGCCGGCCCGCCATGCCCGACGTCAGTGTCCGGCAGCCGGGCAGTTCCAAACAGCACGCCATGCCCTGCGTCAGTGTCCGCCGCCCGGCAACAGCGCCCGCAGCGCGGCGAGTTCCTCCTCTGTCAGCGCCCGATACTCCCCCGGCGCAAGCGTATCCGGCAGGGTCAGCGGCCCCATACTGACCCGCCGCAGATACAGCACCTCTTTTCCGACCGCCCGGAACATGCGCTTCACCTGATGAAACTTTCCTTCCGTGACGGTCAGCAGAATCTCCGAGATCTCCCCTGCCTTTACGATCGTAAGCTCCGCCGGCCTGGCCGGTGCGTTTTCTCCAATATCAACCCCGCTTAAAAAACGGTTAACATCCTCTTCTGTTACACATCCGCGCACATTTGCAAAATAAGTCTTCGGTACATGCCGCGCCGGGCTGAGCAGAGCGTGCGCCATTTCGCCGTCATTAGTGATCAGAAGCAGTCCCTCGGTATCGAGGTCAAGTCTCCCGACGGGAAACAGATCCCCGCGCACCGTATCGGTCAGATAATCCATCACGGTCCGGTGAAGATTGTCTTCCGTTGCGGTGACACAGCCCGCCGGTTTGTGGAACAGATAATATTCCGCCGCCCGGTAGATCAGCCGCTTTCCGGACAGGAATACGACATCTGTCTTCTCATCAACCTTCTGCTCCGGTTTTCTCGTCGTTTCTCCGTTTACCGTCACCTGTCCGGCCCGGATCATTTTTTTTACCTCGCTCCGTGTTCCGGCGCCTGTTTCTGTCAGGTATTTATCGAGTCTCAATGCCATATGTACCACCTGTCATGTCAATTTCCATTTCAAAGCATTTTCGCGGCGTGGTTCCGGCAGGGCTTTTTTGCGACACTTCGGAACAAACAGCCGTGTGATGACCTCAGCAATCAGACCGACAGGCCGTGTGATGACCTCAGCGATCAGGCCGGCGTTCACACGAGCCGCTCCCCGTTCTTTTTCCACAGATACCGCAGCATCGGATAGGAATTTACGGAAAATTCCCGCCCGTTCTGGTCGTTCAGATAAATCCCGACGTGCAGATGCACGTCAAACTTTCCCGTGGTTCCCGGGATTTCACTGTAGCCGGTATCGCCCATAAACCCGAGAAATGTGCCTGCTTCCACCCGCTCCCCGATCTGAAATTCCTTCGCGTACTCCGCCATATGCGCATAATAAAAATACGCCCCGGAATCGCTGCGGATACCGATCCGCCAGCCGCCGAGCTTCAGCCAGCCGATCTGCTCCACCACGCCGTCCGTCATGCTGTAAACGGGATAAAGCCCGCGCCGGTTCACTGTCGCCATCAGGTCAGTACCCTCGTGCCCGCGCTCCCCTCCGAACGTCCGGCTCTGCATCCAGCTGTCCGCAAAGCTGATGTCTGCATCCGGCTCTGCATCCACCGCACCGACCGGGAACCGCTCCAGATCATTCCAAACCGCATAGATATACTGACAAAGCCGCGCAAATTCCTCCGAGCGGTAACGGCTGGCATACCCGATACCGCTTTTTAAAACAGCTGTATCCGTCTCCGTGCAGTCCGATGCAAAATACATCGCAAGCAGCCGTGAAAACTCCTCCGTATCCCCTCCCGCTTCCTTTAAAAAGAGATCCGCTGTATCCTCCGCGATCCGGTGATCACGGAAATTCTGATATGCCGTCTCATAAGAAAAACAGTTTATCTGCAGTACCTTTTCCGTGATATGATTTGTCAGAAGGACATTAAACAGCACCACGGCAAAAAAAAGCAGTGACATACGGATACGTTTTTCGATCATGAATCCCCCGCCAATCAGGTCTCTTCCTTCCAGCTCTTTAAAAATTCAACCAAAAGAATCCATATTTTTTCCGTGGAGGAAATGCTTAAGCGCTCCCGCGGCGTATGGATGTCAAAATTATCGGGCCCGAAAGACACACAGTCGAGATTTGGGATCTTTTCGGACAAAAGGCCGCACTCGAGCCCCGCATGAATCGCGTCAAACACCGGTTCCTCGTCAAACAGCATCCGGTAGAGTTCGCCGATCTTTGTCCGAAGCGGCGAATCCGCCCGGTACTCCCATGCCGGATAATCGCCGCGCGTCTCTGTCGCGCCGCCCAAAAGCTCCGCCAGGTGGGTCAGCCGGTCCGCCACATCCGCCTTGCGCGTGGAAACGCTGCTGCGGATCGATGAGGCCGAGACGAGCGCATCTTCCGTCAATGTGAGAATGCCAAGATTTAACGACGTCTCCACCAGTCCCGGGATCATCTGGCTCATGTGAAGCCTGCCATTCGGAACGGTGCGCAGGTAAAAGATCACTTTTGACATCGCGCTGTAAGAAAGAATGCGTTCTTCCTCCTCCGGTCCAAAGCTGCTGCGGATACACACGCCGGCATCCGAACCCGAAAATTCTTTCTTTAAGATCTCCTCCAGCTCCTTCAATGCCCCGGCAAACACATCCTTCCGCTCCGCCGGGATATAAAGCACGGCCGTGCTCTCGCGCGGAATCGCATTGTCCTTATTGCCGCCGGAGAGCGCCGCAATACCGAGCTCCATGCGGTCCGCGACATATTTTAACAGACGTCCCATCAGAATATTGGCGTTTGCAAGTTCTTTTCCGATCTCACTGCCGGAGTGTCCGCCGTTTAATCCGGTCACCGTCACCTCCGCGCGAAGTCCGCGCTGGGTGATATAATCGACGGGAATGCTTGTGGTAACTCTCACCCCGCCGGCACAGCTGGTCAGGAAATGGCCCTCCTCATCCGAATCGAGGTTCAGCAGGGTATGTCCCTTTAACATGGACAGATCAATCCCCTCCGCCCCGTCCATCCCGGTCTCTTCGTCAACTGTAATCACAATTTCAAGCCTCGGGTGTGCGATCTCCGGAGAATCTAGAATCGCCAGCGCGTACGCCACTGCGATACCGTCATCTCCGCCTAAGGTCGTACCGTCCGCAGTCAGAAAATCTCCGTCCACCAGAAGACGAAGACCGTCTTTTTCAAAATCAATGTCGCAGCCGCTCTCCTTTTCGCATACCATATCCATATGTCCCTGGAGAATAACCGGCGTCGCCGCTTCATAGCCGGGCGTCGCCTCCGCGATCATCACGATATTGTTCAGCGCATCCTGGTAATGCTCCAGTCCTTTTTTCTTCGCAAAATCCGCGAGATAGTCGCTGATTGCCCTTGTATTCCCGGAGCCGTGCGGGATGGCGGCAAGCTCCTCAAAATAATCGAACACTTTCTGGCTTTTTAAATTCCTCTGTCTGATTTCCGCTAAGTTACTCATAGAATCCCTCCTGTATCTCATATAGTTTAGTATGAAAAAGAAACTAATATTCCTTACACTGTTACTCTTTACCGCTTATATCCTGTTTTTTCCAAAGGACGCCGTCACGGCGGCCGCAGAGGGACTTGTGCTCTGGTACGACCGCGTGCTCCCGACACTGCTGCCGTTTGCCATTTTGTCCAATATTCTGATCTCTTCCGGCTATGTCCGCTATTTAAACCGTCTGGCCGCACCGCTGATCCGGTGTTTTCTGCCGGTCAGCGACAACGGTGCCTTTGTCGTCCTCACCGGTTTTTTGTTCGGATTCCCGATGGGGAGCAAAAACTGCGCCGAGCTGCTGCGCCAGCGCAGGATCAGCATCAGAGAAGCGGAGATCCTTTTTGCCGTCACCAACAATATCAGTCCGGTCTTTATCAGCAGCTATATTCTGCGCCAGCAGCTTGCGCTGGAGCAGGTCACGCTGATCAGCTATGCCGTGCTCTATCTCCCGCCTCTTTTGTGCGGGTGGCTTCTTCTGCACCGCGCCGGCTGCATCCGCGCAGAGGAACCGCACCGCCCGGGAATGTCCGGCACAGTCCGGCATCTGGCACTGGCGCGGTCCGGCGCCAGCGATTCCCGAAATCCGGAACCGTCCGGCACAGTCCGGCATCTGGCGCAGTCCGGCGCAAAAAGCCCAAAAACGCCGGCATCAGAATCTAAAATGAATTTTAAAATCATAGATGCCGGCATTATGAATGGTTTTGAAACGCTCACCCGGCTGGGCGGCTATATTATGCTGTTTTCCATGGCGGCGTCTGCTCTGAAAAGACTGCCGTTTCCCGAAATGCTGCGGACCGTTCTGACCGGCTTTACGGAGATCACCAACGGGATCAGCCTGCTGCCGCAAAGCGGAATGCCGCAGAACATACAGTATCTTCTGGCCATGACATTCACCGCCTTCGGCGGCCTCTCCGGCCTTGCGCAGACGAGTTCCATGACAAAAGGATGCGGCCTTTCCCTGAAGCGCTACTGTGCCGTTAAGATGCTCTGCACCGGCGCCAGCGCACTGCTCGCCTGGGGGGTCACGGTTTTCTTCCTGTAGCATGGGAAGATACCGCCGCCGCGCCCGGCCTGATGTCTGCCGTGTGATCGCCGCGCCCGGAGCTTTTGTCCGGCCCGCCAAAAACCTCTGCCTCACAGCCTGCCGCGCCAGAACCGATGTCTGCTGCCCGGCGGACACCGCGCCCGGCCTGATGTCTGCCGTGCCCGGTGTCCGCCGGGTTCTCTATCCGAGCATATCTGAGGTGATCTCTACCTTCGGCAGATCCTCCTGCTGTGAGGAAGCCGCAGACGAAACGGGTTCCCCGGCTGTCGGATTTAATTCCGCACGGTTTGCCGAGATGATATCCAGAAATCCCTGCATCGAGGAGGCGTAAGAATCATAACGCGCCCGTGACGTCTCCATGGCATGGGAAACGGTATTCTCGAGATTCCGCAGGATATCGTCAGTGTACTGCATCGCTCCCATGCGGATATTGTTCGCGTCATTTGTCGCATTGTCCAGGATCTCCTGCGCCTGTTTCGTGGCAATCATGACGACCTCATTGGCCTGCGCATATGCCTGCTGCATGATCTGATGTTCGCTGACAAGCTGATCGGTCCGCACCTGTGCCTGTGCGATAATCGCGTCCGCTTTTGCCTGCGCGTCCGCCAGAATCGCCTCCTTGTTGCTGATAATCTTCTGATAGCGCTTAATCTCGTCCGGGGTCTTGACCCGAAGCTCGGTTAAAAGCTCTTCGATCTCTTCGCGGTTCACAACGATCTTGGAGGAGGAAAAGGTCTGCGGTTTGCAATTGTCGATATACTCCTCAATCTCTTCAATAATCTGTTCGATTCTGCTTGCCATAGATTACTCCATTCTTACTTAAATGCTGGTCATTCCTTACAACGGCAGTCCGGCGCTTACGCCTCATCCCGGCTGCAGTTGTATTTCTGATAGATCCGGTCAATCAGACGTGCCGGAACAAATTTGGAAATATCGCCCCCGTAGGACGCAAATTCTTTTACAATCGTAGAACTCAGATACGAATACTGAAGACTCGTCGTCAGAAAAATCGTTTCCACGTCCGGATTCTCCACATGATTCGTCTGTGCGATCTGAAGCTCATATTCAAAATCCGTGACAGCGCGCAGACCCCGCACGATAATCGTGGCATTGATCTCTTTCATATAATCCACAAGCAGCCCGTCAAAGGATGCCACTGTGAGATTCGGAATCCCCGCGGTCATCTCTTTTATCATACTAACACGTTCCTCAATAGAAAACAATGAGTTTTTTGCACTGTTGTTCAATACGCCGACCACCAGCTCGTCCACAATCTTTGCGGAACGCTCAATGATATCCATGTGACCGAGCGTCAGCGGGTCAAAGCTCCCCGGGTAAATCGCTCTTTTCATTTTTACCTCCATGCCAAAGCTTTTTTTGGGCCTTATCCTCATTTCTGTACGTTTTCGGGGCGGAGAAAGACATGCTCATTCGTCTTGTACCGCTTGATGCGGACGACCTCATACCCCGGGACTTCTGTCTCGAACAGATCGGCGTTTAACGGACACTCCACAATCACAAGCGCGTCTTCCTTTAACAGCGCAGCGGCAAGCAGCGCGGACAGCGCCTCCGCTTCGAGTCCCTGTCCGTAGGGCGGATCCATAAACACCACGTCAAAACGGTATATCCCCTCCATCCGTCTTACTGCGCTCACGGCATCCGCACAATACAGCTTTGTCTCCCGGTCTGATTTCGTAAACCGGATATTCTCTTCGATACAGGCGCAGGCTTTTTTATCCTGCTCCGCAAACACGGCGTACGCCGCGCCGCGGCTGATCGCTTCCAGCCCGATCTGTCCGCTTCCCGCAAACAGATCCAGCACATAACTTCCCGGTATCTCGTCCTGTATGATATTAAACAGCGTCTCCTTGATCCGGTCCGTGGTCGGCCTCGTCTCCCGTCCCGGGATCGTTTTCAGCGGCAGACTACGATTCTTCCCTGCTATGATCCGCATACGTCCCTCCTGTCAGAAGCATCTGTTCCAAAAGCAAAAGCGCGGCATGCGCTGCCTGTGTCCGCACCTTCATCCGGTCCCCGGAAAACTGATGGCGTCTGGTGACGGTGCGCCCCTTAAAGTGGCAGCCGATCCACACCAGTCCGACCGGGCACGCGTCCGTTCCGCCGTCCGGCCCCGCGACGCCCGTCACGGAAAGCGCGGCATCCGTCCCTGCCGTCTCTGCCGCGGACTCTGCCATATCTGCCGCGGTCTCACTGCTGACAACCCCATACTCTGAAATGGTTTTCTGGCTGACGTGGATCATCTTCACCTTTGCCGCGTCGGAATAAGTGACGTATCCCTCCTGAAAAAATTCGGATATCCCCGGCACGTTTACAAGTGTCGATGCGATCATGCCGCCTGTCGCGGACTCCGCCGTCGTCAGCGTGCAGCGTTCTTTTTTCAGCAGCTCATAAATCCTGAACTCCGGCGCTTCGTCTCCGCAAAGTCCGTGCCCCTGCGCTTCGTTTCTGTTCATACTTCCCCCGTTTATTTCTGCTCTTTGAGCACGTCTTTATTTTTTACAACATAATCGATCAGAGATACCACGGTCAGAATCAGCGCCAGATACGTCAGCACAGCGCCGAGGATCCGAAACGCCGGGTGCGGCAGATCAAGGATCAGCACCATCACCATAAACATCTGGGAGACCGTCTTAAACTTTCCCCAGTAGCTGGCCGCAATCACAACGCCGTTGTCCGATGCCACGAGACGGAACCCGCTGATGATAAATTCGCGCGCAATGATGACGATCACAATCCAGGATGCCAGCTTTCCGCTCTCGATCAGACAGATTAACGCCGAGCACACCAGAAGCTTATCCGCGAGCGGATCCATAAATTTTCCGAAATTTGTGACAAGGTTGTACTTTCTGGCAATCTTTCCGTCGAGCATGTCCGTCAGGCTCGCCGCGATAAAAATCGCGAGTGCGATGTAATTGCCGTATCCGTCAAAATAAGGAACCATCAGAAAAACGACGAAAAACGGGATCAGGATCACCCGCAGTATGGTCAGTTTGTTCGGTAAATTCATCTTAACCTCCATTTCGGGAACATTCGTGTTCTCCGATCAGATCTCCGATGAGATCATATTCATATGCGCCTGTCACACGGACGCGCGCGATATCCCCGGTCATAAGCGTCTCGCCGGTGCGCACAAACAGATACCCGTCCACCTCCGGCGCATCCCGGCAGGTCCTTCCGATGTATGCGTCCTCGCCGCTTACTTTTCCCTCGATGAACACGTCAAATTCCCGTCCGCGCAGGGCCTCGTTCTGCCCGCAGATGATCTCCTCCTCAAGCTCCATGACATCCGCCTGCCATTCCTGCTTTTTCGATTCCTCCACCTGATCCGCAAATTCCGCTGCCGGCGTGCCCTCCTCGGGCGAATAACAAAATGCGCCGAGCCGGTCGAACTCCATGTCGTTTACAAACTGCATGAGCTCCTCGTGCATCTCCTCCGTCTCACCGGGGAACCCGCAGATTAACGTCGTCCGCAGCGTGATATCCGGGATGCGCTCTCTGATATGCGCGATGATGCGCTCTAAGTCCGCGCGGGTCGTCCGCCGTCCCATCCGCTTTAAGATCGTATCATTCGCGTGCTGGATCGGCAGATCCAGATAATGACAGACCTTCTTGTTGCGCAGCATGGCATCGAGCAGCCCGTCGTAGATTTCCTCCGGATAACAGTAGAGGATGCGGATCCAGAACAGCCCGGGGATCTCATTGAGCGCATCGAGAAGGCGGTGCAGAGATTTTTCCCCGTAGAGATCCGTCCCGTAAAGCGTCGTCTCCTGGGCGACCAGAATCAGTTCCTTTACGCCTCCCGCAACGAGCTCTTCTGCCTCGGCGATCAGATCGGGAAGCGGCACGCTCCGGTAACTTCCGCGGATCGACGGGATGATGCAGTAGGTACAGCGCTTGTCACAGCCCTCCGCGATCTTTAAGTAGGCAAAATGTCCCCCGGTGGTAACCACCCGTCCTGCACTTCGCTCCGGAAGCCCGGTCAGCGCGGCAAAATCCTGGTAAAAGCGGCCCGCGCAGGCGCTGCGGATGGCGGATGCGATCTGCGCGACGGAACCCGTGCCGAGAACGGCGTCCACCTCCGGGATCTCCCGGCGTATCTCGTCGCGGTAGCGCTCGGCGAGACATCCCGTCACAATCACCGCTTTTGCCCTGCCGTCCTTTTTGCGCTCCGCCATCTCAAGGATGGTATTGACGCTCTCCTCCTTCGCGTCATTGATAAAACAGCACGAATTGACCACAATGACGTCCGCTTCGTACTCGTCATCTGTAAATTCGACCGGCTCATCCCATTCTTCCGCCAGGATCAGCCCCAGCATCCGCTCCGTATCCACGCGGTTTTTATCGCATCCCAGGGAGACAAATAACAGTTTCATAGTTCCTCTCAATCTGTGCGCGTTTCAAACGCCGGAAGGGGTTGTTGCAAAACAGGCGTATTGTCATGTTTTGCGACAGCCCCTTTCCTGCTTCAAGCATCCGTGACCTGTCTTTTATTCCTCCGGCTCTTCGGAGGACTCAGGCAGAATCTTTACTTTTCCTTCGTATAACTCTTCCACTGCGATGGACAGCGGCTTCGGACAGGTGACCTTCTCCGCCATCGCGTCATCCCCGTCGATGATCTGGCGGGCGCGTTTTGCGGTCGCAATCACGATGGAATAGCGGCTGTTTACCACAGGTTCCTCACCGATCTCGGTGTCATTGTTGACAACCTTCATCAGCTCTACATAAGATGGATGTATCATATTTATTCTCCTTTTCTGTCATTATGCCGACACAAACTCGCGCAGCTCCTCCTGAAGCATTGCGATCCGTTCCAGATTGCGGTGCATGCGGGAATGCTCGTTCTGGATGATGCCGTGCACCTCGTGCACACAATCCTCCACCACGTCGTTTACCACCAGATAGTCGTAGGCGTCCACGCCGTCCGCCTCGCTTAACGCCCGTGTCAGCCGCGAGCGGATCACCTCCTCGGTCTCCGTGCCCCGTCCGAAAAGACGCCTGCCAAGCTCGGCGGCGCTCGGCGGCGTGATAAACAGCAGAATCGCATCCGGACATGCCTCCCGGATCTTAAGCGCTCCCTGAATCTCGATCTCTAAGATCACGTCCTTTCCGGCGCTTAACTGCCGTTCCACATAATCGCGCGGCGTGCCGTAATAATGGCCGACATACTGTGCATATTCGATCAGCTCATTGTCTGCGATCATCTGACGGAATTCCTCTTCCGTCTTAAAAAAATATTCGACGCCGTCCCTCTCGTACGGCCGCGGATCTCTGGTCGTCGCGGATATGGAAAGCGCGTAGCGGTCCGGATAGCTGAGCAGCAGCTCCTTCATGATCGTGCCCTTCCCGGCTCCGGAAAAGCCGGATACCACCGTCAAAATCCCTCTATTCTTTTGCATCTTCGCCCACCTCTGTGACATTGCCGCCGAACCTGACCGCCAGTGTTTCCGGCTGTAAGGCCGACAATATGATTCTGCTTTGCTCCGTAAAGATGACGCTTTTGGTTCGTCTCCCCTGTGTGGCGTCAATCAGGGTCTCCTGTTCTTTTCCCCTCTGAATCATGCGCTTCGCGGGCGCCGAGTCGGAGGATATGATACTGATAATCTTATCGGTATTTACCAGATTTCCAAATCCGATGTTCATTAGCTTCGCCATAACTGTCCCAGGCTCCTATTCGATGTTCTGAATCTGCTCCCTCACTTTTTCGATATCTGTCTTAAGCCCGATCCCCGTGTCCGAGATGCGGATGTCATTTGTCTTTGACAGGATCGTATTCGCCTCGCGGTTCATCTCCTGCGCGATAAAGTCCAGCTGACGGCCGACGGCGCCTCCGCGTTCGAGCGTATCCATCATGCTTCTGATGTGGCTTCTGAGCCGTACCGTCTCCTCGTCGACGCAGATCTTATCCGCAAAGATCGTGATCTCCGTGGCAATCCGCGCGTCGTCGATCGTCTTATCCGCGAGCAGATCCCGCACCTTTTCCTCGAGCCTGCCGCGGTATTCCGCAAGGATCACAGGCGAGCGCTCCTCGATAAAATCCACATGGGAAAGCATGCTGTGAAGCTTTGACATGAGATCCGGGCGCAGCCGCTCCCCCTCCGCGGCGCGGCTTGCGGCCAGGCGCTCACAGGCTCCGCGCACCGCAGGTTCGAGATCAGCCCACAGCTCCTTTTCGTCCGCCGGCTGCTCCTGTGCGGTCAGTACCTCGGGGAACCGCGCGAGCGTGCTCACCCGGATGTCATTCTCAATGCCGAACATCTCCGCCATCTCGTTCATGTGCGCGAGGTACTGCGCCGCAATCTGCGCATTGTACTGCACGGCATACTGCTCCTTTGCGCTGTCCTCCATACTGATGCTGACATCTGTCTTTCCCCGTTCGATATATTCCCTGAGAATCCCGCGGACGGCGCTCTCAAACGGGTTTAACTGGCGCGGCATCCGGATCCCGATATCCAGATAGCGGTGGTTCACCGACTTTATCTCGACGGTAAAACGACGGTTCGCCGTCACCGTCTCACAACGTCCGAAACCGGTCATACTCTTTATCATGGGCGTTCTCCTCTGCGTGTAATCCGATATATTATAAGTCTTCCGGAAAAGGAAGTCAAGGGGCGGATCCGACGATTCACATCTTCGGACCCCCCCTCCTTTAGCGCTTTCCTATTCCGCAAGGATAAGCGTGTCCAGATATCCCTGCTCCTGATAGAGTTCTTCGATCAGGCGGTTAAAGTACGCCTGCGTGTTATACGCTCCGCCAAAATGAATCCCGTCCGCGAACTGTTCCTCCGGGTAAAACGCAAGCGTCTGAAAATATTCCGCAAAATATTCCGCGTACTCCGACGTCTCCAGATAATCCCGCATCGCCGCGACCTGCTCCGTGTTCACCGGATTGTCAGCCTGGGGCGTTGCGAGCAGGTGCAGCGTGATCTGGCGCTCCCTGCACAGCGCATGGATGCGCGGGAGGTAGATGCGCGCCGTTTCCGACAGCCACTGCTGTTCGATCGCCCCCACTTCGGCCACCTCATTTTTTTCCTTCAGGTAATTCAGGTACAGCTTCCGCCCGACACTTGAATTCCCGATCATGCAAGCCACGGTTTTATTGAGAAACAGGCTGCCGTACAGCTCTGTCAAGGTTTCTATCGTCTCCGGCGCCAGCCTCTCCAGCATGTCGTACCGCGCGAACGGAATCACCACGTACTGATATCCGTAGATTGTGTCGATATCGCTCCGAAGCATGTCCGTCCCGATAAACAGGTAGACGTCCGTCACCTCATTGTGGTGGCGCAGGAATTCATCGAGCAGCAGATATTCTCCCGCAAGCGTCATGCCGCGGTTGTTTCCGTCAATACAGAAGGACGGATTACAGTCCTGCAGAGAATGAAACATCTGGTTGCAGACGCTGTCGCCGAGGATTAAAACCCTGCATGGAACGTCACCGGAGGCATCTGCCGCAACCTTTCTGATATACTGTTCCGCTTCCCCCTCGCCTGCCTTATAATCCGCACTGCCGGTGAGCTTTGCAAACCATTCTCTGAAAGGCGGATGTCCCGACAGCCAGAACAGCGTGAACAGCAGGACGACGGAAAGAAGTGCAAACAGACCCAGTTTTTTTACAAATCGTGCCAAGATTTTCCCCCTTTCTGTCAGCATCTAAAACTGAAAATAAATAAATTCCGATGCGGGCTGCCCGTAATTCTGGATCAGCAGAACGACAAAGCCCAGCAGGATGAGAAGATAGCTGATCCAGCGGAACAGCACGTTTTTTGCGGTAAACCAGCCGCGCAGCGAAATGCCGCGTTCATGCACAAGATCCACGAAAAAAAGCACCGCAATGCCAAGATACAGCCGCCTGGCCTGGTTTAGATCCAGACCTCTTGCGTACGTAATCATATACCTGAATTCGCCAAATACCGCGGGATTTATCATATACCGCAGCATGGAGAGCGCCTGTTTTAATCCGGAAGCGCGGAAAAACAGCCACGCGAGATCACAGAGCACAAAGGTGACGCAGCTTTTTGCGACGCGGCGGATCAGACTGTCCGGCCGGATGTGCAAAAGCGCGGCAGTCCGCTCCCCTAGCGGCTTCGTCAGCTTTCCGACGATCTGATATATGCCGTGGAGCCCGCCCCATACCACAAAATGCCAGCTCGCGCCGTGCCACAGCCCGCTGACCAGAAATGTGATCATCAGGTTGCAATACTGTCTGATCCTGCCGCAGCGGCTGCCGCCGAGCGGAATATAGACGTAATCGCGGAACCAGGTGGAGAGGCTGATATGCCACCTCCGCCAGAAATCCTGTACGCTCACGGCAAAATACGGCTGTCTGAAATTGTCCATCAGCCGGATCCCGAGCACCTGGGCCGCGCCGATCGCGATATGGCTGTATCCGCCGAAATCACAGTAGATCTGAACGGCGAACAGCACCGTCGCCCAGACCGCCATCGCAGGCCCGAACGCTTCGTAGTCCGCAAACACCTGACTGACATAGATCGAAGCCGTATCCGCGATGCAGATTTTTTCAAAATACCCCCAAAGCATCAGCAAAAGACCGTTTCGCGCTGCATCATAGTCAAACGGCCGCGGGGTGTCGAGCTGGCGCAGCAGATTTTTGCTCCGCTCGATCGGTCCGGCTACCAGCTGCGGGAAAAAGGAGACAAAGAGGGCATATTTCAGGAAGTTCGTCTCCGCCGGGATCTCCTTCCGGTAAACGTCGATCAGGTAGCCCAGCGCCTGGAAGGTGTAAAACGAGATCCCGACCGGCAGAATCAGACCTGCGCCCGCAAAATCCGGTACGGAAATTTCCGTGAACCGGAGCAGGCGCCTTACATTTTCCATGAAAAAATCCAGATATTTAAATACAAAGAGCACACTAAGGATCAGTGCGGCGCAGAAAAAGAAAACCGTTTTCCTGCGCCCTGCCGCCGGATCCTTCGCGGTCCCGCCCGTCGTCACGCGCCGCCCGAACGACCGTCTCCGATGTACGAAAAAGAAACACGCCGGTCCGCTCTGAAGCAGACATCCGCCCGCAAAGCTGACCAGAGTGATAAAAAAGATCAGAAGCGCATAAGAGGCGTTCCATCCCATATAGAAATAATAGCTCGCCACAAGCAGCCAGAACTGTCTGTATTTCTTCGGGAGAAGATAATAAGAAAATAATACAATGGGAAAAAACAGTAAAAACTCAAAAGAATTAAAAAGCATCCCGCCGCTCCGTTTCTCTCTGCCGTACAAATCATGACATCAGACGACAAAAATAATCAATTTTATTATAGACAGTGACCGTAAGGCTGTCAATAAAAATGCATAGTTTCCCGTTTTTCTCTCCATACTATAGCAGAACATAAACTCCTGCCGCCCGCAGGAAGAAAGAGGAGGAATCGATTATGGTCAGTAAGGATACCGTATATCTGCTGCGCGAATGCAACGCCGGCACCCAGATGGCGGTCTATTCGCTGAATGAAGTACTGGGAAACGTGAAGGATCAGAAGCTCTGCGACATTCTGACCGCTTCCAGAAATCATCACGAACAGCTTGGAAATGAACTGCACATCCTGCTTCAGAAACACGGGGAGGAGACGAAAGATCCGGGGATGATGGCAAAAGGGATGTCCTGGGTAAAGACAAACGCAAAGCTCGCCATTGATGACAGTGACCGTGTCTGTGCGGATCTGATCACCGACGGTTGTAATATGGGCATAAAAACCATACAGCGCCACATCAATCAGTACCCCGCTGCCGATAAGGAAGCGAGGGGAAAAGCAAAGGAACTGATCAGCATAGAGGAGGCGCTCGCCGGAGACCTGAAAGCATTTTTATAAGACAGCCGGCAAACGATAAAAACCGGGAAAGACCCACGGTCTGAACTCCCGGTTTTTTTGTGCGTCCGCCGCTTCCTGTCAGCTGCAGATAAATTCCTGAATCTCACGGATCACCGGCTCTTCGTCGTTATAGATCATTAATGTGAGCGGCGCCGAGAGGTCCATCGCGTAGACCCCGAGGATCGACTTGCCGTCCACACAGCGGTTTCCTCTCGTCAGATCAAACGGCCCTCTGTAGTGTCCGAGGATATTGCAGAGCCGCTCAGCCTTTTCCGGTGCGTTGATCAATACCTGTACCTGTGTCATGTCTGTTTCCTTTCCTGTCCGTCGCTGTTTTCCTCCCGTTGCAGCACCGTTTTTTTAAGGAAACGCGTTTTCCGTCTGAAAGCGTCTTTTCACGGAGGACGACGGTTTCGCCCGAAAACACGTTCATAAGGAAAACGCGTTCCCGCTGCCGGGAGATACGGATGATACAGAAAGTATTCCACAGGCCGGACCGCTTTAATCAGTCCGTTTCTCTGTAAGTGTCAATCATTCGTTTTAATGCTTCCGCTTCCTCCTCCTTCAGCTTTTTCGAACCGAGAAAGGATGCGAGAAAATCCGGCAGGGAGCCTCCGAACGTTCGTTCGATAAAGTAGTTTGATTCCACTGCCCGGCACTTCTCCATCGGCACGAGAACGGAGACGACGGCATGTTCATTCCGGATGAAACCGCGGCCGCACAGTTTTTTGATCACGGTATATGTCGTTGATTTTTTCCAGCCCAGCTCTTTCTGACTGAGCGCGGCCAGCTGTCCGGACCCGATGGGAGCATGCTCCCACACCAGTGTCATGAAGCGGTATTCGCTGTCGCAAAGTCGTAAATCTTCCATAAAAATCTCCATTCCGATCGTGTCAGCCTGTTTTGACGGAAAGCTCCGGCTGCGCTGTCTCAAGCAGTGTAAGAAGACACTCTGTCTGCTCTGCGGAAACGCCGTATTCTTTTACATCCACACCGAGTACGGCATTGACGTCGGTTGCCGTGACAGACCAGGTCACCCGTTCCCCCTCAGACTCACAGTCCCAGCTGAATTCCCCACAGTTTTCCGTCAGCGCCAGAAACAGCACCGCGTTTTTCCACATCAGCGCTTCGTCCGGCGGATCCGCAAAATGCAGCGTGATGCCGTATGGCTCTTCGGTCGTCTGCAACTGCATGCTCTGATAATGGATGCCTGAAAGATCCGTCCCGGTCGCCTCCCAGATCACGTCAAGCCGGCGGCCGCCTGCAGGCGCATCGCCGATATAGCGTCCGGCGGCCTGATAAAGCCGCTCCGCGATCACGGCCCGGGTTTCTGTCTCTGTCTCCCGGTCCGGGTCGGACTTTTGGGATCGCCGGGCAGGGTTCCCGTCGGTCAGACAGACCGCCGCGAGCAGGAGCAGAAAAATGGCTGCGGCAGTAAGCTCCCACAGCGACTTTTTTCTGAAGGAGAGTGCATGGCGGATCCGCTGCCGGATCTCATGTTCCCCAAAGCACGGGCCGGCCACCGGAATCGCCTGCTTTTCACAGGAAAAGCGCAGCAGCAGGCGACTGTATTCTTTTCTGTCATCCGCACTGCTGTTTTTCAGCACATGTTCGTCGCAGCTTAACTCCATATCGCGGTTCATCCAGACATACGAAAGCCAGACCAGCGGATGAAACCAGTAGACACAAAGCAGCGCATATGCAAACCACTTGATCAGATGATCCTTTCGCCGCAGATGATACCGTTCATGCGAGAGTACATAGCTCCTCTCCCGCCCGGTCAGATGATGCGGCAGATAAATCACCGGACGAAAGATGCCGAACACAAACGGCGCATGGACATGTTCGCACTCAAAGACGTCTTCCTCTGAGCGGATCGCACAGCGCAGCCGTCTGCTTAAAATGAAACAGGAAGAGACGGCGTATCCGGCCAGAAGCAGGAGGCCGGCCAGCCAGATCACACAGAAGATCCCGCGCTGATCCGCAATGGCGGCAGCGTTTCTGGCAGACGCCGCCAGGCGCCGGATGCCGTACCGTCCGGATGCCGACGGCGCCGTATCGTCCGGCCCGGATCCGGAGGATGTGCGGGCAGCGTCTTTTGGCGCGGGCGAAATATCTGTGCTGCCGGCGCCGGATGCCGGCAGTGAGAGGTCTGTACGTTCCGCGGCAAGTCCGCCGGATGCCGACGGCGCCGTATCGTCCGGCCCGGATCCGCCTGCGGTGTGCCCGCCCTCTTCGGCGGCCGGTTCCGCCCTCCGGTCCGGCTCCGCCTCGCGGAGAACGGATTCTCCCGGTAGCAGGCGACAGATGCTGATTTCCGATACCGGCAGCACCGGACAGCAGAGACGGAGCGCCACAATCCCCCACAGCAGGCAGCACAGCCGTTTTGACACTCTGCCGATCACAATCCGGGCCGCCATCACCGCCAGAATCACAATCGTGGCGTGAAAGGCCAGATATCTGACATAAGAAAAAAGGTACATGACAGATTCCATACCGGTCTCCTTCCTGTTTACACAGACCTGTCTGTATCTGTCACACAGGTCTACTGTTATAGACTTCATGCTTTCAGTCTATAACAGTAGACCTGTTTTGTCAATCCCCGTTCTGGAAGGCAGGTCTTCGGCCTCTCTGCCCTGTTTTTCGGACCGGCCTTTTTGATAACATTACAGCAATTCCTCCAGCTGTTCGATGATGCTGCCGAAGACGTCGAGCGCCTCCTGCACCGGGGCCGGATCTTCCATATCGACACCGGCAATTTTTAACAGCTCCACCGGGGATTTGGTACAGCCGCCGCACAGAAACTTCCGATAGCGTTCCACCGCGGGCGCGCCTTCTTTTAAAATCGCATGCGCGATCGCCACCGCCGCCGAGAAACCGGTCGCATACTGATACACGTAAAAGTCATAGTAAAAATGCGGGATTCTCGCCCATTCATACGCGATTTCCGGATCCGATACCATATCCTCCCCATAATAGTTCTGGTTCAGCTTTAAGTAGAGCGCAGACAGGCTCTCCGCCGTGATGCCTTCCCCGTTCTCCGCCATCTGATTGGTGAGCAGCTCATATTCCGCGAACATCGTCTGCCGGAATACCGTTCCCTTAAAGCTGTCCAGGTAGTGGTTTAGCAGGTATGCCCGCTCTTTTTTGTCGTCCGTGTGCGCGAGCAGATATTCCATCAGCAGAATTTCATTGCAGGTGGACGCCACCTCGGCCACGAAGATTTTATACTGCGAGTAGATAAACGGCTGGGCTTCATTGGAATAATAGGAATGCATGGCATGTCCCATCTCATGCGCCAGCGTAAACATGTTGTCCAGCGTGTCGTGATAATTTAACAGCACATAGGGATGAGCGCCGTACGCGCCTGCCGAATATGCGCCGCTGCGCTTTCCGCGGTTCTCGTAAACGTCGATCCAGCGGTTCTCAAAGCCCTCTTTCACCTTGCCGACATATTCCTCCCCCAGGGGCGCAAGCGCGGCGAGAACCGTTTCTTTTGCCTGATCAAACGGAATCTTTTTCGCAGCATCCGCAATCATCGGCGTGTAGATATCGTACATATGAAGCTCTTCCACGCCAAGGCAGCGTTTGCGGAGCGATACATAGCGGTGCAGCTTTGATAAATTCCGTCTGACGGTCTCAAGCAGATTATGATACACCTTTGACGGCACGTTGTTCGCATCCACGGCAGCCTCCAGCGTGGACGGATAGTTTCTCGCCTTCGCGTGGAAGATCTGCTGTCTGATCTGACCGGCGTAAAGCCCTGCCAGCGTGCCGGCAAACTGCTGGTATACACTGTAAAATCCGAGAAATGCGTCCTTTCTGACCCGCCGGTCGGACGATTCCTCAAACGGGACAAAATTCCCGGTGGTAAGACGCACCACATCGCCGTTTTCGTCCGTGATCTCCGGAAACAGGAAATCGGCGTTGTTTAAAACGGAAAAGACCTGCGACGGCGTCTGCGACATCTCGGCGGTCATCGCGACTAACTTTTCCTGCTCCGCAGAAAGCACATGGTCTTTTGTGCGGCGGATCTCGGCGATCTGCTCCCGGTAGAGGGAAAGCGCCGGCTCCTCTGCGATATAGCGGTCGATCACCGCCTCATCGGCGGATAACAGTTCCGGTACGACAAACGACGTCGCACTCTGATACTCCGCATAGCTGCGGTATACATTCTGTGACATCGCCTGATGCTCCGTGTTTTTCTGATCCTGATCATAGAGACGCTCCGCATAGCTGAAGGCCCGCCCGAGAAGCTCCTCCGCCTTTGCCGACTGCTCTAAAACGGACAAAAGCTCCGCCGCGGAGGAGGTTACACGCCCCTGCATCCCGGCAATCTGTTTTGTCACGGAACCGATCTCTGCAAGATCTTTTTCCCACGCCTCCTTCGAGACGTACAGTGCGCTAAGATCCCAGGTGTCTTCCACACGGACCTCACTTCGTTCTGGTATGTTTTTTGCCATGATTCCCCTCATTTCTGCGCCGGATACCGACGCGCTTCTATTGTGACGCAGGGCAGAAACATGCGCGTCCGGATGCTTTCGGATGCCTGTGTGAAACGCATGACGCTTCGACCCTGACAGCTTTTGATTATATCACATCCTCCCTGTTTACGAAACCATATTTCCTGCCGAAAAAAATTTGCATCAAAACCGCAGCCGCTCCGCCTGACCTGTGAAAAGAAAGGGGGAATGCCGTGCGGACTTCCTCTGATGGCGCCGCATCACAGGATTTTGTGGACAATGGGAAGAAAGAAATAAGCGCTAATTGACAAACGATCTTTTTAATGCTACGATAAAATTATCGAAAAACAATAATTTCTACAGGAGGCGCTATGCATTACATCACTTTTCCATGGGAGCAGACCGGATGGCTGCTGCGAAAGCTCTCCCTCTCGGGCAGTGCGGGAAACGCTGCCGCCTGGGTTCTTTTTCTTGCGGCGGGCGCGCTGCCTCTTACCGCGGCCTTTTTTCTCCGGAAGCGGCGCCGCGCGGTCAGGGCGGATCTTCTGCTGATCCCGCTGTCCGCCGCGCTTTATGCGGGACTGTGGTTTTTTGTCAATCCGACCTATATCGACCGCTGTCTCTCTCCCGTCCCCGGGGGCGGCATGGCAAAATACGCCCTTGCCGGGGTCATCGACAGCCTTCTTCTCACCTGGCTGCTGCTCCGCCTTGTCCTTTCAGGCGGAACGCTTTCCAGGGATCGGCTGTTATCGGGACTGCGAGTTCTGCTGATGTTCTATATCGCGCTGACGGCAGCAGCCGTTCTATGGCGGTCAGGCACGGAATTTGCCGGCGCATACCCGGCGCTGCGCGAGGGAAACACCGGCAGCGGGCCGTTTCCTGTCACGATCAGCAGCATCTTCCTCGCGCTGCAGATGATCGTCGGGATGCTGCCGGATCTCTGTGAACTGGCGCTGCTGTTTCTTTTGTTCTGTTTTCTGCGCAGTTACGAAAAAGACGCCTACGGCGAAGAGACCAGCCTCTGGATCCGTCGTCTCGGGGGACTCAGCGGACGTCTCCTGATCCTGATTCTGGTTACGACCACAGGCTTTAACGTACTGCAGCTGCTGTGCTCCAGACTGATTTTAAACAGCGTATTCCGCGTCATTTTCCCGCTGTCCCGGCTGCTGATCGTGCTCGGGATCCGTATGTTTTCCTTCCTGTATCTGGACGGAAAGCAGATGAAGGAAGACAACGACATGTTTATTTGAAGGAAAGGGAGAACAAAGTGGCGATCCGTGTACATCTGGATGAGATTTTAAAAGAGCGTCATATGACGTCAAAGGAGCTGTGCCGGCTGATCGGTATCACGGAAGCCAATCTGTCCATCCTGCGCAGCGGCCGTGCAAAGGGCATCCGTTTTGGCACAATCAATAAAATCTGTTACTACCTGCAGTGCGATGTGGGTGATATTCTGAAATTTGACGGGATTTTTGAGGAGGAAACGAAACATGAGGACACATCCGACTGAAACTGACAGCATCAGAAGACGCAGACGGCGCGGCTGCGCGCTGTTGTGCCTGACCGTCTTCCTGTTTACCGCCGGCTGCGGCGCTGCGGGGGATTCGTTTCGCCTTGCAAAAGACGAACTGCCCGCGGAGGCAGACCGGCTGGCCGGCGTCTACGTGACAAAGGATTACATTGAGCCGTCTCCGATGCGGCTGGAGGTCGGGCGAAACGGGACCGTCTCTGCCGGGCAGCAGGAGCCGGAGCGGATCTACGGTAGTCTGAACGGATCCGACGACCCGCAGCAGCCTGCGGTCTCTTTCCCGGGTCTTGACGGATACGGCATCTATGATCTGCGGATGCCGGAAGAGGATACGGTGTATTTTTCGAGTGACGCCGTCTTTTCCGATCTGACGTATTCCGCATCCGATGAGGGAGACAGCGTGGAGGCGTTTCTATATGTAGCAGCGGGTCTGCCGCAGCGTTTCTATTTTCACCCTGTTTACCAGCAGGCGGACGGACAGATCTACCTGCTGCCCGGCGAGGGGATGTCCTCGGATTCCCTTGCGGAGGGTGCGCAGTTTTCACACAGCATTTCCGAGGAGTTCAGCCGGACGGAAAATGAGACCTCCACTGCCGGCGGGAGCCGTTTTTCCGTAACGGTTGCGGCCAGATCCGTTCCTGCGGAAACGGAACTTTTGTGCATGGACGGGACGCATCAGATTCTCGCACGTTTCTCCGGAGAGGAGCTCGAAGCGGTTTGCCGGGATACCCCCGGATTTTCGCCGCCTGCGGACACGGCGTATCTTCTTCTCTGCCAGACCGCAGACGGGCAGCCCCGCTATGAGGCGTATGACGCTTCCGGCGAATCTATCCGGTATCTGACGGAGGGGGAGAACGGGATTCTCTATCCGCGGGAGATCATGCTGGTGTGGCGGTAAGTTTATTGTCCGGTGCGGCGCACGTTCACGCTTTCTTTTGACACCGCTCCCAAAATTGTCTATAATAATCCGGTAGCCGCCCCTTTCGGCCGAACCGCCGGCACACAGAGGAAACGCGGCCGGAAAGGAGCACGACCATGGCATTTGACGGATTCGTCATATCCAGTCTGGTATATGAACTGAACAACACGATTTTAGATACAAAAATCAGCAGGATCGCGCAACCGGAAAACGACGAGCTGCTGTTTACCCTAAAAGGAAACGGCGGACAGTTCCGGCTTGCGATGTCTGCAAGCGCTTCGCTGCCGTTTTTGTATCTGACCGAAACGAACAAACAGGCTCCGCTCGTCGCGCCGAATTTCTGCATGGTGCTGCGCAAGCATATCGCAAACGGGCGGATTACGCGCATCACGCAGCCGCACATGGAGCGCATCATCCGTTTTGAGATCGAGCATTTAAACGAGCTCGGTGATCTGTGCACCAAGACGCTTGTCGTCGAGCTGATGGGCAAGCACAGCAATATCATTTTCTGCAATGAGAACGGCATGATCATTGACAGCATCAAGCATGTGTCGTCCCTGATGAGCTCGGTGCGCGAAGTGCTGCCGGGACGCATGTACGGGATCCCGTCCACACAGGACGACAAACAAAATCCGCTCACCGCCTCCGAGACGGACTTTATGGAGAACGCGATGGAAAAACCCGTCTCCGCCGCGAAAGCGATCTACACGACCTTTACCGGCATCAGTCCGGTGATCGCAAACGAGATCTGCTATCGGGCCTCCGTGGACGGCGATGCACCGGCCGCAGCGCTCGATGCGGACGCAAAAAAGCATCTGTATCACAATTTTGCATGGATGATGGATGATATTGCGCAGAATCGATACCGTCCCAATATTGTTAACCGCAAAAAAGAACCGGTTGATTTTTCCTGTTTCATTCTGACGGAATATGTCGGGGACGTCAACCGGGATCCGGCAGCAGTTGACAATCCGTCCGGCGCGGATATGATGCATAATGGAACGCCGGATGCCGGGCGTTCGGCCGTCGGCGATACGGTTTCCGGCTCTGCGGCCGCCGATATGGTTCCCGGCAGTGTCTCCGGGCACACATCCGCTGCCGCTGCGAACGGAACGCCGGATGCCGGGCGTTCGGCCGCTGCTGCCGCGTCATATACGATGACCGAATACGCCTCCATGTCAAAGGTTCTGGAGGAGTACTATGCCGCGAAAAACATCTACACCCGCATCCGCCAGAAATCCGTCGACCTGCGAAAAATCGTCGGAACCGCCTTAGACCGCAGCCGCAAAAAATATCAGCTGCAGGAGCGCCAGCTAAAGGACACGGAAAAGCGCGATAAATATAAGGTTTACGGCGAACTGCTCCACACCTACGGCTATGATCTCGCCGAGGGTGCAAAGGAGCTTGAGGCGCTCAATTACTACACGAATGAGATGATTACGATTCCGCTTGACCCGACACTTGACGCGATGGCGAACGCACAGAAATATTTTGACCGCTACGGCAAGTTAAAACGCACCTATGAGGCGCTCTCCACCCTGATCACGGAGACGCAGGCAGAGATCGCCCATCTGGAGAGCATCTCGGCCTCTCTTGATATCGCTTTAAACGAGGACGATCTGGTCCAGATCCGCGAGGAGCTGATGGAGTACGGCTACATCCGCAGAAAACGCAGCGATAAAAAGGCAAAGGTAAAGAGCAGACCCTTCCACTACCGCTCTGCGGACGGCTATGATATCTATGTCGGAAAAAATAATTATCAGAACGAGGAGCTGACGTTTAAGATTGCAACCGGCAACGACTGGTGGTTCCATGCAAAAGGAATGCCGGGATCCCACGTCATCGTCCGATCCGGTAATGATGAGCTGCCGGACCGCGTCTTTGAGGAGGCCGGACGGCTGGCCGGATATTATTCGAAGGGACGTGACAGCGAGAAGGTCGAGATCGATTATTTACAGCGCAAAAATGTCAAAAAGCCGAACGGCAGCGCGCCTGGCTTTGTCGTGTATTATACCAATTATTCGCTGACCATCCACCCGGATATCTCCGATATTACACTTGTAGAGTAACCGGTGCGGACAGCCGTGATTTTACGGCCCGCATCCCGCCTCTGTAAAGAGGCCCGCCGCTGACCGGCGGCCGGTGACTGCAGTCACCGGCCGTTTTTGAATGCATTGCGGATTGTAAGGCCTGCCTTCTTCCGAAAGATCCACACGCCGCTTATGATCCCGATCAGCGTGATCAGGGAAATCATCTCTGCCACTCTCCAGATCATCGGTTCTTTAAAATACACCTTTACCGCTCCCGAATATCCTGACGGGACGATGATCAGAATGACATTCTGATTGCCGTTTCCCAAATACAGTTCCCGTCCGGTTTCCATATCGACCGCATGATATCCTTTATAGGCAAGGAAGGGAACTTTGATATACCCCTCTTTTTCCAGCGTGTTCTCCGCCCAGAAGGTGATCACACCATTCGTTTTCTGATAATTGCTGACAATCACGCCGTCCTCGGCCTCCGGATTCGGATTATTTAACAGAACGCTGTACGTCCCCTCCGGGACGTATTCTCCGGAGCTGACCGCGGTCCTGGTATCCAGTCCGGCCGCGCATGTCACCTTTATCGGATTTCCCTGTGCAATCACCATTTCCAGCTGATATATGCCGCCTGCCAGCGCGATCAGGCACAGCCCGGCAAGCATACATTTCCATACGGCGCTCCCAAATATTCCTTTCGCAAATTTTAATACAAATGCGGCAAGCATCAGCCCGAACACCAGCGCCGGCATCGTAAAACGCGTCGCAAACTGAAACACGCTGAAAACACGGCCGATAAACGGCAGATCCGCCAGCGCGCTCCAGGGAAACGCATAGCAGGTCATGATCATACACAGCATGGTCAGCCATGCCATCCGGTCACTGCTCCCCGTCTCTTCCGGGAACTGACGGCGCAGCCTGTCGTTTCGCACGGTTTTCATCCAGAGATACAGGATCAGCACGACAGATACCGCCATACCGGCTCCCATCAGAAATTCGTTTCCGATCCCGTAAGAAACAGGCGACAGCGATCCCGATGCTTTGTTCTGCGTGTAAAACGTAAACATCTGAAAGATCTGCGGCACAAACAGGCCCGTCTGCTGCAGATTTTCCGGGGTCACGTGGAACACGTGAAGATCCTGGCGCAGCATATAATGCAGCATCGGCACAAGAAAGCCGAGATTAAGCAGAATCGTGACGACAGCCGTCCCGATCAGCGCGGGCAGCTTTCGAAGGAACGACCTCGGATAGAACATGCAGAATATGACCGAAAACAGAATCGCAATCTCAAATCCCAGGGTATGCGACTGGAGCACTCCGGTATAACCGATCACAAGGAGCAGCTCTGGCCGGATTCCTGTCCCGGTCTTCTGCTTTTCGTTTCCGAGCATCATCCATAATCCGAGAAACACGATCGGAAGAAGGGCAAGAGACGTCGCCGCTCCTGCCGCTGCCCATAAATAGACATTTGTAATCCGATATCCGGCAAAGGTATACATCATGCTTATGGCAAGCGCGGACGGGATGCTGCCCGATATCTTTTTTCCGCAGAAATATGAAATTACACACGTAAGCATATTTATCAGGAAAACGTAACATTTATATACGGTCTGCAGAGGAAATCCGATGAGACGCAGCAGCGCAGCCGGATACAGCAGAAGATCTCCATACAGCACGGACACCGGATAGCGGTAATCATTGATCCAGAGGGGCTGCAGCTTTACCGGAAAACTGCCCTCGCGAAGCCCGGCCGCAAGCCCCTCGATCCGCATCAGATGAAAGCTTAAGTCTGCCCCGTTTAACAGGTAATTGGTAAAAAGAGGTACCGATGAGGCGATTCCGATCAGGCAGATTCCCCATACCGCATTTTTCTGCCAAAAGGACAGTCCGCTCCACAATCCTTTTTTGCGAATCCAGACAATTGCATCCAGAAGAAAACACAGACAAAGGCATAAAAAGGTCAGGATACGCTGCATCTGCCCGGTCGGCTGTACGGTCACGGTATGAATGTTAAGATCCGGATTTTCTGAAGTCAGATAAAAATCCTCCATTCTGTGAATACTGATCTGCTCAAATGTTTTTGTATGCGCTTCTTTCACCAGCAGAATGCTGTCCCCGTAATCCGGTCCGTAGGAAGTCTGATACCTGCTTTCGCAGAGCGCCTCCGAAGAAGTGTCATAATCGATGGTAATCTGATAAGATCCGCCCGGCAGCGACAGCAGGGGAATGTCTGACGATTCCGTCTCCGCCTGTCCTGACAGGTAAGGTTCTTTTACCCCCCCCCCTAATAATCTCGCCCTGTGCGCGGTTTTCCGCCGTAAGCAACGCCGGCAGCCCGAAACTCACCAGAAGCTCCGCCGCCAGCACGGCGAGAAAGAAACCGGCTTTTTTTACATGTTTCATTAACAATCTCCTCCTGTCATCCAAAACTTCTTTCTGTTTGGTAATCATCATAATGCTGTCGCATGAGATTGTCAACTCTCCTGTATTTCACCGGTATCATCCTTCAGCATCCATACCGCATTTTCTTCTTTCATCCGGCAGCAGATGACATGATCAAACCGACCGGCCTTCCCTTAGGTACGGCTCTGTCCGGCCTGACCGGTTGCGATTAAACCTCAAATTTCCGTTCCGTACATACCGCGCCGTCAATCTGAATTTTGTGTATCTTTTCCGGATAAGAATGCGGCTCTTTATAATAAACCCATTTTCCGACTGCCTGTAATTGTATCTCACTTTTCGCTATCAGAGGAGTACGCGTTTTTCTGAACACCCCTTCGTCATAATAAGATACTGCCTTCGTGTTCTTCATCACCATCTGTTTTTTCCCTGTCAGGATATCATATCGTCCCAAACTGGCATTCTTCAGCAAATAATAGACATAGTGATACGCGGAGAAGGTCGCGGCATTGGTTACCCCCTGTAAAATGACAGAAGAAACCGTTCCGCTCTCCATATCAATGCAGTCATAAAAGCAGTCTTCTCTCAGATATTTTTCATTATTGGAATCCTTATCCTGAGAGCAGAAAATATATTTTCCGTACTGCCCTGTCGTATCATTCACATAGTCATTCGGATTGAAACAATCATAATTGCTGAATGTCAATTCCGCCATCTGCTCTTTTTCCCCCGTTGTCAGATCATATTTGAAAATACAATGACCCTCAGATCCGGAACTTGCATTATAATAGAGCATATTCCCCATCAATCGAAACCCCGTAAATTCCGACGCTGTATACGCCCACCTTGATTCATCGGAATAATCCTCGCCGGCCAAAAGCTCCCGGCTCTCCATGGTGTCCAGATCCACCACGTACAGGATACGTTTTTCCGTCTCTCCGCCAAAATAGGTGGTCTTAACGCCACCCATAAATACAAGATATCTTTCATTGCACTGCGGGAAAAATTCTTCGCTATATTTTCTTCTGATCGACAGATCAGCATTCATTTTCTGAAAACACAGTTCTTTTTCGGAAATTTCCGCTCTGTAGATTCCGCTGTCATCTATGAAATATAAATACGTTTCATGACCGCAGAAATTACATGCTTTGATCTTATCCTTATCTGCGACATTCACAGGGATTTCTCTTTTCTCTCCTGTCTTCTTATGCACACAATAAAGCTTCCTCTGATCTCCAAAAACTTTCTCGTCATAGTAAACCAGATAATCCGTCAGCACAACATAATGATGATGTATATTCACCTGGTCTGCGCATGCCTCGCTGATGTCGCTTCCGTCATCTTCCGGAAACTGTGGTTTTTGTGCCTTCCCTGACTCTTTTGCTCCCTGCCCGTAAGCTTCTTCATCTACCCCCATATAATCATACTTTTCGATTACGCCATCAATGCCTTTTTCGTCACAGACCTTCTGGATCATATCCTTAATCTGTCGGATTCCCCTTTTATTTACACTGAAATCGTCAAAGAGTTCATCCTCCATAAAATCATAATTGCCATTTCCAAGAAAGCCGTATTCCATGGCAACCTGCAGAATGATCTTCTGCGCATCCGTCTCAATGCCGTCAATCTCCGGCGTTCTCCCTTTTGCAGAATCAATATCGAGCTCCGCTTCTGATTTCATGATTTCAAGATATCTGATCTGAAGCTCATCTGGCTCTGTTTTTTCCGCCAGCGCAGAAAGTACGGCGCACAGCGCATCTGTCTCCTGCTCTGATAAATCTTCAAGCAGATCGTACGGCGTGGCTTCTTTATAGAGCCGGAAGGTATCCGCATCTATTTTTCCCTCTTCTGCTTTTTCCTCCGGTACGAATCCGTATTTTTCCGCAATGCCCTCTTTTCCGACCGCATTAGAAACCGCTTCGATATATCCTTCTATCTCCCGGATGCCTTTCCTGTTCACGCAGAAATGCTCGAATACCTCCTCCTCCAGATCATCCAGAAACGAAAAGTCCCCGTCTGCCAGATAGAGATACTCCATTGCCGTCTGCATCAGAATTTTCTGCGAACTGACATTTTCAATGTTTTCAATACAGGAAATGTCAAGTCCTGCCTGAGGCGTTGTTATCTCTATGTACGCATTGACAGCACGAATAAATTTCTTCTGATATTCATTATTTTCTGTAAATTCAGAAAGCCTGAGCAATAACGCCGCCAGAATTTCCTTCTCATCCTCATCCAGATCTTCTTTTAAATCATAGGGCGTATTCAGATGGTACAGCTCTTTTTTCTGCATGTCAGACAGATCGTCTATGACCGTATCCATGATATCTCCCAGTCCGTCCAGCCTGCTGTTGATCTTTTCCCCGACTTTCTCAGTGCTCTCACTCAATTCCTTAAACTTCTGTTCAAACGGTTTTGCTCCTGCTTCCATTCCTTTGACAAAATCTTTTTTTCCCATTTTTTTGCTCCTTTTTTATATTTCTATCGTTTCGCCCATTACAAGCTGATAGAATTCTTTCTCTAAAAACTCCTGCTTTACCTGCTTTATAAATTTTCTGTCACTCACAATCCGATAGATCGTCACGGCCAGTCCGCCCACGTCCAGATACCGCAGTCCGTTCCTGCCCAGCTCTGCGTTCGATGTGGCGACCGCCATTGCCTCCATAATCGCTACTGCTATGAGATTACTGGCAGAAGCAATGAGATTGGAATAGGTCAGAATCTTTCTCGTGCGCACATCATACAGGTTTCTCGCTCCGAAGGATTCTTCATAAAAAAGGCCGTGAATCATTGCGATCATTGTATTGATAAGAATGGAGTAAGCCGCCTGTTTTCCGACGGTAAGCATATTGGCAGTATCCACTCCATGTTCCGCCAGCATCTGCGCCGCGTCCGGAGACAGCGCTGTCATTCCGGGGAGCGGAAGCCCCGCGATGGAAAACAGATCGGATTTTAAATGCAGGCGCTGTTTGATCACAGCCAGCGCAAGCGCCTGCGGCTCTGTTTTCGACCTCTCGATTACCTTTTCCATCATCAGCATGGTGCTGGCATGCTGTACGATTTTCGGCTTCATCCTTCCGTCCGCCATGGGGGATGGTTTGATATGATAGCTCTGGAACGCCCAGTCGGTCAGCGTGCTGGTCATAATATTTGCCGTTCCGAATACCCAGCCGAACAGCGGATCATGACCTAATGTGCGGAACCGGTGGGCACTGCCGCTTAATCCGAGCTGAAAATCAGCGCTGCCGAACTGTGTATCGTACGGAACACCCTGCAGTATGATATCGTTCAGACTCGCATAGTACCGCTTCGTTTTATCCTGCCCGTCCGGTACGGAAACACTGCCGAATAGATTCCGCTCTTCCTCGTGGGCTTCCTTCGCGCTTTCCTTATCCGTCATCCTCTCTTTAAACGGAGTCAGAAGATATTGTCTGATACACTGCAGCGCTGTCGCAAAAAATAAGAAGCTTATATCGGTTCCGGTAAGCTTTGTCGCCTGCTCAAACTGCCGGTCCAGATCTCTGAGTATGACAGCTGCATTTGCGGATACCTCTGACACTCTCCTGGCTTCTTTTGAAATACGATCAAACGCTGCCGTATCCCGCTTCGCATCCAGAAGGATCGTCTGTTTTTGTTTTTTTAAATTCTCATATTTTCTACTGGCCATTTTCACTCCTGTTGATATGAGCAGACATCTCTGCTTTTTTTCATGAATCCTACGCCGGTGTCTGTGCTATGCGTCGGAATGCGGCTTGTAATTATGGTACATCAGCTCTATTTCTCTGGCCATTTCTTCTGCATAATGTTTTGGCTTCAGAATCTTTACCCAGTGTCCCTGGGATAACAAAAACATGCTGACTCCTTCCCCATAGATTTCCGCTTCCACCAGATATTTTTTCCCTTCTTTTGAAATAATTCTCGCTGTCTGCAGACGATCCAGCACTGCCTGCACGGACGGACCTGTAAATTCAAAGGTGATCCGTTTTGACTCTCCCGGAATCATATACTGTATCTTTTTTCTCAGTTCCCCTTCGTCAAATCTGTCGGAATAATCCAGTGGAAACGTATCCCTGTGCTTCACCATTTTGAGGATTCTGTCGATCCTGTAATAGTGCGGACTGCTTCCGGTTTCACAGGAGGCAGCGATTAAATAAAAATAATATTCCGAAAACATAATACTCAGAGGGCGAATCCGGCGCTCAATCTGACTTCCGTCCATCTTATTATAGATGATGGTGATTTCATTCTGCCCGACAATACAATGGGTGATTTTCCATATCAGTTCCGTCAGATCCGTGCAGAAATGATGCACTCCCTGATAATGGTACATTTCTTTTGCGGTGAGGTATTCAAGACTGTTTCTGTCTTCCTTTCCCGTGAAGTTTTTTATTTTCTCAAACAAATCCAGCAGTTCTATTTTATCTATCGCCCTGACTCCCGTTAATATTTTCATGATAAGCAGAAATTCTTTCGGCAAAAGGCTGTTGCCGTTATCGATCCGATATGTTTTTAAATCACGGGCGTATTTTAGTTCGATGTTCTTTACGATATCACGATGATCCGCCAGGAAATTTCTTATTTCATTCATATCTCTGGATATGCTTTTTACTGATACGCCGTATTCTGAAGCAAGAGATTTCAGATTAACACTTTCCCCCTGCATCATTCGATAAAATATCCCAAGCAAGCGCTCTCTTTTCATTGACTCTTACCACTTCCTTCCACTCGTACCGTGCTGCATCATCCTGAAGCAACAGGCGCCTGATGTCTGATTAAAATTATAATACGGCATGCAGACATATGTATGTCCTTCTAAAAAAATACTTTTCATTCTTTCACAGTATAGCTGTTCCAATCCTTCCCGTGAATCGGCAGCCGGTCAGAATTTATGGACTCTTCATACTGACCCTGAGTGAGAAAAATCCCGTAATATTATAACAGGCAGAAAAACGACACCTCACTTTCCAGGGCTAAAGTTATTCTGTTCAAAAAGTTGATGCAGCTGCTTTTGCTCATGTACGGGCGCTCAACTCATGCTTCGCAGAATGTGCTCATTCATGCGAGCATAATTCGCCCATTTCGCGAAGCACGGCTGAACTTATGTGGTTAAAACCAAAAATTTCACTTAACAGCTTCTCATATTCTTCCATAGATATCTTCGCATCACGGTAAGTAAAAACGCTATTTTCATCATATTGGTCATCAGGTGAGTCCCAGTACTCTGCTCCCAGCCGAAATTCATCTGCTATCCTGCCATCCCCATCATATCTCGTCAGCCAGTATATCTGTCTTCCTGCATGTGTAGTATCACTGTGCACAATCCAGGTGGCATGATCGTAATGAGTGTAGGACAAAACCCCCGCTGTCCCCTCCCCGGCAGCTAATACATATGCTTCCCCGTCCCTTGCATCAATGTACATGCCCCCATAAGGACCGTTCAGAATCAGCTCGTTCTCGCCGTCGTTATCCAGGTCAGTCCGTTCTCCCACGGAATAGCTGATCCAGTCTTCCTCATCAACCGGCAGCTGGTCAAAATTTATGTACGATTCCCTGGCATCGTCATAAAATGCCGGGATTTCACCGGCAAGAAACGCATCCAGCAACTCATCTGATTCCTTACCTTTTCTTCCGCATCCCATTGCTAAAAACAACATGCCAAATAGCAAAACCGATGTAAATCTTCTTTTCATTTTTACCTCCCTATCGACGGAAAGGCCCCTGCCCCAACCCTGTAAATCAATATCTTTTGTACAATATACTTTCTCCATGAATCTTCTGCGCTTCTACACAATTCCGCCCTTACTTGTGATATGGCTCTCCATAACACTCCCAAGTGCAAAAAATCTCGTAATATTATTAAGGACAGAAAATCTTTAAAATTTTCTGCCCTGTG
>CAJUNX010000008.1:0-14956 GCA_910587865.1 uncultured Roseburia sp.
TGCGCACTGCGGCATTCATCAGATGCAGCTCCCTGCACATCAGAGACTCCTCTCCGTGCAGCTCCCGCAGTTCCCCTTCCGCCTCCTTCCATGCGTTTTCCATGGAGTAACCCGCCAGAAGCGCCGCCGAGACAGCCTGCATGGCATCCTTAAATTCAAGCAGCAGACGGTCTTTTCTTTTCTGCAGCTTCCCGGCCCGGTACTTCCTCTTCCATACGATACAGACCAGGGGACAGAGCAGCATTGCCCAGCACGATCTGTAAAACAGACCTGCAATCACCCCGGATATCGCGATACCTGCCAAAAGGCAGATCAGATGATCCTTTCGCTCCAACCTGTATTTTTTATAATCCATCGTCCCTCCGTAACCGTTTTTCTCCGCCGTTTTATCCCTGTTCCCAAGAACCGCCCGGCAATTTTTTACGACAGCCGGTATCCTGCTTTCTGACATTTCTCTGTATGAAGCAGGGAACCGACGCGCTCGAGTCTGCCGCACGTCTGACTGCTTTTCTCTCTCTCCGCATACCGAAACAGTTCACGCAGCCGTATTTCTCCGGATTCGATTCCCGCGATCTCCTCGATACTCAGCACCTTTCTGCTTTTATCCTTCTGCCTTCCGAGGTGGACCAGAATATCAAGTCCCGATGCAATCTGACTGCGGATCGCAGGCAGCGGAAGCTCCATGCCCATCAGCACCATCGTCTCCAGACGACTTAGCATATCCCGGCAGGAATTTGCATGTCCGGTGCTTAAAGACCCGTCGTGTCCAGTGTTCATCGCCTGCAGCATATCGAGCGCCTCCGCTCCCCTGCATTCACCCACGATGATCCGTTCCGGGCGCATCCGAAGTGCCGTGCGGATCAGTTCCCGGATCGTGATCGGCGTCACTCCTTCCGTATTGGCATTTCTCGTCTCAAGACGAACCAGATTCGGCTTGTCCAAAAGCTGAAGCTCCGCAGAGTCCTCGATCGTAATAATCCGCTCTTCCCGCGGAATATACTGGGAAAGCGCGTTCAGAAATGTCGTCTTACCCGAACCCGTCCCGCCTGAAATAAAAATATTATACCCGGACAAAACCAGGATCCGCAGAAAATCCGCCGCTTCTTCTGTGATTGAACCAAGTTCCAGAAGCCCGTCCATGCGGATCGGATCTTTCGGGAATTTGCGGATCGACACAGCGGATCCGTCAACCGACACCGGTTCTAACACAATATTCACCCTGGATCCGTCTTCCAGCCTCGCATCGACAATCGGCGATGACTCATTGACCATCCGGTTGCTGTAACCCGCAATCTGCTGTATCACGTCGTTGAGCTTTTCCTTCGATGAAAATCCCCTCTCATACTCATAAAGCCGCCCCCTTTTCTCGTAAAAAATATGTGATACGCCGTTCACCATGATTTCCGTAATCTCCTCATCCTCCAAAAGCTCCTGAAGTACATCCAGCTTGCGCAGAGAATTAAATAACAGCTGTTCAAGCTCTCCCCGCTCTTTTAAGGTAAGCAGTTTTTCCCGCGAAAACCGGCCCGCGTATTCTTCAATCAGCAGATATACTTCCTCGTCCTCAAGATCTCTTGTCAGATCAATCTTTTCCAGAATCTCAGCGCGCAGACTGCGGATCTCGTCATCTGATACTCTCACTCCTTCCCTCCTGCCAGATAATTCCGCACATAATCCCCAAATTCACTCCACAGCAGCTGTCCCAGCACATCACTTCCGCCATGTATCCGCCGCGCGGAATACGGAAGCACCACACGGTTTAACTGCTCTTTCGCCACTTCTCCCGACTCCTTTTCCAGATATGCCGCAAAATGCGCCATCTGGCATTCAAAGAAAAATCCCTCCTTCATCGGGCAGTAAATACTGGTACAGCGTGCGAGCATCCCCGCAAACTGATCCAGCCCGTCACCAAAATCAAAGACGACTGCCTCAAAATCTGTCTGCTGTTCCAGATAATCCAAAAGTCCGGTATAATCGTTCACCGAAAAATCGTGCAGATTTTCCGGATTTGCAAACGGCGGAATATAATACAGATGTGACATTTCACAGACACTTTTCCGAAAGGCACCGGTGCCGGTCCGCCCGTTTCTCAGACAGAGTACCAGATCCCCCAGATCATAACTGCAGTCCAGGCAGAACAACTCCATAAATCCGCTGCCGGCAATCAGGTTGATATAGAGAACTTTCTCTTTTTCCGCCAGCCGGTCCGCCAGTACCACGGAAAAAGGCATCTGCATCTCATGGCGCATCGGCGAATAGACGCCGATCACTTCAATGCCTGTCGTCCCTCTGACCGTCTTTTTCTCCGACGGGCTGCCCGCTCCCGCTGCAATCCATATTTCGCGGAGAATCGCTTCTATGGGCTGATAGCGAAACACCTCTCTCACCTTTGCCCCGGCAGGCAGCTCCTTTGTTTTTTCCTGCTGCGGCAATTCTCTGTCTCTTTGCCCTGACATACCCTCCGCAGTCCGGTCCTCACGCAGCGTCCTGGTATCCGAGAGCAGCAATATCGGAATCCCCCGGTTTTCCGCCAGCTCTTTTGTAAATCCGCTGCCGAATACCGCCACGTCAAACCGGTTTCGGTCAGCCGCGCTAAAAAATGCATCCGGAGCCGAATACGCGCAAACCATCAGTTCTTCCGCTTTATGCTCCGCCAGATATGAGGTAAACCGGTTCCGGTATTCCTCATCCGAATCGCATACTGCAATTGTAATTTTATCCAATAACACACCCCCAGACTACGATGCAATAACCGATCAGTACAGCCAGTGAAAAATGGATCAGAGTTCTTCCTTTTCCAAAGCTCCCGGTGGATGCTTTCAGATACAGCAGCTTAACCGCCCCGATCACTCCGCCGGCCAAAAACGCCGCCGCAATCACCAGCAGCAGCCGGTCCGTTGTCACAAATCCACCTACTACGGAAAATAGTTTGATATCTCCTGCGCCAAGTACACGCAGTTGAAAGAATAGAAACAATAAGATAACCGGAATAGATATGTTCACCAGGAAATGAACAATGCCAGTGCTTCCTTCCCCTATGAATCGAAGCACAAATCCCCAAATAAGTCCCGAAGCGATCAGCCGGTTACTGATCTTCATCCTTCGGAAATCCGTCACTACTGCCGCCATCAGATGTAACAGCAGTGCCAGTACCATCACACTTCCAACACATCACCTCTTTCGTTTGTTTGTAAAACGGATTATAACAACCCGGTTTCATTTTGTCCATAGTTTTTCCAAAACTTTTCGACATTTGTAAAAAATTCACAAAAATCTGCATGCCAAAATGCCGTACAGAAGCGCAACCCCGCTAAATCCAAGCGTTCCGCTTGTCAAAAGACTGACCGGATTTAAGCCCACCGCCAAAGCAATCCCCTGTGTTTCAAAAAAATTGTTCAGAAAAACAATGCAGATCGCCCCTAAAATCATTCTGACAAGAAAATTGAGGACAAATTCCGCCCTGCTTTTCAGAACTCCGATCATCAGCACAAGTCCGCAGATTCCCGCCATCACCCCGTAAGACATCATATCCGTCATACATCCTCCGCTCCGCCGCATCCCATACATTTTTACCGCCGCCCGATCACTTTTCAAACGCCGGCACGGACACAGCATCATTTATGTTTGTATATGCATATGCCATCCTGTCCCCATTTATGCGAAAACGGCAGAAACATTTCCATGATTTACATATTTTTTCGGTTTTTTGAATAGATCAGGATTTATTTGCCGATACTCCGAATATAGATATAGTAAACATTCTCTGCCCTGCTTACGGACAGAACCCAAAGATCGGGGGGAACTATGCTGCGTTTTTTTCAAAGTGAAAAAACGAATGATAATCATTACGCCTTACTTAAGGATAACCTGCACCGAACCGCCCAGGACCTGCAGGATGCCTATCACAACCTGGAAAATGTGACTGATCCGGATCTGATTGACTGCTACATCTATGAACTGAATTCCGTACAGATGCGCTACAAATTCCTGCTGTCAAGCATCAAACAGTATGAAGCGGACAAAACTCTGCAATGCAACTGATCCCGACCATTGTTTCAAAAAGGGCAGGGAAAGTAATTTCCCTGCCCTTTTTTCAGAAACATAGAGAAGTCCCCTATGCCAGAAATCCCCTGGACTGATCCGGATCTGCAAATGTTTCCACCAGATCGTCACGCCCGTATGTATACCCGGCATACACCTGCTGGGTATTTTTCATCAGCGGAGCAGACTGATCCTGCGCCGCCGCCTGCACAAAGGCATCACAGAGCCGCCGCATCAGCTGCTCCGCCGTCTTTGTCTCCGCCGCATCATACTTGTACATCGCTTTTGCAAGACAATCCCGGCAGTACACATAGATCCGGTAAAGCTCGCCCGCCAGCCCGTAGGAAAAATCGAGTGTGCGCATCAGCTCTTCCACCGCGCGCTGCCCGCCCCGAAGCGCCTCCTTAAATGCCGGCGGATCGTCGTTCCTGTATGCCTCCCCCGCATCCGCAAGATAGGCAAAAAAGATATCATATGTCACCACAACCAGTTCACTCCGGTTTGACTGACTGATTCTCCTGGTGAACTCCTGTATCTGTTCCTTTTTCAAACCATACCCCCGTTACTGCAGGATCTGCAGTACCTGCTGCGGCATATCATTTGCCTGCGTCAGCACCGAAATCGCAGCCTGATTTAAAATATTCTGATGCGTATATTCCGTCATCTCCTCCGCCATGTCCGCATCTGTCAGACGCGAAATCGCTCGTGTCATATTTTCTTCAAACGTGTCGAGACTCGAAACCGAATAGTCCAGCCGGTTCTCATACGCACCAAGCATGGAGCGCACAGAACTTACCTGTGCAATCGCGGCATCGAGACTGCTGATGGCACGCCCGGCGCCGCCGGTGACCACCACGTCAAGATCGTCGATAAAAAGACTGCTGCTTGAAACCTCCGGAATCCGGATTTCCATGTTCTGATCCATGTTCGCCCCGATGTGAAGTGTCATCGCGCCAAGCTTTGTCACCTCAAACTCAATCTTACCGCCGTCCGGATGCGTCGCATCATACCCTGCCTCCGCAAGGAACGTAAATTTCACGCCGTTTAAGTCTGTGATCTCGACTTTGTTCCCGTCGGTGAGAACCGTCGCCGACGTGGAAAACGCGACCTTGTTCGGATCGTTCGGATCCGGTGTCGTATTGAGCGTATATTTCATATCTTCCCCTGAGGGAACCTGCACTTTCTTTCCGGTCGCATCAACCGTACCATGAACAAAGCTTTTTTCATTCTCCGGGTCCTGCACCACGCTGATTCCAAGCGCAGCCGCAAGCTCCTGGCTACCGGTGGATATCGTCAGCGTGCTGTCCTTCCCATAGCGCTCCGTCTTAAAATTCAGCTCGCCCGCCGCATTCCGGGACACGTTCGCACCGCCGATTTCAGCGGCTTTTCTTATCTTCTCATAAGCCTCCGCATATGTATCCGTGGCCTCAATGGTAGCGATTCCGCCGTTGACATTTAACGATCCCTTAAACCCTACCTGATTTACGTTGTCGTTAAAATCTCTGCCGGTAATGTCGACCTCGGCCTGCTTTGCCGCCGCATCAATCGTGAATTCATAAATCCCGGACACTACCGTATCCGATGTCTGTACCCTGCTGGCATGCTTTGTACAGATCAGCCGGTCAAGCGAACCGTCGAGCAGCGGTTTGCTGTTATACTCCGTATCTCTCGAAATCCGGTTCACCTCACCCTTTAAGGAATCAATCTCATCCTGAACCGCCTGTTTGTCCTCCACCGACATCGTCGCATCACTGGCCGCCTGTACGGAGAGCTCTCTCATACGCTGCAGAATACTCGCAACCTCATTCAGCGCCCCATCGGCAATTCCGATCACGGAAATACCGTCCGACGCATTCTGCGACGCGCGGTTTAACCCGTCAATCTGCGCCTGCATCTTGGCGGAAATCGCCATACCCGCGGGATTGTCCTTTGAATGATTGAGCTTAAGCCCCGTGGAAAGGCGCTCCATAGCCCGCCCCATCCGATCCTCGATTCCGAGTAAGTGTTTATTTGCAACTGCCGCCGAAGCATTATAGTTGATCTTCATGCATCCATCTCCTTTGTCTTATACTGCTTTATATATCGGAGCTCTTTTTCCTTCACTAAAGGGCAGCGCGGAAATTATTTGCATTCCTGCGTGTTTCGTATTATAATGAGCACATTGCGGGCATTCTACTGTAAAAGCCCGGCGCCGGTCAGAGCAGGACCGGCCGCACGGATGTATCGCCCTGCCTTTTTACGCGGGCGAAAAACATTCATACGCGGCACAGCGTTCTCTCACGGCGTTCGGATATGCAGAAAGGAGGAACAAAAAATGGCGCAGGTAACAAAATCAACCATGATAGGGGAATTACTGCAGATCGACGAAAATATTGCACCGGTTCTTTTAAATATCGGCATGCACTGCCTTGGCTGTCCGTCTTCCCAGATGGAGACCATCGAGGAAGCCGCCATGGTACACGGCATCGAGCCCGATGCACTGGTCGCACAGATCAATGATTTTCTCGCAAAAGATCTCGCTTAAACATGGTATGGCGCAAAAGGAACCCGGTATTATCCCCGGGTTCCTTTTTTATGGCTTTTTACAGCTGCGCCAGTGTCTGCAGGGCGTTGTCTTTGATCAGCGCCTGATAGTGCTCTCCCAGATATGCACCCTTCGCAGGAGAAAATGTCTGCTGTACGGCATATTCCGAAAGAATATTGCAGACCCTGTTAAACTGCTCCGGTGTCTGTCCGCTTTTTCTCACAAGAAGAAAATACCGGTGCGCCGTCCTGCTCCGGTACAGATCGTTCCTGCCGGTGTAAAGGCCGTTTAAGATATGCGCAAGCCTTGTCACCTCCGACAGGTCGCCGAATACGAACAGCTTTGTAATATCAACCGGCTCGCCCGCATGCGTCTCCCCGTCGTCCGGACTGCCCTGATCCTTCCCGGCCGCTTTCCTGCGCTCCTCCTGAATCCGCTTAAACAGACCCAGAATGTCATCCGCTCCCTCCGAGACAACCGGCGAACCGCCGCCCGAAAAGGCATCCTCATACACATCCTCTGGATCCGGCTCCGAAAACCGGGAAAAACGCGTGTCCAGCTCCTCCGGATACTCTACCTTTGTAATCACAAGAATAATTGTATCCATAGACAGAGGGATTGCCTCAATCATGAGGGGAATATCGTCCGCTTCAAATCCGAATTCATACGACGCCTGCTGCATCATATCCCGAAACAGCATCTTTGCTTTTTCCGTGCCATATGCAAGTTCGCTGAGCCTGAGCTGGCGTTCCGCCAGGTCCTCTCTCGTCAGGGTGCAGCGAATCTGATTCTCATTTACTTTTTCAATTTTCATATCATCACTTCCTTCATCCGGAAATCCCTGTAAACTGTACATCTATTATAATCAAATGCAATATTGATGTAAAGTATACCTTTTCATAAAAAATTTCTAAACTAAAATACTACTCCTCTATTATAGCCAAATTTTGTGAAAGATGCACAAACTTTTTTTAAGCTGTTGCAAAACTACACCGTTCATGATATAAACATATGCATGAGATGCGAATCTGCTACGCTATGAAAGGAGCGGATACTGCATAGAAGAATTAATCCTGTTCGGCAAATACCGGGTATTATCCACACTCGGCACCGGCAGCTTTGCCACTGTATATCTTGCCGAACATCTGAAAATGAAGGTCTGTCGCGCCATCAAGCGTATCCCCAAAGACGCAGCGCAGACATCTTCTTTCTCCCTGAAGGCTGACTTCCCTGCGGAAGCTGAGCTTCTTATGAATCTGAACCATCCAGGAATCCCCCTCATATATGACATCGACGAGGACGCCGATTATATCTATATGATCGAAGAATACATTCAGGGCGAATCATTGGACACATTTGTGCTCCATCAGAACACCATCTCACAGGATCTGGTATTTCAAATAAGCATCCAGCTGTGCGACATTCTCCATTACCTGCATCATCTGTCGCCTTATCCGATACTGTATCAGGATTTAAAGCCGGAACACATTATATTATGTGGAAATCAGGTAAAATTAATCGACTTTGGAATCGCTTCTTTTTTTACCGGACCTGGCAATCATTTCCAAATTTATGGAACCGACGGATTTGCGGCTCCGGAAGCCTGTGCAGGGCTGCCGGTCACCCCTTCCGCCGACATTTACGGACTGGGAAAAATACTGGAGTTTCTGGGCGATTGTGCCGACCCCGGTCTCCCGGACCGCTTTTCCCGCATCGTTTCCCGCGCCACGTCCTCCGACCCGTCAAAGCGTTATCCGACGGCAGGAGACGTAAAGGACGCCCTGATCGATGCACAACATCAGTCAGGCAGACATTCTTCGCATCTCATCCGAACCATCGCCGTAATCGGGAGCAGTCCCGGAGCCGGAGCCACGCATCTTGCCGTCACGCTGACCGGCGGGCTGAATAAAAAGGGGATTCCTTCTCTTTACATGCCCTCCGACGGATGTGACATTCCCGGCGCTATCGCGCGGGCTAACCGTCTGTTCAAAGAGCGAAACGGCATCTTTTACTACGGCTATTTTAAAGGAATGCCGGACTACGGTAACGGAGTTGCGATTCCGGTTCCGTCCGGTCACTGTATCATACGGGATTACGGCAGTCATCCGGTACCTTTTTGCGAACTTGAAGCTGCGGATATTGTTTTATGCGTCTTAAGCGGAGCAGACTGGAATCTTGCGGACGCCGTCTCACTGGGCCGGCAGCTCGCCCTGCTCCCTCAGACCGTCTTTGTCTGCGGTCACGGGAACCGGAAGGCCGCGCATACCTGCGCCAGACTGCTTTCCCGCCGTGTATACTGCTTTCCGTCCGATCCGGATCCTTACCGGATTACCGGTGAAAAATTACGGCTGATTTCGGCTATCATTCAGAAGAAAGGAGGAAGCTGATATTTTCTTTTTTGATCGCAGCGGAACAAATTCACGCATGACGATCGGGATTGCAGGCTGCGATTCCGGCGTCGGCGTCACTCACCTGGCGCTTGCCCTCGGCAGCTACTGCTGCTCAAAGCAGCGCAAAAAGGTCGCATATATCGAACTGCATGCACGAAATGAGATCTCACGTCTTCTGCGGGAAGAAACCTTAGACTCCATGTTAAGACAGCAGGCCGCAAAAGCCTCTTCGTTCTCACAGGATACATTCTGTTTCCGTCTTGACGGCGTCGATTACTATCCGCATGCTTCCGGGAACACGGTTCCCATTCTGCTGAACCGCGGATATGACTGTCTGATTTTAGACACCGGACGACCGGAAGAATCCGTTCTGACCGAATTTCTGCGATGCGACCGCAAACTGGTCATCGGAAGTCTGGCGGTGTGGAAAGCATGGAAATATGAAGCTTTTTTGCATAAGCTGCGCACTTTCGCAGACCTTGGGGAAGGATTTTCCTATCTGGTACAGGCGGGAAACGAAAAAAGCATTTCAGACTTTTCAAAATCCCACCCGCTCTCCATGCGCCAGGTTCCGTTCATCAAAAACCCTTTTCGCATCGAAAAGGACCGGTTTCTCTTTTTAGAGGAACTTCTCGCAGCGCCGGTCCGGCAGCTGCGCGCCTGACGGGGACAGGCAGATATATCACGATCTGGTAACCAAAGCGAATTCCTTTTGGCAGGATTAAAACACTTATGGGGGATTATCACAATTGAATGAGGAATCGATCAGAAAACTTTATCTCGAGCTCAGCGCCATGGAACACAGAGGTATCACCATCTGGCTGGAAGGTTACCCCAGCAATTCCGAACGTGTAACCAGTCAGCTCTGCGTGCAGGAAGAGAGCTCCTATATGAGAGACTATATTTTTAACGAGGGGGTGCTGCAGGAGATCCATTTTGATAAAGTAAAAAAAGAACTGCCTTAATTGGCAGGTGTAACCAGGAGACAGGATGACTGAGTTCCTCAATGCCCGGTCATACTGCTTCATACAATTGAACCACCTGTAACGGATGGTGTAATTTGATGAAAAGAAGGAGGAAGCTGCCGTGCTACGGCGGCTTCTTCTATCTGTCGGATACTGACGAAAAACCTTTGAATTTATCTGTCAGTATGCTACAATAGGCAGGTAAACGTGTCAGAAAAAGAAAGGGGCCCTGCCATGAAGAAAAAAGTAATACCGGTTTTCGCAGCGATCGTTTTAATCATCATTGTCCTGCTTTTCATTCTTCTTGGAAAGTTTATTGAAAAATATACGCCTTCTAAGGAAAGGATGGAGCTGTCAGACTATTATCAGCTCTCCTCCGACGAAGAAGTCGCCGTCATTATTAATAATGAAGTCCTCGATATCAAGGGCAGGATAATCAATGGAACGGTCTATCTGAGTTATCAGACCGTACATGATCTGTTAAACAGCCGTTTTTATCTGGATACCAACGAAAATAAGCTTTTGTATACCACAGCCACGGATCTGGTCTCAGCGGACGCGGAAAGCACCACTTATTCCGTCACGAAGGAGACGCGTTCTCTCGACCATCCGATTCTCAAGCTGGATGCCTCGGAGGCATATGTTGCCATCGATTTTGTAAAGCTGTATACCGATCTGTCCTACGAAGTTTATCAGGATCCGAACCGGCTGGTCATCACAAATGTATGGGGCGAATATTCCGCCGCATCTGTAAAAAAGAAAACAGAGCTCCGCTGCCTTGGCGGAATCAAGAGCGAGATTCTCGCTGATCTGGAAAAAGGGACGACGCTTGCCGTGCTCACGCCGGATGAGACCTGGACAAAAGTCGCCACGGATGACGGAATCATCGGCTATGTAAAATCCAAAGCGCTCGGCACTGCGACAGTGGAAACGCACACCAGTGACTTTATCCCGGAAACCTTCACTCATATTCAGAAGGAATTCCCGATCAGTCTCGCATGGCATCAGGTGACAAATACCTCCGCCAATGGCAATATCGGCTCCGTTCTTCAGAATACCAAGGGAATCAATGTGATCTCGCCCACCTGGTTTTATCTCACAGACAACAATGGCAGTATCGGTTCTCTTGCCAGCACGGATTATGTAAATTACTGTCACCAGAACGGGATTGAGGTCTGGGCTCTGGTCAGCAATTTCGGCGCGCGGGATCAGGGACTTGAAAACCCGGATCTCACGGAGATTCTGACTTATACCTCCCGCCGTGAAAATCTGATCAACAATCTGATCTCAGCGGCGATTCAGTATAATCTGGACGGAATCAATATCGATTTTGAATCCGTGGATCCGGCGGTCGGAGATGCCTACATCCAGTTCATCCGGGAAATGTCCTTAAAATGTGCCAATAACGGTGTCGTTCTCTCGGTGGACAACTATGCTCCCACCGATTACACCGCCTTTTATAACCGCGCCGAGCAGGCAGTCTTTGCGGATTACATCATTCTGATGGCGTATGACGAGCATTACTCCGGCTCAGAGGAAGCCGGCTCCGTCGCCTCGATCGGCTTTGTCTCGGACGGCGTTGCAAATACGCTGCGGGAGGTTCCCGCCGGCCAGCTGATCCTCGGCATGCCGTTTTATACACGTGTGTGGAGTGAGACGCCTACCACAGAAGCGGAGGATTCCGACACGATCGATTATGAACTTGGCTGTTACTCCGCCGGCATGAAGGATGTGCAGAATCTGATCTCCGTCAACGGCGCCATCCCTGTGTGGAACGAGGAGACGGGCCAGTATTATGCCGAATATGTCAACAGCGGCGCGACCTATCGGATCTGGATTGAGGATACCGCCTCACTGGAAGAAAAGTTAAAGGTCATGCAGTCCAGCCAGCTCGCCGGCGGCGCTTTCTGGAAGCTCGGGCTTGAGGACAGCTCCGTGTGGGATACGATCATTAAATATATCAACTGATACGGCAGGAAAAGATTTCATAATTCCCGGAATTTGCGAATATGATGATACGAGCAAATTTCCGGGAGTTTTTTTATGAGACGTCATCACATGAAAAAGAAAATCGAGCTTGCCATGGCTGTCTGTATGATTCTGGCCGCTTTTGTCCTTGCAAGGCAGGGGGCCGTCTATGTTCTGAGCGAAAAGGCCGACAATAAGGAAATCTGTATTGTTATAGACGCCGGACACGGAGGCGGCGACCCCGGAAAAGTAGGGATCAACGATGCGCTGGAAAAAGATATCAATCTGTCAGTCGCCTTAAAACTGAAAAGCCTGCTCGAGCAGAAAGACATCAAAGTTGTTCTGACAAGGGATTCCGACACCAGCCTGGCGCCGGCAGGCGCGAACAATCAGAAAGCCGCCGATATGCAGCAGCGCTGCCAGATTATTACGGAGACCAATCCCGTCTTTACCATCAGCATCCATCAGAACAGCTATACGACACCTGATATCCGGGGCGCCCAGGTCTTTTATTACGGTCAGTCCGACAAGGGGGAGGAGCTCGCCGCTATCCTGCAGAAAAATCTGATCTCCCGCCTGGATCCGGAAAACCGAAGGACGGCAAAAGCAAACGAAAGCTATTATCTCCTGAAAAAAACACCCACACCTACCGTTATCGTAGAATGTGGGTTTTTAAGTAATCCAGAAGAAGCAGAGCTCCTTCTGGATGCAGATTATCAAAATAAACTCTCACGGGCGATCTATATGGGTATCCTCGAGTATTTAGAAAAAGAAGATCTCCTATAGCACCTCCCGTAGCTGGCGGATAAAGGTTTCCGCAATGTGGTAAAGCCGCGTTGTCTGAACCTGGTAATCCTCCGTCTCCGCATCAGTTTCCTCCGTCTGTGTCTTTGCGTTTATTCCAAACACACCGGAGGAGAACTGATCCAGGTCGAGGTCGCGGATACCGGCATAGCTCATTTCCGCCTCCTCTCCCAGCGCCGCGGTCAGCTCATCCGCATGCTCTTTTAAAAGCTTCTCCGTCTCCGGGTTTTCCGATGCCACAAATCCTTTGATCCCATGCGCCTTCGCCTGAAACGTCGCCGCTATCTTTCCGCGCAGACCGCTCTCCATCATAACGTCGACAATTCCTTTTTTGTCAGCGCCGCGGACAATCTTTAAGGACACATTCACCACACCGTCCTGCACCAGCACCGGAACGGAATACTGCTCCTCCCGCGCCATAAGGTCATGCAGCGACAGCTGTGCCGAAAGCATACGCATCTCACGCACGTCAAGGCTCGTGACTTCATCACTCTCTATCATCGTCCTCATCACGTTTTCTGCCAGTTCACCCAGCTTCTCCTGCGCCTCGGCCATTTCCGCCGGCGAGGACACCGCTTCTCCGAATTCTTCCAGGAGCTCCTGGCGGATCTTCTCGAGGTCATTTACGGTAACCTCTTCTCCCGGCTCTTTTACGCCCTCTCCAAAGATCTTTCGGAACATGCCGTTGCGGTTCTTTATCATTTCTTCCATCGCCAGGATGTTCGACACCGTATTGGGAATATCGTACTTCTGCAGTACGGAGTAGATGTCCCGGGATGCCTTTGCACTTTCGGCAAGCTCCTTAAGGCGCTCGCCGGCATACGCCATATCCAGCCGGTCGTCTTCCGTTTCCGCCCCCTGGAGCGCTTCTTTTAACTGCTCCGGTGTCATATTCTCCCAGTCTTCCTGTTCCATCACCGCAGACAGCCGGTCCGGCGTGAGCGCATCGGCAACATCTTTCATGCAGTTATGCTGATATGCCGTCTCAATCTGGCCGGTGATGGAATGCTCCATCCCGCCGCCCGCTCTCTCTCCGAAGGAATCGTCCACGATATAATCCATCTCCCCTGCGTGATGTCCGGTTCGCACTGCCATCATCAGATTCCGCATCGTGACATCCGCACCCTGATTGATCAGCGCTCCGATCACCGCACCGTCCGAGCTCTCCACCTGGTGAATCAGCCGGTAAATTCCAATATATGAGGCTCTCTCCTCCTTTGTGATCGCATCGTGTTTTTCGAGCTTCCAAAGGAATTCCCCGAACCCGCGATAGTCCTCCCTGCCAGCGTTAAGCTCTTTTCCGATCTTCTCCGCCAGCTCATTGAGACCACTGAAGTTCATATCCAGCGGATTGATCCCCCGGCGAATCATCTCGACGACCATTGCCGGCGTCATATTGCGGAACGCACGCTGTACCTCTTCATCCACACTCTTCATCTCCGCGATCGTCTCAGGTGTGATCTCTGTCTGATTATAGCCGAGTATCCTGACCGCACGCCGGTTTGTCTCCGTGCGCTCAAGCCCCAGATCCGTCAGAATGTCATCCACATTTCGAAATGCTTTCTGAATCGAATCTCCCAGATCCGCCCGCGGCGCTGTCATCAGCGTCTCATAACGCTCATTCGCGCGTTCAAAAGCTCCGCGCATATCCCGGCCGCTCTCCCCCACTTCACTGATGGAAGCGGTTCTGATGCCCGGCATCCCGATCACATAGGCAGGCGCGTACTTTAAGTCGGAAATCGTCTGCGTGGTCTCCTGAAGCAGTGCAACATTCGCACTCTCCTCATCCACTCCCTGCGCGCGCAGCAGATTCTCATAATATTCGTTTTCCGTCTGTTTCAGCCGCTCAATCAGCTGTGCCATCGGCTCCGTGTCAATCTGGATTCCTTTCTTCAGAAGCGCAAGATTCGCCTGTACGGTCATCGCCAGACGCACTTCCTCCAGCTGTCTTCTAGCCGTCAGCAGCGCGAGCTCACGCCGCGTGAAATCCGCACCGTTCTGCGCGTCTTTGGAAAGATCGGATCCCTGTGCGTCTTCCTTCTGCCCGACCCGATACGTTCCGGCTGCCCCGGACGATGCCTCCGGATCCTCTGTTCCGGATACATGGGCCGAATGCGTGCCGGCCGTTCCGGCAGATGTTCCGGCTCCCACGATACCGGCCACACCGGCTGCATCAGACACACCGGCAGATGTTCCGGCGTCTCCGGATGCAACCGCTCCGACGCCCGCCGCATTTCCGGATACACCGCCGGCTCCCGCCGATG
>CAJUNX010000008.1:15056-118452 GCA_910587865.1 uncultured Roseburia sp.
GCAACCGCTCCGACGCCCGCCGCATTTCCGGATACACCGCCGGCTCCCGCCGATGCACCAGGCACACCGGCAGATGTTCCGGTTTCCAGCGTGTCTGCCGCGGCTGTCCCTCCTGCTTTGCCTGCTGCAGATCCCCCGGCTGCGGCGTAGCCATGCGCACGCGCCGCCATAGCCAGCGCCAGACTACGCACATTTACCTCGAGTCCGCTGTCAATCACATATTCCAAATCGGCATCCGTCGCATGATTTACGACATAATGCGTGTTCTCGGCCTGTGCTTCCTTTGTAAAGCTGTCTACCAGCACTGCATCCTGCGGACGGCTGCCCTCCGTAACCGCCGCAGCGATGCACTCCGCAACCTTTTTCCCGTCAGGCGGCAGGGAAAGACCGCGCAGCTCCTCCAGATAGGTAAGATTATCCTCATTGAGCGGAATCTCATTTTCCAAAAGCCAGCCGCATGCGGCAACGGTCTGATCATTGACCGGGAGCCCGGCCTGCACAATGATCCGTTCCACCTGGTCCATAAACGGAGCCATATTAATCCGCTGCCCCTCGTATCCCTGATAACCGCCGCTGTACTCTGCGCGATACAGATTCTCAATCGTCGGAGGCAGGCTGTTTTCCATCAGGTAGCGCACCACGTCATCCCCCGGTGTATGTAGTGCGGCCGCCATATGCATCGCATCCACGGCATCACGGATATTCCCTTCATTCGCCGGGATATCCGCCTCCCGAAACGCTTCCGCGAGCTGCCTGGCAAACTCCGGACTGCCCGCAAGCTTCTCCAGCTGCTCCATATTCAGATCGTCTCCGAATACCGAGATATCCACCCCGGCCTTCGCAAGCTCTGCCTTAATCTTATCCGTCACTGTGATGATCGTATTCGAGGATGACTCGTCAAGGGAAAATCCCTCTTTCTGCATCCTTGCATAATCCTCCTGCGAGGTCGTGCCGGCAAGCACCGTCATCTGATTCTTCCGCTCCGCAGCATCCATGGAAGCAGACTGTTCCAGTTCTTCTACCGTTGTCTTCTCCTCTTCCGCTCCGGGCTTCTGATAGGTGGCGTCTCTCATATTCACTGACATCGTTCCGCTGTGTCCGGTTGCCGTATAAGTCTCCGAACAGGCCGCCTGAGACCCTGTGATCCCTGCTTTTCCTCCAAAAATACCTTCCGCCTGCTCTTCCGGTCCGAAATCCTGCCGAAGGACATCCACAACACTGGTATTCTGCTGCTCTACTCTCATTTCATTCTCCATTCCAGCATGAAATCACGCTTGTGCATGTTTTATATCCGCGTCTGCCGTCAGGGCATGTGTGTCATCCCCGGTACAGACTGCCGTGTGCATCTTCTTCGTCTTCCTGCAACAGGAAAGGCGCATCCCCGTCCCGGAAAACCGGGACGCTATGCGCCGTCCATAGCTGATATATATATCGGTCATACCAGCCTGATTATTAAGAATCGCTCTCCCTAAAAACGGAATACAGCCGCCCCGTACGGCGACAGCGGAAAGGCAAAGGAAAAATCCTTTCCGTCGCACTCGGATTTTATGGCGCGGTAGCTCTTTAAGCGCTCCCTGCCGTCTCCGCCGAACTTCGGATCATCACTGTCTAAAATCAGCTTATAGCTTTTTCTCTTCGGCACGCCCACCCGGTAATCCGGCCGCTCCATCGGCGTGAAATTGCAGATAAACAGCAGATTATTCTTACCGTCAGCGCTCTTGCGGACAAAGCTGAAAATACTCCGTTCATTGTCGTTTGCATTGATCCACTCAAAGCCTTCCCACTTGCTGTCAAGCTCATACATCGCCGGATTCTTCTGATAAATGTGCAGCAGCTCCTTCATCCAGTCCTGGATATGCTTATGATCCGGGTTTTCCAGTAAAAACCAGTCAAGCTCACGCTCCTCGCTCCACTCCTGAAGCTGTGCAAACTCCTGGCCCATAAACAGCAGCTTTTTGCCCGGATGCCCCATCATAAACGCATATCCCACCATCAGATTGCGGAATTTGTCAATGCCAAGGCCCGGCATCTTGTTGATCATCGAGCATTTTAAATGCACCACCTCGTCATGCGAGAGCACCAGAATATATTTTTCGCTCTCGTTGTAGCTCATGGCAAACGTCATCCGGTTGTGATTATCCTTCCGGAAATACGGATCCAGCTTCATATAATCCAGGAAGTCATGCATCCAGCCCATGTTCCATTTATAGCTGAAATTCAGCCCGTTGTCTTCCACCGGCCCGGTCACCTTCGGCCACGCCGTCGATTCCTCCGCGATCATCATTGCGCCGGGATTTCTTCCGAGTATCAGGGTATTGATATGTTTAAAGAACTCGATCGCTTCCAGGTTCTTGTTGTCGCCGTATTTATTCGCCACCCACTGCCCGTCCTGCTTGCCGTAGTCCAGGTAAAGCATGGAGGCCACCGCGTCCACGCGCAGACCGTCAATGTGATAATTTTCCACCCACATCAGCGCGCTTCCGATCAGGAAATTCTTGACTTCATTTTTCCCGTAGTCAAAAATCTTCGTTCCCCAGTCGGGATGCTCGCCCTTTCTCGGATCCGCATATTCGTACAGACACGTCCCGTCAAACTCCGCAAGCCCGTGTGCATCCCGCGGGAAATGCGCCGGCACCCAGTCTAAAATCACACCGATCTTATGCTTGTGGCACTCATTGACAAAATACGCAAAATCCTCCGGTGTCCCATAGCGTGAAGTCGGCGCGTAATACCCGGTCACCTGATATCCCCAGGAACCGTCAAACGGATACTCCGAGATTCCCATCAGTTCCACGTGCGTATATCCCATATCCGTCACATAGGGGATCAGCGCCGCCGCCAGCTCCCGGTATGTGTAAAATCCTTCATCCTCGCGGTTCGGATGACGCATCCATGATCCCGGATGCACCTCGTAGATCGCCATCGGCTGCCCGTACATGTCTTTTATCTGCGCCCGCGCACTCATCCATTTGGCATCCGTCCACTTAAAATGACCGATATCGGCCACCGCCGATGCCGTCCCCGGACGAAGCTCCGCATAATGCGCATACGGATCCGCTTTATAGAGACGCTTACCGTCCTTTGTCTCGATCAGATATTTGTAGAGCGCTCCCTCTCTGACGCCCGGCACAAACAGTTCGAAAATCCCCATCGTCTCCGGCTCTAAGCACTTCATCTCATCCGCCGTCTCATTCCAGTCATTGAAACTTCCGATGACCCACACCTTTCTGGCGTTCGGCGCCCACAGGTCAAAACAGACGCCCTTTTTCCCTTTCTGTGTCGTCAGGTGCGCACCCAGCTTCCGATAAATATCATAGTGTGTTGCCTGCCCAAACAAATAGCGGTCCAGTTCTGTAAAATTAGCCATACCCTTTTACCCCTTTATTTAAATTTTAAATGCAAAATCTTTTTCATGGAGAATGACATAGTCCTCGTCATCATATCTCCGCGAAGCGATAATGCTGAATGCCTTTTTTAACCCTCCCCGCTCCGCTCTTGCGATCGCTTCATCCACGATCTCTTTCACCTCGGTCAGCGTCGTCGCCTGATCCAGCTTCTGAATATTACTGATACTGTTGTAAAGCGCAAGCACTCCCATCTCATCAATCGTATATCCCTGTTCATTCGCATAGGACCGGGCAAAAGATACCAGTTCGTCACTTGTAAAAATCGGTATGTTAATCTTCTCGGAAAATCTTGACGCAAACCCGGCGTCCCTGCTCAGCGCTTTTTCGATTCCCTTGCGGGTATCCTCCAGAATCACAAGCAGACCGCTCTCATTGCACTCCAGCAGTGTCGATAACTTGATCGCTGTCTCCCTGGAAATCCCTCCTGCCTGTTCGATGATCAGGCATCCTCCCTCCACTTTTTTGAGAAGAGTCGGGATATCCTTCTGATTCAGCACAGATGCCTCTATCCGTCCGACCCGCCCGTCCGGTCTGCCGGTCTCCGCCTGCAGCGCTTTTATCATGCTGGTCGCAAGCACCGTCTTTCCGCTGCCCGGACCTCCCTGAATAATCATATTTCCGGTCGACGCCCGTCCGCCTGATGTCAGCCGGTCCGCCGCGCCGGTCAGCGCCTGACAAAGCTGGCGCTCCATTCCTTTAATCGGCACAAAATACGAAAAAATCTCTCTCTGCTCCTTAGAAAGGTTCGTCACTGTCCGGCGGCCGTCCTCTTCCGGCTCCGCGATCCTGGGAAGCTCCTCCTCCTGCCGGTTTCGTGAGACTTCGTTTTGTACGCTCCGCGTCGCTTCCGCAAGCAGCGCTTCTTCAAAATCAAGCTCCTTTGCCTGCTTCTCCGCCGCCAGCGCCTGCTCCTCCACCGCGCGCTCAAACTCCTCGCTGAGCGCCAGCGTGTCCGCAGGCAGCAAATCTTCTTCCATATATGCGGTATTTACCGGCAGCAGCTCGGAATCCTCCTGCTCCGTGATCTGCACATCGTCCGCTGCTTCCTCTCCTTCCGGAAGCAGCTCCTGCATATCGTCTTGCTGATGCCAGAAACGTTCCTCTGTCTGAACTGCATTCGACGCGTCGGATAAATCCTCCTGCATAAATCCGATCTCTTCCCCCACGGACGGCTCTTTAATCTCCGAGGGATCGGAATCCTCCTCTGCGTTCTCCAGCAGGTTCGGAAGCTCCGACACCAGTCCCGCTCCCATCACGGCCAGCTGTTCATCGATCTCGGCGCTTTCCTGCTTCACCGTATTGATCCTCTGGTCCAGCGCCTGGGTAATGCTGGCAAGCGTTTCCGCCATATCCTGTTCACCGGGCTCCGCCCCGTCATACTGCTCCGGCATAAGAACATCCGCGGTCAGGCCCGGATCCAGCTTCAGAAGGTTCTCCATAATTCCGGCGACTTCGCGCATCGCCCGCTCTTTTGACGCGCGGAGCTTTCGCTGCTCCGCCTCATCCAGCACGGCTTTGGCCGCACGCTTCTTTTTCTCCCAGTCCGCGAGCACATCCCCGATCGAAATCTGACCGTCAATCTGTGGCTCGGACACACCCTTTTCGGGCACATACAGACTCATCTGACCGTCGTAATCCTCCGCGAGCAGCTGCATATAATCCGTTTTCAATGAATTGTCAATCTCTTCGTCCGTCTCGATATACGGCAGATCCTCGTCTTCCGAAAAACCGGATTCCTCTCCCGGCATCTGAAGATACGGAAAGCTCTCCACGAGCTTCTCGACGTTTGCCATGCTGTCATCCACGGCTTCTTTTTCCGTCGCTTCCATGATCTCCTGCATGCTCTTCTGCAGTTCCTTCTGGATATTCTGCGTGTTAAACCGCTCCGGCGGAAGCTTTACTTTCGGGATCTGCACCGGCGTGCTGATGATCTCCCCGGATTCAAGCTCCTCCCCCGGTCTGATCTCCACATATCCGGTCTTCTGATGGAACGAACGATACTTCTCCTCCTGCTGCGGCGTCAGCGGACGGTAGAGCATCTTTAACTCAAGCGCACGCTCCACGTAGGGGCCGTCCCCGAACCAGAGAATCAGCTCGTCGCAGGTCTCCACGCATTTTTCTCCCATCCCGGCCTCATGATACAGGTGCGCCAGCTCACATGCCCACTCTTCCGAATATTCCTGCTCTTTTAAATCCTCAAGAATATGAATGAGCGACTGTAAATCCGCTCCCTCCGCCTTGCTGATCTCGTATCTGAGCACATATTTGAGGTTATCATGCGGTGCGAGTTCGACAAATTCCTCATAATAGTCCTTCGCCTCCGTATAATTTCCCATCTTAACCGCCACCTCCGCCAGGCGGTAGATGATGATACGGCCGATCGGTGAGCGCTCCTGCGCCATGAGAAGAATGTCCCTGCTGTCCTCGTAGCGGCCATCCTTCTCATAGATCTCACCCGCTGTAATCAGCGCGTTTACGTTTTTTATTTTACTCCAGTTCACTGTATCGGCGATCTCGCGCGCTTCCTGATACCGGTTCTCCGCGGCGAGAGATTTCATCTGATCCAGTTTCACTTTGTACTCATATTTATCCAATTTATGCCACCTCAGATGTGCATCATTTTCTCTTTTTTGGTATAAGTTTATCACACGCATACAGAGATGTCAAAATTTATCGCATTTCCCCGGATGTCTCTTCCTGATCTTTCTCTCCGTCTTTCTCTTCTTCCTGCAGCGCCCGTTTTTTTCCGTTTTTCCTCTCATACAAAAGCCGGTTTGTCCGTTCATCGACACTCGTCATATAAACATAGCTCTGTGTGTCCTCCGCGAGTCCCCTCTTTCTTAAAAAATAACGCACGCACTTCTGTGTGATATAATAGATCACTGCCATCAGCGGCACTCCGAGCAGCATACCCGGGAATCCCCATAAGCCTCCGAATACCATGATGGCAAACACCACCCAGAACGACGAGAGTCCCGTCGAATTGCCCAGAATCTTCGGCCCTATGATATTCCCGTCAATCTGCTGCAGCACGAGAATGAAAATCAGAAAGTACAATCCCTGTACCGGATTCTGCAGCACCACGATAATAAAAGAAGGGATCGCACCGATAAACGGCCCGAAAAACGGAATGACATTTGTAACGCCGATAATCACTGCCAGAAGCACGGTATCCGGCATCTGCATAATCGCGAGCACAATGTACGCGAGCACGCCGATAATGGCGGAGTCCAGAATCTTTCCCGTGATAAATCCGCCGAATATCTCGTTGCTTTTGCGCAGAGTGTGAATGATAACATTCGCGCGCACCGGTTTAAAGACAGCATATACTATCTTTTTTGCCTGGCCTGCGAATATCTCCTTACTCGAGAGCACATAGACGGAGACAATCACGCCGACCAGAATGTTCAACAGAAACTTTACCCCGTAGATCACACCGCTCGTGATCGACAGCAGATACTTCTGCGCCTGCGGAAGGATATCCTTTTCCATAAAATCCTGCACGGATTTGCTCGTCTTCTCGAAAAGATTCCGCACAAATTCCGCAATCTCGGTATCGCCCTTCGTGAAATCCTCCACCCAGGCCACCAGATTGCTGACCTCCTCCGGGAACCCGGTCACCATCTCCTGGATGCTCTTTGAGACTGCAGGCACAATCGCAACCATCAGCAGCATCACAATCCCGACGACAAGAAGCCATGCGCCGGTGATGCCGATGCCGCGCGAGAGCCTGACGGCCTTTTTCTGATTTTTCATGCGCGGCTTCAGCAGCTTTTTCGCCCAGCTTTCGATCGTGCTCATCACCGGATTTAACAGATAGGCAAGCACCAGGCCGATGATGATCGGCTGTAAAATGCCGAAAAGTTTTTTCCAGAAATTCGTAAAGCCGTTATACCGGTATATTATAAAGAAGAATAGTATGCAGCAGCAGAATGTGATAAATACCGCCAGCGCTATTATGGTATACTGTCTGAGTTTTTCGTCGGTCTGCTGTTTTTTTTCTTTGTCCACAGTATCACCCTCCCGGTGTCCCCTTCACATACGGACTGCTGTCATCCACGGTAATAATTGATCAGACAGCCTTTTAAGATAATCTGCCGCTCGTCATCCGTCATGGCCCCAAGCCCTAAGGTAAATTCCTTCACACCGTCTGTTCCGACCACATACGCACTGATCTGATCCCGCTTTTCTTTCACTGCCCTGCGGATATCCGGAAGGAACAGATAATCCAGATTCTCAAACGGCAGTGCACCCTCCGGGATCACAAACGGCAGCATTCCCCAGTTGATGAGATTCGAGCGGTAGCGCTTCGTTGCGTATTCATTCGCGATATTCGCCCAGCCGCCCAGTACCTTCTGGCAGGACGCGGCCTGTTCTCTCGCGGATCCGTCTCCTGGTTTTACCGCAAAGATCGTGCTCCCGAATCCGAGCAGATCGCCCGCGGTATTCTCCGCAAACTTCTTTTCCGGGAATGCCTCCGCGATCACGCGCATGACATCTGCGAGACCTTCCACCTCCTGAAGCGGGCAGCTTCCCGCCTCAACGGCCTTCTGCGCCTTCTGAATCTCTTTCGCCCGTCCGACATACTGCGGATCCTTTCTCGAAAGCGCAAATTCGGCAAGCCCGAGCGGATTCGACCGGAATGAGGAGGTCTCCCCTGACGGGATCAGCTCGTCCGTCGTCGTGACCGGGTCATGGATCTCCGACACAACGCGCAGCACCAGGTTCTCCGGGAGCGCACTCATCGCCGGCCAGTCCTTGATGTTCGGCCCGAACTGAATCTCCACGGACGGATCCGCCTTGCCATGGCTGTCAAAGACGCGGTTGTCGTAAATCGTTTTGTCAAAGAAATATTTCGGCTTTGTGAAGTCCGCGTCTACCTCTGTCGCCGCCGTCAGATATCCCTTATTTACCGCCGTCGCAGCGATCGAACGCGCATCCATCAGCGCCACGGACGCCACCTGGCCCTGCTGCACCTTCGAGCCCTCACGGTTCGGGAAGTTTCTCGTTGAGTGCCGGATCGAAAACGCGTTGTTGGCCGGCGTGTCGCCCGCGCCGAAGCACGGCCCGCAGAATGCGGTTTTCATAACGGCTCCCGCCGCGATCAGCGATGCCGCCGCCCCGTTTTTCACCAGCTCCATATAGACCGGCATACTGGCCGGGTATACGCTCAGTGTAAATTCGTCGGAACCGATGCCGCCGCCCTTTAAGATATCCGCCGCATCGCAGATATTTTCAAACCCGCCGCCAGCGCAGCCCGCGATGATACCCTGATCCACGTATAACCTTCCGTTTCTGGCCTTACTCTTTAAGTCAGGCTTCACCGCGCCGTCAAAGCTGACCTCCGCGCGTTTCTCACAGTCGTCGAGGATATCCATGAGGTTTGCATTCAGCTCCTCGATCGTGTAGGTGTTGCTCGGGTGGAACGGCATCGCAATCATGGGTCTGATCTCGCTAAGATCGATCTCAATCATCCCGTCGTAGTACGCTGCCGCGCCCGGATTCAGCTCCTTATAATCCCCGCTGCGGCCGTGAATCTCATAGAATTCACGCACTGCATCGTCCGTCCTCCAGATCGAGGAGAGACAGGTGGTCTCCGTCGTCATCACGTCAACGCCGATCCGGAAATCCACACTTATATTCGACACGCCCGGTCCGACAAACTCCATGACTTTATTTTTGACATATCCGCTGTCAAAGACGGCGCCGATAATCGCGAGCGCCACATCCTGCGGCCCCACGCCCTTCTGCGGAGCGCCGGTTAAATAAACGCCGGTCACGCCGGGCATATCAATGTCATATGTCTTTCCCAGCAGCTGCTTGACCAGCTCCGGGCCGCCCTCTCCGACCGCCATGGTGCCGAGCGCACCGTACCTGGTGTGGGAATCGGAGCCTAAGATCATCCGGCCTCCCCCGGCGAGCATCTCTCTGGCAAACTGGTGGATAACCGCCTGGTGGGGCGGTACATATACGCCGCCGTACCGCTTTGCACAGGTCAGCCCGAACATATGGTCATCCTCATTGATCGTCCCGCCCACCGCGCAGAGACTGTTGTGGCAGTTCGTCAGCACGTAGGGCACCGGAAAGCGCTCCAGTCCCGAGGCACGTGCCGTCTGTATGATCCCTACAAATGTAATGTCATGGGACGTCAGCCGGTCAAACGTAATCTGCAGCTTTTTCATATCCCCGGACTTGTTGTGTTCCTTTAAGATACCATATGCGATCGTCTGCGCGGCTGCCTCTTCCTTTGTGACTTCGTGCCCGATCCGGCTTTTCACTGCCCCAAACGCATGTTCATCGTCCTCGATCAGCTCTGTTCCGTTGATCAGGTACACGCCTTTTTCGTATAATTTCATATTTTACCTCCATGCCGGAGCGCTTTTGCGAAGGCCGCGAGTCAGATATCAGATCCGGCTCTGCGATTCCGGGTTTGTGGCTCCGGCACAAACCCGCGATGGAAACATCGGCATGTCAGTGTGATGTTTCCATTTTACCTCCATGTGATGCTTCTCTTTGTGCCTCATTTCCTTCTTTCTTCCATAATACAAAGTGCACAGGCCGGACTGCACCTGTGCACTCGTTTGAAAAAATTATATCGGTCACCCCGGCAAAAATCAAGTACTTTTTCATGTCCGGCCGTCCGACGCTCTCGTTTCCGACGCATGTTTGCCGTCACTGCATGCTGTCTCTTAAGTCCTGGTCAAATACGTATCCGGTATCTGCCAGAAGCTGTACAAAACGCACCGTATCTTTGTATTTCAGAAAAACGGCAAGCGCCTCCTTTGTCTCAATCACGCATTTCTCCAGAAGGCCGCCCTTCCACGCGAGACTCACCACCGCATTTCCGCGCACCTTAAGCCCCTTTACCGAACCGTCCGAAAGCTCTTCTGGCAGCGCCGGCAGAAGCTCGATCCTGCCGCGGTGGCTCTGTACCAGCATCTCCGCGATCCCCGTGATTCCGCCCATATTCCCGTCCAGCTGAAACACGGATCCCCGTTTGTATCCCGGCAGCGGGTGAAAATCCATCAGATTGGGGTACGTCGACGCGCCGATCAGGGCTTTTAAGTCCGCGTATGCCCGCCTGCCGTCCTTAAAGCGATCCCAAAGGAGAACCATCCATGCCCGGCTCCAGCCCGTATGTCCGCCTCCGTGTTCCAGCCGGTGTTCTAATGATTTGCGCGCCGCGCACGCAAGCTCCGGCGTATCCTCCACCGTGATCTGCGATCCCGGAAAGACACCGTACAGATGCGAGACATGGCGGTGTCCCGGTTCCGGCTCTTTGTATTCCGCCTTCCACTCCAGAAGCTGCCCGTACCTTCCGATCTGCGGGGCGCGGAGCTTTGTGCGCATTTCCTCCGTTTTTGCCAGCAGCGGATCTGACATGCCAAGCACCTTTGCGGCGTCCAGAAAATCTCCGGTCAGCTGCCATAAAATCTCATTGTCCATGGCGGGCCCGTCGCAGAGTCGCCCGCATTCCCCGGTCGGCAGCATGTAGGTATTTTCCGGGGACGAAGACGGGTTTGTCACCAGGTATCCCTCCTCATCCTCCGTCAGGAAATCGAGGAAAAACTGCACCGCCTCCCGCAGCACCTCATAGTAATCCTCCAGAAATTCTTTGTCATTTGTAAACAGATAATGCTCGTAAATATGCGTCGCCAGCCACGCACCGCCCATCACCCAGTAAGTTGCAGGCACATACATATCCTGGGGGGCGGTGTCCGCATGGATATCCGTATTGTGATGCGCCACAAATCCGCGGCAGCCGTACATCCGGCGGGCCGTCTCCTTTCCCGTCTCCGCCATCCGTTTCAGATGCGCAAAATACGGCTCTGCACACTCGCTGAGGTTACACAGATCCACCGGCCAGTAATTCATCTGCAGATTGATATTGATCGTGTATTTGGAGTCCCAGGGCGCCGTCATATCCTCGTTCCAAATCCCCTGCAGCGTCAGAGGCAGCGTCCCTTCCCTGCTGCCCGCAATCATCAGATAGCGCCCGTACCGGAAGTAAAGCGCGATCAGCCCCGGATCTCTTCCCGTCTCCGCAAATACGCGAAGTCTTCTGTCCGTCGGCAGATCCTGTCCGCAGTCCGCCGCACCTTCTGCTGTTCCGTCAGGTGCGCCGCACGGCCCGTTTCCGGTCGGCGCGCAGGCGTTCTCCCCTACGCCGAATTCCAGCGTCACGCGTGCGTACAGATTTCTGTAGTCACGGATGTGCCGTTCCAAAAGCTCTGACCGCGTCTGACCGCGCTTTGCATGTAGCACGGACAGCGTCTCCTGATACGGATCGGCGCATCGAAACTCTGTCTTTGCGGAAAATCCAAGCACTACTCTTGTCGCATCCCGTATGACCAGGTGTTCCCCGACCGTGCAGACTTCCCCGTCATATTCGAGCGCGCGAAGCAGACCGCAGAAGCGCATCCCCTCCGCCCCGCCGTCAAAACCGATCGTCTCTTCATCCGCCGCAAAGCCGTGGTCAGAATCCCTGTTTCGATCCAGCCGGCAGCAGAAGTGTAGCGTATCCTCGCCCTCACATTCCAGAACAATCACCAGAAGACCGTCCGGATTTGAGGCAAACACTCTCTGCATGTAACGTGTACCCCCGACGGTCCATTTTGTATAAATGACCGCTTCCTCCAGATCCAGGGATCGCCGATAGCCGTTTATCTCCGGCTTCCCGAAGGACGCGTTCGGATATTCATGCCGCAGGAGCAGTGTTCCCAGCGTCTGATAGCAGCGCTGATACTGCGGCGTGCCGGACAGGGACAACACCGCAAGTTTTTCCGCCTCCCGGATCCGTCCCCTCCGGATCAGCTCACGAATCTGCTCCAGATGTTTTCTGCTGTCCGGGTTGACCCGGTCTCTCGCGTCTCCGCTCCAGACCGTCTCCTCATTTAACTGTATGATTTCTTCGTCGCAGCGCCCGTATACCATCGCACCGAGGCTTCCGTTGCCCGCCGGCAGCGCCTCCTCCCAGTATCCGGCCGGGCATTCATACCACAACTCATGTCTTCCCGTCATTCTAACCTCCGCCTGAAAAAATTTCAGCGATAAATCTGTATCTCAAAGGAATCCGCCACACACTCCCGCGCCGCTGCCAGATCCGCAAACTCGCCTCTCTGAATCATCTGTGCTAATATATTCCCGATTGCCGTCGCCTCTCCCGGCCCCGCATATACGGGAACACCCGTGTATTTCGCAGTCAGCTCGTTTAAGTAGGCCGCATTCGAGCCGCCGCCGATGATGTGGATCCGGTCATACGATCTGCCTGTCAGCTTCTCGATCTCTTTTAACTTCTCCATATAGCATTTCGCGAGGCTGTTATAGACAACGGATGCGATTTCCGGCAGCGTCTCCGGCACTCTCTGCCTGGTTTCCCTGCAGAAATCCCCAATCGCACACACCATATCGTCCGGCGAGAGAAAACGCGCATCCTGGCAGTCCACAACCGTCTCAATCGTCTCGTGCGAAGCCAGCTCGCACAGCTCCCCGTATGACATATCCGGCGCAAGCTGCCCGCGCACGGACTGGATCATCCAGAGTCCCATGATATTGGTCAGATAGGTAATCCGTCCCCGATATCCGCCTTCATTGGTAAAATTGGCCTCCCTGCTCTGCTTCGAGCAGTCCGGGTCCGCCCGCTCCACGCCCATTAACGACCAGGTTCCGGAGCTGATATAGCAGATGTCGTCCTCGTTCGTGGGCACCGCCATCACCGCGGATGCCGTATCATGCGTCGGCGGAAGTACGACCCGGCACTGATACCCCACCAGCGCCTGCACCGCTTCTGTCAGGCAGCCGATGTCCGTCCCCGGCATACAGATTTTCTGAAACATCTCCCGGTTAAACCCGAGCCGGTCGATCAGCTCATCGTCCCAGTCCCTGGTCTTTGGATTGATCAGCTGGCTCGTCGTCGCCTCCGAGTATTCCTGTACCTTCGCCCCGCAGAGCCTGTAATGAAAATAGTCCGGGATCATCAGAAGCGCTGCTGCCTGCTCCATCTCTTCCGGATGCTGCTGCTTTAACGCCATCAGCTGATAAATCGTATTATAGATGGCCTTCTGTATCCCGGTTCTTTTGTACAGCTCCGCCTCCGGAATGATCCGGTAAACCTCCTCGTCCATCCCGTCCGTCCTGTGATCGCGGTATCCCACCGTATTTCCCAGAATCTGATCGTTCTTATCCAAAAGCACATAGTCCACACCCCAGGTGTCGATTCCCACGCTCTCCGGGATCTTCCCGGCCTCTCTGCATTTTTTCATCCCCTCGATGATTTCGTCAAACAGCCGTTCGGTGTCCCAGCAGAGCACCCCGTCCTTCTGGTCCATACCGTTCCAGAACCGGTAGATCTCCTCCAGTTCGATTTTTCCGTCGTTTAGGCTTCCCAGGATATGCCTCCCGCTGGAAGCGCCGATATCTATTGCAAGAAAATATTTGTCCGCCATGTTTCCTCTCATTCCGCCGTTGCCGGCATCATTTCCTCATTTTCGTCTGACCGTTCCCCCTGCTGCCAGGCGGCCGGTACCGCAGGATCCACCTCAGTGCCCCCGCGTTACCGGCCGCCCATATAGCCAGTCTGTCACATACGATTCTGCTGCCTATCGTATGGTCTTATACAATGGACCGTATGCATCGCAGGCCCGGAAATCCTGTCCCTCTCTGTCCATTCCAAATGCGTTCCATGCCGCCGGACGGAAAATCTGCTCCGACGGAACATTGTGCATACATACCGGGATCCTTAAGATCGATGCAAGCGTAATAATATCCGCTCCGATATGTCCGTAGCTGATCGCGCCGTGATTTGCTCCCCAGTTATTCATCACATCATACGCAGTCCTGAAAAATCCCTCTCCCGTGCATCTCGGTGCAAACCAGGTGCACGGCCAGGTGTAATCCGTTCTCTTCCACAGGGTATCGGAAACTTCTTCCGGAAGATGGACGGTCCATCCTTCCGCAATCTGAAGCACCGGCCCCAAGTTTTTGACCAGGTTCAGACGGATCATGGTCGCCGGCATCTCTGCCTTTGTCTCAAATCTTGATGAGAAGCCGCCTCCGCGGAAATAACCGTTATCCGCAGCGCACCACTCCGTCGCCTTTAAGATCGCTTCCTGATCCGCCTCCGTCACTTCGTACCACGGCTTGATCACCGGATTGCCGTCCGCGTCCTTTGCCTCGCCGCAGGTATCCAGGCAGGCTGCGCCGGAGTTAATCAGATGGATAAATCCGTTCGCGTCCTTCGCGTGGCCCTCGATCTCGTATCCGGTCACACGCTTCACCGCCTCGCTGCTCCAGTAGGTACGGACATCGGCAAAAATCTGCGCCCGGTTTGTCAGAAGCTTCATAAATAACATCCCGAGGCCGTTTAACACATCATTCTCCGTCGCAAGGATGTACGGTTCGCGTGCGCCGTTCCAGTCAAACGACGTATTTAAAAGCGCCTCAGCAAAGTCCCCGTTCGGATAAAAATCCGTCCACTGTCTCTGGCCCTGGAAGCCTGCCGCGATCGCATTGTGTCCGACCATCTCTTCCTCACAGCCCTCTGGGAGATTTTTGTTTCCGTTCATGAGGTCCTTGATGATCACCATCATCTTAACCACAAATTCCCAGGTCTCTTCTTTTTCCTCGTCGGATGCTTTGACAAAATCCGGATTCTTGTCATATCCTTCTTTGCATTTCTCTTTTGTCCACTTTAATGCCTTCTCATACTCGGCCTTGTCGTAAATCTCCTCCGTCATCCGGCGGATGATCTCTACCTCGTCCACCGACTCAACGCGCATGCCGAGATACTCCTCGATAAACGCCGGATCGATGATGGATCCGCCGATTCCCATCGTGACCGAACCGATCTGCAGATAGGACTTGCCTCTCATGGTCGCAGCAGCCACCGCCGCGCGCCCGAAGCGGAGCAGCTTCTCTCTCACATCCTCAGGAATCGACGTGTCGTCGGCATCCTGCACCTCATGTCCGTAGATTCCGAATGCCGGAAGCCCTTTCTGCGCATGGGTTGCCAGCACGGATGCCAGATAGACGGCACCCGGGCGCTCCGTCCCGTTAAATCCCCAGACAGCCTTGATGGTCATGGGATCCATGTCCATGGTCTCGGCGCCATAGCACCAGCACGGCGTCACGGTAAGCGTGATATCCACGCCCTCTTTTCTGAATTTGTCGGCGCAGGCTGCCGCCTCCCCCACACGTCCGATCGTCGTATCCGCAAGCACCACCTTCACCGGCTCGCCGTTCGAATACCGAAGGTTCTCCTCAAATAACCGGGCAGCCGACTTTGCCATGTTCATCGTCTGCTCCTCAAGCGACTCTCTGACCTTCAGCGCCCCCCTGCGCCCGTCAATCGTCGGCCTGATTCCAATCACCGGATATCTCCCTACCAGTCTGTTCTCTGCCATTACACAACCTCCTTAATGATAATAATCTGATCTAACAGTGAAAGACCTGTTTCACAAAACGTTTCGTCCTTCTGCTATTTTCTATATCGTAATGGCTGACAGCCGGAAATAAAAGTGATATAATAAAAAAAAGTAAAACGATAGTCACCTATTTATCCAAGGAGTATCATATGAGGTATCTCGATTACAGAGAGCACCGGGAACAGGGCACCTTCAATTTCCCTATTGCTTTTTACCATCAAGTCCCCCACAGTCCCAGGTATTACATGCCTTATCACTGGCATCATCACTATGAGATCATCCATATTCTTCGGGGTACTTTTCACCTGACGCTCGACGGTGACTCCTTTGAATGCAGGGAAGGGGATGTCATATTCATCACGGACGGTACGCTTCACGGCGGCACGCCAAAAGATCATACCTGTATTTATGACTGTATCGTGTTTGATCTTCAGATTCTTATGAAGGACAACCACGCCTGTACAAAAACCATACAGGAGATCATGAATCACAAAATCGTCATCAATTCTCTGATTTCCGAGAGCAGCCCTTCGGTTCTGCCCATTATCGTAAGCCTCTCGGATGCGCTCTCCTGCAAACGGACCGGGTATGAATTTATCACGCAGGGACTTTTATATCAGCTGCTCGGCGTGATCTTATCCGAACATCTGTATCAGAAAAACCATGCGGATACGGAAATGGACAGACGATTAAGCCCCATAAAAAATGTTCTTTCCCATATTTCCGAAAACTACACCGATACGATCAGTTTAAATGAGCTCGCAAAAATTGCCGGGATGAATCCGAAGTATTTCTGCCGCTATTTCCGCAGCATGACCGGACGCACTCCCATCGATTACCTGAACTACTACCGCATAGAATGTGCCTGTGAAATGTTGTCCACCAAAGACATTTCCATCAAGGAAACCACTATTTCCTGCGGGTTTAATGATGAAAGTTACTTTATCAAAACATTTCAGAAATACAAGGGAATTACACCGAAGCAGTTTGTGAAAGCTGAATTCTGAAAAAACGGACGGGGCCGTGAATGAGCGCAAAACGTTTTATTTCTGTTTTCCTGATGATTATGATGATTCCCGTCTGCGGCGGAACCTGTTATACCTGCCCGCGGGAATACAGCGGGTTTGACGGCACGTAAAATATATGTTTGACGATCGGAACCCGCTGAAATGTATGGTATTTAAAGACCAAAGATATCGTCCTTAGCACCATGCTCCCTTCCGATACCACCGCTCTGCAGTACGCTTATCTGCATCCGCTTGTCTCCGGCAAAGCGGACAGGGAGTGATGACGGCTCTCAGCGCTCCCCGTCATCACTCCCTGTATCGCAGTCCGGACTCCTCACAGATAAGAATTCCAGGTATTATAAATCTGTCGTATCATATCCCAGTGGTAAATTTCGCGTTCATCTGACAAATCTATTTTACCCCCCCCCCTGGAAAAATCTGGAATATGATGGTCGCCTTGAACAAATCGCCGTCTGCGGAGACATGGAACTCGCCTCCCATCAGCAGCGTCAGATTTTTCGCAATGGAAAGCCCGAGTCCGCTGCCCTCCGTTGTCCGCGAAACATCCCCGCGGATAAAACGCTCCGTCAGATCATCCACATTTTCGTTGCGCTCCGCCAAAGACCGTTCCGACACATTTTTGATCGAGAAGACAGCCTGCTTTTCCTGCTCCTGCACTTCCACATAGACTCTCGTCTTCTCCAGCGCGTACTTCGCGGCATTGTTGTAGAGATTTTCGATCACACGGTAAAGATGCCTGCCGTCCGCCTGAATGTACACCGCACTTTTCGGAAGCTTTGTCACGATCGTCAGCTCTTTTTCCTCAAATTTCTCGTTGAACTCGCCGCCTGTCTGATACACCAGCTCCACCAGATCAATCTTCTGCATATCCAGCTTCACATTTCCCGAGCTGACTCTCGATGCCTCCACGAGATCTTCCGTCAGCTGTTTCAAACGCTGTGACTTTTCGTCCAGAATCTGAATATAATTTTTTACGCGCTCATTTCCGATTTCTTCACGCTTGATCAGATTCACATAGTTGATAATTGAGGTCAGCGGGGTCTTGATATCGTGCGAGACATTTGTAATCAGATCCGCCTTCATGCGCTCATTTTTTGTGTTGTCATCCACTGCGTTTAACAGGCCGGTCCCGATATTGTTGACCGCCTCCGCAAGCTTCCGGTCCTCTCCGTGCACCTCATGCAGATCGATTTTGGCCGACAGATCGCCGCCCGCAATCTTTTCGACGCCTTTTAAAATATAATAGTGTTCCACTGTCTTGCGCAGCATAATCCAGGCTTCCATTCCGCAGAAGATGACAAGCAGCAGAAACGAGATCAGGCTCTCGCGCCGGAAGGTCAGAAGCGCCAGCACAAAACAGACGGCCAGATGCACCGAAAACGTCAGAAGCACGCGTACCGTCACCGTGCGCTCCCGGAAGGTCTTCTCAATCCCTCTTCCAAGCCAGCATGCCAGACTGTTCTCCCACATCACTTCCGCCTTCAGCCTGCGCACCATGCTCAGATAAAAAACCAAAAACAGCATATCAATCAGAAAGCTGATCGTGCCGGAAGCCACCAGAAGCCCCGAGACATCCCAGTCTTTGCTGCCGGCCTTACCGCTCAGCAGCAAAAGCTCACTGGTCAGAAAGACAAACCCGGCTATCATCAGCTCTGTCTTGATCTGATCCACCGGGCTTAAAAAGCATCCTTCCTCATTCTCCCTGCGGCCCGCCGCAAGCGTCAGATAGACCAGCGTCAGAATCCAGCCGACCAAACTGATCAGCCCGCCCAGGATACTGATGCGGATCCAGGGATGCAGTTTCTGATACTCGAGACTGGCCTCGTACAGGTCATCCTTTGCGGAAAGCTGGGTATCCACACCGAGCACAAGCACCACATTCTCGAGCGGCCAGTACTTCTGGCTGTTGTAACCGTTAAAAAAATACCGCTCCAGCCCACGGATATTCGTGCCGAACTCCTTGTTCACCATGTCGTAGAGCAGATAATCTCCCATGGTCTTTGCCTCCATGAGAATCGTCTGTGTGTCAAATCGTTGTCCCTGGACAGTATCCGGCTGGTTGGTGTACCAGACGTCGTCGATCTGATACCAGAAGCAGAAGTTAGAATTCTCCTGGCGAAATTCATTCGTGTACTGAAGATAGAGCTTATCCTCCTCCGCATTCCGCTTCTCGTCCAGCTGGATAAGGCGCAGATATTCGGACAGACTGTTGCACTTTTTTTCCATGCATTTCAGATAGTAACCGGAACTTAAAAAGTCTTCCGTACCGATATCTGTCAGCTCAAGAATGCTCTTACTGATCAGGGATGCAAGAAGGAACACGGAGACCGCCAGTATAATGGTGAAAAAAATATGAAGAATCAGCCCCGTCATCTTCATCCCGTAACCATAGGTCTTTTTTCCCATACGTGTATCCTCTAACTCCTGTCAACCTTGTATCCCACACCCCACACAACCTTCAGGTATCTCGGCTCCCTGGGATTGATCTCGATCTTCTCACGGATGTGGCGGATGTGCACGGCCACCGTATTGTCCGCGCCGATCGCATCTTCATTCCAGATACTCTCATAAATCTGGTTGATGGAAAATACCTTTCCCTGGTTCTTTACCAGAAGCAGCAGGATATTGTACTCGATCGGCGTAAGCTTCACCGCCTCCCCGTCCACCGTCACTTCTTTTAAATCGTCGTTGATCGAGAGTCCGCCCACCGTATACACCGCCTCGCTCGCATCCGCCGCATTGCCGAGCTGTGTGTAGCGCCTCAGCTGCGATTTTACACGGGCCACCAGCTCAAGCGGATTGAACGGCTTTTCCACATAATCATCCGCGCCAATATTCAGGCCCAGTATCTTATCCGCATCCTCGATCTTGGCCGAGAGAATGATGATCGGTATACTGCTCTCTTCCCGGATCTTAAGCGTTGCCCGGATACCGTCCAGCCGCGGCATCATGACGTCCATAATCAGAAGATGTACCTCATTCTTTTTTAAAATCTCAAGCGCTTCCTCCCCGTCGTATGCTTTTAAGATGTGATAGCCCTCCTGCTGCAGGTAGATGTCAATGGCTTCCACGATCTCTTTATCGTCATCACATACCAGAATTGTCTGCATTCTCTGTCCATCCTTTCCCATATGGTTATCATTTTGTCACGTCAATGCAGCTATATCGTTCATTCTAACAGGAAAGTTTAAATTGTAGTAGATGGGATTTCTTAATCTATTCTTAAATTTCCGGCTTTACTCCGCCTTTTTTCTGCCGAAAAATGACCGCTTCTCCGCCTTTTTTCCGGAGGGCTGTGATTTTTCGTTTTCTTCCTTCCATTTAAAGTAATCGGCATCCAGATTGACCCTGATCTCCACAGGGATCAGATCCGGGTCCTCCTGTTCCTTCCCGGCCTCTCCGTCGCTCTGTTCTTCCTTTGTCTCTTCTTCCGGCAGATCCTCCTTTGGCAGCGGCAGCCCTGCTTTTTCAAAATATTCCGTGTTGATCTTAATTTCCGGCTGGCTGCCCGCATAAGCCGGTACGCTCTCCCCGCCGTCCTCTTCTGCTTCCTCCGCCGCGGTTTTCTCTTCCGCCGCAGCCGCCTGTTTTTCCGCGGCTTTCTCCTCCGCCGCAGCCGTCTCCGCCTTCCGCCGCTCGGATCTGATCCGCTCCTTTTTGGCTTTCTCTTTTTCCTTTTCCTTCTGAATCTCTTTGTTCCGCTCCTCGATCAGCTTTAAGTATTTATTGGTATCCCGCAGATCTTCCAGATGGCTCTTAAGCTCCGACTGATCCCGGTGCACCATCGCCTTTTCCTTCTGAAGATCCGCCATCATCTTATGGCAGAACTGCTTTATGGCATCGGATGTCTCCTGCATAATGTCCTCCACCCTCTGCAGCGCCTCGTCGGTATAGAGTACGGAACCCGCATATACATCCTCTGCCGTATGACCCGCATCCTGGATGATCTCTTCTGCCTTTCTGCGAAACTCCCGCTCCGCCGCATCCCGGCTCTGCTGAGTCAGCTCCCGCTCCTCCATCATCTCATAAATGCAGAGATTTAACTGCTGAAGCAGGCCAAGCGCCTCCTGTTTATCCACAATCACTCGGTTTGTCTGTCTGTCATATACCTGGCTCTGTGCGAACAATATATGGATCGCCCGCAATACCTGTTCCGTCTTATCCTGCGCACTCATGCTATTCCTCATTTCTATATCCGTACACTCACATCATCTGTTCTCAGTTTCATCTATTCACTTTTTTTCTTTTTATGCATCCTTTTTATCAGCTTTACCGCCAGTATGATGAGCAGTATGGCAGGAATCAGAAGAATCAGCACTGCCGCAGCGATGATCATTGTAAATTTGTTCGGATGCCTGATCAGGTCCGCAGGCCGTCTGCTGTCCTCCACCGCCTTACGGTCATGAAGCTCGCTGTAATACGCCGGAACGTCCGGTACGCCGTCGCCGTCAGTGTCCGGAAACGACTCCATATACCCGGCGATCGCCGCCCAGGCTTTGAGTTCTTTTCCGTCTTCCATAAGAATCACGTCCTCAAAATCCTCAATCGGCGTGCCGTCTGCATATTTCGGCACCAGAGACAGCAGTCCGTATGACATATCTGTCACAGCGCTTAACATCTGTCCGCTGTAAAGATCTGCCACCACACGGTAAAGCCTGTCATCCTCGATCTCGACCCTGTTTCCGTCCGCATCCGTCAGATAAATATCCGTGACTTTATTTAATATCATCCGGTTCGGGTTGAAGGTAAAATTCATCCCGCTGATATACAGCCGCGCGGTCGTCATATAATCCGAGACGGACGCGTCAATCTCAGCGGCCGTCTTGAGCTCCTCGCCCGTGAGATAGACGCTGATCAGCGGATAACCCGGCACGCCGTCCGGCCCGGTCCCCAGCGAAAAGGAATTAAAGACATGTTCCGTCGTGATCTCTCCCGTGGCGTAGGTATCCCGCACGGTTCCGCTCGGCACCACCGCAAAATCCACCGGCACGCCGTCAAAATCAGAAGAATTTGTCACGGCATACACATATGCATCCGCCATCAGATCTCCCAGGTTATGCTCCCTGTGTTCGTATTCAAGCTCGTACAGAGAAGAAAATTCCACGGTATTTTCCGCAAGCACCTGATCTCTCGTATATCCGAACGCGGACAGATAATTGTCATCCACCGCCGACATAAATCCGTCGATCTTCTTTTGTGTCTCCTCGTCCGCCGCAATATCCACAGTAATCGGAATCAGCTCGTATTCCGTCATCGTCCACCGCCCGTCCTCTTTCTGCTCCATTGAGAGCGAGCCGATCCGTTTCCCGTACTCCCCGGTTGAGACGATCCATGTGTCTCCATGCACAATCGGCTCCTCCAGATCCGTGTGGGTATGGCCGCTGATGATCAGATCAAGCTCCGGTACCTCTTTTGCCAGAATCTCATCCTCGGATTTTTTCTCATCCTCCCAGGTCCCGCTGTGTGATACGCAGACAATCATATCCACATCTTCCGTTTCGCGGATTGTCGCGACCGTCTCCCTGACGGATTCCACCGGGTCCGCAAAGATCAGCTCACAGGTCGGCGCACATGCCAGCGCATCCGTTCCGAATACGCCGAGCACCGCGATATCGATATCGCCCTTTTCCACCACCACATAGTCCTTCACGCCGTAAACCTTAAAACCGTCCGCAATCAGCTTCTGGCCGTCGTTTAAGCCCGCAGCCTCCATGGCCTCCCAGTCTGCATTACAGACGACAAGCGCCGGCAGCTCATCACCGCTTTCCGCCGCGCTCTTTAACATATTGGAAAGCCCCTCTGACCGGTAATCATACTCGTGGTTCCCCAGCGTCGTGACATCGCAGCCGATGGATCCGAGCATTCTAAGCTCCGCCGCTTCCTCCTCAAACACGGTCTGAACCAGCGTGCCCATCGAAAAATCTCCGCCGTCGAGCACAAGAGTATCCGGATTCTGCGCCTTTTTTTCATCAATGACTGTCTGAATCCGCGCAAAGCCGCCGGTCTCTGTGCCGACTCCGTCTACAACCGTCGTAAAACTGTCCAGATGTGAATGTGTGTCATGGGTAAAAATGATGTCCACCCGTCCGGGATCCGCCTCTGCCTGCGCCGACAGGACACTGCTTCCTGCCGTCACGACGGATACCACCGCGATTAGCAGTCCTGCCGTTCTTTTTCTGCTCTTTTTCATACACATTCCCCCAATCTGACATAATCTGGCTGTTTCATCTATTTTACATGAAATCACCCTGTCTGTAAATCGGAAAATCCCGACGGCTCTCCTGCTCTCTGTTCTCACAAATATCCGTAAATCTAAGAACAGCCAACTACGATTATAGATTGAAATATTTTCAACTCTGTGTTAAAATAAAGAAAACAGTAGAAAAACGAAAGGGGAACGGGATAATATGGCAATCGATAAAAAGAACAAAATTCTTAGCAATGCAGAAAACGAAATGTTTCATAATCATCAGGGTGACCATCCGGATCAGGGCGATCCCGCAAATACTGCGGACGAACAGAAGAAACCCGTCTGGAGGCGCTGTCTGGAATGGTATAAAGGCATGAAAGACCTGGACCGGTCCACCTTTTGGTCCTCCCTGCTGCTCGACCCGGCGTTTCTGATCATTCTGGTGTTCGGTGTCACAGGCAATTCGCTCAATATTGTTCTGACCTACCTGCTTGTGGATCCCTTTATTATTCTCTGGTGGGTCCGTTCCGAAAAAAGGCGGCGTGAACTGGAAGCTCCTCTGCCCAGCAATTATATCGAGCTGGTACGCAAAAAACTGGCTGAGGTGTACGACAATGAGGAGGAGTAATCTGACGCTTATTCAGGCTCAGGATGTCTCATGACCTCGATCAGTTCGCGCAGAATCCGGATCTGCGCATCCGTTAAGTCTCTCACTTCGATGATCGCTGCATGACTGTCCGTCGCTGACCTGCCCAGAATGTAATCCGTCGAGGTGTGGTAGACATCGGCAAGTGCAATCAGCCGCTCGAGGCTTGGATTGCGCTCCGTTTTCTCATAAGCGCTGATTAAGGCGGAAGTGACTCCCAGACGGCTGGCCACCGCACTTTGGGAGAGATGATTCTTTTCACGCAATTCGACCAAACGGTCTGCCATGTTCTTTTTCATAACCATCTGTCCCCCTGTCTGTTTGATGGACGTCAAATACTTATCCGTATTATAATGAGAAACACAAAAACAGAGGTTGCAGAAACAACAAATAACAGTTGACCTCCTGCGGTTTAGTATGGAAACATGCAGAAAAAATATGCACCATGCCGCAGCATGATGCATATCCGGTCTGATCCGCGATGCGGTTATTTTGTCCCAAACGGCATATCCCCCTCGCAGCGGTACACCACATTCCCGTTTATGATCGTGTAAAGAATCCGTGTGTCCACGGCGAACGGCGACCCTTTCACCAGCACAAAATCCGCATCCTTTCCTTCCTCAATGCTTCCGACCCTCTCCTCCGCGCCGATATGTTTTGCGGCATTGATCGTGATCGCCTGCAGCGCGTGAAAGGGATCCATACCGGCATAGATCGCACGCCCTGCGCAGAGCGCAAGATGGCGTTCCTCAATCACCGGCGAATCCGTGATGATCGAGACCTGACAGCCCGCCCGGTCCAGAACCGCTGCCGTCTGAAAATCCTTGTGCCGCAGTTCATACTTCGTCGCATGCCCGAACGAAGGTCCTACCGCAACCGGAAACCCTTCCTTCGCCAGATCATCCGCAATCAGCGCTCCGTCCGTTGTGTGATCGATCCGCAGATCCAGGTGATACTCCTTCGCGATGCGGATTGCGGTATAGATGTCATCCGCACGATGCGCGTGCGCCTTTAATGGCATCTCCCCGCGGATCACAGGCAGCATTGCCTCAAGCTTTGCATCATAGGCCGGAAGCTTTTCGTAGTCCGTCTCATCCGGATATCCTGCTGCCGTCAGCTTTTTATCATAGATCACCGCCTTTTGAAGCGTTTCCCTGAGCTTTGCGGCCACGGACATCCGGGAATAGATGCCTTTTTCCTTATAGCAGTTTTTGGGATTTTCCCCAAACGCGATCTTCATGGCCGATTTTTCCTTCACGATCATATCGTCAATCCGTTTCCCGCAGGTCTTGATCACACAGAAGGTCCCGCCGATCACATTCGAACTGCCGGGGCCGGTTGACACACAGGTCACGCCGCCCTCCCTGGCCTGGCGGAACGTCTCGTCCTGCGGGTTGACCGCATCGACGGCCGAAAGCTGCGGCGTCACCGGATCTCCGAGTTCATTGTAATCCTCCCCCGGAAAGCCCACCGCATAACCGTCCAGCCCGAGATGGCAGTGCGCATCCACAAATCCGGGATAAATATCGATCCCCATTGCATCGATCACTTCTGCGTCATTGACCAGCTTTCCCTCGAGCACGGGTGCAATCATCTTTATCGTTCCATGCTCCACCAGAATATCCGCGATAAACGGCTCCTCCGTCACCGCATTGTGAATCGTTCCCTGTTTTAACAGTAAATAATCGCTCATATCTCCCTCCCTGTTCTTTTTGTAGTTTTACCGCACACAATCATCCTTATTCTTTGGCAGCTCACTGCCCGCGGGAATAAAAAAGCAGGATCCCCTGTGCGTATCTGCACGCCGGCCATGCGGCCATGGTCATCCTGCCATTCTGTTCCTCTCTCACTCCCCGGCATCGAACCGTGTCAGTGCATCCTTTATCTCCTCCGCGGATACGGAAAACCACGCGGCGTTTTTGGTCCGAAAGCTTAACATCTCCTCAAACGGCAGCCGGGCCAGATAGCAGCGCAGCACCATCAGGATTGCGCTGTGTGTCACCACCAGCACGCTGCCGCGTTCCTGCTCTAAGATCGTCCCGAGAGACGCAAGCGCCCGCCCCAGCACTTCGTTGTAGCATTCCCCGCCCGGCGTATGCGTATATCTCCGATGCGAATTCCAGTAATAATACGTCTCTCCGTAGGTCTCCTCAATAATATCCCAGTTTGAACCTTCCCATTCCCCCAGGTCCATCTCCTTTAAACCGTCCAGTATCATGCATCGGATGCCCAAAGCTTCCGCAGCGATCCTGGCCGTCTCCGATGCCCTCTTCTGCGGTGACGTATACACCCGCATAACATCCGGCTGCAGCCGCACCAGCTCTTTTGCCAGCGCTTTTGCCTGATTCAGTCCATTCTCATTCAACGGGACATCTGTCTTTCCCTGTATTTTCTTTTTTACATTCCAGTCTGTTTCCCCATGCCGTATAAAATAAAAATTCATTCACCCTCCCTGTGTCTGACAATATCCCCTTTTTCAGTATAAAACATTCCCTCCCTGCTTGTCTATCTGAATTTTCTGTTTTTTCTGATATTTTTCCACATTTGTTACATTTCACTCCACGCTATTCCTGCATTGACCTTTGGCATTTCCCGTGTGAAACGTAACGGACGGCTGTGTTGTGATACAAGAAAAGCAGGGATAACGTCTCCTGCCGGAAACGTAATCCCTGCTTTGACCATACGGCCTATTTTGCAAGATCAATCCGCACCAAAGCCTTGCGAAGCGCAAACTCGGCCCGTTTGACATCAAGTGTCTCTGTTTTGTGTGCAAGCCGCTCCTGCGCACGTGCTTTGGCGGCCTCTGCTCTGTTTTTGTCAATCTCATCCGGCCATTCCGCTATCTCTGCGAGAAGTGTCACCTTTTCCGGCAGAATCTCCGCAAAGCCGGCATGGACTGCCGCTATGACATCTTCCTCCCCATCCTTGTGGATCTTCACAATTCCAGGAGCAAGAACGGTCGTGAGAGGAATGTGCCGTTTGTACACACCGATCTCACCGGCAGCCGTATTAAATTCGATCATCGTCGCCTCACCGACATGAAACACCCGGTCCGGCGTGATAATCTCTACCTGAAATATCCTGCTATCGTCTGCCATGATCATCCTCCATTTCCATTACTCCCGCCACATATCCCGCGTCAACCGGCGCCGCATCGTCTGCGGCCGCACCGCAGGCGTCCGGGTCAGCGTCCGTCAGTTATGCATTCTGGCACGAACCTCGTCGATCGTACCCGCATTCAGGAAGTAACTTTCTGGTACATCATCATGCTTTCCTTCCAGAATCTCCTTAAATCCGCGCACAGTCTCTGCGATCGGCACGTACTTTCCGTCAAGTCCGGTAAACTGTGTCGCCACAAAGAACGGCTGCGACAGGAATCTCTGAATCTTTCTCGCGCGGTTTACGACAATCTTGTCATCCTCCGAGAGCTCATCCATACCGAGAATCGCGATGATATCCTGCAGTTCTTTGTATTTCTGAAGAATCTCCTGCACGCCCCGGGCCACGTCAAAATGCTCCTGACCGACAATACGCGGATCCAGAATACGTGATGTGGAGCCGAGCGGATCCACCGCCGGATAAATACCAAGCTCCGCGATGGAGCGCTCCAGCACCGTCGTCGCATCCAGATGGGCAAACGTGGTCGCCGGCGCCGGGTCGGTTAAGTCATCCGCCGGCACATAAACCGCCTGCACAGAGGTGATGGAACCGTTCTTTGTCGAGGTGATACGCTCCTGAAGCGCACCCATCTCCGTCTGTAAGGTCGGCTGATAACCAACCGCGGAGGGCATACGTCCCAAAAGTGCGGACACCTCGGAACCCGCCTGTGTGAAACGGAAGATATTGTCGATGAAAAGAAGAACGTCTTTTCCGCCCTTGTCACGGAAATACTCTGCCATGGTCAGTCCGGTTAATCCGACCCGCATACGCGCTCCCGGCGGCTCGTTCATCTGACCGAACACCATCGTCGTCTTGTCGATAACGCCGGATTCTTTCATCTCGTAGTAGAGGTCATTTCCTTCACGCGTCCTCTCACCTACGCCCGTAAACACGGAATATCCGCCGTGCTCTGTCGCAATATTATGAATCAGCTCCTGAATCAGCACCGTCTTACCTACGCCGGCGCCCCCGAACAGTCCGATCTTACCGCCCTTCTGATACGGGCAGAGCAGATCGACAACCTTGATTCCGGTTTCCAGCATCTCCTGAGAAGTCGCCTGCTCCTCAAATGCCGGCGCCGGTCTGTGAATCGGCCACAGCTCGACCTCTGTCGGCGGATCAATCTCGTCGATCGGATTTCCCAGGACATTAAACATACGTCCCAGCGTGTTTTCGCCGACAGGCACACGGATCGGTCCGCCTGTCGCGATCGCATCCATCCCGCGCACCAGTCCGTCGGTGGGGCCCATGGCGATACATCTTACTGTATCATCACCCAGATGCTGAGACACCTCCACGACCAGTTCGTTTCCGTTTTTCATCGGAACCCGGATCGCGTCGTTAATCTCTGGCAGGCTGCCTTCTGTAAATTTGATATCCAGAACGGCGCCAATAATCTGGGTAATTTTACCGATATTATTTGCCATCGCTTCATTTCTCCTTGTATATATTTTTTTAATCTGTCACAATTCACATCCTCCCGATGCAAAACCATCCGGCAGAACCGTCTTACGCTTTGCAGATCCGGGGAGTAACGGATTCCGGTCACACAGGGCTTTGGGGACCGGTTCATGAGTATACCCGGCGAACCGGTTTATCAACCCCTGTGCGGCTGCGAATCGCAACAATGCTTATGATATCGCAGAAGCACCAGCAATAATCTCGGTTAACTCCTGTGTAATCGAACCCTGGCGGGCTCTGTTGTACTTGAGCGTGAGATCGCTGATCATCTCCTCCGCGTTGCTGGTTGCGGAATCCATCGCCTGCATACGGGCGCCGTTTTCACTGGCAACCGCCTCGACGAGCGCGCCGTAAAACAGACTCGTCACATATTTTGGAATGATCATATCCAGCGCTTCCTCTTCGCCCGGCTCATAATTCATGAGGAGATCAGACTGTTTCGCCCCTTCGATCTCCTCTTTGTCAAACTCCACCGGGAGCAGTTTTAAAAGCTTTGGCTCATGACTGACCGTATTTTTAAAATGCGTGTAGGCAAGCCAGATCTCCCCGACCTCCCCTGCCGCATATGCCGCGAGCACACGTTTGCAAAGCTCGGCAGCGTCCGCGTAGGACGGAGATTCGATGATCTCTGCGCCGCTCTCTTTGATCTCATAGCCTCTGCGCTCTAATGCTTCCTGTCCTTTGGTCCCGATCGCGTACACTCCGGTCTGCCCCGGCGTAAGCGTTTCGCTTCCCGTCACCAGCTTTACAATGTTGGAATTGTAACCGCCTGCAAGTCCGCGGTTCGAAGTAATGACAACGACTGCCTTTTTTTCCGATCCGCCTGATTTTAAGTAGGGATGATTCATCGTACCGGATTTTGCCAGCATCGACGTCACGGTCTGATACATATAGTTAAAATACGGATTCGTCTGCTCCGCCCGCGTTTTTGCTTTCTGTAGCTTTACGGTGGAAACAAGCTTCATGGCTTTCGTGATCTGCTGCGTACTCTGGATACTGCCTTTTCTTCTTTTTATGTCCCTCATTGAGGCCATATCTGGCACCACCTTTCATTTACCATGATCTATTTCCCCGAAGCCTTTGAAAAGCCCTCTGCACGTTTGCACTCTGTGATCGCCTGTTTTAACTTCGCCTCCGTCTCGTCGCTGATGATCTTCTCGGTACGGATGCTCTCCGGAATCTCCGGATACTTCGTATCCACATACTCAAACAGTGCCTTTTCAAAATCAAGAATCTTCTCCACCGGAACATCGATCAGATATTTGCCAGTGGCAGCGTAAATGATCATGACCTGACGCTCTACGGGCATCGGCTGATACTGAGGCTGCTTTAACATCTCGCGGATGCGCTCGCCCTGTGCCAGCTTTTCCGTCGTGTCCGCATCCAGCTCGGATCCGAACTGCGAGAACGCGGCGAGCTCACGGTACTGCGCCAGCTCGACACGAATCGGTGCAGCGATCTTTTTCATTGCCTTAATCTGCGCGGAGCCACCCACGCGGGACACGGACAGACCGGCGTTGATGGCCGGGCGGAAACCGGAGTTGAACATCTCGGTCTCCAGGTAAATCTGACCGTCGGTAATCGAAATGACATTCGTCGGAATATATGCGGATACATCGCCTGCCTGCGTCTCAATAATCGGGAGTGCGGTAAGCGAGCCGCCGCCTAATTTATCGGAGAGTCTCGCCGCACGCTCCAGCAGCCTGGAGTGCAGATAGAATACATCACCCGGATATGCCTCGCGCCCTGGCGGTCTCTTGAGAAGCAAGGAGAGTGTACGGTATGCCGCCGCATGCTTGGTCAGATCGTCGTAAATCACAAGCACATCCTGGCCGCTTTCCATCCATTCCTCTCCGATCGCACAGCCCGAATACGGTGCAATATACTGTAACGGCGCAAGCTCGCTGGCCGTCGCAGCGACAACCGTCGTGTATGCCATTGCGCCGAATTCATCAAGCGTCTTCACCAGCGCCGCAACCGTGGACGCCTTCTGTCCGATCGCAACGTAGATACATTTTACGCCCTGGCCCTTCTGATTGATGATCGTATCAATCGCAATCGCCGTCTTACCGGTCTGCCTGTCGCCGATGATCAGCTCACGCTGTCCGCGGCCGATCGGCACCATGGAGTCGATTGCCTTGATACCGGTCTGCAGCGGCGTGTCAACGGATTTTCTCGAGATAACACCCGATGCGACACGCTCGATCTGCCGGTACTTCGTGGTCTCGATCGGTCCCTTGCCGTCGATCGGCTGTCCGAGCGCATTGACCACACGGCCGAGCATGGCATCCCCGACCGGAACTTCCACCACGCGCCCTGTCGTCTTTACCGTGTCACCCTCGTTGATGTTCTTCTGGCTGCCGAGAAGCACGGCGCCGACATTATCCTCCTCGAGGTTTAAGACCATTCCGTATACCTCGCCCGGGAACTCTAAAAGCTCACCCTGCATGGCATTGTCAAGACCGTGAATACGTGCGATACCGTCAGCCACCTGAATGACTGTGCCCACGTCAGCTACTTCTAACTGCGCCGCATATCTCTTTATCTGTTCTTTGATCACGGAACTTATTTCTTCTGGTTTCAAATTCATGAAGCGCATTCACCTGCTTTCAACTGTATTTTTGATAATTCGCGGGTCAGGTCATAAAGCTTTGTTCTGACGCTGGAATCTACAACCCGGTCGCCGATACGGATAATCATTCCGCCGATCAGGGCCGGATCCACCGCATAGTGCATTTCGAATTTCACATATCTGGTCGTCTCTAACAGCCGGTTCTCCACTGCGGCGCGCTGTGCGTCGGAGAGTTTCACTGCTGTCGTCACATAAGCGGTTCCGATATTTTTGTATTCTTTTACCCGGTCATCAAAATACCCGAATACGGAATCCAGCTCTGTAAAATGATCCTTTTCCACGATCATCCGAAGCAGTCCGACCAGCTCGCCGGAAATCTTTCCTGCAAATATGTCCTCAATTACCTGAACCTTTTCTTCTTTTACAATCTTAGGATGACTCATTAATTGAAAGAGCGCCGGGTTTTCTTTCATGGCAGCCTGTACGACTCTGGCTTCCTCCCAGTAGGCATCCAGCTGCCCGCTCTCCAAAGCGACCTCAAACAATGCGTCACCGTATGTCTTTGATACTAGCTTTGCCATGTCGCCTCACCCATCTCTCTTAACGTCTCGTCTACCAGCGTATCCTGCACAGCTGCATCGATATTGGCCGCTACGACCTTCGCTGCCATCATGGATGCGACTGTGATCATTTCCTGCTTCACCTCATCCATCACGCGCTTCTTTGAAAGCTCCGCTTCCTCATTTGCTCTGGCAATGATGCGGGCCGCTTCTTCCCTGGCTTCACCCTCAATACGGGCCGCATTCTTCTGCGCCTTCTGACGGGCTTCGCTTAAAATCTGCTCTGCTTCTTTTTCGATGTTCTTTAATCTGGATTCATAGTCTTCTTTTAAGGCTGCGGCTTCTTTTTTGTCGCCTTCCGCCGCCTCAATATCCCCGGCAATCTTCGCACGCCGTTCCTCGAGCATTTTCCGCACCGGGTTAAACAGCAGCTTTGACATAAACAGGAATAAGAAGAATATCGCAATCGCCATCAGGATCAGATCATGGAACAACTGAGCGTCCAGATTAAAGAGTCTTGTCATCTCCTCCAAGGCCTGGCCTCCTTTCCGTTTTTATTCTGAGTGGTTCCCCGCCACCCGGAAGAATGCCGCTTTTACATTCTTCTGATGAAAAGCCGTTTCCGGCATTTCCTTTTCTGATGGAACGACAGCCCCTGCTGTCATCCTGTTTATACCAGCGGCTTTACGAAAAGTAAGAGCATTGCGATAAGCAGACCGTAAAGACCCGTCGTCTCCGCCACGGCCTGACCGAGGAGCATCGTGGAGGTGATGTCGCCTCTTGCGCCTGGGTTGCGTCCCACTGCCGCAGCAGCATGGCCGGCTGCGATACCCTGACCGATACCAGGTCCGATACCGGCGATAACTGCCAGACCGGCGCCAATTGCGGAACATGCTAAAATTAAATCTTCTCCTGTGATATTCATACCAATATCCTCCTAAAATTATGATTTCGTTTACTTGTAAACATGCATCGTTGATGCGTTAACACTCCCGGAATTTCGGGCTTTCCGAATCGTTTTCTCATTCGGTCTCATAGTTCTGACTGATGTAGGTCATCGTCAGCATACAGAATACATACGTCTGAATCGCTCCAGAAAACAAGTCAAAATATACGTGGAGCGCTGCCGGCCAGATAATGGCAACCTTGCTCAGCAGTCCGTATACCAGCGCCATCATAACCGTTCCTGACAGCACGTTTGCAAACAAACGCAGCGACAGTGAAATCGGTACCGCAATCTCACTGATCAGGTTGATCGGCAGCCAGATCGGCAGCCATGGCGGTAACGGCGAACACATATCTGTCCAGATCTGCTTCAGAGGCAGATTTTTAAACTGCGTGAAATGGATCAGGCAGAATGTAATCAGACCGAGCGCAAGCGTCGTACCGTAGTCGGCGGTTGGCGGTCTGAGGCCAAAAAGACCGGAGATATTGCTCACGAGAATAAACACGAAGATCGTGCTGATATAATTCACAAACTTCGGCGCGGCAATCTTTCCCATTGTGCCGTACACAACCCCGTCAAGCTTCTCGACAAGGAGCTCAAGCACATTCTGGAACCCTTCCGGTATCTCCTTTGCATGCTTCATCGCACGGTTTGCCGCAACAGATAATGCCAGAAGCAGCACGAGCACGATGAGGATGCACACATGTGATGTCGTGATCCAGACGGTATGACCAAAGATTTCGTAGGAAAAAATCCCGTGTATCATAAAGTCAATGTTATCGGCGCCGGATGACATCAGAATTGCATGATTCACAAACTCACCTCCTTATATCGTTTTATTATTTTTACTGTCCCGGGACACATCACCTCTTCCCTGCAGTCCTGTAATAACTTTATGTGCAAAGGGCCATAAATAAGCCGATACCTTCAGCCCCAGAACACCGATAAAAGCGGAAAACAGATTTCCGAGATTCCATCGCATCATCACAAAAAATACGATGACCACAACACAGTAGCGCAGCACGGATTTCGCAATAATACGCGCACGGGCGCGGGATTCCCCGTATTCATCCACCGCGTCAAGCAGCACGACCGCCATATTGACCGCCATCCCGCAGGCAAGCGCCAGCCCGATCAGAAGTCCGGTCGTAAACCGAAGCTTATCGGCGACAAACCAGACACCGGCAAGCTCCACCACCGCTCCGTATACAAGTATCCCCGCGATCAGTCCCGGCAGCGCGCTATTTAGTCTTCTTAACATGATCTTCCTCCGGTCTGCCGTCCTGGCCGCAGATTTTTTTTGCCATCTTAAATATATTCGTAAAACCGGCCAGTGAACCCACCAGAAACAGCGGGACGGTGATCAGCGGTATATCGTACCGCTCTCCCAGCCACACGCCGGCGAGCGTACACATAAAAATCGGAACAATCATATTCAGTCCGAACTGCAGAATCAGCGTCAGCGACCGAAAAATCTTTCTGTTATCTCTCATATAGTTCCCGTCTCTGCCCTCCAGAAAACTGCCAATGTTTATCTTATAACATTTTACAGTATTTGTCCATATTTCTGGCAGCTATAATGTCATACAAATCGCGCGGCCGGTACGCCGGTACCGCTCCATCACCACGCCGGCGGATTTTAACATCCGTCTCGATGCGGTCACGGCCGGCGTCCCGTCGTATTTGTCGCTGTCGTACACCAGCCGTCTTATCCCGGACTGGATGATCGCCTTGGCGCATTCGTTGCACGGAAAGAGCGTCACATACATCGTGGCACCCTCAAGGCTCCCGCCCCGGTAATTCAAAATCGCGTTCAGCTCGCTGTGGGTGGTATAAAAGTATTTGCTCTCCAGCGGCTCTCCCTCGCGCTCCCACGGAAATTCGTCGTCCGAGCACCCCATGGGGAATCCGTTGTACCCCATCGACAGTATCTTATGGTCCGGACTCACAATACAGGCTCCCACCTGTGTGTTCGGATCCTTTGAGCGCATGCCAGACAAAGTGGCTACACCCATGAAATATTCATCCCAGCTGATATAGTCTTCTCTTTTTCCGCCCATTCTCTCCTCCGCCCGCAGCGGGCCGCCGGCGCACGCCGGCCGGACCCGTTTCCTTCCCTGTGAATCCGGGCCAAACCTTCTGCGGCTTTTATTTTGTGCCGAAAATACGATCGCCCGCATCTCCGAGTCCCGGTACGATATAACCGTGATCGTTTAAGTGATCGTCCAGCGCACCGATATAGATATCCACGTCCGGATGTGTTTCCTGCATTTTCTTCACGCCCTCCGGCGCAGCAATAATACACATAAACCGGATATTTTTTACGCCTTTTTCCTTCAGCATCCGGATCGCCTCCGTCGAGGATCCCCCGGTCGCCAGCATCGGATCCACCACAAACACTTCACGGTTTGCGCAGTCCTCCGGCAGCTTGCAGTAATATTCCACCGGCAGCAGCGTCTCCGGATCCCGGTAAAGTCCGATATGTCCGACTTTTGCCGCCGGAATCATCGTCAGCATCCCGTCCACCATTCCGAGTCCTGCGCGCAGAATCGGCACTACCGCAAGCTTCTTGCCTTTGAGCTCCTTTGCCGTTGTCTGACAGATCGGAGTGCTGATCTGCACGTCCGCAAGCCTCAGATCCCTCGTCGCCTCGTAACACATCAGCATCGCGATCTCTCCCACCATGCTGCGGAAATCCCTTGATCCCGTCTCCTCCCTGCGGATAATCCCGATCTTATGCTGAATCAGCGGATGATCCATCACTACAATTTTTGACATCCTGTGTACCTTCCCTTTCTATTAATCCCCGTTTAACAGATTCACCAGTTTTAAAATCGTCCTGCGCAGCGACTCATAACAGAGCCCGTAGGACTGGAGCGGCCCGCCATACGGGTCGATGATCTCGAGTTCCTCCCCCACAAGCTCTGTCAGGACATAGACATTCTCGGGATCCGCCCTTTCATACTTCTCTAAAATCTTCTCGAGCTGCGCGCGCTCCATGGTAAGTACCAGCGTCTCCTCCGTAAAATCTTCCTCCGTAAGCTGCGTGGACATATACCCGTCCATATTGGTTCCGTTGCTGATCATAACGGCTTCCGCCTTCTGATTCAGCGGTTCCGGGAACAATACCACCAGACCTCTGGTTGCAATCTCCACGGGCCGTTTCAGATTGTACTCCTCAAGTATGCCTGCCGCCATCGGAGCCCTGCAGGTACCGCTCTCAGCGACAAACATAATTCTGCCGTACTGTTTCATAATATTGATGATTTCCTCTCCCGTTATACATATAACACCTGATGACCCGCCGCTTTGCACAGACGGTTCATCACCGCCGCCCCAACCCCTTTTTCAGTCAGACTCTCCGCATAGATGATATCCGCCTTCTGACGGTCAAATTCACGGAGTGTCCCGTACAGCTGTCTCGCAGCGGCTTCCCCGTCTCCCTGCGGTCCGAGGCAGAGCACACAATCCGCCTTATATCTCCCCGCAGTCTCATTTGCCGCCATGACGCCGACACGCAGCCCCTTTTGCCGCTTCTCTTCCGTGAGCCGGTTGATCTCCGCGATCACCCGCTCTGTCTCTCCCTCCGCCAGAATCAGCTCCGCCTTCGGTGCATAATGTCTGTACTTCATCCCCGGCGCTTTGGGACGGATCACAGAATCCGACGCCGTAATGCCCGGATCCAGCCGGATCTCTCTGCCGAGCACGGCGCCGATCATCTCCGCCGTGACAAATCCCGGCCGGAGAATCATCGGAACCTCCTCCGTCAGATCTACGATCGTAGATTCAATCCCGATCCCCACAGGACCACCGTCCAGAATCATCGGGATCCTCCCGTCCATATCCGCCGCCACATGGGCTGCCTCCGTCGGACTCGGGCGACCCGAAACATTCGCGCTCGGCGCCGCGATCAGGCATCCGCTCTCGCGGATCAGGCCAAGCGCCGCCGGATGTGACGGCATCCGCACCGCAACCGTATCCATTCCGCCTGTCGTCTCGGACGGCACGCTCTGATTCTTCCGCACGATCATCGTCAGCGGTCCCGGCCAGAACGCCCTGGCCAGCAGATCCGCTTCTTCCGGAACCTCCCGTGCGACGGCCGAAAGCTGTGAGTATTCCGCGATATGCACGATCAGCGGATTGTCGGACGGTCTTCCTTTTGCCGCATATATTTTTTTTGCGGCCTTCGGGCAGAGCGCATCCGCTCCAAGCCCGTATACCGTCTCCGTCGGAAACGCCACCAGACCGCCGGTCCGAATCAGCTCCGCCGCTTCCCGTATATCGGCGATATCCATCTGGTCCGGATTTATCTTTACTACTTTTGTCTTCACTTTTTCCTGCCTTTCCGCCTTCGGGCCCAATCGCCCGCGCCGTACCGGAATCCTGTCTGGGTTTCGACGTTATGGTATGATCTGCAGCAGATCTGACTGCTGCCGTCTGAACCGTAAACATTATCTCACAATTCCGAAAAATAGGCAACCTACTTGCCATGTTTTTGTAAATATGGCATAATTATATAAGCCAGTTTTATTCCGCTGGGGAGAGAAAGGAGTTACCATGAAGATTACAACATCTGAATTTGGCACTACCAACACCGGAGAAATGATTCATATATACCATCTTGAAAACACATCCGGCGCCTATGTCGAAATCATCGATCTCGGCTGCCGCCTTGTAAAAATTGTCGTTCCGAACCATCACAAGACAATGACGGATGTCTGTCTCGGCTATAACACCCCTGCCGAATATGAGCGTGACGCCGTCTATCTCGGCGCGGTGGTCGGGCGCGTCGCCAACCGCATCAAAGACGGCCGCTTTACCCTCAACGGCAAACAATATCAGCTTGCCGTCAATAACGGGACAAACCATCTGCACGGCGGCGTGACAGGCTACGCTTCAAGGATCTGGGATGCCAGGCTAAACGGCGACAAACTGATCCTGACCCTTCACTCCGCAGACGGAGAGGAAGGATATCCCGGCAGTCTCGATCTGTCCGTGACCTACAGCTGGTCCGAGGACAACGAGCTCTCGATCCTTTATGAGGCATCCTGCGACGCGGACACGCTGTTAAATGTGACAAGTCATGGCTATTTTAATCTGAACGGAGCCGGCAGCAGCGATGTTCTGTCGCATGAGCTTTACATCGACGCCGATCAGATCACGGAGCTTGACGATTCTCAGGCGCCGACCGGCACGCTTCTTCCGGTGGACGGGACCCCGTTTGATTTCCGCACGATGCACACTATCGGCAGATCCATCGGCTCGGATCATGAACAGCTGAAAAAATTCGGCACCTACGACCACAATTATGTCATCAACGGCACCGGACTGCGCGAAGCAGCCGTCCTGCAGTCAAAGGAAAGCGGGATCCGCATGACCGTCTTTACCGACCAGCCCGGCATGCAGCTTTACGTTCCCGGCGGCCCGATGATGCTTCCCGAAAAGCACGGCTGCAGTTACGGCCGCTTTTCGAGCGTATGCCTGGAGACACAGCATTTTCCGGACGCGATCAATCACGCGAACTTTCCGGGAATCGTTCTCACCCCGGATGAACCCTTCCGATCGAAGACACTGTATCATTTTTCCACGTTCTGATCAATGCGCGGCTGTAATATCCGCTTTCTGATTTGATGTTTCATGTGATGTGCAGATTAAAGTACACGGTTTTTGCGTTTTAGACTTGTAAACCGTGTACTTTTGTATTAGAATGATTAAAAGGTTACATATCAGGTAACTTTCGACAGAATTTATATAAGGAGGAAACGAAGATGGCATTTGTTATTTCTGATTCTTGTGTAAGCTGCGGATCCTGTGAGTCCGGATGTCCGGTAGGCGCTATTTCCATGGGAGACAGCCACTATGAAATCGACGCATCTACCTGCGTAAGCTGCGGTGCATGCGCTGGTACATGCCCGACGGGAGCAATCAGCGAGGAATAAGCAGAACATAAAAAAGGATGCCGGCGGCATCCTTTTTTTCATTCTCTCATTTTTTCTTTTTCTTAAAGAATCCCTTATCCTCTTCCTTTTTTCTCAGATTTCCGCGAATCGCGGCATCCAGTTTCCGGAACCGGTCCTCGTCGAGCTCCTCACGCTCCCGCATCAGATAGTTCATCTCCTTTATCACCTGCTTCCCGACATCCTCGCTGATACTCTGGCTTAACGCCTGGTTATTCGCCGCGAGCGCCTGTCCGACAATCTGCGTCATCAGATCCGTGAACTGCGCCATCTTGTCCGTGTTGTCAAGAATGCTCTGCCGGCTCTCCTGAAGCTGTATCTCCCCCGCGGATGCAATCTGAAGTCCGGTCGTCTGTTCTGCAGTTTCCGACGCAGACAGCTGTTTCCCCGCCGCATAGATATCGCCCGGCGTCATCTGCCTGGCGGGTTCTTTGATCGTCGCAAGGTAAATCGGATTTCCCGGCTCCTTTAGCGGAGTGATCTTTTCCGTATTTCCGCCCTGTTTTAATCCGGCCGCCTGTCTCCCGAGCATCCGGCTCTGCCCCTGACCTGCAGAAGACTTTTCCTGTGCCTGACGCTTTGCATCCTCTCCCTTCGCCGCTGTCTCCTGCTCTTCTGCCGCTGTCTCCTGCAATTTTCCCGTCGGTATCCCGGGCACCTGACCGGACACTGCTTTGGCCGTACCGGCTCCCTGTCCGGCGTCTGATTTTGCCGCTGTCACAGATTCACCGCCTGCGAGCTTTGCCTGCCCGACCGGCGGTTCCTGCGTCAGCCCGTCTAACGGACCGTTATGTACAATCATGCGGATCGCCTTTAACTGGTAACCCTGCTCTTTTAATTCCTTTATCCTTTGGAACTCCTGAATGTTTTCCTTTGTATAATACCGGTGCCCCATCTCATTGCGCGGAATGTCAAGCTCCAGTTCATCTTCCCAGTAACGTAATACATGTGATTCCACATTGACAATGTTTGCGGCATCCGAAATCATGTAACGTACTTTCTCCATTCTGGTTCCTCCTTTTCTGCTTAACCTATATTATAAGCAAAAGGGCGGAGCCGTACAACGAAAATCGCTCGTCTTTTTCCGACATCGTCTGCAAAGGGAAGAGAAGTTTATATCTTCCAGCCATCAAAAAACCGGGAGACACATCCTGCAGGCATGCCTGACGGATGCGTCTCCCGGTTTTCGGCGTTTTGGAATCGTAATGTTATTTTTCCATGTTTGCAAATTTTGTGTACTGCGGCAGCCACACCAGATTTACCGTCCCGATCGGGCCGTTTCTCTGTTTGGCGATAATGATCTCGGAGATTCCCTTCATCTCGGAATCATGGTTGTAGTAATCGTCACGGTAGATAAACATCACCACGTCCGCATCCTGCTCGATCGCACCGGATTCGCGCAGATCCGACAGCATCGGACGGTGATCGGGCCGCTGCTCCACCGCGCGGGAAAGCTGTGAGAGCGCGATAACAGGTACCGAAAGCTCTCTTGCAAGCGCTTTTAAGGAACGCGATATATCGGAGATCTCCTGCTGCCTGGAGTCCGTCGACCGCCCGCTTCCGGTCATCAGCTGCAGGTAATCAATGATGATGATTTTTAAGTCATGCTCCAGCTTGTACTTTCGGCATTTACTGCGCAGCTCGGAGATCGAAATCCCGGGCGTGTCATCGATAATCAGGCTGGAATTGCCGATCGTTCCCGCTCCCTCGATCAGCTTCTCCCAGTCTGCATCCGAGAGGTTTCCGGTCCGAAGCGCCTGTGCGTCCACTCTGGACTCCAAAGAGAAGAGGCGGTTGACCAGCTGCTCTTTTGACATTTCCAGCGAAAAAATCGCCGTGCACATATTTTCATGAAAAGCCACATACTGGGCAATGTTTAAGACAAATGCCGTTTTCCCCATCGAAGGACGCGCTGCGATCAGAATCAGATCCGACGGCTGCATTCCGGCCGTGCGATAATCCAGATCGATAAACCCGGTCGGAATCCCGGTCACGGTTCCGGATGCCTTCGCCGCATTCTCGATCTTTTCCAGCGCATTCATAACCACCTGGCGGATCGGGACAAAATCACCGCCGCCGCGGGTCGACAGCAGATCAAACACCTTCTTTTCGGTGAGCGCCATGACATCGTCCACACTCTCGCGTCCGAGATAGCATTCGTTTCCGATCTCCTCGCTGACACGGATCAGTTTTCTGCGCATTGCGTGATCCTTCACGATCTGCGCATAATACTTTACATTTGACGAATACGGTACGGAAGTGACCAGCTCACGCACGAATTCCAGGCTCGTAATCTCCTCGGGAACGTCCTTTTCCTTCAATCTGCTCTGCAGTGTCACGAGATCGACCGGCATCCCTTTATTGTACAGTTCTATCATCGTGTCAAACAGAATCCCGTACTGCTTATAATAAAAATCTTCTTCGATCAGCGTCTCCATCGCCGCAACAATCGCGTCCTTATCCATCAGCATGGAGCCGATGACTGACTGCTCGGCTTCGATACTGTTCGGCATAATCCGCTTTATCAATGTCTCTTCCATCGCGCATCCTCCTGTAATATTTTCCTTCGGTTTTCACTCCGACGCCTCCCGCAATCGGTAATGCCAGATAAGAAAAAACAAGGGCTGGTGTGCTGACACACCAGCCCGCTTTTTTACTCTTCCACAACGTGCACCGTAAATTTCCCGGTCACTTTCGGGTGAAGCCGGATCGACACCTCTGTCATCCCGAACGATTTGATCGGCTCCGGAAGCTGCATTTTCTTTTTATCCAGCTCAATGCCTAACTGATCTTTTGCAGCTGCTGCGATCTCCTTTGTGGACACGGAACCGAAGATCCGGCCGCCCTCGCCGCCCTTCATCTTCACCGTAACTTTTTTGTCTTCTATCTCCTTTGCAAACGCGAGCGCCGATTCATAATTTTCCTGCGCAACGCGCTCCGCGTGCCGGTTCTGAAGCTTCAGATCGTTTAAATTCTTCGCGTTTGCCTCTACCCCGAGCTTTTTGGGAAGCAGCGCATTTCGCGCATATCCGTCGCTGACATTCACCACGTCGCCTTTTTTTCCCAAAGATTTTACATCCTCTACTAATATTACCTTCACTCTGTGATTTCTCCTTCTCTTATCATCTCGTCAATCGTGTTCTGAATCCGCCGCTTCGCCTGCTGCACCGTACAGTCTTTGAGCTGCGCGCCGGCCATATTCAGATGGCCTCCGCCTCCCAGCCGCTCCATGATCAGCTGTACATTGACCTCGTCAATCGACCTCGAGCTGACATAGACGCGTCCCTGATATTCGGTCAGGACAATCGACGCCTTAATGCCGACAATGTTTAACAGCTCATTGGCTGCCTGCGCGCCGGCAATCGTCGGACTCTCGACATCATCCGCCGGGCAGATCGAAATCGCAAATGCGTTCCGGTATACCTCTGCGTTCCGCACCGCTTCCGCCCTGGCCTTATACGCCGTCATATCGTCACGGAGGAGCTTACGGACCCGGGTGACCTCCGCGCCGGCTCTCCTTAAATACGCCGCCGCCTCAAAGGTGCGCACACCCGTCTTGGTCATAAAATTATTCGTATCGATCAGAATACCCGCATAGATGCAGTCCGCCTCATGCGGCTCTAACCGGATATTCTCGGAAAAGTACTGCAGTACCTCGGCGATCATCTCGCAGGCACTCGATGCGTACGGTTCCACATAGGAGAGCACCGGGTTCTCGATCACCTCACTGCCCTGTCTGTGATGGTCAAACACACAGACCGTATCCGTGCGCCGCAGCAGCTCCGGGCACTCCGTATAGCTCGGACGGTTGACGTCCACCACCATCACCAGGGTGTTGCGGTTCGTAAGCAGAATCGCCTCGTCATTCCTGACAAACAGATCCGGCGGATATCCCCGCTCTTCCTTAAATCCTTCCACCAGCGGCCGCAGCGAAGAAGTAATCTCGTTTAAGACGATCTGCGCCTTCTTCCCGAGCACCCGTGCGGCGCAGTAGATACCGATCGCGGCTCCGAGCGAATCCACATCGCTGATATTGTGTCCCATGATCAGCACATGCTCCCGGCTCTCAATCACCTCGCGCAGCGCATGTGCTTTTACGCGCGCTTTCACGCGGTTGTTTCGCTCGACCTGCTTCGTCTTGCCGCCGTAGTAGGAGACATCCTCGCCGCTTCTGACGACCACCTGATCGCCTCCCCGCCCGAGCGCAAGGTCAATCGACATGCGTGCCAGCTCATAATTCTTCGTATAGCTTCCGCCGCCCGCGCCGATTCCGATGCTTAAGGTAACTGCCATCTCATTGCCGACTTTTACCGTCTTGACATCTTCAATGATGCTGAACCGGTCTTCCCGCAGCTGTTCTAAATATTTATTCCTGAATACGACAAAATATTTGTCTTTCTCAATCTTGCGCACCAGGGCATCGATCCCGGTAAAGTACTTGTTCACCTTCCGCTCAATCAGCGCCGTCAGCAGGGAACGCTTGACATCCTCTATGCTGTCGAGCGCTTCGTCATAATTGTCAATATAGATCAGTCCCGCCACCATCTGCTGTTCTTCATTCTCGCGGACACACTGGTTGAGCTCCGTCTCGTCAAACAGGTAAATCGCGGTCAGATATTCGCCGTTCTCGTCAAGCGGAACCATCGTATCGTCACTGATCTGCGCGTCAAAATAGAGACGTTTCAGCGAGACGCGGTAATACCGCCTGTTCTGTGTCAGATTTATCGTCTGCACTGCCTCTTCCCGCTGCAGCAGCTCTCTGGTCAGCGTCGGAAAAATCGTCGTCACCGACTTGTGATAGTTTTTATCCTTGCCGGTGATCTCCGTAAACTGCCTGTTCACCCATAAAAATCTGCCGTTATAGTCCAGCAGCGCATACGGTATCTCGAATTCATTCAGAAGCTGCTTCTGCACTGTCCCGTACTGTGTCGCAAAATTGATCAGCGCGTCTGTGATCAGCGGTTTATTGCGGGCATACGTAAACAGTGTAATGAGAAAATACACCAGCACAAAACCGGATATCAGAGCGCCCGAGAGCGTGTCCTTCGTGTAAACCAGTATATTTATCGCAATCAGAAGAAGCGTCAGCATCAATGGCAGGCGCAGATAGGTGCGCAGCTTCCCCTTCAGCTTTATTGTATTATTCTTCAAATCCCGGCCTCCCGTTTTCAAATAATGCTCACGTCGAAGTCATTACTGAAAATTATACCATTTCTGACGTCTGATATAAAGTATTTTTTGTCCGAAATTGCGAAAACCGGTTATAATGCGCGGTATATCCGCCTACTCCTGTGCCGGAGCCAGTGTCAGGTAGCGCTCCTGATCAAGATCATCGATCAGATTATTTGACAGGATCTGCGTTCCGCTCACCGCCTCCGTCTCCCCGACTACCTCTGACAGCTCTGTCTGATAGCCTCCGTCCGGATTATAACGGCAGATTCGAAATCCGTCCTCTCCGCCGCCGTACTCCTGGTATATGATCATGTGCCAGCCGTTTTCTTTTTCCTCCGTGATCGTAACCGGCGTATGAATCCCCCCGAATGATTCCAGCACCGTAAAAGAATCTCCCTCCACAGTTAATATCAGCGCCGGGTTGCCGTTATCCACCTCCACATAACTGCCGATGACAAACACAAACAGTTCGTCTGTCCCGTCATCATTCAGGTCCGTATAATTGTAATAATAGCGCGTCTCTGACAGCTTGTCCTCCGGAATCTGATAGTATTCTGTCAGAAATCCGGCAAGCGCCGGGTACGGCTTTGTCTCGCTGAATTCCTCGCGGATCACCGCCACCTCTTCGTCCTCCTCCGCAGACAGATAATGCTCCTGCTGCGACTCCGTTTCATTTCCGCTCTCCGTCTGTCCGATTCCACAGCCCGCAAACAGCAGGGCCGATATCATGATTCCCGCTATCACACAGCATTCGTTTTTCATGCACCTCTTCCTCTCTGTCCGTTTTCCGCCTGCAGCCATCTGCAACATCCGCCTTCCCGCGGCGGATTGGCCTGACAATCATTATCTTATCTGATTGCATTATAATTTCAAGCGTCTGACACGAATTTTAAGAAAACCTTTAGAACCGCACCGCAGACCGATATGTCCGATCCATACAAAAAATTCCGGGACAAATGTCCCGGAATCTCCTGTCGTCTTTTGTCAGTCGCATACATACGGCATCAGTGCCACGTGACGCGCTCTCTTGATCGCAACGGTCAGCGCTCTCTGGTGCTTTGCGCAGTTGCCTGTAATTCTGCGGGGAAGGATCTTCCCTCTCTCAGAGATATATCTCTTGAGCTTATTTGTGTCCTTGTAATCGATCACATTATCCTTGCCACAGAACACACAAACTTTTTTTCTTCTATGCATCGGGCGTCTCTTTGCCGGAGCGCCTTCTTTGTCTGCTGCTTTATTGTAAGCCATGCCAATTTCCTCCTGTTCTCTCAGCTGAATGGTAACTCTTCATCTATTCCGTCCGGAATATTCATAAAGCCGTCACCTGCCGCACTGCCCGGCGACGGTCTGTCTGCGGGCGCATATCCTGAGCCGGAGTTATCTCCGCCGGCATTCCTGCTCTCCGCAAATTCGTGATCCTCCACGACAACCTCCGTGGTATATACGCGCTGACCCTCCCGGTTGGTATAACTGCCGGTCTGAATCCGTCCGGTCACTGCGATCTTGGTACCCTTGCGCAGATACCGCTCCGCGAACTCGCCGGTACGTCCGAATGCCACGCACTGGATAAAATCAGCCGTCTGCTGATCCCCGTCTCTCTTAAATCTCCTGTCGACCGCCAGCGTATACCGCGCGACTGCCGTTGCCTGATCTCCCTGGGAATACCGGACTTCCGGATCCCTGGTCAGCCGTCCCATAAGAATTACTTTATTCATAATTAATTTCCTCTCTGTTTATGCCTCGTCTTTTCTGACGCATAAGAATCGAAGAATATTGTCCATGATGCGAACATCGCGCTCTACCGCTGCCGGAACCGTCGTATCTGCATCAAACTGGATAAAGTAGTAATAGCCCTCCGTCATCTTCTGGATCTCGTAGGCAAGTCTCTTCTTACCCCAGTCTTCCACCTCCGTCACGGTTCCTCCGGCACGAGTAATGTACTCTTTTGCCTTCTCCACTACAGCTGTCCGCGCGTCATCCTCAATCTTAGCGCTGACAATGAGTGCTAACTCATACTTGTTCATGCGAATTTCCTCCTTCTGGTCTCTGGCCCGTCCATCCTGCCGGCAGGCATTGCTGGCGAGCAAGGAATTAATAATATATCACGAGCAACTACTATAGCATGTTTTATCACATTTTTCAAGAGTTTTTTCAGAAATCCCGCAACAAAAAACGGGCGGTCACCCGCCCTCAATCCGTCTGCGGAGCTCCAGCATCTTATTGTCCACCTCCGCAATCAGATCCGAATAATTTTTTGTCTCCCTCTCCACGTGAAGAATCTGCGCCGTATTTTTTTTGTAGCACATCTGCGTATCCATCTCGGCCCAGTAATCCATGGCAAACGAGCGGATCTGCACCTCAACGCGGATTTCCTGCGTCCTGTCCCGGTAGGTTACGGGCACTCCCACGATCAGATGCACGCTCTGATAACCGCTTTTTTTGGGTCGCTTCACATAATCCTTTTCTTTGATGACGCGAAGATCACTCTGCTCGCGGATCGCAGCGGCCACCTGATAGATATCGTCGCAAAAATAACAGACCACACGAATGCCGGCAATGTCATTTAATGTGGCGACCGCCGTCTCAAATGATATCTCATGCTGTTTTTTTACCAGCTTTCTTCCGATGCTCTCCGCCGTCTTGATCCGCGACGACAGGTTGCGGATGACCGGACGCCGGCTCTGAGCGGTCAGATCCGCATGAATCAGCCGAAGCTTTGCCCGTATCACATCAAGCGCATAGGTATAGCGAAGCTGCACCATCGGATTTTCCAGCTCTTCCTCCAATAAATCCTCCAGCGACAATTTCTCAGCTCCCGTAAGGTTTTCTTTTATATTTATTCTCTTTTTTTCTTTTTTAGAATCCCTATGCCTGTTTCCGCCGCAGGAGAAGCACGCTTTGTATCGTTTCATCAAACCTGTCTGTCTCCTTTTCCACCATGATTTCCGAAAGAATCCCGGATTTTCTGATTATGTTTGAAGACACACAGAAAATATAGCGAATCCTGTCATGTAGATCCGCTTTTTATTTTGCCGCTTCGATACTCCTTCGGCGACAGCCCGCTGTAATTTTTAAACAGACGTGAAAAATATGAAAAATTATCATTTCTCATGTTTGGCGGGTCACAAAGTCATGCTTTTTCACGCAGGCGTGAAACACATGACCTTTTGACCCTGGCATCATATAAATATGGTAAAATTTGCAGCTGTATCATTCCGGCAGGCCCCGCCGCTTCGCCGCGGCCACCACCCGGGCAATCAGCTCCTCCCGGTCCTCCTCCAGCACATAGCCAAAGGCAACCGCCTGTGCGGCGTTTTCTCTTACAAGAGTCTCATAATGGTTCAGATTCTGATACAGCGCTATGAGCTTCTCCCGGCCAAAGGGCATTACATGACCGAACATTTCCTGAATGCCGCCATCCGCCATTTTACTGAAACTTTTATAGGCGCCGGTCGGATAATCCACCGCCGGATGACGGATGCCGCCCTGTGCATTGCCAAATGCGTCGGTCACATTTTCCACCTGGTTGAAAATGACGCCTTCCGCCTCCGGTTTCCGATAGGTCATGCGTGTCTTTATCGCCGGCGCATGGGGCGCCGGGATCCCCTTTATCGCCCAGTTATATAAATGATAGAAGGCCGCGTTAAAAACAGCCTCATAGGGGCAGTCCATGGGTTCGCCCTCGCAGCCGTACCACTCATTTCCGATGCCGATCCGGTCAAGATCTTCCCTCTGATACCCCTCGTAATATTCTAACAGATTATATTTCGTGTCGTGACTGGAGGCCGGGATCTGCCAGGTGCGGAATTTGAACTCCGGCTCGTCAAAATCGCCGTGCCAGTATGCGTACCGGTTCTCGCTCTCCGTGTTGACCGCAATGACCGGCTCCTTTCCGCCCAGAATGCTGCCCTGCGGAATCCCCTTCTGTCCGAAGACAAATGCGGAGCTGTAGGCGTTCATCGGCGCATCCGACGCCCCGCAGCCGGCCAGCAGATAGCCGTCGAAAAGCTTCCCGTCCTTCTCGATTTCCGGGAGATACGCAAAGGAATGCAGGATCCGGGCGATATACCCGCCTGACTGGGACCAGCCGGTCAGGAACAGATGCGGCTTTCCGTATGCGTGCAGCGGGTTCCTCTCCCCGTCCTTTTGCAGCAGGCGGGCCAGATCGATTAACATATCCCAGAACAGCCCGCTCTCGTATTCCTCCATAAACAGCATGGGCACATTCGCAATCTCCGGGATGGGTGTACGGCTTTTATCCGGGTTGTCCCAGTTTAACGGTGCATAGCGCTCCGGATCAAAGCGCCGCAGTGCATCCAGCACCTGTCCCTTGCTGGTGATGCCGATGTAAATATCGCCGTTTCTCGTGAAAAACTTCCAGGAATTCACCCACATCCGATCGATATCGATCATCGCAGTGGCGTTTAGCACCTCAATTACAATATTCCCGCTGAAGCGGCTGATATCCTTTGGTCTGCGCACCAGAAGACGCGTGGTGTACGGGGCGTCCGCGATCTCCACATACGGGGTCTGATCCGGATTCTCGCCGTAGACATTTGCCGTACCGCTCATAAAATATTCATCCTCCGCATAGCCGATTTTGGAAAATCCGCATTTCTCCGCCGCGGATGCAAAGGGATGCGTCCCCTCCGCCACCGGAATCTGTTTTACCTCTGTAATCATCTGTGTCTCCTCCTTCTTTTTGATCCGATCCTCTGCCCTCTGGCATCCGATCGTTTTCCCTCATTATAAATTGTTTTTGGCAAATGTCAATATATTGTTAGGCTAATAATATATGTTATATTTGGCTAATAATATTGACATATTAGGCATCTTCTGTTATGCTCTGTAAACGAGGATGACAGGAAACAACGGACAGCACACGATGCGAACTGCTCTTATTCATGAAACAAAAGCCTGCATCATACAAAAGGAATCATATCAGGAGGAATTTAACATGGCACAGACATTTTCAACCGAAGCATGGCGACAGGTGATCATTCCCTATGAGATCGCCGCGGACTACGACAACCCGTTTCTCGACGTCTCGATTCAGGCGGCCTTTACCGGGCCGGATGGGCAGACCATCACGAGAGAGGCCTACTGGGACGGTGGGCGCAGCTACAAATTCGCTTTTGCCCCCATCACGGAGGGGATCTGGAGCTGGAAGGTATCGGCCCCGAAGGAGACCGGGATCAGCGGGGAAACCGGGACGGTCTCCTGCGTGCCCTATACCGGAGATCTCCCCATCTACCGCCACGGTTTTCTCCGTGTACATGAATCCGGGCGTTCTCTCTGCCATGCGGACGGCACACCGTTTTTCTGGCTCGGGGACACCCACTGGGAATTTGCGTACCGGGAGCGCTGGGACGAATCCAATCACCCGGAAATGGACAGCATGTTCCGCGGCATGGCTGACCGGCGTGTCCGCCAGGGCTTCAATATCTATCAGACCAACCTGCGCAGCGACGCCTGGCCGGACCGCGGCGGGGAATCCCCTTACTGGAGAAAAGGAGACGCGGGCGAATATCCCAATGTGGCCTTTTATCAGGAAGAACTCGACCGGCGCATGTACTATCTCGCCGACCTGGGGCTGGTAAACGCCCTCGGCTTCGGATGGTTTATGTCGGTCTTTTCCGAGGGGATCGCGCACTGGAAAAATACCGCGCGCTATATCCTGGCGCGCTACGGAGCGCTTCCCATCGTATGGACCCTCGCCGGGGAGGTCGCGGGCTATGCACCGGAACCGGACCGGACGAATTTTATCAACGCATGGCGCGAGGTCGCGCTCTGGATCTCCGAACATGACGGATATCGCACCCTGCAGACCGCACACTACGACAACCATCGTCCGTTTTCGGAATATTATTATGACGAGGACTGGTATGATTTTACCTTAAATCAGGCCGGGCATGGCGATTTTCGGATCAGCGCCCACGATTTTTACAGCTACTGCCAGGCTCACCCGGCAAAACCCTTTGTCGAAGGTGAATCCATGTACGAATTCTGCTCCACCTTAGAGGAAAGCGGGACGCGGCTGTGCACCGCAGATATGCTGCGCCGGGTAGCATACACGGCAATCCAGTGCGGCGCCTGCGGCTATACCTACGGTGCGCAGGGGATCTGGGATACGGTCTGGAAAAAAAATGAAATCAGTCCTTCACCGGTCAGCGTCTTCAACCGCTTCGGCATCACCTGGTACGAGGCCATCGACGGGATCGGAGCCGCGCAGATGGGTTATCTTCGCCGGTTTTATGAGGAGCTGCATTTCGAGGAGCTGCGGCCGGTGCTGACACCGGGACTCTCGCCCTTCGGCGATTTTGAGGAGCCGGGAGAACACCCCTCCATGCATGACCCCCTGACGCTTGCCGCGCCGGACGCTGACCGCTTCGTGGTCTACTATAATTCCAACACCCGCGGCGGCTGCCGGATCCGGAATATGCGGGACTGTGCGTACACTGCGCAGTGGTTTAACCCGCGGACCGCGGAATGGAGTGTCTGCGAGGAGCGCCTGACACCGGAGGACGGCTGCTGGCGTGCGCCGGGCAGGCCGGACGGGGACGACTGGCTTTTGGTGATAAAAAGCATCTGAAAAAAGCGATGACTTTTTGGGGATCTCATGCTAAACTAAGGATGGATGCATCTGTGATATATGTCGTTTCAGAAAGGGTGATTTTATGTACAGGTTAGAACTTAGTTTTGATACAGAAGTACTGGATGCGGATGCTGTCAGGGAAATGTGCAAGAAAACAGACGAAATATTTGAATCAGAAGATCTGGACTGTGTTGACTGCCAGCCTGGTAAAAGGATCTATCTGGATAAGGGAAGAAAACAGGACTACGGAAGATTCTGGGCAGCTATTTTTGCATTAAAGGATGCTTCATGGCTGGCAGAACACATCAAGGAATGTTTTTGGTATAACGGGACATCGAAAGAAAATCTGATTACAGAATTTCTGAGGAGTTAAAAGATGGACAATTCTCTTCGTAAAGGAATTAATTTCGATCTGGATACAGCGGCATTACAGCAACATTACCCGAAAGGGGACTGGCATAATGCTTACTATGACGTACGTGCTTATTTTGAAAAAACTGGTTTTGAACATATTCAGGGTTCTGGCTATCATTCTGTAAAGCCTATGTCCGAAGCGAAAGCAATGGCGGTCATTTATCGGATGACAAAAGAGCTTCCATGGCTGAATTTTTGTGTAAGCATATGCACAATTGCTGATGTACCGGAACTGTTTGACATTTCACATGTCTTTCAGGAGAGAACCTGAATACAGCCTGAACTGTTTATAATATGGAAGGGACAGACACATGGGAACGATTTCGATGAAAGAGCTGGCCGATTCCCTCGGCGTGAGCACCGCCTCCGTCTCCGTCGCCCTGCGGGGCAAACCAGGAATCTCGGAGGAGACCAGGAGCCGGATTCTCGCGGAGGCAAAACGGTGCGGATATGATATGAAGCGCCTGCGCGCAAATGAATCAAAGGGCGTGATCGCGCTGCTGGATTATACCTACGATCGTAATTTTGGTTCCGAAAAGGATTCGCATCTGCTCTATTCCCAGTTTACCGAGGCGGCGTGCCAGGCGATCCGTCAGAACGGCTACACGCCACTCGGTCCTCTCGCCGTTGACGATGTCTCTGATGTTCTCCCGACAGATGTAAGCGGTTTTCTCTGCCTGGGCGGAGGCTTATACTCTGCCCTGACGGAACTGCCATTCGAAGAAAACGTTCCTTTTGTCATCGCCGGGAACGCCCTTTCCCATCTGCCGGTCACAACGGTCACCCACGACAACATTTACGGGATTCATGAGGCGGCTGTGCACCTGAAATCCCTTGGGCACACGCGGATTGGATTTGTGCGCATCCTTCCGGGCGGAATCGGGCAGGAGCGTCTCGACGCCTTTTATCTCGCCCTAAAAGACCTTGGCCTGACTGCCGCCGCTGTGGTGGATGCCTCCCCCGAAGATGCCTCCTTCACTGGCTGCGAGGCGGATGTGGATATTCTGATCGACCGGCTGTCCGCCCGGATCGGACCGGGACCGCTGCAGGCAACCGCTTATCTCTGCGACAACGATCTGGCAGCAGCGGCTTTTATGCGCATCCTGCGGGACCTTGGAAAGAAGCCGGGGGAGGAGATCGCCGTCATCGGGTTTGACGATCAGCCCTTTGCCGCGCTCTTAGAACCGCCTCTGACCAGCATTCGGACGTACGAATCCGAGCTGGCCGCCGTGTGCGTGGATCAGCTGATCTACTCCATCACGCATCCAGACACGCCCGCGCGCCACATCCGGATCGCTACAAAGCTTTATTGCAGGGAAAGCACGCTGCTCTCCGCCTCAGACTTTGGCGCCACGAAGCGTGCCGCTCCCTCTGGTGTTTCCTAAAACGGCAGCGCGCACCGCGCGCGAATAATCCGGGTACGGCAGGATGCGCTATGCCCCTCGATGATACCAGAACGGCAGAGTCATCCCCCCGGGAATCCTCTCCCGAAGCAGAATCCCCAGCGCGATAAGCACGATAGCGGTCAGAAGAAAACAACCCCGATGCGCCGGCTGATTGCGCATCAGCGGAAACAGCCCGAGCCAGCCGAGCTTTCCGGCAATCCCGATATTTCCCATATAATATAGAAGAGACACCATATATCCGATCACCGGCTGGTTTGTCACCGCACCGGCAAAAAAGCCGGTCGCGCCGAGAAACAGCGCCTCGGAATACGCTGCGGAAAACAGGCTGCCCGCGTCAAATTCACTGCCGCCGCAATGTAAGCGCAGCAGAAAGATTCCCATCGTCACGGCGAGCACCGGCACCGCCAGAAACAGGCGCCCGAGATAAAGCCGCCACATCGGCGTCACTTTTGTCCGCTTCAGTTCCCAGATCTGCTGATCCGTCTCCGGAGCAAACAGCGGCGTCAGCAGCAGTATCCCGGCCAGGGCGGCATACATTTCCATCACCTGCGCCGACGCTCCCGCGTCCAGATTGCGGAAGCTTATGATCGCGCCGGATACGGCGATGAGCAAAGCGGTAATCCCAAGATGCGGCAGATAGTGATGTCTCACAAAGCTAATCATGAGTTTTGCGTATTTTTCCACGCGTCGTCACCCCTCTTTTTCTCTCATAAATACAAATCGCAAGTATCACAAGCGCCACAGAAAGCACCGTATAACAGACGCGATTTAAAAGCAGCTGCGGCAGTTCCTGTGAAAAACGGTCATACCCGCCAAACTCGTTCCAGCGCGGAATCAGCTTAAAGCCAAAGTCCCCGGTGAGCGTCCTCGCCATGATCAGGGATCCGTACGCCCATACTGCCTGCACCAGGATCGCAAGAATGCTGTCCGTCAGCTCCGTCAGCACAAAGGCCACCGCAGTTGCCAGCAGAATCAGCGGAAGCAGCCACACAACGGAATAGGTGAGAAACGCCGTCTGATCCGGTGTGACCCCAATCTCCGCCGCCTTATAGCTGCACGGCATCTGCATCAGAAACGCGCAGACAGCTACCGGCACAAACATCAGTATGACACTCGCCGCATATCTCGTCACGATCAGCGCAGCTCCCGAAATGCGTTTTGCACAGATGACCTCCGCCGCTTTTGCGCGCCGGTCGCGCAGGCAGACGGACACTCCCACAAAGACGGGAAGTATCGCCAGGAGAATGCCCCCGTAATCACAGAACAGACGCATACCGGCCCGGGTGATCCGGTCCTTTTCGCACAGATCCTGATACTCCTGTTTCGCATCCTCATATGTGAGTTCTTTTATCGCCTCCGACCGGTAATTTCCGTCATACGTGCAGCCTCTCCCGATCACCTTTGTGACCCGTCCCATCTGCGCCTCAAATTCCTCATAGGTATAATCCGCCCTCAGCGGAAGATGCCAGTCAAGCTGGCGCTCCAGATATTCGTCATATGTCGACGCCTCTCCCGCGCTCTGCCAATAGTCTGTATACAGGCGGCAGAGCACGTCAAAGTTCCTGCCGCAGGCCTGCTCCACCTCAGCTTTCATCTGTGCAAGCTCTGTCTCGTCTAAGGTGACGACCTTGATAAAACCGAACGGATACGTGTCAAAATGGTTCCGGTACGTCTCCTCAAACAGAGATTCGATCGCCCCCTCCATGATGTCATGCGGATCCGTGCTGTGACCGGATCCGTAAAAGTCCTGTCCCGGCTGCGGCTCGCTCAGTGATCCGACCGACTCCATGTCACCGATCTGACTTGTGATAAACAGTACGAATATCACGAGATAAATATAATAAACCAGGCTTCTTAACACCTGTCTGCACTCTTTCAAAAACAATGCCGTCATCTCCGCTCACCTCCTTTGTGGTGCATCAGAAACAGATAGGCATCCTCCACATCCGCGCCGCAGGGTTTTGCATCCGGAAGCGGCCGTGTATCCGCAACGATTTTCACATTTGCAATACTGCCCGTATTTAAGATTCCGGTCACAAGAAACTGCTCCTGCAGTAAGCCGAGCTCGCGCACGGAAACCTCCGCCGCATACACCCTGCCCTCGACCCGGCGAAGCAGCTCCGTCACTGTCCCGCGGAAAATCACCCTCCCCTCATCAAGAATCGCGATCTGTTCGCATGTCGCCTCGATATCGCCCACGATATGTGTCGAGAGCAGCACAATCCGGTCGTTGGCGATCTCGCAGAGCAGATTGCGGAAACGCACGCGCTCCTCCGGGTCAAGTCCTGCGGTCGGCTCATCCACGATAATCACCTTCGGATCGTGAATGATCGCCTGGGCGATTCCAAGTCTCCGCTTCATTCCGCCCGACATTGCCCGCACCTTTAAATGCCGCTGCTCTGTCAGGTTCACCCTCTCCAACAGCTCTGGTACGCGTTTTTTTCGCTCCGAACGCGTCATACCGGAAAGCACTGCCAGATAATCAAGCGCCTCGGCAGCGGACATGGAACCGTACATGGAAAAATCCTGCGGCAGATATCCGGTTATATTCCGTACCTTCCGGCTCTCCTCCACCGGAATGCCGCATATTTTTACCTCGCCCTTCGTCTTCTGAAGCAGCGTAGACAGCACCTTCATCAGTGTCGTCTTTCCCGCACCATTCGGACCGAGCAGCCCGAACATTCCTTTTTCAATGGTAAGCGTTACATCTGACAGTGCATGTTTTGCCCCAAAGTCTTTTGACAGATGGCTGATTTCAATCTGCGTTGTCATGTCTTCCCTCCTGCTTTTTCTGGTTGATCCTAACGTCCCGGCATCAGAACCGGGCACACTTACAGCATAAACGGAAAACATCTATAAACCATCTACATTTTCCAAAGAAACAGCAAAATCTTTCAAAAAGATTGTCTGGCGCCCACCGTAAATGACGCGCAGGCGATCGCGCCGCCCGCGAGACTGTTTGTCAGCGCGAGTGATCCGCCGTGTTTTTCGCAGAGCATCCGGCTGATGGTAAGACCGATGCCAAACCGGCCGCCCTTCTTTTTTTCCTCACTGAAATATGCTTTTGTCCCGTCCCGCAGCGCCCTCGCGGAATAGCCCGGTCCGTCGTCCCACACAAAGATGCGCAGCACATTCCCCTCCTGCAGGATCTCAATCAGAATCCGCTCTTTCGCATAACGAGCGGCGTTTGTAAGCAGATTTTCGACCGTTTCCTCCACAATCTGCACATCCAAAAGCAGCTCCGCAGAAAGTCCGAAGGCATGGATCTCACAGGAGAGCCCCTGCTGCCCGGCAATCTCTTTTGCCGATCCGCCGATGCGGTCCACCAGGCTGGCTGATTTCACCCGTGCCAGTATAATCTCCCGCTCCTCCTGCCGCCGGATGCACGACATCGTCTCGGTAAACCGCAGAAGCCGGTCTTCCTGATACAACATCGCGTCAAGCCGGTCCGCGATCATCTCCTCCGTGAGGCGTCCCCCCGGCAGATATCTCTGCAGGAATTCGGTATAGCCCCGGATCACGGTCAGCGGCGTGCGAATATCGTGGGCAAAGGCGGCATTGATCTGCCGCTGCGTCTCCTCACTTAACCACCTGCGGCTCTTCTCCTCCGACAGCATTCTGCGCAGTGTCTCCACGCCCGCGCAGATCTCGCCCATATCGTCCCCGCTCTCATAAGAAATCTCCCGGCTCAGATCCCCGGCTGCAATCGCGCCAACGCTCTCTCTTATGATGCGCCCCGGCACCCCGACCTTTTTTCTCGGAAACAGCCAGCAGACAATCAGGGAGGCAATCATCAGATACGCCGGCAGACTATATCTGTAGATCATAATGACAGCATAGGAAACCCCGGACACCCCGTCCGACAGCAGAATCCTGTCGAGCATCCCCTCCCGCACATATCCGTCATTCCCTAAGACCGTATTCTCCAAAAGAACATTCAACCATCCCAGACAAAGATTTCTCGTAAACAGCCACAATGTCAGCGCACAGACCATCCCGCAGAGCATATAGCAGAGCAGGCTTTTCGTGAGAGACAGGTTGCCGATCCGCCGTCTGATCCGTTCTGTTTTATCTTCCAGCCATTCTAACCAATCCATCGGTAACCCACTCCCCATACGGTTTCGATCCACTGTTTCCCGTCCGTTTCCCCAAGCTTTTTGCGGATGCGCCGGATATGCTCTGTCACAATCCCCGCGTCGCCGGTGCCGTCATAGCCGCGCACGCGCTCATAAATCTGTTCCCGTCCGAACACCTTCCCGCGATTGACGTACAGCAGCTCCGCGATCCGGTACTCCGTTCTCGTCAGACCGATGTCTCTTCCGTCCCGCAGGATCCGGCAGCCCGGGAAATCAATGATGAGTCCGGATACCGCCGGTTCGCAGCCGGCTGCCGGAGCGCTGTGCTTTGCGGACTCCCGCCCGGCTGCCGGCTGCCTGTCCCTGGCATGCCCGCTAAAACCGGCTTCGCCCGTTTTCGTATTGTCATCACGCTGTCCCGGCTGCCGCGTCATGCGTTCTTCCCGGCGGAAATGCGCCTCCACACGTGCAAGCAGCTCCTCCATCCCGAAGGGCTTTACGATATAGTCGTCCCCTCCCAGCCGAAGCCCCTGTACCCGGTCCGCCTCATCCGCTCTCGCCGTGAGAAAGAGAATCGGCGCGCTGACGTAATCCCGGATCGCCCGACACACCTGATACCCGTCCATATCCGGCAGGTTTATATCCAAAAGAATCAGATCCGGCAGACTGCCCAGCGCCGCAAACACCTCCATCCCGTTTTCCGCCGTAATCGTCTCATAGCCCTCGAGCTCTAACGCATCCTTCAGCAGCTGCCTGATATCCGCCTCGTCGTCCACAATCAGAATTTTTTTCAAAACCGTCCTCCGTCCATCCTTTTCTGATTCTATTTACCCACACACAGGCCGCCGCGTCAATCGTTAAAATTGCCCTTTTCAGAATTTTTCCCCAAAAAACAGACATACTATCAGAGAACATCAATCTGCGCAAATGGAGGAACAGTATGAACAAAAAAAATCTCCTGCCCGTCACAAATGAGCACGGCTATTTTGAGATACGACTGGAGAGCATCGGCGGCCTGGGCGCCAATCTCTGCGGAAAAATGCTGGGGGAGCTCGGAGCGCTCTCCCTGTCCTTAAATTCTTTAAGTTTTTCGAGCTACGGCTCCGAGAAGCGCGGTTCGCCCGTGAAAGCTTTTATCCGCTGGTGCGACGGCGAAAAACCGCTGCGCATCAACAGTCCGGTCACGCATCCCCACATCCTTGGGATTTTTCACGAGGGACTGATCGGCACGCACCCCGTACTTGACGGCATCAATATGGAAACAAAGATCGTTTTAAATACCCCCTTATCCCCTGATGAAGCGGCGGAAAAATACCATATTTCAATCGGGGCACTGTACTGCCTCGATGCGCTCCAGATCGCGATGGAATGTCATTCGCGCGTCAATATGGTCATGCTCGGAGCCATCGCAAAAGTCTCCGGCTTTATCCCGCAGGAAGCGGCGGAGCAGCTCTGCCGCGACACGATCGGAAAAAAATACCCGGCTCTGATCGAGGCAAACTTAGCGGGTGTCCGGCAGGGCTATGCGCTGGCGGAGGAAGCCTCCTCGGAGCGCAATATCGAGCCTCTTCCCTCCGGCGGGAAAGAAGATTATGTGTGGGGATATGAAAACGCGCCCATCGGCGGCATCAATCCCCGCATCGGCAGCACGGTGTCAAACGACCTCTCCCCGTCCAGGCAGGGTTATATCCCGCTCTTTGTGCAGGAAAAATGCATCAACTGCGGGCTCTGCGATTCCACCTGCCCGGACATGGTCTTCCAGTTTGCCCCGGGCGTCTACAAAGGAAAAGAATGCATGGTCAATCAGGGACTTGACTATTATCACTGTAAGGGATGTCTGCGCTGTGTGGAAATCTGCCCGACAAACGCGCTCGTGACCGCACTGGAAAAGGATTATCCCGAAAAACCCTGGTTTGTTCCCAATCAGCATCTGCTGCCGGATTCTGTCAAATACCAGGAAACCGGCGCAAATTCCTGGGTAACCAGCGATTCTTATATGGATGAAAAACGAGTGGACGGAGGTGTCGTGTAATGAGTAAAACAGAACAGACAAAGCCCGCAGAACAGGAGATCATGTATGACAGCGGCAACGAGCTGGCGGCCTATGCCGCAAAACAGATCAACTATCATATTATGGGCTATTATCCGATCACGCCCTCCACACAGATCGCGGAAAATCTGGACGTCATGCGCGCGGAAGGACTGCATGATACGCTCTTAATTGCCGCGGAAGGAGAGCATAGCGCGGCAGGAATCTGCTACGGGGCTGCCGCTGCCGGCGGAAGAGTCTTTAACGCCACCAGCGCGAACGGACTGCTCTACGCCTTAGAGCAGTTTCCGGTACAGTCCGGCACACGGATGCCGATGGTGATGAACGTGGCCTGCCGGACGGTCTCCGGCCCCTTATGCATCAAGGGCGATCACAGCGATATCATGTATATGTTAAACACCGGCTGGATCATCCTCTTTGCCGATGAGCCGCAGAAGGTCTATGATTTTAACATCCTGGGCTTAAAGCTTGCGGAAGCAGTCAGCCTGCCTGTGGTCGTCGCATTTGACGGATTTTTTACCAGCCATCAGAAGCGGAAATGCTTCGTCTTTTCAGATGATAAAACCGTGCAGGATTTTATCGGACCGAAGCTCTGCAGCGACAGCCCGCACACCTCCGCTTTCGCAAAAGAAAACCGAACCGGTGAAAACTGCTTCTACAGCCTGCTTGACCTCGCGCACCCGGTTTCCATCGGTTCCTATATGAATGAACCGGATATCATCAACAATCATTTTCAGCTGCACCTGGCCATGCAGGAGGCGGAAAAAAAGCTGCCGGAGCTGTTTGCCGAATATCAGAAGCTCTCCGGCCGGGCGCTTTCCTGCTGTGAGGGATACCGCCATGAGGATGCGGAGGTTCTGCTCTTTGTGCTCGGCTCCTCCTACCACACTGCAATGGAGGCCGTCGATCTCCTGCGTGAAGAGGGCGTTAAGGCCGGCGTTTTCACGCTCTACGCCCTCCGTCCGTTCCCGGCCGGGGCAGTCCGCGCGCTCTGTCAGAATGCATCGACCATTATCGTAGCGGATCGTCAGGACAGCTACGGCGCAGGCGGCGGAAATATGACACTGGAGATTAAGGCTGCGCTGCAGGGCTGTGCACAGCAGGCAGGGTATGACGGACCGGCCGCTTCCCGGCAGGCTCACGCGGATGCGGGGCACGCTGTCGGCGGGAATGCTTCACAGCAGAAGGACGCACACACACGGCAGGCGTCGGGACACGGTCCGGCACGGGTGCTCTCCCGCATTTACGGCCTCGGCGGCAAAGACTTTTATGTGGAGGACGCCGTCGCCCTGCTGCGCGAGGGACTTTCCCCGGACGCAAAACCGTTCGATTATTACGGTGTCACGCCGGGCACGAGCGATCCGTCCGTAAAACAGCCCCAATATTTTAAACCGATCACGGAGAAGGAGAGTACAAAAGGCATTACTGCCTGTACCTTTGACGAGACCACGGGTAAAATGACGGTAAAGGGCGGGCTGATTAAGGACGCCACCGCGATGCCGATGCGCCTTGCCCCGGGACACGGCGCATGTCCGGGCTGCGGCATTCCGGTAAATTTAAATCTGTTGTTAAAAGGAATCGAGGGCAATGTCGTTATTCTGGCCCAGACCGGCTGCGGTATGGTCGTTACAACCGGCTACCCGAAGACCGCGTTTTGCGTTCCGTTTCTGCACAATCTTTTCCAGAACGGCGCCGCGACCTTAAGCGGTGTCGTGGAGACGTTTCATCAGAAGCAGAAGCGCGGGGAGTATCCGGACGGACAGATCACCTTCCTGATGGTCAGCGGCGACGGCGGCATGGATATCGGAATGGGCTCCGCGATCGGCACGGCACTGCGCGGGCATAAGCTGATCATCTTCGAGTATGACAACGGAGGCTATATGAACACCGGCTATCAGCTGTCCTACTCCACTCCCATGGGCGCGAAGAGTTCTACCTCTCATGTCGGAAAAGCACAGTACGGCAAGACCTTTTTCCACAAGGATACCCCGGAGCTGATGGCTGCAACCCATATCCCTTATATCGCGACCGTGGCAGAATCCAACCCGACCGACTTTATAAAAAAGGCCGCAAAGGCTGCCGCGTATGCAAAGGAATACGGAACCGCCTATGTCAAAGCGCTTTCCGCCTGCCCGCTGAACTGGAACGATAAGCCGGATACCGAGCGAAGCGTGATCGCGGGAGCCGTTGACTGCTGTTATTTCCCTCTGTATGAAATTGAACGCGGAATAACAGCACTGAATTACAATCCGGATACCGCAAAAAAACGGATTCCGGTGACAGAGTGGCTTGGCATGATGGGACGGACAAAACATCTGCTGAAAGAGGAATATCATGCGGTCACAGAGGAAATCCAGGCCGAAATTGACCGTCGTTTTGCCCGCCTTGTGGCGCGTGCAGAACATCCGTTATTATAAAGTTAAAGGAGGATTTAATATGTCAGTCGAATTTCAGAACAGTATCACAAGAGAAAATCTCATGCGGGCCTTTGCCGGGGAGAGCCAGGCGAGAAACCGCTACAACATCGCTGCCGGGATCGCAAAGAGACAGGAGCTGCCTGTCATCCACGCCGTCTTTTCCTTTACCGCGGAGCAGGAGCGGGAGCATGCCGCTGTTTTTTACAAACACTTAACGGAGCTTGCCGGAACAAACATTTCCATTGACGGCACATATCCGATCGACCTTGGCGACGATATCGCAAAGCTTCTCCGCCTCGCACAGCACAATGAATACGAGGAACACGACGATGTCTATTTCCATTTTGCCGAAACCGCAAAAAAGGAAGGCTTCGCGAAGATCGCTTCCTCTTTTCAGCTGATCGCCGGAATCGAAAAAACACACGGGGACCGCTTCGGACTTTTTGCGGATCTGATCGAGCAGAACAAGCTTTTCGTCGCTGATGTGGAGACGGCCTGGATGTGCTTAGAGTGCGGTTATATCTACCGCGGGACATCCGTCCCCGCCGCCTGTCCGGTCTGCTCGCACGCAAGAGGGTACTTTGTGCGGCTGGATCTCGCACCCTATACCGGAAGCATGTTTGTGCAGCAGACGAGGTAACGGCTCCGGCACTATTGCACAAGCTTTCCGACAGACGGTCTTCCATTTATTGCTGTTTATGCAGAATAACCATGAAGGTGCTGCCTGAAACGGTAAGCGGTTCGCCTTTCGCCAAAATGGATATATTTTGAGAGCTTCCGGAATCTTTGGAGGTGATTCAGATGGAACATTTTACGAAAGGGGTACGACACCGGGCTCTGCCCGGTGGTACATAAGATGTTTGAAATCATTTTCTCCGTTTCCGGCATTCCTGTCACTGTGATCAGTATCATCGTCGCTGTGATCAGCATCCGGCAGAACGCTGCAGATAAAAAGCACGCAATGCGGATATATATGTCAATCATTCTTCTTGACATTTCCTCCCATCCTGTGTATAGAATAAGTATCTGTTCTCACAGGAGGTATGACACGATGGAAAAGAAAGCGGTTTTTCTTGATATTGACGGAACCATGGTGGACTACGGCGGAGTCATCCCGCCATCCACAACAGAAGCATTAGACCGTGCAAAGGCCCGGGGGCATAAGCTTGTCATCTGCACCGGCAGGAGCCGTTTTCAGCTCGACGAGAAGCTTCTCTCCCTTGGATTTTCCGGGATCGTCGGGGCGGCGGGAGCATTTGTGGACGTGGACGGCGCAGAGATTTATCATACTTATATCGATAAGGCACATCGGAAGAGCAGCTTCGACTATCTGGAAGAGCATGGCTTCACCTACTGCTATCAGGCGGACGACGGCGTCTACTTAAACGCACACAGCCGCGACGGGATGATCGCCCGCTACCGGAGCATGGGAATCCCTGAGGAAGGAATCTCCTACCTGCTGGGACAGATGCACGTCTCCGACGAGCCCTGGCGGCATGAAAAAAACGAGAAGATTATTTACCACAATGCGCCCTTTAGCGTGGCAAAAGTAAACGAAGATCTGGCGCCGTATTTTGATACCGTGGCCATCAGCATCAACGGCATGGGCGATGACGCCGGCGAGATCGGGATTGGCGGCATCAATAAAGCCACCGGCATGAAGCTTTATCTGATGCACGTCGGGATCGCACGGGAGGACAGTATCGCCCTCGGCGACGGCCCGAACGATCTTCAGATGATGGAATATGCCGGGATCGGCGTCGCCATGGGAAACGCGCTGGACGATGTAAAACAGCGGGCGGATCTCGTGACAAAACCTATTGGGGAAGACGGACTGTACCTCGCCTTTGAGCAGCTGGGACTGATCTGATTTTTGGGAATAATCCTGCACCGGATCCGTTGTGAAATAAGAAAGAGCGGGGACAACCCCACTCTTTCCAGCTTTATTTCCCTGTCTTTTTACCTCTGTCTGACATCTACATATCCCATTTCCTGCGACAGCTCATCAAAGGCATAGGCGGTTCCTCCTGTGCTTAAATCCAGGTACAGACAGGGAAGCACTGTCTCAGGAACGAACCACGCCATATGTACCGTCACCGTCTCACCCGGCGCTATACTGTCAATATAGTTATTTCCGCGTTCTCCGCCGTGCACGTCATAATAATACATCTCTTCAAAGTTGCAGATTCCGTTTGCGACAGCCTCATCCCACACGTCGCCGTCTCCCGGTTTTTCACTCCAGATTACCATCTGATCCCCGCTCTCTTCGGCACGCAGCAGATTTCCGAAGAAGAGCACTTTCGTCTTCGCTTCACTTCCTGTATTGGTATATTCCACCGTGGCGTACACAAGTTTCTGCGGCACTTCCTTTGTTTCCACAATCTCACTCATCGATTCCACTCCGTCACCGTATCTGACATAATTGATCTTTGCCGGAAGAAGCACGCCGTCCGCGTCCGTCTCCCGCTTTATCTCTTCCCGCTGGTCACTGTCGAGCGCTGCCTGATCCAGCACATGGATATCGTCGTATACCTGCACATCTGCAACACAGACGGAAAGCCCCTCATCCTGCTGCGTGTAATGGTCCAGAATCGGGAAACTCTCACCGATCTCATGCGTTCTCATCTGATCCTTTGCGATTGATTCCGGACTGGATACCGCAAACTCATTCCCCTCCTCTTTCTCCGAAAATGCATTGCCGGTATAGGCGCTCCAGTCCTCTCCGCGAATGCACTCCGACGCTTCCGATGGATCCGCCGGGATCAGACGAATTCCCTCCGCCATCCGAATCGCTTCTTCTTTCGTCACATCGGATGCGACAATCATTTCCAAAACATAGTGCACATCCGTGTAAGCCACATAAATCCGCTGGTTGAATGCCAATTCATCTTCAAACAGGCGGTTAAATTCCAGATAAACGCCGCTGTGGCCGTTTATCGTGAGATCCTCCCGCGCAACGATATTTCCAAAGGACATCTGAAACTGATCGTCCCCGGTATCCATCCGGTAAAGGCACAGCGAGACTCCTCCTTTTTGCAGGGCATCCGGATAGCTGTATTTTTCACCCTCCGTCTTTACCATGCCTTCCGGCACATAGCCCACCTCAAGCTTCACCGGCAGAATCTCTTCCGCGGCCGATGTCTGCGTATCTGCTGTCACGCTCTCCGGTGCATCCATCCCGATATCCGCGCCGTAGGTTCCGTTCTGGCTGCTCCTCATGCGGTAGGTCACACCCGCAAATACCGTGGTTCCAAGCGCCAGCGCCGCAACCAGCGCCGCCGCAATCGATTTATGCGCCATCCTTTTCTTTTTCTGATACCCGGACACGGACGTTACCTTTAACTGCTTTGCAACCTCGCGCTCAACCATTGCCCGCATCGAATCCGGCATTCCCGGAAATTCCTGTCTCATATTCTCTATTCTCATATCGATCTCCATTTCTCTCTGCCTGCTGTCTGTATCTGCCAATTTTATCTCTCCTTTATCCGATCCGTCTGCCTGTAATCTTTGTCTTCCGTGGTTTCTGCATCTGTAGCGCCAGACATCCCGTTCCTGTCCTGTCAGGCGTTTGCCTTATTCATCAGACACAGCCGTACGATACCCCCTCCAGCTCTGTCCGAAGCTTTGCCCGCGCTCTCGATAAACGGTTTTTCACCGCGCTCTCCGTCGTATCCGTCAGCTTCGCGATCTCTTTTATACTGTAACCTTCCATATAATAAAGTGTCACGCTAAGCCTTGCTTCGTCGGACAGGTGACCGATTGCCTCGTAGAGATCCGAGTAGTCCTCCGATTCCGATACGGTTTCCTCCCGCGTATAATCCTCTAAGGATACCACCCGCTTTTCCCTGCGCATGATCGTGTAACACTCATTGATTACGATCCGGATCAGCCAGGTCTTCGCATAAGAATCCTGCCGCAATGTATGCAGATTTGTAAATGCCTTTACGATTGCCTCCTGTATCGCATCCCCGCAGTCCGCGTCGCTGTATAACAGCGTCTTTGCCACATGGTACATCGTATCCTCCGATGCGATAATCAGTTGTCCCAATTGTTCTTTTTTCATAGAGTCCTTTCCGCCGGCTCAATATGCTGTCTTGATTTCGCGCGATGACAGTTATGTTTCATTTGCTGTTTCCATAGATTAGATGTATGAGAAGAGAAAATGGTCGCGGTGGTTTTAAAATTTTCTATCAAAAGTTCAGCCATGCTTCACAAAATGGGCGAATCATGCTCGCATGAATGAGCACATTCTGCGAAGCATGAGCGGAGCGCCCGTTTATGAGCAAAAATCAGCCGTGAAACGGCGAAGAGTGACGTCAGTCACGGTTTTGCGAATGGCGCGGGCTGAACGTTAACTTTTCACGGTAAAATGAGACGATGCGCCTTACGGCTCCACCGTCTCATTTATTATACCTGTTTGTCTGATCTGCCGCCACCTGAAGTTATCATCCCGGCAAAACCTTTCGGCTTCTGCCAGGGAGCTTTTGTCCTTCCCGGTACGGATTATGACATTCCGTTTACCGTCTTATATTTGTAGAGCATTTCCGCATGGTTCTGCTCCTCGATCTGAATGTCCGCGAGCAGCTTGCGGATATCGGAATCCCCGAACACAAAGACATCCTTATTATATTCGGAAGATACCATCTTCTCCGTTCCGATACAGTCGGTCGCGAGGAAACAGTCGGATTTCTTGTCCTCGGACATGCTGACCGCATCATAGGTCGCGGTCGGATTGTATTCTTTTCCGTGGCGGTCATTGCAATTGCAGGACGGCACGGACCCGCTTAATACCTGTCCGAGCGAGTCATAATGCTGCTGCTCGTCCTTCTTTAACTCCGTGAACAGATTTACCAGTACCGGATCCTTCGCCTGCGCGGAGTATTTGCCGTATTTTTCGATACAGGTCTCCTCCTGCGTCTGAAGATCCTTGATTGCCGCGGTTTCTTTTTCGCTTAAAATCATTGTTTTTCCTTCTTTCTTTTAGTCTGGATAGGGATATTATTTCAGATCGGGCGGTATTTTATACATGAGAGCATGTTTATCAGGGAAAGTAAAACCTATCTGTTACGTAAAACAGCAAAATCCCATATAAATGATGTTGGGGTCAAAAGCATTTCACCTGACCTTTTGCTCCTGGCATCATATAAATTTTTTTAAAAGCTCAGCCATTCTATGCAAAATGGGTGAATCACGCCCGCATAAATGAGCACATTCTGCATAAAATGAGGTGCGCGCCCGTATCTGAACAAAAATGAGCCGCGAAGCGACGGAGAGTGCCATCAGGCACGGTTTTGCGAACGGCACGGGCTGATCTTTATCTTTTATAAAAACAAAGGTTGACAAATCCGGTCCGACCTGTCTATAATACCAGTAATTGAAGCAGCAACAGGCTTTGACGGGAAGAAGTAAGAGTGAGTGAATCATACAGAAAGCAACCGGCTGATGAGAGGTGCATGGGAAACTTACTTTGAATACATCCCCGAGCTTCACACCGAACATGGCTTTATCAGAAGTCATCCAGTAGGCTGTGACGTAGCGGCGCACGTTACAAGCGCTGAAGTGTTGTCGGACACTTCGTGAGGCAGGCAGTGCGAGCTGTCTGTAAAGGAAGGTGGTAACACGTATACGCGTCCTTTCCGGTTTAGTGCCGGGAAGGACTTTTTGCTGTGAAAGCCCGGTTTCGGTGAACGTGCAGCATTCGCATCTGTGCGCAGGGCTGCGCGGGCGCCAGAGCCGCCGATCCGGATGAGCGGGAAGGACGGTCAGCCCTGATCGCGAATACGGGAGGCAGGATTGCGGGAGTCTGGCAGACAAAGCAGTCCCGTGGCTTTCATCTCCAGGTTTTATAAAGTAGAAAGGAGACATCCATGACACTCTATGACGAACTCACCGCCCGCGGCTTAATCGCCCAGGTGACAGACGAAGAAGAAATCAAAGATTTAATCAACAACGGCAAAGCGACCTTCTACATCGGCTTTGACCCGACGGCGGACAGCCTGCACGTCGGACACTTTATGGCGCTCTGCCTGATGAAGCGCCTGCAGATGGCCGGCAACCGCCCGATCGCCTTAATCGGCGGCGGCACCGGCATGATCGGAGACCCCTCCGGACGCACCGACATGCGTCAGATGATGACACCGGAAACCATTCAGCACAACTGTGACTGCTTCAAAAAACAGATGAGCCGCTTTATCGATTTTTCGAACGACAAAGCGCTTATGGTAAACAATGCGGACTGGCTGATGGACTTAAACTACATCGATGTGCTCCGCGAAGTCGGCGCTCATTTTTCGGTGAACCGCATGCTGACCGCGGAGTGCTATAAGCAGCGTCTCGAAAAGGGCTTAAGCTTCCTTGAATTTAACTACATGATTATGCAGAGCTACGATTTTTACAGTTTGTTCCAGAAATACGGCTGCAACATGCAGTTCGGCGGCGACGACCAGTGGAGCAACATGTTAGGCGGGACAGAGCTGATCCGCCGCAAGCTCGGCAAAGACGCATACGCGATGACGATCAACCTTCTCCTGAATTCCGAGGGCAAAAAGATGGGCAAGACCCAGTCGGGCGCTGTCTGGCTTGATCCGGAAAAGACCTCGCCCTTTGAGTTTTTCCAGTACTGGAGAAATGTCGCGGACGCCGATGTCTTAAACTGCATCCGCATGCTGACCTTCCTCCCGCTTGCGGAGATCGACGCGATGAACGACTGGGAGGGCGCACAGTTAAACCAGGCAAAAGAGATCCTGGCCTTTGAGCTGACAAAGCTGGTGCACGGCGAGGAGGAAGCCGAAAAAGCAAAGACAGCATCCCACGCGCTGTTTGCGGGCGGCGGCGACCTGGCGCATATGCCGACTACGGAGCTTTCCGACGCGGATTTTGCAGACGGGCCGATGGATATCCTCGCGGTTCTGGTGCGCACGGAACTCGCATCTTCCCGCTCTGACGCGAGACGGGCCGTGGAGCAGGGCGGCATCTCCGTCGCGGATCAGAAGATTACGGATATTAAGACGACATATGACGCGTCATCCTTCGGCGCAGACGGGCTGATTGTAAAACGCGGGAAAAAGAAATTTGTAAAGGTGATTGTGAAATAAAAGACCGGCCGCACAGCGGGAACGGGGCTGCTTTGACGGATGATTCATCCGCCAGGGCAGCAGTCCGTCTGCCCTGTTCGGGTTCCGCTGGAAAATATAAAAAATAGCTTTGTTTTCTGAAGATATATAAAAGCAACAGCAAGCCGAAGTTTAGGAGGAACGTAAATTTATCCCAAGTATATTGTTACATGGCGCCGGTAATTTTATTGCTTCAATGTTGCTTGCTTTTGCATAAATTCTACTTTGCTTCATTGCCGGGTACATTGATCTGCAGGCGGTCTTTCTTCGCCGAGATCACTGTTACCTTTGCTGCTACTACTCGCATGATTTAGACCTCCTCCAGCAGAATCCCGATTCCAGTATCCTGGTGTATATCAGGTCAGACAGGATGGCATTGAGGTCATACCGGAACTTATGCCGTTCCCGGATCTTCCTGGCCCGGTCAAATCCGAGCCCATAATAAACAGACTGCAGGAAAAGGTATCCGCCTATATAAAGTTTTTGGCGGTCGTAATCCAGCTGCCTGTCTGCATGGAACGGGATAAGGACTGTCCTGGCCTCATTTTCCTTTTTAGAACTGTTAAAGACCCGCGTACTCCCGTAACTGTCCCTCGCCCTCCTGATACCAAACATTTTCCCAATCCCTACTTTTCTATTCTCCTCCATTGCAATTTCTGACAAAATATGCTACCCTCTTTCTATAAAAACGAGCAGAGGTGCATATGGAATATCATTCCCTAAACAACTTAAATGACAGTGACAAGTCTTCACTGACTTCCGTTTTTCAGGGCATTCTTACAAGCCTTAAACACATTTCCGTCAATAAAGCCATATCCTATCTGCGGTACATACCCGAACAGTGCCGGATGCACCATAATTCCATTGAAAACAGGAAACTACGGTCTTCCCACGAAAAGAAATTCCATCCCGTAAAACCTTACCGCGGAGAAATCTACAATGCATTCATCACGGAAGGCGTGGGCAGCGAACTGTGCGGAAACCACCTTGTTGTCATCATCCAGAACAAAAAGGCCAACATTTACAGCGAAAAAGTAAATGTCCTCCCCATTGAAGGCGACGGCACAAAAATAAACCCCAATTATCAGGTACGCCTTTCATCTGCTGAACTGGCAGACGGAAAACTGGATAAAGAACCTTCCCGCATTATCGTGACAGACATCACCACGATTGACAAAGCCCGGCTCGGCAGACGGATCGGCCGCTTAACGCCGGAATGCCTTGCCGCTGTTGAAAAACTGCTGAAAAACCACTTAGAACTGTAAATTTTCTTGACTTTCCTATTGGAAATGCTATAATTAAGACATAGACAAATAAGTTATCTAGTCCCGCAAGGGACATTGGCCGCAAGGCTTTTCTAGGAAAAAGAGTTGTTTCATGCAACTCTTTTTTCATATCTGCATATACTGCTACCGTGATCTAGCCCGCAGAGCGGGCATTGGCACACAGCTTTTTCTAAAAGACTCTCCTTAACCGGAGAGTCTTCTTCGCAGCTAAAAGTTCAAAATCCCCCTCACAATGAGCAACCTGATCCTATAATTCATCCACAACATCACGGCTGGAAAATCCCTCCTGCATTCGAAAAATATATTTTTTCATGAATCGCCTACATCCCTCCGATCAGAACCTCTTTTCCGCAAAATGCATATTAATATTTCCGAATAATTCCGTTCAAAACAGATCCTGCACGAAGCTCAGCTGCTCATATGTCCCCGTCTCCTCAAAAGTACCCAAATACCGGAAAATCCGTTCATTGTCATGAACAATGCCGGCTTCCTCACATCTCTGATGAAACAGCCTCATCAGGCGGGTACTGTCCGGGCTGTCAACGATATACTGATTTCCGTACGTTCGTATGTATTTTCCTTTCAATCCGGGAAACAGACGGTCCAGCTGCCCGTAAAAATATTCCCTGTTCCCTTCCCGCAGCGTCAGTCCCATCCCGAAACAGATCACGCCGTAAACTCCCGCTTCCACGCACAATTCCAGGATTCCGGAAATATTTTCCACGGTATCATTGAGAAACGGCAGGATAGGACTCAGCCATACCACTGTCGGAATCCCTGCGTCCCGAAGTGTTTTCAAAACCTCAAAGCGCTCCCGCGTCGTACTCACGTGCGGCTCGATTTTTTTACACAGCTCTTCGTCGCATGTAGTCAGTGTCATCTGCACAACACATTTTGTCTTCTCATTGATGCGCTGCAGAAGGTCCAGGTCGCGCAGGATACGGGCCGATTTTGTGATGACGGTAAATCCAAACCCATACTCACAGATCAGCTGCAGGGCCCTTCTGACATTCCCGAGCTCCGTCTCCAGCGGGATATACGGATCCGTCATAGAGCCTGTGCCGATCATACATTTTTTCCGCTTATGCAAAAGCGCATACTCCAGCAGATCAATCGCATTTTCCTTTACCTCGATATCCTCGAATGCATGATTCATCTGATAGCACCTGCTCCTGGAATCGCAGTAAATACATCCATGGGAGCAGCCGCGATACAGGTTCATTCCGTTTTTCGGTGATAAAATGCCTTTCGCTGTAACATAATGCATACGATTCTCCTTACCTCTCTGGATCTTTGGACTGCTGTCGGTGTGCCTTAAGTTTATATTGTAAAAATTCAGCCAGTCGAAATCGCATGGTGAAAATTGTGCTCGCACGAATTTTCATCCATCGGTTTCGACTGAGGGAGTGCCCGTATATGAGCAAAAATCAGCTGCGTAGCAGCGGAGCGTGCCGTAAGGCACGGTTTAGCGAATGGCGCGGGCTGAACTTTTCGTAACTTTTCACCAAAAACCTGACATCATCCGTCAGGTTTTTACACCACATGCAGAAATTCCCGCTCTCCGCCCAGCGAAAATGCCATCGTATATCCCATCCTTCTCGCCCCGGCCGCCGCAGCGTCCGCCTGCACCCCGTAATCACACCAGAACGCTAAAAACCTCTCCTTCCCGTCCCGGGTCAGCGTCTCTCTGAGCCAGTCCGTCACGTCATCCGGCGGGATACTGATCGTCCGGATTCCTCCAAACTGATATGCACGTTCTGCGCCGGCCGTCTCTTCCTGCTCTCCTGCCCGCACAGTCTCCCTATTTCTGCACGTCGCCCGCACAGTCTCCCTGTTTCTCGCCTGCACAGTCTCCCTGTTTCCGCCCATGACCTGCACGGTCTCCCTGTTTCCGCCCATGACCTGCATGGTCTTTGTAGTTGTGCACGTCACCTGTTCGAAGTCCGGCTGTCCCTGTCCCAGCCACACGATTGTCCCTCCGTGAGATGCCAGATAACCCCGCGCATAGCTGTAGGAAATCCGATACTGTACTACATCTGATATTCCGACTTTTAAAACCATCCCATCCAGAAGTGAAAGCTCCAGCGTTTCCCCGAAAATCCTGCCGGAAACGATCGCCTGATCCGCAACCTTACGAATGCGGACGCACTTCGGGCAGTCGGGCAGCGTCACGAGCTCCCCGCTGTCACACAGCAGAAAAATCTGCTCTGTTGCCGGCTCGAACAGCATCGCGTTCACTCTGCCGCGCGCCTGCACCATCCCGTCCATCGGAGTTTTTCCGATCAGCGCCACCTGGTCCCACACCCCGCCGCGCAGGGAGCGGAAGACATAAGGAAGTCCGTCCGCCCCCGTACCGGCTGCCGCAAAATCCACGTTTGTACCCACAAGCGCTGTAAAATGGCATGGCGTATAATATCCGGCATATAGTCCGTTAAAATCGACGGGATCCCAGTGTGCAAACGCACCGTTTTCATCCTTTCCGGCATTCTGATCCTTTCCTCCCTGACTGCCCCCGTCAAATGATTTCCACAGCGTCCCGTCTGCTGCCAGGGCAAGCCGTACCCGTCCCGCCGCATCGCTGCATATTGTCAGAAATCCCATTTTTCTTTCTCCATCTGTAAACCGGTCAGAAAACCTCTGACCCATCTGATATTCTGCCGAAAAGAGCAGCCATTTCTGGCCGCTCTTGTTCTGATTGTGCGATCTTACACCACCGCAAACGCCAGCTTCCGGCTCCTGCTCACACCCTCATACGTGACCGTTGCCGTTACGCTCGCCGCGCCGGTGCCGACCGCCGTCACCGTTCCGTTTTCATCCACCGTGATCACGGACGGATCCGTACTCTCATATACCGGCTTGTACTCACACATACACAGGTGCGTCGTATCAAGCAGCGTCGCAGCGGCTTTTACCCGCGCACACTCACCGGCGGTGAGCACCTGACGGTCGCACGTCAGATAAACCGTGGCCAGCGGCGCGTTCCAGATGCCGCCGATCTCCGCCGTTGCGGAGCACGCGATATCCGCGCTGCTTCTTCCGATCTCGATCCGGTAAGTGCCGTTCTCCACGATCATTTTTTTGTGCAGATAACTCCAGAAGGTCAGCTCGCTGACCGGCACGTTCATGATCACGGTCTTCGTCTCTCCCGCTTTTAAGAAAACCTTCTCAAACGCCTTTAACTGGCGCACCGGTTTGTTGTCTGCCATCCCCTCCGGGATCTCCTTTGCCGCATAAAGCTCCACAATCTCGGCGCCGTCCCGGCTTCCGGTGTTCGTCACATCCACGGATACCACAAGGCTGTCATTCGCGTCGACCGGCCCCGTCACTGCCTTTGCCATGCCGTCCGCGCCGGCTGTCTCCACCTTCAGATTGCCGTAGTCAAATGTCGTATAGCTCAATCCGTGGCCGAACGGGAAGAGAACCTCTTTATCAAAATACATGTAAGTTCTCGTCTTAAAGTCAAGGGTGTCGTGTTTGCGGAGACCATAATCGTTAATGTGCGGCAGATCCTTCTCCGACCGGTACCAGGTCGCCGAGAGTTTAGCGTTCGGATTCACCCTTCCAAACAGCACGTTCGCAATCGCGGTTCCCTGCGCCTGCCCTGCAAAATGCGCATTTAACACGGTGTGCGCCTGATCAAAGAAATCTCCCGACACCGCGCCGAGCGCCGTTATCACGACAACCGTCTTCTCATTTGCCGCAAGCAGCCGTTTGATCTTTTCATTCTGTCCGTACGGCAGCTCGAGCGTATCGCGGTCGTGCTCCTCGGACGCATTCGTGGCATCCGTCCCGGCGATCACGATCACGCAGTCCGCCTCTTTCGCCGCCTTTACCGCGCGCTCCATCAGCACCTCATTGTCCACGCCCTTGTCCGGGTCGTCCGGCACATATTTATTCGGAGCCGCAAAGGACATACCGACCTCCTGTAAGCTCACATTCGGTCCCATAAAGTCCGCCATGGTACTCTGCATCTGTGCCGCCTGCTCCGGATCGATCTCCGCACCTTCGCCGCCGGCCGTCCCCGCTCCGGGTAAAAGATCTGCCACGCCGCCGTCGCGCACCTCCTTGTCCGTGCACCAGCCCTTCTCGTAGCGCACCGCAGCATCGCTGTCCGCAAGCTCATTTTTGATTCCGTCAAGCGCCATGATGTTGACCACGGTCTCCACGATCTTGCTCATGCTCCCGGCGCTGTAGCCGCCAAGCTCACGGTAGATCGCGTTCGGCCCGACTACAAGAACCGATTTTAAGCTCTTCTTATCGAGCGGGAGAATGTTTTTGTCATTTTTTAACAGGACGATGGTGTCATTTGCCATATCCACCGACAGCTCCTGCATCGCCGGGCTGCAGATGCTCTCTTTTCCGAGACCGCTGTACGGCACGTGAGCCGGTTCGTCAAACAGTCCCAGACGGAAACGCGAGGTAAAGATGCGGATCAGCGCGCGATCCAGAACCCCCTCCGTGATCAGTCCCTTCTCAAGCGCATTCATCAGATTGTATTTGTGCTCCGTGCCGCAGGACATATCGGTCCCCGCGATCAGCGTCATCGCAGACGCCTCCTCCATATTTTTCGCGTAATAATGCCCGGACAGCTTCTCGCCGCCCATACCGGCAAACATCTGATTCTCGTAGCAGTCCGCAACCGCGCCGCAGTCGGAAACCACAAACCCGTCAAATCCCCACTCCTCGCGCAGCAGCGTTGTCAGCAGCATGTCGCTGCAGGAGGACGGTACGCCGTTAACACGGTTGTAGGAGGTCATGATCGACTGCGCCCCGCCCTCACGGATCGCATATTCAAACACTTTTGCATAATACTCACGCAGCGTCGCCTCGTCCACGTTGTCCGAACCGCGGTGACGGTTGTTCTCTGAGCTGTTTAACGCATAGTGCTTCGGCGTCGACACGGTTTTCAGATACTTCTCATCCTCCCCCTGCATGCCCTTTATATAATTTGCCGCCAGCTTTCCCGCCAGGTACGGATCCTCGCCGAAATTCTCGTCGCTCCGCCCGTTTCGCGGGTCGCGCGCCAGGTTGATCGTCGGGCACCAGAAATGCTGCTCATCGCCGTCCTGATTATAATAGGCGCGGCATTCGTCGGAGATCGCCGTACCCACCTTCTTTATCTTCTCCCGGTCCCACGACTGGCTCATCGCCAGGCACACCGGATAACTGGTCACGTCCATCGGGCGCCATTTGAACGGTCCGAAAAAGCCGTGGGACGCCTCGCTCCAGTAATTGTAGTAGGGAATCCCGAGCCTCGGAATCGCCGCCCCGTGATTGCCGAGCTCGTTTACCTTTTCCTCCAGTGTCATCTTTGACACGAGATCCGCCGCCCGCTCCTCAAATGTGCGGGACTCATCCTTGTAGATATCCATAAAAAGTGCCTCCCTTCTCTTGATGATATCATAATAAGTGAGGCAGAAAGTATTTTCTATCTGTTTTATAAGATTTTTATCCTTTATATAAGATGATTTTTGCTAAAACGCATTGACTGTTCGGGTATCGGGATAGTAAAATGATAGGATGCCAGGTGTACTTTTGGGAATATTGGAAATGTGAAACACGAAGAAATCGGAAAAAATCATACAAAACGGAGAATGATCCATGCATTTACATCACAATCACGATGCATCCGGCCTGACCGACCTTTTGCCGGTCATCCACCAGCTTTATATCCTAAGCCATTACCCGATCCATCTGTTCCGCGACCGGGTACCTGTCTACTCCTCCTGTAAAACGGCAAAGAGCTCTTTTCCTCATGCGAAAGACACCTCTCATACAGGTGTGAAAGGCGCCTTAGATTCCGGCACGGAAAACGCCTCTCATGCGGGCACAGAAAATGCCTCTCATGCGGATACCGGCGTCACAGCAGCCACCCGTGATACCGCTTACCAGTCCGAAAATCCGTTTCTCTGTGATCCGGCGCTCGCTGCCCGGCTTCTGGCGCAGACAAAGAGGGACCCTTTTGTCTTTTCTGAGGAATCCCCGTTTTTTTACGGCATCCAGGCGTTTCCCGGCAATCTTGCGTGCATCGTCGGGCCGCTCGCCTCTGTAAAACCGGACAGGCAGCAGCTTCACGCCTATATGAGACACCATCAGATGAAAGATTATCAGAATTTTTACATCCACACAGGCACTGCTGCACAGGCAACGACACTGCTGCAGTTAATCGGTTACCTTCTCACCGGCAGTACATGCGGCTCCCTGTCGATCCCGCAGCATTATCCCTATCCGCAGTGGAACGCAGAAAATGAAAATCCGGCCTCCCGCGAGCAGCAGGATTTTCTTCTGCAGTCTTATCAGATGAGCCGCAATGATGAGGAAACCGTACATACCCCTTATAAAATGGAAGAAATGATGCTCGCCTGTATCCGGGACGGCGATTATGAGAAGCTCAAAAAGCTCTTCGCCGGCAGCAGCGGCCACTACTCGATGGGAACCATGGCGCACAGCCCCTTAAAGCAGACGGAGTACGGCGCGGTAATCGGCGTGTCGCTGATGGCACGGGCGGCGATCACCGGCGGTGTCAATCCCTATGATGCCTATGACATGAACGATCTCTATTTACAGCGGATCTCCGTCGCCCGCTCCGAGCAGGAATTTCAGCAGATTCTCACGGACTCCTTTCTCGGATATATCGGCGCAGTCCGCCGCGCAAAGGCAGGGGAAAACCGGTCGGTTCACATCGAGACCTGCAAGACCTATATCTCACGCCACTTAAATCAGCCCTTTACACGCGATGACCTCGCCAGACATACCGGCCTTCACCCGTCCTATCTGTCGCAGCTGTTCGCGCGCCAGGAGGGCGTGACCCTAAAACGCTACATTCTCTCCGAGCGCGTCCGTGCAGCGGAAAATATGTTAAAATATTCTGACTACTCCATCGCTCAGATCGCGGAATATCTGTGTCTGGGCACGCAGAGCCGCTTCGGAAGCACCTTTAAGGCCTTTACCGGCATGACGCCGTCACAGTTCCGGAAAAAAAACCGACAGTTCCGGTGAGGTGTGTAATATCAACGGATACGAACAGAAATAAAATGCGGCAGTTCTGACTTCACTTCCATTTCTCCCTTCTCCAGCAAGTTTTTTACCTGACTTCTGGACAATCCCAGAATTTCCGCAATTTGTTTTTCCGGACGGATTTTCAGTTGCTGAGGATTCTTTACTGCAATTATAACCTGTTTCTCGAAATCACCATATTCCATCGTTTCATGCAGTTTTACAAAGTCATAAGCTGCCTTTTCAAAATCAATGACCGCTTTGTTCTTCTGAAATAACTGCGCATTTTTACCATACATTTCTGCAAGCTGTTCATCATTGTCTGGAAAACACTGATATTCTCCCCTGGGTACAGAAGAAACTTTTTGCCGTTCACAGATTGATATATTAAGGGTATGTCTGCATTCCTCCCAAGGTCAGTGGAATATCAAAATGAACGAAACGATTATCCGGTATTGCAAACTGATCTCTCCGTTTGAAATATACGCCATACAATATCTCTTCTTCCTCCTCGCAACGGGCAATGTAATCTCCCATCCTCCGGTACGGGTTTGCTTTCCGGATCGGACAGGACAGGCCGTATTTATCCATGAGCCTCCTGATTTTTTTCACATTCATCACTACTGGAGGGTTTCTGTGCAGCAGAGACATATAGATTGTATGGCAGTTACCCTATTTCAGTTTGTTACTTGATACTGTTTTATGAGTAGCTATCATATATAAGTGTTCTTTTTTTCCAAAAAACTTTATGCAATACCACAGCCCGGCCGCACTCATCCCTTCACTGCTCCGGCCGCCACACCCTTGATAATATATTTCTGACAGAACAGGTACACAATGATCACCGGAATAATGCTGAGCATAATCACCGCCATCGTTGCCCCGAGATCCACGGTGCCGTAGCTTCCTTTCAGATACTGCACATGGATCGGGATCGTCATATATCTGGTCCGGTCGAGCACGAGATAGGGGAGCAGGTAGTCATTCCAGATCCACATCACCTCGAGCACCCCGACCGAGATCAGGATGGACTTGAGCATCGGAAACACCACCCGGAAATATGTCGTGATCGCCCCGCACCCGTCGATCGCCGCCGCCTCCTCGATCTCAAGCGGAATCCCCTTGATAAATCCGGTAAACATGAATACCGCAAGTCCGGCGCCGAAGCCCAGGTACACAATCGGGATCGTCCACGGCGTGTTCAGGTGCAGCCGGTCCGCCGTACTCGAGAGCGTAAACATCACCATCTGAAACGGGATAATCATGGAGAATACGCACAGGTAGTACATGATTTTCGAGAACAGGCTGTCTACACGCACGATATACCACGCTGCCATGGAGGTACACAGCAGAATCAGCGCCGTCGACGCCACCGTGATAAACAGGCTGAAAAAAACGGATTTCATAAACGGATAATTTCCGAATGTCATCCCCTTGATGTAGTTTCCAAAACCTACAAACGACTCCTTATTCGGCAGTGCAAACGTGTCCGTGTTGACATAGGCATTAGCCTTAAAGGAGTTCACCAGCACCTCAAAGATCGGTATCAGATAGATGATACTGATGATTGTAAAAAATACCGTGAGCAGCCGACTCCCCACACTTGCTTTTTCCTTCATTACTGCTGCACCTCCTTATTCCGTGTAAATCTAAGCTGTGCAAGGGCAAGCACCGCTACCAGGATAAAGAACATCACCGCTTTTGCCTGGGCGAGCCCCCTTGTCTTTGCACTGGCATAGAATGTCTTATAAATGTTGAGCGCCAGCATCTCCGTCGTGTTGACGGTAGTTCCCGCATCCGTGAATTTTACCGGCATTCCTCCGGTCAGCGCGAGGTTCTGGTCGAACAGCTTAAACGAGTTGGTCAGCGTCAGAAAGATACAGATGGTAAACGACGACATCACATTCGGGATTGTGATCCGTACGAGCGTCTGCCACCTGCTGGCGCCGTCAATCTTCGCCGCCTCGATCATATCCTCCGGGATGCTCTGCAATCCGGCAATATAGATAATCATCATGTAACCGATCTGCTGCCAGCACATGAGGATGACCAGCCCCCAAAAACCGTATCTGGTCTCGGCGAGAAGGAACGTCTCATATTTTTTCAGGATCCCGTCAAAGATCATTGACCAGATATATCCGAGCACGATCCCGCCAATCAGGTTCGGCATAAAGAATACCGTGCGGAACAGATTCGCCCCCCTGATATTCTGCGTCAGCAGATACGCGATCGCAAATGCAAACAGGTTGATAAACACGATCGAGACGACCGCAAACGCCGCCGTGTAGAGAAAGGAATACCGGAATCCCGGATCCGCAATCGCTTTTGCATAATTGTCCAGCCCGATAAATTCTGCATCCTTCGGAATCGTAAACTTACAAAATGACAGATACATCCCCTGGAGGAACGGCCAGATGAAGCCGATGCAGAATGCCGCAAAGGTGGGCAGCATAAAAAGTGGAAAACATTTTTTAATATTTTTTTTCATGACAGATTCTTCCTTTCCTTTTACCCCGCTTTTTGGAATGAAAGGGAAAGGGGAGCGCCCACAGCCCTCCCCTGTTCCAACCGATTGCTTTTACTGCGCTGCGTACTGAGTCGCCCATCCGTTTACAAATGCAGTTTTAACATCATCCCAGTTTCCGTTGTTGGAAGAATACTGGAGCATTGCGGATACCAGCGTTGCTCTCCACTCGTCTACGTTCGGCGTATAGTTGAATGCCCATGTCACGACGTAGTTTCCAGCCTCGATATATTCGTTTGCCGCCTTGAAGAACACATTTTCCGGCTCCTTCGCATTCTTAAACGGGATCGGCCCGAACTGCTCCGCCATCATCGTCGTTCCCTCGTCAGACGTCACAACCCATTTTACGAAATCCAGCGTAGCCTGAATGTCTTCCTCGGAAGCCTGGCTGTTCACTGCCCAGCAGTTCTCCGTCCCGCAGCAGAGCCCCGCCTTGTCCTCACCGTCCACGCCGCAGTAGATCGGGATCATCGTGAGGTCGTCCGGATTCATCTGAAAGCCCTTGCTCTCGTCCGTCACCAGGTTCGCATACTCCCAGGAACCGTTCTGATAGAACACTGCCTGGCCCTGCCCGAATTCCGCCTCGGACTCATCGCCGGTCTTTGTGGCAAGCTCCGCCGGGGTGCAGGTTGCGTTATTGATGTAGAGATCCCAGATATTTTTAAAATTATCCAGATAAGCGCCTGTCACCTCTGCCGGCTGCTCCGTCACGTTGTCATCGCGAAACTCATAGAACAGCGGCATATTTGCCAGGTGGCCGGAGAATCTCCACGAAGACGAGCCCTCAAGGCCTGCCGATGTAAATGCGGAGAATCCAAGTTCATCTTTGCGCGCCGTGATGTCTTCCGCCACTGCCTGAAGCGACTCAAAATCCGTGATATCCGTCACTTCATAGCCGGCTTCCTTTAAGAGCGCCTTGTTCGTGATAATGCCGAATGCCTCATAGCAGTAGCCGATCGCATACGTCTCGCCGTTGTCGCCGGTCAGATTGAATTCCTCTGTCGTCAGCTCATTTGCCAGCTCTGTGCCGGAGAGATCCAGACAGTAATTTTTCCATGTCTCCACGGCCTGGTCATTTCCCACCTGGAACAGTGTCGGCGCGCTGCTCTTCCCCATCTCCGTCGTGAGCGTCGACTCATACTCACCGGATGCCGCCGTTACGACTTTTACCTCGACGCCTGTCTGTGCCGTATATGCCGCCGCGAGATCCTGCCATGCCTGATCCGCCTCCGGCTTGAAGTTTAAGTAGTAGACGGAACCGCCTGCCGCCGTCGTTCCTCCCGATGCCCCGCTGTCCGCAGCCTCCGTGCCGCCTGCTGCCCCGTCTGTCGCTGCACCGCCTGTCTGCGCTCCGGCATCCGAACCGCCGGTTCCCGAGGTTCCGGCATCACCGCCGCCGCATCCCGCCAGCATGGAGACTGCAAGCGTGCTCACCAAAAATGCAGATACAAGTTTCTTTTTCATAGAAAATCCCTCCTTTAATATAGAAAAAACTGGAAACGTTTTGTTATGATCATTCTAAACGCTTCCAGCTTCGATTAATACGAAAGATTTTCAAGAATTATGTTCTTTTTCCATGTTTCCACAAAGTCTTCAAAATAGGAGCTGTCCTCCTCACCCGTGATGATTTTCATAAAGGCCAGCGTCTCCATATCGTATAACTCCTGCGGAACCGTCTGATTGCTCCGCTGGACGTAGTCCTCATTCACATAAGAGATCTCCCCCTGATTCATGAGATCCACCGCCTCGATCCGCGACGCGTAGGCAGCCCACAGATCCGGATGCCGCTCCCCGGCCAGATACCGCCTGCACCCGTCATAGTACGCCCGCTCCAGCGCGCTCAGCTCTGCGACATCCAGTTCCCCCCGCAGCGCCGCTTCGATCGAGGCCGTCGTGCGGAATAACGCATCGCTGTAATCGCAGTTGATCACCAGCGGCCGGGCTGTGGTGTCCACGCCGTTAAGCTGATATTCGTCCATCTCCACGGTGCCCGCGTCCTGAAACCTTGCACTGTCAAACAGCGCCGTCGTGATCTTCATGACAATCTCCGGATGCTCATACCCTTTGCGGACAACGATATACTGCGTCCCTTTGGAATAGACATAGGAATTGACCTTCCCCTGCGCATCCCCGATCAGAAACGGCTTCCACACCGCATCCGGATCCGCGCTAACCGAACCGAGCAGAGGCGAATTCGGCGCCCACCACCAGCCGAAGAACGCCCCGCAGTGTCCCTCTTTTACCAGATTCCCGATCTCTGTGGTCGAGCGCATCATATAGTCTTCATCCAGCACACCCTTCTCATACCATCCGTTCAGATATTCCAGCGCCTCTTTCGTCTCTTTGCTTAACGATCCGTACTGCAGTCTGCCGGCCTCATCTTCCAGCCAGATCTGCGGATATGCCCCAAACGCCCCGAAGACCGGATCGAGCGAGTAATTTGAGGATCCCGTCCCGACCAGCTCCGCCGTGCATGCGAGACCGATATTTCCCGGACCGCCCATCTGATGCTCCCGAAAAGTCAGCACGATCTCTTCCACATCGTCGAGCGTCTCCGGCTCCCCCAGTCCCAGCTCGTCCAGCCAGTCCTGGCGCACCCAGAACAGACTGCATCCGTAATATATCTGTGTGGACGGAAGCGCCATCAGTTTTCCGTCCACGGTCGCTGACTCTAAGAGGCCCGGGCCATATCCCGCATAGATCTCCTTGATCGCATCCGACGTACATGCCTCATAATCCCCGGTGAGATCTTCAATCAGCCCCGCTTCCGCCAGGCGCTGCACCTCTTCCCTGCTCGAAATCAGCATCACATCCGGCATGCGCTCCTCCGCAATCAGGCGGCTCACATAGAGATCATAGTTTTCATCCTCCGGCACCTCGATCACATTTTCGTTCTGCACGTTCAGAAAGCCGCGCAAAAATCTCGTATATGCATTGTCCTCATACGTATCCCCCTCTGGAATATAGGAGCCCCCGCATGCAGTCATTTTCGCCAGCGTGTAGGTAACGGTCTCCGGGTACGGCGTGACCGGGTCATCGGCCGCCCGCTCGTACGCTTCCTGAAGCTCCGTCTCCCGCACACCGCCCTCCGTGCCGTCGTGCGCAATGCACCCCGCACCCATCCCCAGTATCAGCAGCGCCACCGTGGCAGCCTGTATCCTGTTCTTAGCGTTTTTCCGCCTCATCGCTTCTCTCCCTCTGATTTTTCGGAAAGATCAGCAGCACACTTGTCCCCTCACCCTCGCGGCTTCTGATGCGCACGCCGTAATCCTTCCCGTAAAGCAGCGTCATCCGGTCATTTACATTTTTTACCCCGTATCCTCCGGTCTGATGCTCGGTGACATGCGCGAGCGTCTCCCCGTCCATGCCGACCCCGTTATCGCACACCTCCGCATATACCGCACTGTCATCCTGACTGATCCGGATCCAGATCTGATGATCCGGATCTTCCTTCACGTCCAGCCCGTGTTCGAGCGAATTCTCTGCGAGCGGCTGAAGGATCAGGGACGGGATCCGAAACTCCAGCGTCTCCTCGTCCACCTCATAGTGCACCTGGAAATCATCGTCGTGCATCCAAAGCTGGAGCTTCAGATACGCCTGCACATTTTCCAGCGCCATGCGGACGCTGATCATCGAATCCCCCTTATTCAGCGCAGTCCGGTAAAAATTCGACAGCGCGATCGTGATGCTGCTGATCTCCTCCTCCCCCGCTTCAATCGCCTTCCAGTTGATGATCGAAAGGGAATTGTAGAGAAAATGCGGATTAATCTGCGCCCGCAGCGCGATCATCTCAAATTCCTTGCGCGCAATCCGCATCTCATAATTTTCCTGAATCAGTTCCTCAATCCGCTTCATCATATGATTGTAGCTGCGGATCAGGATTCCCAGCTCATCCTGCCGGTCACTGTCCATCTCCGTCCCAAGCTTGTGCTCGTCCACCTTCCGTATCTCCTCCGTCAGAAGCTCGATCGGTCTGGATATGTAATCCGCAGATCTGCGACCCAGAAACAGAATAACCGCCAGGCAGACGGCGATCTGTAAGAAGATTCCCAAAAGCACTTTGGCGGAAAGCATCTGGATATTGTTTTTCTTCCGAAAACAGACAATTGTAATTCCAAGCCTGTCCAGCTTCCGCTCCGCCCATATGAAAGAATTGCTGTCATAGGAAAACGAGAGGGGCTCCCCGTTTCGGTCCACGCACTCCTCCCCGGCCGCGCTCCATATCTCACTCCCGTCATATACCGCGACGCCGTAGCTTCCGGCTGCAAGCTGCGAAAGGCTCTGAAACATCGTGCCGATATTCACCCGCACTACCGCATAGCTTTCCAGCCCGGAATAGCCCGGTATTCTGTACAGGACAACCATTTCCCAGGCTTCCCTGTCAATCAGCCACTGTCCGTCCTTCTGCCCCTCCTCATACCAGGGTTCCTGTTTTAAAAGCTCTAACGGCTGCGTCTCCTCGCCGAACGATTTTAAAATCCCCTGGGAATAGATCGTCACGGACTGCATCGTCAGGTTCTGATACTGCAGCGCCGAGATAGCCTCCCGCAGATTCTGATAATAGCCGTAGCGCTCCGTCTTCTTCTGCGGGCTGCACTCCAAAAATTCGATCACACTCTGATCATATACGAAATACCGCATCATCTGCTCACAGAGATACATCTGATTATTCACGGACACACAGGCAAACTCCAGCGAATTCGCCATATCCGCCTGCCGGTTCGCCACGACAGTGCCATAGGCATTCATGCTGATCGAAGCGCCCAGCAGGAGCACGGGAACAAATCCTGCCACACACAGCAGCAGGATCAGTTTCTTGCGGATTGTCAGATTATAAAATTTTTCCTTCACCCTGTTCACCAAATGCCTCCCCTTTCCGGTACTTTTCCGGGCTGCATCCGCAGTATTCCCGGAAGCTCCTGCAGAAATATGAGACATTCGAAAATCCCGTTTCCTCACAGATCTGAACGATTTTCTTGTTTGTCTGGGTCAGCAGCTCCTTCGCCTTTTCCATACGGCAGGCCCGGATAAAATGGCTTACGTTTTCCCCTGTCTTTTTCTTAAAAATGTAGCTGAAATATCCGGGGGAGAGATATACCAGATCCGCCAGCATCTCCACACTGATGTCCTCCCCGTAATGCGCGTATATGTAGCTTTTCGCCCTGGCCACCTCGTCCCTCGACGCGCTTCCCTGGTCTTCCATATGTCTTTCCATATCGGCAATCAGCGATTCGATCATCTCCGCTACTTCCTGTACGGACCGGAACTCATAGACCTGCTGAATCGCAGCCTGCAGCCGTTTTCCGCCGATATCCAGGTGCACGTAGAACTCCCGGATCAGATTCGAAAACATGAATTTCGTGTAGATCAGGGAATACTGGCTAAGATTTCCGAGGTTTGCCCGCAGGATCTGAAAATGCTCCCACAAATGCACCATATCGTCCTGCCGGATATTTTCCGTCATCCTTCGTAATATATCGTCCAAAAACTGATCCGCGGACACCTCCTCCGGCGTCTTTCCCGGCAGGAACAGACGTCTGTCTTTCTGATAAAATTTATTCTCCATCAGCAGCTCCAGCTTCTGGAAGGCTCCCGGCAGTTCCCCGCAGCCCGCAATCGGAGAGCCGGCCGCCACATAGAATTTTTCGCCGAACACACGGTTGATCCACTCGCAGATATGCTGCGCAAGCACGGCCAGGTCGCAGCTGTCGCACAGCACGCACAGCTCCTGACGCTGCCCCTGGTTTAAAAACATCATCCTCTGATGCACCTCGCCGGACAGCTTTCTTATAAACGCTTCCTCCGATTCCTCAAAAAAATTGTCCTCGCTCTCGATCAGAATCAGCCCCCGGATCCGGTTCCAGTCTTCCACACTGACCTTGTCGGAAATCCGCTGTAAATATTCCTGATTTCCCTGGTACAGATACCGTTTGAGGAAATATTCGTTGCGGAAATCCTGATTCTCGCGGTTTCGCTGCTCCTGTTCTTCCCGTTTCCCGATGTGCTCTGCAAGCTTCGAAATCGTCGCATGGAATTCTTTCGGATCGACCGGCTTTAGCACATAGCTTTCCACACCGGCCTGCATCGCCTGCCTGGCATACTCAAATTCCCCGTAGCCGCTGAAAATCACCATCTCAATCCGCGGACACAGCTCCCTGGCCCGTTTCACCAGCTCGATCCCGTCCATATACGGCATCTTGATATCCGTAAATAAAATATCCACGGATCGCTTCATCAGTATATCGCAGGCAGCCTTTCCGTTCGGAGCCTCGAGAATCTCGAATTCTTCTTCCCGCTGCTCTAAGAGGAAACGGATCCCCCTGCGCTCTAATTTTTCGTCGTCCACAATCAGTATTGTCAGCATATTTTGTTCACCCTGCCCTGTTTCCGGCATGTCTGCCCGGTTGCTTACAGCAATATTATACTATGATTCCTTTGGCAGGGAATATATTAAATTTTCGATATTTGGGGTGATTTTTCAACATTGGATGTGTTAATGAAATGTATTTGTCCGGTGACCTTCTACAGCCACCGGACAGTATGGATATGATTCGGTAAATCCCTGAAGCTTACATGCCTACACCATCCTTACCCTTTCACGGCCCCGAGCGTGATTCCCGCCTCAAAGTACTTCTGCAGAAACGGGTAAAGTACAATGATCGGCAGCATCGCGACAAACGCGATCGCCATCCGAAGACTGATCGACGGGAGATTTTCACCGCCGCTCTGTCCGTACTGCGTCAGGAACTGAATGTTCTGAATCATGACATTTAAGAGCTGCTGGATCGAATACATCCGCTGATCCGTCACATAATAAAGGCCGTTCATCCAGTCATTCCAGTAGCCGAGTCCCGCAAAAATCGCGATCGTCACCAGGATCGGTTTGCCGAGCGGCAGCACAATGGAGCTGAAAATCCGGAACTCGGACGCGCCGTCGATCCGCGCCGATTCGTAGAGCTCCACCGGAATATTCCCCTGGAAATATGTCCTTACGATAATACAGTTCACCGCGCCGAACATCAGATTCGGCAGCAGAAGCGCAAGATACGTGTTCTTGATGCCGAGGACCGTGGTATAGTTCATATAGGTCGGCACCAGTCCGCCGCTGAAAAGCATGGTAAAGAGAACGACAAACGACAGGATTTTCCGCCCGGGAAGATAGCTTAAGGAAAGCGGATATGCGATCATCGTCGTGATCAGCACATTGATCGTTGTCCCTACGAATGTAATGACGATTGTTATAATATATGCCCTCAGTATCGTATCCTTTGATTTCCAGATATACGAGTACGCCTGCATACTCAGTTTTTTCGGGATCAGGGAATATCCCTCCTTAAGCAGCACCGCCTCATCGGTAATGGAGGAAACAAACAACACAATAAAGGGAACGACAATGATGATTCCCACAAGAATCATCACAATATAGGCGATTCTTTCTACTATTTTATCTTCTTTTGATCGTACCATATTTCCCTCTCCCCTTAAAATAATGAATTTTCGCTGCTGATCTTACGCGTGATGCCGTTAAAAACCAGAATAAATGTAAACCCGACCACGGACTGGAAAAATCCGGCTGCCGCGGACATCGCCACATTATTCTGCGTCAGCAGCGCCCGGTAGACAAACGTATCTATGGTATTCGTCACATCCATCACAAGCCCCGAATTCTGCGGCACCTGGTAAAACAGTCCGAAATCACTGTTGCAGATACGCCCAACCGAGAGCAGGGATAAGGTGATCATCGTCGGCTTTAAAAACGGGATCGTAATATACCGCAGCCTCTGAAACCAGGACGCGCCGTCAAGTGCAGCGGATTCCAGCAGAGAACGGTCAATGCCGAGGATCGTGGAAATATAAATAATACATCCGTAGCCGATCGACTTCCACAGATGCACAAATATCAGAATAAACGGCCAGTACTGCGATTTGCTGTAAAACTGGATGCTGCCGGATCCGAGATTCATCAGAAGATGGTTGAGCAGACCCGATTCGTGATCGATAAAGGAACGAACCATGTAGGAAACGATGATGATCGACACCACGAACGGAAACAGGACAAGACTCTGCGCAAGCTTCCGTGCTCTCAGTCTGCGGATCTCCGTAATCAGGATGGCCAGAAGCACGCCGAAAAACAGGTCCAGCAGAATAAATGAAACATTATACAGGATCGTGTTTCTCAGAATAATCGGAAATTCCCGCGACTGAATCAGAAACGCGAAATTTTTAAATCCGGCCCACGGACTCCCGTAAATCCCCTTTTGCGCGTTAAAGCTTTTAAACGCCAGCACCAGTCCGGGCATCGGCATGTAATTATTAATCAGAAGATAAAGCAGCGCCGGCAAGGTCATGATATAAAGCGGCAGAAACCGCTTCACATTGTGAATCAGTTTTTTCCTGTTTTTCATGTAAACCCCCTTTTTAATTACAGGGCGCATTTATGAGAAAATGCGCCCTGCTGCGTCAGAACAGCTCATGGTTCTGCTGTCTGTGGATTATTTTCCGGCAAGAAACTCGTCAAGCTGTCTCTGCTTCTCCGCCATAATCTTGTCAAGCCCTGCTGCATACAGCTCCTCGTTGAACAGCGGAATATACTCATCCGGGTCCACGGTGCCGCTCGTGATCTCTTTGTAATATTTATTTCTTACATTTGTCACTGCCGCAAGCTCATTCGATACATTGGCAGAATCCCACTGAAGGCCAAGCGCGACAGACTGGGTGACATTCTCCGTGTTATATGCCTTCATCTGGTCGTAGACGTCAATATCCTTGCCCTCCCACGGATAGCAGAGATACTGGTTCGGCAGTGTCCAGCCGCCGTCCAGGTGATAAGCGACGCTGTCCGCGTCCTTCCCCTCCGGGAACGCCGCATGACCGTCCTCGGTCACGATGTAGTCCTCACCCTCAATACCCCAGTTGAGGAGGTTGTTGATTTCCGGTGAATTTGCCATAAAGTTGATCATCTGCATTACTTTTTCCGGATCTTCCGACGAACTCGGGATACTGTACGTAAACTGGAACGCCGTCTCCGTTGTCTGATACTTCGGTCCGATCGTGATCATCGTCAGATCTTTTCCGCCGCAGTTCGCTTCCTGATCCGACTCGGAAAGCGGATGGCTGAAATCCGAGAAGAAGGAGAATGCCTGACCAGTCTTAATATATGTATAATAGGACTCGGTATCGGTTGCCGCAGACTGGCTCACCCATCCGTTCTGATACCATTTGTGCATATATCTGCAGTACTCATAAAACTCCTCTGTCTCAAAGAGGTTTTCAATGGTGGTTCCGTTTTCCAGATCCATCAGCACGCCCCACATATCTCCAAGGCCGTCATAGAGAATCGTCTTCATACGTCCGCCGTTCACACCGATTTCCGGAGCCGTCATCCACATATCAGGCTCTAACGCGGAAACCTTCTCAAAAAATACATCCAGTTCTTCTATGGAAGTGATGGCAAGCGCCTCATCCATAAGGCCATGCTTCTCCAGAATATCCGTCGCAAAGAACACGGTCGGCTGGAATACCTGATCCTTGTGCATCGGAACGCCGTAAATATAACCGTTTACCGATGCATATTCCACCTCGTCCGTTCCATAGGACGCATTCAGCGTGTCCTCCACTGCCGGAAGCAGATCTGCCAGATTGGTCAGATAACCGGAATTCACATAGTTCGGCGCATTGGCCGAGCCGCCGAAATTGATGTCAAACTTCTCACCACTGCTTAACATCAGCGGGATCTGCTGTGAACCGGTTGCAAAAGATAAAAAGACTACGTTTAGCTTCATATTCAGTTCGGCGAGAGTAATCTTATTGACCTCTTCCAGAACGCGGTCCAGACCCTGCGGAACCTCTGCCGGGGTCAGAAGGTACATATCCACCGTGTAGACGTCGCCGTCATCCGTGGATTCAGCGGGCGCCGGGGCAGGCGTACCCGCGTCAGCGCTCTGTGTGCTTCCGCCGCTCTCGCCATTGCCTGCATCCGGGGTATCTGCCGGATCGGAGCCGCAGCCTGCGAAGAGGCCTGCTGCCATCGTGAGCACCAAAAGCATGGACATTACTTTTTTCTTCATACCATAAATCCTCCTTTTTCTTTTTTCACGGGACATTCTTTCCCGTTCACTACCGCTTTTGTAATTTCCTCCGGCGTGTAGATCATGTAACCGGTGCAGTCAAGATCGGTCTTAATCTTCACGACGCCGTCTTCTGTGACGGCCTCAAAGGTGTAGGTTCTGCCGTCGTCATACAGCTTTTGTCTGATCCCGTGTACCAGATTCAGATACATGGTGATATCCTCAAAGAAGTTTGCCGGAGAGTGCAGTCCCGCCTGATTCAGCAGCGGAAGCACCGTATCTTCCTTAAAATACAGTGGAAGCGTATCTAACGCGCAGTTCTCGGCAATCCACGTTCCGCCGCACACACGGTTTCCCGTATTCCAGTCCACCCAGCTTCCGGCCGGAAGATACACATGCTGCGTCTGCTGGTCAAAGACCGGCGCTACCAGAAGCGCGTTCCCCAGCATATACTGGGTAAAGAGTTCGCGCGTGTTTAAGTCCTCCTGGAACTCCAGCATCATCGCACGCATCATCGGGATACCCTCGTTGTGCGTCTCCATTGCCAGGCTGTACAGGTATGGGAACAGGCGGTAGCGGAACCTGTTGATCTTTAAAAACGCCTCCTGCGCCTCTTTGGAATACTCCCACGGCTCACGCGGCGTCGCCTGTCCGTGGCTTCGGCTTAACGGCGCTAACAGCCCCATCTGCACGCTTCTGACGTACTCCTCGTCGCTCGGCTTCGTGCGGTTGCCCTCATAATCACAATTGTAGAATCCTCCGATATCAAATCCCCAGAACGATACGCCGCTGATTCCCATACTTAAGCCGCCGCGCAGGATCGCAGCGAGATTATTCTTGTGTGTGCTCGAATCACCCGCCCAGTTCGCAGGATAATTCTGGCTCCCCGCAAAACCGCTGCGCCCCCAGAGAAGCGCTTTTAATCCCTGTTTCTCTTTTACCTCTCTCGATGCCTCATAGATGGTCTTCGCATAGAGCAGCGGGTACTTATTGTGGGTCTCTTTTCCGGTCGTCCCGTCGTAGAATACCGCCGTCTCCGGAACCTCCTCCGAGAAATCCGTCTTCATGACGCCGACGCCCATCTCCATCAGTTTCCGGATCTTATCCTTTACATACTCCACCGCTTCCGGGTTTGTCAGGTCGATGGCAGCCATCGTTGCGCCGCCTCCGTCTCCTTCTCCCTCCGCGGGCACGAATTCACAGGTGCCGCCCTTCGTATTCTTTACCAGCCAGCCCAGTTTTCCGAACTTCTCAAATGCCGGGTTCGGATCACCCGCGCCCCAGCGGTAATACTTGGGCACATACGGGAACATCCAGCAGGAAAGCTGCACGCCGTTCTCATTAAGCTTCTGGATCATCTCTTTTGGGTTCGGGAAACGCTTCTCGTCAAACTCGAGAAACTCTTCTCCCTGCCATCCGTCGATATGAATCACATCCATCGACATTCCGAACTCCGCCGCGCGCTTTACAACGGCCTCCACCTCTTCCCTGGTGCGGTAGCTCATCTTCGACATCCAGAACCCGAACGACCATTTCGGCACCATATCCGAGCGGCCGCTTAAAGCCGTGTAATCCCGGATCAGCCCTTTGTAGTCCCGGTTGCAGAACACGTAATAATCAAGATACGGATCCTGCGACTCCATCGTATAGGATACCTCTGAGGCAGCGCCCATATCGAACAGCGTTCTGGTAAAGGTATTCAGCAGCACAGAGTATCCGTAGGAACTCATAAAATACGGCATTCCCTTGTACGACCAGTCGGAATTCGTGGAAAGCGCATCCTTCTGCCATACCTCTACTTTCTGTCCCCGCTTGTTAAACTCGGTAAACTTTTCGCCGAAGCCGTAGAATCCTTCATCCACATGCATATAGCAGGTGTCATAGGTATTTAAAATCTCCTTCGTGTCCAGGTCATACTCAAATCCCAGCGGCATCGCCTTGTACTTCTGATCCACATTGAAATCCTGAATATGCTCCTTCATCAGCGGCGATCCGTCCAGAGACACCGCCACCTCCCAGGGACACTTGCGGATGGCAAGCTTAAGCCTGCTTGTATGGATATAGACAAACAGATCATCCTCACTCACCTGGAACTCACGGTACACCGGAAATTCAAATACCGGGTTTTTCCTCACCTCCGTGCGGTGGAACGGATACAGTTCCACGCGGTACACTGTCTGGGATGCAAAGGAAATCCTTACGGTTGCTTCATTGTCCAGATACGTCTCTGCCCGGAACGTGACACCGTCGTTATCCACGGTATATTCCTGCATAATACTCACAAAATCTTTATTTTTGATCTTTGTCCGGACTTTATAGCCCCGCTTTCCACCCACATCCACCTTCACAGTCTGATTCATGTTGCTTCTCCTCCTCTCTCGTTTTTGTAAAACATACATCTATTTTCACGCAGCCCCTGCTGCAAATAGATCATTTTTTTTATCGTGACCACATATGCGATGCACAGCGGGATACAGGCTCCGATCCAAGCCAGCGGGTTCGCCCAGCAGATCCCCGTAAACCCCCACACCTTCGACATCGCAAGCGCTGCCGTCGCCCGCATGATCAGCTCCATTATTCCGGCGACAGTGGGGATCATACTCTGCCCGAGCCCCTGCAGCGAATAGCGGATCACATATAAAATCGCCAGTACAAACAACAGTCCGCCGCTGATATTTAAGAAAATCTGTGCGTTTTCCATCATCTTTGTCTCTCCCGGTACAAAAATACCGGCCAGATGATAACCAAACAGGATCAGCGCCACCCCCGTGACCAGACTGAAAACCACCGACAGAATCAGGCACTGCCGGACCCCTTTGCGGATCCTGTCCAAGTCGTTCGCTCCGTAGTTCTGTCCTACGTATGTAGCCATCGTCAGCCCGAATGAGATGAGCGGCATGTGCACGATGGATTCAATCTTCGACGCTGCCGTATAGGAGGCCACATAGATCGCTCCCAGCCGGTTTAACGAGGTCTGCACCAGGATACTTCCGATCGAGATAATGCTGCTCTGAAATCCCATGGAGCCGCCCATTTTAATCTGTTTTCGCACATCCCCCCAATCAAAATGAAAACTCTCCTGAACCGGGTGCAGCACCTCCACATGTTTCGCAATATAAAACACGCAGCACACCACAGACAGCAGCTGTGCCAGTACGGTAGCCAGCGCGGCTCCTGTCACCCCCATTCCGAATGCCGAAATAAACAGGATATCCAGGATGATATTTGCCACACAGGAGACCACCAGAAAGATCAGCGGCATCCGGCTGTCCCCGATCGCCCGGAGCGCATTTGACAGAAGGTTAAACAGCATCGTCGCAGCCATGCCGCCGTATATCAACTTCAGATACTGATCGGCCTCGGAAAGAATGCCCGCCGGCGTCTGCATCAGCACAAGCATCTGACGGCTGAAACATACGCTTATGACGGTGAGCACCGCCACTCCGATCATCCCCATCACGATGGCCGCCGCAAAATCGCGTTTTACGCTTTCATAGGCAGCCGCACCGTAGTGCTGCGATATGATGATGGAAAATCCGGCCGTAAGCCCGATCGCAAATCCGTTGATCAGAAAGATGAGACTTCCGGCGCTTCCCACCGCCGCCAGCGAGTCCACACCCAGATAGCGGCCGACGATCACGGTATCGACCATATTATAGAGCTGCTGGAACGTGTTTCCGACCAGCAGCGGTATCATAAAGACAACGATATGACGAATCGGACTCCCCACAGTCATATCTGTTTTCATTGTTATCCTCCTCTTTCCTATCTCGTATTATACTCCCTGACCTTTGTTTGTCAATATCGTTTAATAACTAAATTTACTTATATTTTTTGTGCATATTAACCATATTTAGACAAAAAAACAAAAAAAGACTGCATTCCTGTTGAAAATGCAGTCTGATACAATATTATCAAATGATATATTTAATCGTCCAAACGCAGCGTCTGCAGGTACTGACGAATGACCGGCGCGGTCATATATGCCCTGTTGCCATCCTCCATAGCGCTGGTATCAAACAGTATATTGGCGCCGAAAGGAATCCCCCAGAAGGTCGTCTCGTCAAACCGTTTTACCAGCCCGTCGCGGAAATATCTGCTGCCCGACGCATACGCGCCGCCGATCACATAGTATTTCGGGTCGCATGTGATCATCAGATTACTGATCACTGCCAGATAATACTCCGTGATCTGATCCATCACACGCTGAACCGCCCTGCTGCCCTCGTCCGCCCAGCCCATCAGCTCAGCCGGGGAAATCGTGTGCTCCGTGAGCCTCTCGTAAAGCTCTGGCTCCGCACTCTTATCGATCTCCTCGAGCGTATATTCCGGCAGCCGGTCGATCGCGATCAGCTTCTCAAAACAGTTTGTCCTTCCGCACTCGCACATGACGGCTCTTTTGACATTCGGTACCATCATATGACCGAATTCACCGATCAGACAGTTCGCACCGTGTACAATCTCACCGTTGTCCAAAAGGACGCCGGACGTATTTTTTACCCCGGTATAAATCGTGAGAATCCGTTCCATGGCCAGTTCCGGATGGCTCTCCAGAAAGCGCTGGCTCCACAGTCGTCCCGAGTTCTCGATCATAATGTGCTCCGTTTCCGGAAAATATGTCTTGAACCGATCCATGATCTGCCTTCCCGGCTTCCATGCACGGTTGTGAATCGGATATACCACGGTTCCCAGCCTGGCATTGACCACACCGTCAATCAGGATGCTGATGCCGCACAGATCTTTCGCCGCATTGAGCTTTTGCTCCGCCAGGATCTCTGAGACCTGCCGGCAGGCATCTTCGATGCAGGCATCCATATCTGTCCCGTCCCGGTAGCCGGCCTCCCTGAGCAGAAGGGTGTTTCCGCTCAGATCGGTCAGCACGTACCTCGCCTTTGTCCGCAGGAAAAACACACCCGTCACATATTTGTAGGTCTCATTGAACGCCAGAAGCTCCGGCCGCTTTCCGCCCTCCCTTGTGGACGGTCCTTTCCCGCAGCTTTTGGCAAGGCCCTCACGCTTTAAGATGTCGAGGATCTTTACGATGGTGGTCACACTCAGATTGCTCTCTTTTGATATCTCACTGGCCGTACTGACCCCGTGCTTCTTTAAAATGGAGAGCACATATCTTACATTGTGATGTTTGATGTTTTTCGGCTTTCTGCTGTCTGTTTTTTTATTGATCGTATCCACGGATGTTCCGCCTGTTCTGAAAGATTATGTATTTAATATAGCACACCCGGACTGCAATCTCCATATTCAATTGTCAAAAAATAAAACTTTACAGTGAAAATCTGTTGGGATTTAACAGGCGGATCTTCTGAATGACAAAATCTATCATCGGCTCACGCAGACCAAAGAGAAGTCCGACCCCGTTTCCTTTGCAGTTTCCCTCCGCGATTACTTTTTCCGCCGCCTGATACATTGCGCGGAAATATTCTGTCGCCACATTAAATTTGCTCATTCCGAGATTGACCGCCTCACAGATCTGATCCTCCGGAATGTCCGAACAGCCGTGCAGTACCAGAGGCACGGATACCGCCGCGCGGATCGCACGGATCCTTTCAAAGTCCAGATTCGGCGTCCTGATATACGGGCCGTGGGCGTTTCCGACCGCAATCGCCAGGGAACCGCACCCGGTCTGTTTCACGAACTCCACCGCCTGGTCCACATTGGTATAGTGGTCCGCATTGACGATGTCATCCTCATTTGCACCGCTTCCGACATGTCCGAGCTCGGCCTCCACATCTACGCCGAATACCCCTGCTGCGCGCACGATCGACGCGGTCAGCCCGATATTCTCCTCAAACGGCAGGGACGAGCCGTCCACCATCACGGACGGGAACCCGGATTTTAGCCCCTTCATCGCGATCTCATATCCGGCGGAATGATCCAGATGCACGGCCACCGGAACCGACGCGCGCTTCGCCATGTCAACTGCCGCATGTGCGATGTACTCCATATCGATATAGCTGTCAAATCCCGGATAAAACTGTACGATCACGGGAACCCGCTCCGATTCCGCCGCCTCGATGATATATTTTACCGTCTCCACATTGATCACATTGACAGCCGCCACTCCGTAGTGATGCTCTGTCGCATGTTTTAACAATTCATTTACTTTTACCAGTGCCATCGCTATCCCTCTTTCCTTGTAAACGTTTTTGCTGAACCCGCGCCATTTGTGAAAGATGACGGAGCATATGCCAAAGCCTTATATGTTTAATTCCTCCAGCTTCTGATCCAGCGTTGCAATCTCCTCCGGCATTAATTCCCAGTCAAGTCCCGCGCAGTTCTCCACCGCTTCCTGCTCGTTTCTCACGCCTACAAGCGCAGTTCCGATATAATCCTTTTGTGTACTCCAGTTGATCGCGATCTGGGCTAACGGTTTCCCGCGGTTTTCAGAGATCACGTCCATCACCTTTAAGAGCTCCATCACCTTCGAAAACTTCGGCTCTTTGAAAAAGTCATAGAAGGTCATGCGGATATCGCCGGCATCAAAGTCCGGAAGTGTACGAATCGCGCCGGCTAAGATACCGGAGCCTAAGGAGCCGTATGTCATGGAATCGATTCCTTTCTCATAGCCCCACTGAATCAGATCCGTAAACGAACGGTTCACCATTGAGTATGGCGGCTGCTGCACGTCAATCTTTCCGAATTTCTCCGCTTCCAGGATCTGCTCTTTGGAGAAATTCGACACGCCGATAAAGCGGATTTTTCCCATTTTGCGCAGAGTCTCAAGCGCTGCCATCGTCTCGTCGATCGGCGTGTCCAGATCCGGCCAGTGTACGAAATAAAAATCGATGTAATCGGTCTGAAGGTTCTGCAGGGAGCTCTGTACCTCGCGCATGATATTCTTATAGCTCGCGTTTCTGCCGCCTCTGCCGTACACGCTTGTCACAAGCCCGCATTTTGTGGAAATCAGAACCTTATCCCGCGGAATTCCTTTTAGCGCCTCGCCGACAATCATCTCCGACGCTCCGTTGCCGTATACCGGTGCGGTATCAACAAGGTTGACACCGCAATCGATCATTTTGCGGATCGCCTGAATCGACTCGGTGCGGTCGACTGCCCCGTAGTTGCCGCCCCCGATTGCCCAGGTGCCGACGGCCAGTGTCGAAACATCCACGTCTGCGTTTTTAAAATGTCTGTATCTCATGTTTTCCTTCTTTCCGCGCTTTCTGCGCTGTTTTTTTAATAGTTCAGCCATGCACCGCATAATGGGCGAATCATGACCGCATGAATGAGCACATTCTGCGATACATGACCAGAGCGCCCGTATATGAGCAAGGTTAGCCGCAAAGCGACAGGAAAGAGCCATTGGCACCCTTGCGAATGGCGCAGGCTGAACGAACAATCACTTTTACCACACAATCGCCGCTGCTTCCTCTTCTTCCAGCGGCTGTGCAATCATGTCGTTTTTAAAGGTTCGGCCCGGCAGCATGCACACGACATGTGCCTCCGCCTGATCCACCACAAACTGTGTCCCGTGTACGATCAGCGGGTTTAATTTTACAAAGGTTCCCTTCGGTACGTAAAATGCCTCCAGGTTCTTCACATCAAATTTCTTTCCCATCGGTGTCCCCACGAAAATGATGATATCCGCATCCAGCGGCAGCAGTCCCTCACAGGTAAACTGGTGCGCCTCGAGAAACCGGATCACCTTCTTTTCTTGCTGCTTTACATGGCAGACAGAGATTGTCGGCAGCGTCGTCCGTCCGAAATCCAGCGGCACCACATCCGCGAAAAAGTTTGCCGGTGAGATGGATCTTGACGCAAGCGCCTCATTATCCAGCAAATTGATGTAGGTTCCGTACTTATCAAAAGCATCTCTTGTCAGAGGTTTTGCCTTTATTGTTATCATAACTCTTCTCCTTTCTGTTCTGACCCGCAGTCCCATGCCGGTGTCCAATCTTCTTCGGACCGTTTTACTCATCCGTCCTACAGGCTGCGGATTCCCGGTTCATGCGCATTGTCAAACGTGATATTTAAATAGCGCGCCACCTCGCGCAGCACCGGAAGATAATGGCCGTAGGCCACTCCAAGATGGTGGATATACGGACCGAACATCAGCTTTTCTTCCCAGTTTTTCCAGTCATCCGTCTCCATCCACACATACGTGCCGGTCGTCTCCGGGCCTGTCGTCGTGTGTGCCTCACCCGCAAACAGACTGTAGGTCCCGTCGATATCGTCAAATCGGCATACGGTCAGATCTCCCTGCTTTAATTCAAAGGACTCCTGCGCACGAACGATCGACGCCGGGCTGGCTGCTGCCTTTAGCGAATACGGGAATGGCCCGCAATGCCATAATAATTCCGCGTTGTCGTTCTCAGGGTGGCGGATTGTGAGATCCGCAAGAAACCCGGCCGATCCGTACAGATTGCAGGCCCGAAGGATTGCCAGGGAAATCGCTCCGTTTACATCTGTCTCGCATGCCAGCGGCAGACCCGCATCTGCCATTTCACCGAGCACCGCACACGGGCAGACCCCGATCATAGCCGGAAATGCGCTCCAGCACTCAAACGCGCCGACGGAACAGTCTGCCGTTTCCATGAGCTGCTCAATGGCAATTTTTGTCGCGGCAATCTTCCTGATCTCTTCCTCATCCGCCGGTTTTCCGTCAAATCTGGCTTTTAAGTCCGCGCAGTACACTTCAAACTCCGACGGATTTTCTGCGAGTATTTTTGTGACCTGCCTGCCGATTTCAGCCACCGATACCGGAATCGTGACAGCCCCTATTTTTTTGATCAGATCGGCTTCATTTGTCATGACACTCATAAACGGCGCCGGACGTTCACCGATTTTTGCAATCCGTAATGTCCTTAAGTCACGCAGCACCGCCGCCACGCGGACAAAACGGTCAAAGCCGCTGCGGAATTCCTCACTTTCTGTCTCCACGTTATAGATATAGCTGTAGGTCACGCCATAGCGCCGCATGACTTTTGTCGCGGCAAACATGCCGCACTGGGTATCTCTTCCCCTGGATTCAAAGGTGTTCGGCCGCTCATCTCTGGCCCCCCACACCAGCGTCGGGAGATGAAACGCCGCTGCGATCTGCGCCGCCACCTGCTCCTCACCGAAATCGCAGAACGGAATGAACAGCGCCTCGACTCCCGCTTCCTTAAATTTTTTTACTGCAGCGGGAACATCCGAAAGCCGGAAGGCGATCCCGTTCTCACAGACATCGTCCAGATCCACCAGCGTCACCGCCTCCCGGTCAATCCCCCGGATCACTTTCATAAACCGGTCCTTCTGGCGTTTTGCTTCCTCCATGCTTAAAAAGCTCCGCTTCGTCGGCGCAACTCCGATGACAATTTTCTTTTTATACATGCTCAATCCCCCTCTCATAATGTGCGACTCGTCTGTCAATTCCGGTATCATCGATCTCCCCGGTCTCCATAAATTTCAGCGTGGTTTTCATAAAGTGCTCCGCTTCGTCGGCAAAACTCCGATGACAATTTTCTTTTTACACATACTCTATCCCTCTCTCATAATGTGCGACTCGTCTGTCAATTTCGGTATAATCGATCTCTCCGGTCTCCATAAATTTCAGCGTGGTTTTCATATCCGGAATCCCTGCCCGGCCCCCGATTCTCGTGCACTTTATCGCAGAAACCGCGCTCGCGAACTGCGTGATATATGTCAAACCCCAGTCCGGCTGCAGCAGCCCGGCCAGAAACGCACCATGAAAATCGTCTCCCGCACCCACGGTGTCCACCACGTCCACCTGATAGGCCGGCACTGTGAAAAAGCCGTCTCTGCTCATCCCTACCGCGCCTCTTTCTCCAAATGTAAAGACGACGATCTCTGGTCCCTGCTTCATCACTGACCTGCAATTATCTTCATATCTGTCATTGTCAAACATCCCGTTATACACAAACTCCGACGCGACAAAAATGTCGATCGACGGTATGTATGCCGCAAGCTCTTCCGAATAAGAATCCGCGTCGATAAAAATCTTCGCGCCGTGCTCTTTTGCGATCTCCGCCGATTTTTTTGCCACCGGGTTCACTCCGGCCATAAAAAAGTACTTCGTGTTTTTTAAGTCATCCACCGGAATCTCATCCCCGGTGAGACGTCTGATCGTTCCGGGATAGAACACCATACTTCTGCCCATGGTCTCTTTATCGCTCAGCACAATATCCAGCGCTGTTCTCGTATTTTCACGCATGATCAGATGACTGGTGTCGATCCCGTGATCCTCGAAGTCCTTTTTGCAGAACGCACCGTACCTGTCATCGCCCACCACGCCGAAGATCGCGCAGGAGGCTCCGAGTCTCGCTGCCGTTACAATACCGGACGCCACTTTGCCGCCGCCCTGCCAGCTTAAGTTGTTGATACGCATCGCCCCGTTTGGCTTCGGCATCGTGTCCACATTGACATTCAGATCAACACACGGATAATCCATACCTACGATATCATACATGCTCTCATCTCCTTTCCGTTTTTGTATGACCCAAGTATACTCCATTAATCTTAGTTTGTAAACTATATTAATTAACTAAATTGCAATAGTGATTTTCGTAAAAAATGCACAAAGAACAGAGATTTGATTTGCATTTTGAAAAAATTATGGTATACTGCCCTTATGGGGCATTAGCGCAGCTGGGAGCGCGCCACACTGGCAGTGTGGAGGCCACGGGTTCGAGTCCCGTATGCTCCATTCCAAGAATCTTTTGCCCGAACGCCGGAGCCGATCTGTCAGGAGACGCTTAAGCTCCGTGAAAAGATTTTCAGATGAACCGGGTTCGTTCTGAACCCTAAATATCCCCGTCTTCAAAATATCCAATCGAAAAGAAATGCTGTTGCAATCAGGCTGATGCGCTGCCGGGACATCTTGCGGGACTCTTCCCTCTGACTGTCTGCAAACTTCCAAGGCTTCGCCAGTGACTCACCGCTGTATTCATACAGACGGCGGAAGGCAGCAATGCCAAAATGGTCCTGACGATGTCGAGGGGCTCTCCTGCCAGGATCCGGCCCCGGCAACGCAAGCCGTATCCAAAGCGTCACGCCTTTTTCCATCACCGTTACAGGGCGCTGCCCTCTGGGCGGCTTTTGGAAGTTCAGCCTCGTTCCCATCAACATCTGCGCCCAGGGGCCGGCATCAGCAAACACTACTGGCGCCAATCAGGGATGTCTGGTTTAAACAGAACCTTGCAGGGAACCTGTAGTATCTTAGGGAAGAGCGCAAACCGTATCTGTCCCGCCAGATGCCTGCAAAAAACTGAACGTCACCCACAAAACACTTCCCTATACGAAAACGGCATTAGCCTGCCACCCATGTCCCTGTGGTGATAGCGCGCTTATCCGGGTCGACCACGGATATGTTTTTTATGGCGGAACTTCCTGAAAATATTGATAAGAAAGAAAAGAATGTATCATAAGATGGTTATCTAAACAGTTTCCTATATCTGGAATATGCAAATATGGCCATTTATCAGGAACATCACTTATGGCGATACGACGCAAAATTGCCGTGATGCCGTGAGTTCATTGAAACGGAAGATCTGTCTGCATCCGACCAAATGCCATTCGTCGGAAGCACGAGCGAAATTTTTCAGATATTTCGGAAATGGCCTCAGGTCACAAAGCATTACTAAAGTGGAAATCGGCCGCATAATATCGTGAGAAACAATCTGTTTAAGGAATCACAGACGGTTTGAAATCTGTGAGAAAGGATTTACCTGCCGTTGCAGGATAATAATGTCAAAATTACTTAAATTGGGTATGGTATTCCTGAGGAAAATGTGATAAACTAAATAGCGTGTCAAAGGTGCGATAGTTGTTGTGTCAGTTTATGTAGTTTGACAGGAGAGAGTGACTGTCCCCTAAGAGAACTTGTAGCGGAAACTTTTTGGAGGACATAAGGTAGCAGGTCACACACAATTTGATACACGTTTCCGTAGCTCAGTTGGATAGAGCGACCGCCTCCTAATATCCCGGTCATCAAAGTCCGTGGAGGTAAAAAAGCTCTTTTCATAAACTTCATATCGTTCGAGTCCTCGTAGCTCAGCTGGATAGAGCACACGCCTCCTAAGCGTGGGGTCGGAAGTTCAAATCTTCTCGGGGACGCTGAAATGCCGTAACTTCAAGGGTTGCGGCATTTTTGTTCCTTCAGGGATTCCAACATAACCTCCTTTCATGGCTGTATTTTCGACCTGCCGCCTGTGGGGGAAGTCTTAAAAGGAATCGAACCTCCTGGCGGGAAAAACAAGGTCTGCTAATCATTCTGCTAATTCTCGCTTATTGAACATTTTTTGTTCAATAAGATGTCCCGTTATGTACTCCCGTTGCATCCCATGTTATCCTGTGTCGTCTCATGCACCGAGCATTTTTTTTGCAAGCTGCGTCATAATCTGGTCGCCATACTGCTCGATGAATTTCTGAGTGAAAGCGTCCATCGCCTGCGGGGATGATTCCAGCTGTTTCATCATAACGTCCGGGTTGGGCACGGAACCGCTTTCCTCTCCCTGGAGGCTGCGCTCCACGGGGCGCATATCGGGGTTGGAGTAAAAAGCCGTCTCAAATTTCTGTGCGTTGATCTTGCGGTCTTCGTCCAGGATATGCGCATAGATTTCCGTGATCATGTCAATCTGTGCATGTCCGGTATCTCCCTGGGTAGCTTTGAGATCCCCTTTGTTCAGTTTCAGCTTGTAGGTCGTGCTGGAGTGACGCAGGGAGTGAAATACTACATTGGGCAGGCCGGCAGACTTTTTAAGGCGTTCAAACTGGTTGCCAATGATGCGGTCCTCGCAGGGCCTTCCCGTTTCCTGAGCCAGTACCAGGTTGTAGTCTGTATAGTCCGGCCCCATGAACTCTTTCAGCCTGTCCTGCTTTTCCTTCCAGTCGCGCAGGATAAGGGCAAGGGTTTTGGGAAGCCATACCTTACGGATGCTGCTTTCTGTTTTCGGCTTTTTCAGGACAAGCCTGGTGGATGATTTGCCGCCCATCAGCCTGGGGAATACAAAAAGGATATCCTTTTCCCCAAGTGCGTCAATCGCCCTCTGGTCAACACGGGTAAGTTCCTTTTCAATCCATACATATGCGTTATCGTTTGCAATGTCTTCATCTGCGATGTGGAGGCAGTCCCAGGTCAGGCCGGTAATCTCCCCCATCCGCATGGAGCAGGCAAAAGCCAGATTGATCGCAATGTAGAGTTTTCCATCCTGGCAGTTGTCGAGGGCCTGGCGGATGATATCCGCCGTCCAGATTGCCCGGACTTTCTTTTCCCGTTTCGGCAGGTCGGCATCCTCAAAAGGGTTTTTGCCGATGATATCCCACCGGACTGCCTGATGGAAAGCGCACCGGAGGAGCTTGATAATCTTTTCGATGGTGCAGGGCGTCACATACTCCGTTTTCGCATGGCGGTATGGAGTATTTACAGGGGCTGTTTTCTGAAGCTGCTGGATATATTTATCCACAGTCCTTTTGTTGATGTCCTGGACAACAAGGTTTCCAATCAGCGGATTGATATAGTTATTGATCAGTGCCGTATTGCTGGCGTAGATTGAAAGCCCCCATTTCTTTTCTCCATAAAGCTCCACAAACTCCTTTAAGAAATCCTCCACTGTTGTTGTATTGGGCGGGATAAAAGTTCCGTTGTCAAGATCGGCTTCCACCGCTGATTTTCTTTTCCTCGCCTCTGCTTTGGTGTTGAATGTTTCCCATTTCTGTCTTTTCTGCCCTTCCTGATCTGTATAGGTATAGACGACAGCATGTTTTTTTCCTCTTTTTTGAATTGATGCCATATATGCAGGCTCCTTTCCTGTTAAATGTTATTATCTCCATCAAGCCATTCGTCAAAGGATTTTCTGGAGATTCTCAGCTTTTTGCCAATACGGACTGTTTTGAATGCATTTGCAGAGCACAGTTTGTAAATGGAACGTTTGCTTACACCAAGAATCTCTGCTGCTTCCGCAACAGAATAACTCCTTTTTTCCGAATCGGCATTTGGAATAGCGTTTCTATGTTCAGCCACAATGTCCTCCTTTCTGTGTGGCTGGAAAGAGCCTACGGTTTCTTACACATATATAACTTACGATTTTCAGCCAGCCACTGCAACAAAAAATAAAAACAACACGTTCTAATTCTAAAAAATCAGTTTTTATTTCCACATGACACCCTGGGCCACTTCCTGCGCCGGAGTTCCCGCCGCGTATTTCCAGGCCGTGCTGTGCAGCGATTAAGCAGGGGCAGGCTTTTTATGGCAGACCTGTCCCATGCACCTGTATAACTCCCAGTACCATGCTATGAAATTGTCAATGTACGTTCTATGGCATCTTTTTAAATGACCTATATAATAATAAAATAGGATGAAAACCAGATATTTCTGCAAAAATCAGAAATTTTTTATTTTCCTTTATACTATATATAGTTTTAGTTTGTTGACTGATTCTATATTTTGTGTTACACTTCCCTTGTAATTGATTTTTGTGCACATCCTTTTATGGAGATACAGGCAGAAATATCTGTATGCGGCATAACCCCGCATTGCACACGCTGTTAAGTTTGTATGATTGTGCCAGCAGTATCACTACGCCCTGTGAGTGATATACCGCTGGTTTTTATTTTGGAAAATTTTATTATCTCTTTTCAGAGCAGGAATGACACGGGTTCACAGGAAACTGCGGACGTTAGAAATATCAGAGAGTCATTCCTGCTTTTTTGCTGCCTGAAAGCCGGAAGGCATATAAGGATACAACAACATTCACAAGGAAGAAAGGAAGGTGGAGAGCGATTGCAGAAAGTAAGATGGCTGGATCAGGAATGTAACAAATGCGGCAGGCAGTTAAACAGCTGGGATGCCCGGTTATCGAAAACCCTGGCGTACAAATACCCGTGCTGTGAATCCTGTATTGCCGGGGAATATGATATGCCGGCGGAAAGACTGCGGGACCGTATGGAAGACTATTTTGGGATGCGTCCCTGCCAGGGGC